>NZ_AP036018.1:2042500-2806117 GCF_055393785.1 Eionea flava
CCATGATCAAACTCTTCAGTTTAATATCATGTTTGATGGCTCGCGCTGCTTTAATTGTTGCAATCTTACGACCACAACCTCAAAGTCAGCACCATCTAATTTTGCTCAATACTAAAACGTAACATCATTTAAATGAATTAATGAGTCACTTGTATTGATAATTTTTTACTTATCATCCACAAGTGCCCACACGCATTGCTTGTTTTATGTTGTTAAATAGCCCGATAACGCGCGGTTATCGGTGTTGCAATCTAGCCACTTGAGCTAGATGCGGGAGGCGAATTATACGCTCCGTTTTGTTTTTGTAAAGCTTTTATTTGATTATTTTTTTGTGCTTCAGCACCTAAAAACTCTCAACCTCACAACAACATTTCCTCGTCGTTCCCGACAAGCGAGGCGCGCATAATACGCTCCTCAGATCATTTGTAAACCCTTAATTTTGTTAAATTTTAAATTAATTTAAATCCAACAAAACAAGTATAAAAAAACACATTACAAACGCTCTTTCTCTGCCATTCCTGACAAGCGAGGCGCGCATTATACGGACTAAACGCATTACCGCAACTCTTTTTTTAAGTTTTAAAAAAATAATTACTTAATCCCTTTAAAACCTCAGAAGTAGACCAGAACCAGTCAACAAAAGCATATGGGGCGAGGGACAACTAGGCGGCATCGAACTCAAAACAAGAGGGAGGGAGTGAAGGCAGGTTAAGCTTAAAAGAAATCAGATAAAACACAAAAAGACTATAGCCTGATATCTCTACAAAATGCCAAGCTATAACCAAACGCAACTAGGGCGACTAATTTTTTTTGAGGCCCGCTTTTGAAAAGAGCCTGCAACCCCAAAGTACCGGACCCGACAATCCATAAATCAAGACAATAGCTAACAAGACCGTTGGTGGATTGCTAGCAATTAGTACAAAGATAAAAATCACTAACAGCAGCACAGCAAAAGGCACCCTCCCCTTGAGGTCTACACCTTTAAAACTATTGTATTTAAAATTAGAGACCATCAACAACCCCAAAAACACCATGCCAACCGCCATAGCAATGGCAAAAACAGGAGCAACAACTGCATCGTGCCAAACCCAAACCACTGAAGCCACAATAGCGGCGGCAGCTGGGCTCGCTAAACCAATAAAGAAGCGATTATCGGTAAATTCTGTTTGCGTATTAAACCTCGCCAGCCTAAGAGCAACACAAGCGACGTACGCAAAAGATGCCGCCCAAGCGAATTTATTATCTAGCGACAACAACCCCCAATTGAGAGCAACGATAGCCGGAGCCACGCCAAATGACACCATATCGGCCAAGCTATCGTATTGAAGACCAAAGGAGCTAGTCGTATTCGTTAGACGCGCGACACGACCATCTAGCCCATCCAAGATCATGGATGCAAAGATGGCGATGGCCGCTGCCTCGAACTGACCCGACATGCTAACAACTATGGCGTAAAAACCACTAAACAACGCACCCGTGGTAAACAGGTTAGGCAATAAATAAATACCTTTATGCCTGACCTTTTTACCGCCTTCCGACACCTCCTCTACGTGCTCATCAATTAACTCGTCAATAATGGGCAAGCTTTCGCGAGCCGATGGGTTGCCTTCTTTTTTATCTTCTTTTGAGGTTGTATTACTCATACGATTATATGACGCTTCCTAAAATAACGAGGGTGTGGCTTGTGCCTTATTTGATTAGCAATGATACGCGATAGTATGGACGTGTAAAGACTTCGACACTTTTCAGAAACGCGCTACATAAAACAAACGACCGTCATGAGACGGAAGCTCGCTAAAGACCACATTATGGTAACGCTGCAGTCATTTGCCGAACAAACCTGCCCTCACCACCAGCCATCAAAGATGTAATCGCACCACCTTCAATTACTAAATTAACCGCAATAACACTTGGTGAAGGTACTGCCATAAAATTGCCCTGCTCTATAACAAACGTTTCTTTGGGCATGCTGAGCCGATCACGCAGCAAGCAAGCCAATGGCCCTGCGGCCATGCCGGTAGCAGCTTCCTCGTTAATACCGTATCGAGGGGCAAACATACGCGCACCCGCATCACGACCGTCTACCTTGGCTTCAGTAGTAAATACGTAGAAACCGATAAGATCATATTTATCAGAAATTGTGCTAATTTGGTCTTGATTAGGCTGTATTTCCGACAAGGTTGCTTCACTATCAACGCTAACAAGAATGAAAGAATTACCGGTATTCACCAACGTGGGGGCCGTTATCAATTGATCTGGCGTAAGCCCGAGTGATGCCAAGATAGCCGCTTGGTCATCTTCGACGTTTTCATAGCGGGGGGCTGATTGCTCCATATAGGCTTGATCTTTTTGAATCAAAATATCGCGCGGTCCGTCAATCGTTTGCTTAGAAGAGCGTCCGGTAAAACCAAGTCCCGTACCGACGAGGCCCTTCTGCGAAAGGTAACTAAATGTGGCGACGGTTGCATGACCACAGTGGGCTATTTGTCGCGTAGGCGTATAAAAATCGAGTGTAAAATCAGCAATAGTTGATTCAGACACAAACGCGGTTTCCGACAAACCGACTTGCTGAGCAATGGATAGCTTATCTTCGTGGTTTAATGTATCTGCATTAAGAACAACCCCTGCGGGGTTACCACCTGTATCGCCGTCAATAAAAGCACTAACAATAGCTACATCTACGCTTTTCTCTCTATTTACCATAATCTTTACCCTCTAACGTTAATTAATGTGAGTAAAACCATGGTAAAACATTCGAGTACACTCTAAGGCAAGCATTTTTTGAAAAGAAATTAATGATTGATCTTTGACCGCAAGGTGCGGAGCTTATTTTGCGTCACCTCAACGTAATGCTTGATATCTTTTTGCTGCTGAAACAATTTCTCTAAGTGCAAATTTAACAGCTCCGTCTGCGCTTCAGTATCTGAATACCGCTCAACTTGCACGTAGCACTTAATCGCATCAAGAGTCATACCTGATTTTTTCAAACACGCAATCCAGTTAAGCAGCTCAAGATCGTCGCTACTGTAATTGCGGTAACCTGCGCTATCTTTTTCCGGCTCTATAAAGCCCAGCTTTTCATAATATCGTAAGGTATACGCGCTCAACCCCGTTTCTTTGCTAACCCGACTAATTTTCATAAATCTCCTCTCTGGAAAATAGCGATTTATGCAAAAATAACGAATGACAATGCATAAAGTAAATCCTTATTTTATTTCATCGAACGCTCAAAAACTAACCCATTGACTGCGGGGATCATGCATACTCGTTATAGATTTATATTATTTACAAGCCCATAACGCAAAAAGCCGAAGACGGTTATCCGCCTTCGGCTTTTTATCGACCCCAACAAAAAGGAATTAGTTTTTGTCTTTGTCGATAATTTTTGAATCGGTGATCCAAGGCATCATTGCACGTAGCTCTGCACCCACTTTTTCAATACCGTGTGCCGCATTGTTACGACGATAAGCCGTCATTGATGGGTAATTAGTTGCGCCTTCGGTGATGAACATTTTTGCGTATTCGCCGTTTTGAATACGCGTTAACGCGTTCTTCATTGCCGCACGTGATTCCGCATTGATGACTTCAGGACCGGTAACGTACTCACCATATTCAGCATTGTTAGAGATTGAGTAGTTCATATCTGCAATACCGCCTTGGTACATTAGATCAACAATCAATTTCAACTCATGCAAACATTCAAAGTAAGCCATTTCTGGAGCGTAACCGCCCTCTACTAATGTGTCGAAGCCGGCTTTTACTAATTCAACCGCGCCACCACAAAGTACTGCTTGCTCACCGAACAAGTCTGTTTCTGTTTCATCTTTAAATGTGGTTTCGATGATACCCGTACGACCACCGCCAACACCTGAAGCGTAAGACAAAGCAACATTTTTTGCTTGGCCCGATGCATCTTGGAATACAGCGATAAGATCAGGAATACCACCACCGTTAACAAATTCGCTACGTACAGTATGACCCGGCGCTTTAGGTGCAATCATGATAACGTCCAAGTCAGCACGTGGTACTACTTGGTTGTAATGAATAGCAAAACCGTGAGCAAACGCTAAAGTTGCACCCTGCTTGATATTTGGCTCAATTTCTTCTCTGTAAAGCTGACCTTGAAATTCGTCAGGCGTTAAGATCATGACTACATCTGCAGAGGCAACAGCAGCAGCCACTTCAGCCACCTTCAAGCCGTGCGCTTGGGCTTTAGCAACCGATGATGAGTTTGCACGTAAACCTACAGTAACATCAACACCGGAGTCTTTTAGGTTACAGGCGTGAGCATGGCCTTGTGAACCATAACCAATAATAGATACTTTTTTGCCCTTGATGATCGATAGATCACAATCTTTATCGTAAAACACTTTCATGCGTTGCCCCTTTAGACATTTGAAGAGAGACTAAAGCACATAAACTTTAGCTCCAGATTTTAATTGGCGAACATTATAGAGAATGCCGACTATTGCGTAAAATGATATATTAGCAAAATACTATTCTTCAAAATGCAATACCAAGTTATCGCACGATCAACAGCACGACTCTCGGAAGCCTCTTATGGATAATCGCCCCTTACAATTATTTTTACACCTATGCGAGACGCTACACTTTGGTCGCACCAGCCAAGCGATGCATATTAGCCCGTCCGCCTTAACTCGCAACATTCAACAGTTAGAAGAATCATTAGGTACACCACTATTTGAACGCGATAACCGATCGGTACAACTCACAAAAGAAGGGCGACTATTTCAGGCTTACGCCAAACAATCGCTCAATTTATGGCAAGGCTTTAAACAATCATTAATGCAAGAAACACAAGAACTTCAAGGTGAAATTAGTATTTACTGCTCGGTCACTGCCAGCTACAGTTTTTTATACACTATTTTGAGCGAATTTCGCAAAGCTCACCCTAAAATAGCAATTACTTTACGTACCGGAGACTCTGAAGATGCCATCAACAATGTACTTAAAGACAGCGATGACCTTGCCATCGGCGCAAGGCCAGACAAACTACCCAACAAGTTAGACTTTAAGCGTATAGCCACATCACCGCTAGTGATGATTGCACCCAACGATGCCGACAATGACAAAGTTTGGGAACGTATGCCGCTAATCGTTTCAGAAAAAGGCTTAATCAGAAAACGAGTAGACACGTGGTTTCAGCAGAAAAACCTCAAGCCAACAATTTATGCGCAAGTATCTGGTAACGAGGCGATTGTGAGCATGGTAAGTTTAGGATTTGGGATAGGCATAGTCCCTAAAATTGTGCTGGATAACAGCCCTCTGGTAAGGCAAGTCAAAGAAGTCGATCACCAACCGCTCTTCACCCCCATTGATGTTGGCTTATGTGCGCAAAAAAAACGTTTACAGAATCCTGTGGTGAAAGCCTTATGGGATTCGTTAACGCCGTAATCCCACAAACGACTTCTTGATTATCTCTTATAGGCTAACGTAATACCGTCAGCCATAGATAACATACTAATATCTACCCGCTGATCCAATTTTATTTTTTTATTCAGTGCCTTAATCGCTTCAACATCGTCAACACTCAGCATTTTTTGCAGTGCATCACTCAATAGAGAAAAATCTATGACCGAGCCAAATAGCAATACATTATCTATTGCAATCAAACCACCAGAGCGTAGCAACTGCAGTGATAACTCGTAATAATGATCATAATTCTTTTTATCTGCATCAATAAATACAAAATCAAATGTACCCCCCTGCCCAGCATCGACTAACGACTGCAACGTATTGAGCGCCGGCGCAATACGCAAATCAATCTTTTCATTCACGCCTGCAGCCTTCCAGTACTTTTGCGCAATTGCCGTCCATTCTTCATTCATATCACACGCTACGGTATAGCTATCATCCGGTAATGCCTGCGCAACACATAATGCGCTGTAGCCCGTATAAACACCAATTTCAATTGTTTTTTTAGCGTCCATTAACTTAACAAGCAAAGCCATTAACTGCCCTTGCTCCGCGGGGATTTGCATAATAGCGGCGGGGTCTTTGGCGGTTTCTATACGCAACTGCTGTAATACGTTGGACTCACGCAAGGAGTTATCCGATATATATTGATTAACATGACTGTCGACGGTTAATTGATCTTTTTTCATTAGCACTCCGTTAATAGATTAAAATAATTATAAATACCACTGAACAACAGCGCTTAAATTGCCTACTTCTAATTCATAGCCTTTATTCACCCACAAATCACCCACCGCAACCAATTCATCATCTGCATAAATTAATGGCACACGATCACGCAGCCATGTTTCTAGTTGATATTCTTGCAATAGCTTTTTCACTGTTTGAGAATGCTGTCGATCTGCTGGGGTGCAGCGTTCACCGCCTTGTCGCCAACGTATCTGATAGGCTTGAGCTGTCAGGCTAATGCCGTTTGATGTCGTTTTTTCATGCGTTTTTTGATATGCACAATCAACATCAGACGGCTTATTAACGACGCGTAACATCCCCGCTCCTTGAAGATCCACATCACTTATTCCATCCCACTCTATTTCTGGCGGCGCAATAAATTTAGGGAGCGCTATCATTAAATATAAGCGGCCAGAGAAATAACGTACCTCGCAACGACCCCAAGAAACACAAGCCTTAGCGGGAGATACTTTACTAGTCACTATCGATGCTTTCAGTTCATCCAATTCGCACGGTGCTTCTGGTAACTCTACATCAAAAAATTGCTGGTTGAGCGCTGATAATTGCTCATTCGTCGGCAAACTAACATCATGCCGCTCGCACCAATAACGCAGCACATTGTTTCTACGCGGCAATGACAAGGCCGCTAACGCCTGAAGATTAACGCTAAATCCTGTGCGTGCTTTTTTTTCATCTACGCGTGAGAAATCTTCCTTGGCAAATTCTGTTAACAACGCTTGCGTCTGTGCCATTGTGATTGCGGTTGTCGACAACTGCGAAACTAACGAAGACCAACGTTGCTGTAAAAGCGGTATGGCTTGGTGACGTAAAAAATTTCGATCATATTGATCATCAACATTGCTATGATCATCCACCCACGTTAATTGATGCTGCTGCGCATACTGCACAATTGCTTGTTGGCTTACTTCCAACAGCGGGCGATATAAAACGGCACAGCCCAGCGCACGACTGGCTGGCATAGCCGCCAAGCCTTTAACGCCCGCACCACGACAGAGCCGAAACAACAGTGTTTCTGCTTGGTCTTGCTGATGATGCCCTAGCACTAAGCAATCACTGGGTTGTAAATAGTCTTCAAAAATCGCATAGCGCGCCGTTCGCGCCGCCGCTTCAATGCCTTGCCCACCATTTTTAATAGCAACGGTTTGACTGTAGTAAGTCACTCCTAATTGCTGTGCAAATTGCTCACAATGTTGCTGCCATTGATCCGCCTGTGGTGATAACTGATGATTAATATGCAAGGCGACAATGGAAGAGATATTAATAGGGATTAAAGACTGACGAGCCGCTGCTACTAAGCCATGCAACAACACACTAGAATCCACGCCACCACTATAGGCAACCACCACTCGCTGAGCAGTCTGCCCTGTGGCTTGTAGTAGTCGGCATTGAGAAATATGCGCTAGAATGGAATTATCAATAGACACGGGTGGCCTCACCTAGTTAAGAACAAACATTTTACGGTATCCCATGACGAAAACCCAATCGACAGATAGCACAGATAAAGAAACAGCCTATGGCGCATGGCCATCAAACATTAGCAGTGAGCAACTCACCACAAACGCTGTACGCCTTGGCGAGCCCTGCTTAGACAATGGCCATTGCTACTGGCTGGAACAGCGCCCTGAAGAACAAGGTCGCTGCGTTGTTGTCTGTCAGCCCGCCGACCTTGAGCAAGCCACTATTGAAATCACTCCAACCTCTATGAGTGTGCGCAGTAAAGTGCACGAATATGGTGGTGGAAGTTATTGTGTAAAAGATGACACCATCTATTTTGTGAACGCTAAAGACCAGCGGGTGTATTCAATGCCTATTGACTTCACCGCTACGACGTCCGAGAGGGAAGCACAAACACCACAAGTGCTATCACCGGAAAACAGCGCACAAGTAGACTATCGTTATGCGGACTTATACATTGACACACACCGACAACAACTCATCGCCGTGTGTGAAATACACCGTCATGGAGAAACACCCAAAGAACCCGAAAACACGATTGTTAGCTTACGGCTAGATGGGTCATCAATTATCGGTTTTAATGTACTAGTATTTGGTAACGACTTTTATTCAAATCCTAGTATTTCTCCCGATCATGAGAAGCTCGCATGGCTAACATGGAACCACCCCGACATGCCGTGGGATAACAGCGAGTGTTGGATTGCTGATTTTACGCATGCGGGCATGCTCAACAAGCATCGTAAAGTCGCAGGGGGAGTATCGAGTCAACATCCATCGGGCGAGTCTGTTTTTCAGCCTCAGTGGTCACCCACTGGAGATTTACTCTTCGTTTCTGATCGCAATAATTGGTGGAATATTTACTCGTACAACACTTACAATAAATACACCGAAACCTTAGTCGATATGCCCGCCGAATTTGCCACACCGCAATGGATTTTTGGGATGTCGACATACGGCTTTCTTAATAGCTATACCTTGTTTTGCACCTATACACAAAAAGGCAAATGGCATTTAGCAACGATTGATTTACTATCGCATACCTTCACCCCACATGACTCCCCTTTTACCGATATTCATGGTATCGCCTGTCAAGATGATAACGACACCGCATTATTTATTGGTGCCAATAGTCAACAAAGTGATGCATTAATTTATTGGACAAAAGAACACTGGCAAATCATTGAAAAAAGTCAGAACGCTACACTACCCAACGGACAGTTATCTTTCCCTGAAAGCATCACATTTGAAAATAGCCAAGGGCAGGAGGTACACGGACTTTATTACCCACCAAAAAACGACCGTGTGAGCTTGCCCAATAATACAGAAAGCAAGCCTCCTCTACTGGTGATGTGTCATGGCGGCCCAACCGGTGCAACCAGTACAGGCTTAAACTTAAAAATTCAATATTGGACAAGTCGCGGATTTAGCGTTTTTGATATTAATTACAGCGGCAGCACAGGATACGGCCGAGATTATCGCCGCCGCCTCTATCAGCAGTGGGGAGTATTGGATGTTGATGATTTATGTAGTGGCGCGCAGTTCTTAATCGACCAAGGCACTGTCGATGCGGATAAAATGGCGATTCGTGGTAGCAGTGCCGGCGGTTACTCCGTACTTGCTGCGCTCACGTTTACGAATACATTTAAAGCTGGCGCCAGCTTATATGGTATTGGTGATTTATCTGCACTGGCCGAGGATACACATAAATTTGAATCGCGCTACTGTGACCAATTGGTCGGTATTTCTCTTGAAAAAGACAAGCTCAGAGAACAATCCCTCTATAACGCACGCTCTCCTCTACAACATATCGAAAAGCTCAATTGCCCCGTCATTTTTTTACAGGGCCTCGACGATAAAGTTGTGCCCCCCAATCAAGCAGAAGCGATGGTGAACGCGCTCTGCGAAAAAAATATTCCCGTCGCTTATGTCACCTTTGAAAACGAAGGGCATGGCTTTCGCCAAGCTCAGAATATCCGCTATGCCATCGATGTAGAATACGCTTTTTACGCTAACATATTCGAGCTACCTATCGATCAATCAAGCATTAGTGTTCCCTTTGTCACAACATTGGTGACGAAAATCGCAACGGATGACAACCACTAATGGGACGCTGGCGACCACCGAGAGAAAAGGGCTCACCGTATATCACGGCCGAAGGCGCTGAACGTCTAAATGCAGAACTCAAACACCTGTGGAAGGTTGAGCGGCCGCAAGTGACGGATGCCGTGCATGAGGCGGCAAAAAATGGTGACCGTTCTGAGAACGGCGATTACATTTACGGAAAAAAACGCTTAAGAGAAATAGATAGCCGCGTACGCTTTTTAACGAAACGCTTAGAAGTGCTAACCATTGTTGATCGTATTCCCGCCGATATAGAGACGGTTTATTTTGGCGCGTGGGTCACGCTGCTAGATGACGATGAAGAAACTCGCCGTTATCAGATTGTGGGGCCGGATGAGTTCGACATTAAGAAAAACAAAGTCAGTATGGATTCTCCTATTGCTAAAGCGTTACTCAAAAAGCAACTCGGTGATGAAGTCACGATTCAAACACCTAACGGCGAGCAGAACTTTCTTATCGAACACATCGATTATGGTCAATCTATCACCCACCAATCAGGTAATAATAATGACGACGAACACACTTAAATTTCACAACTTTAGTAATGGGCCAGATAAAATTGCGCCTTTTTCTCATGCGGTAGAGGTTAATGGCTGGATTGAAGTGACGGGGCAAATGCCTATGGATCCAGAAGACAATAGCCGCCCCATGCCAGAAGGTATTGAAGCACAAACGCACCAAGTAATGAGCAATCTACATAACGTACTCACAAACTTGCAATTGGGCTGGGAACACGTTGTGCGGGCAAGAATTTACTTGACTCATTTTAATCGTGATTATGATGCAATGAATCAGACGTATAAGAGCTACTTCCCTGCGGATCGCTTACCGGCTAGAACATGTGTAGGTACTAATGGCCTAGCAGGCAATGCATTGGTGGAGATAGATTTACAAGTATTTAGACCTGAGAAATAGCTTGATATTCCTCGAACCACTGTGGCTCACAAGCGTCAGGCGCGGCATTCGCATACACGCTATTCAAAATAGCAACCAGACGCTTTGATGAGTAAGTATTAGTAAAATATTTATTCGCATACTGATAGGCTTGCTCCGCGTACTCGGACGCATCTTGATTACTGCGTAAAAAATTAATCGCTTTTTTTACGGCAACATGATCGCCAATAGGCACCGACACGCCATGTACACTATCAACAAAATATTCTTTCACTACTGAGACATCAGAAATTATTTGTGGTTTCTTCATTAGCATCGAGGCCACGATAGTAATATGTCCGGCTCCACGCTCATCATCATTGACAAGTACAACATTAATGACTGCATGTCGCATGCAACTAATACAGGCATCCATATTAAGATCATAATGAAGCTCAACATTATCGGGCACTGAAAATTTCGGTGCATTGTTTTTAGAAGTAATCACAACCCCATCAATATCAAGGCCTTTTATCGCTTCACAAAAAGTATGTATATCCCTATTATTTCTGCCGACAAATGATAAATAAGGTTTATCTTTGCCAGAAAAAAAATCTTCTTTAATCTTCGGTAAATCAAAACCCCAATGTGAAAAAACAAATTTTTTCTGATCTATATCATGCACCTGATGAAAAAGTCTCATTTCTGCCCGTGAATGTGTTACAACCCAATCGGCTTGATTGAATATTTTACTAATCAAACGATTTAAAAGAGTATTGGAAAAACGTAACAATCTCGCACTTTGATTTAAACCATAAATGATATGCTTAACTTTTTTCCCGAATAGAAATAAACGCAGATTAATAGCAAAAGCGAGAAAATACTCAGTCGTTACAATCGCATCATACTTTTTTTGATCGAGAGGAGTGGTCAGTGCAGACAAAAAAACCGATCGCTTACCTTTGTGATTAGGTATAGAACGTGCGGTCACATCAATATTCGACTTTTTTGCTTCTGCATCAAAAAAAGCAGATTTTTTCTCGCCTTTTTTACCTAAATATAAAAACAGTACTTTCATGATTGTCACTTTTGACTGATGGTTATAACTGATATTTACGATAACATACTTAAGGAACTTCTGAATCTGTCTGAGTGAGATTTTCGGTGGAATAAAATGAGTGTATTTGAGACGAATATTGAAGGTAATAGCGAGCTATTGGCGAAATATTCAACGAAAAATACGCTGTGTTAGCCAGCGAAAAACTACGCATGACTTGTTCAGAGGCTCCTTAACTGTATAGCTTTCATACTACAAAACCGACAACAAAGACTCGACAACGTACGGCATATTCGTTTCGCTTAAACCCGCAACACTAATGCGGCTAGAATTAACCATATAAACACTGTGTTGCTGCTTTAAGCGCTGCACCTGCTCGGGTGAAATACCCAAAAATGAAAACATGCCTTTTTCATGTTGAATATAATCGAAACGCGAACCCGCACCCGCCGCCTGCAATTGCTTAACCAAATCGACACGCAGGCCTGAAATACGTTCACGCATAACGGTTAGCTCTGTTTGCCATTGCAGTTTAAGCGCAGAATTTGCCAAAATAATATTGACTAATGCGGCGCCATAATTAGGTGGCATAGAGTAAATACCTCTTGCAATGCTCAACAGTTGCCCCTTACTCGTATCGGCAGCCACCGAATTTTTAGCGATAACCAGCACAACGCCAACGCGCTCACGGTATAAACCAAAATTTTTTGAGCAAGAGCTGGCAATAATCATTTCTGGACACTGTTCAGCAAGGTGTCGCATACCCCACGCATCCTCATCTAAGCCATCACCCAACCCTTGATAAGCCACATCCACAAAAGGAATAGCGCCTTTCGTATTTAAAAAAGTAGCCAATGTACGCCACTGCTCATGATTAAGATCAGCCCCTGATGGGTTATGGCAACAACCGTGTAATAAGACAATATCCCCTTCTTTTATTGCTGACAGGCCTTCCATCATTGCATCAAAATCAATGCCCTGCTTTTCGCCATCATAATAAGGATACTCTTGTAAATGTAAGCCACAACTACCCAACAAAGGAATGTGATTCGCCCATGTCGGAGTAGAAATCCATACTGTCGCCGGTGTTGGCCGCTGCTGGTTACAACGCTGAATTAAATGACCGGCAATATTAAGCGCACCACATCCACCGGGTGCTTGTACACCAACAACGCGCTTATCTCTGATCGCAGGGTGAGATTCTCCCAACAATAAATCGATCATTGCATCATTAAAGCCAACCAAGCCCGCAGGGCTAATATAAGTTTTTGTCGTTTCTTGCTCCAACCAATAGGATTGGGCCGCCTGAACAGCCGACATAATAGGCGTATGGCCTTGCTCATTTTTATAAACACCAGCACCCAAATCGACTTTATTCGGGTTATTGTCTGCATTGCATTCAACAACAAGATTCAAAATAGGGTCTGCAGGCAATGGGTTTAAGACATTAAACATCGTTCGATCACTCATTATTAATACATTGATAAGAATATTTATATTTTAGCAATATATGGAAGCACATAGATAGCTACGGTGATTTGTTCATACTTTGTTAAGAAACGCTTACGTAAGCTCTAACCATAAAAATGTTGGAACCCGCCATTATGTACAACTTATCACGACGCCAGTTTATACAACAAAGTGCTATGGGCTTAGGGGCTATCGGAATAGCGGGCACATCGCCTACTCTTAGTGCGCAATCTTCACGTGGCATTAAAGGCGTCTCTGCACCTGAATTACGAATTGGCCAATGGATTAATGGCGATGGGAAAACGCAAGATGCATTTTCTGTGGCCGCACATAAAGGCAAATGGATTTATCTCAAATGCTTTCAAGAGTGGTGCCCTGCCTGCCATTCCGTTAGTTTTCCTAATCTGCAAAAGTTAGTATCGGCGTTTCCTAATAATGATCTTATTGTTCCTGTCGCCATTCAAACCACATTTGAGGGGTTTTCAAGTAACACTAGCGATGCATTGCGTAAAAATCAGTTACGTTATGAATTAAACATCCCCTTTGGGCATGATCCCGGCAATGTCGATCTTCCCAGAGACAACCCTGCGCGCTATCCCACTACCATGCAATCTTACCGAACGGGGGGCACACCTTGGATTATTGTGATCGACCCTGATGGCATGGTGGTATTTAACGACTTTCATATCGACATGGATAAACTCATCAATTTTTTGCATACGCAGTCTGTTTAGCGTCGTTAATTTTTTGGCTCTCGCCACCCAATCACATACTGACTTAATAATATAGAAGCCATTACTACATCATGAAAAAAAATAAGAAGACTCACAAAAAACATAAAAACACACACAAAAACCTCTACAAGAAATGGAAGAATTTTTTCCAAAAAAGTATTTTCTATATTTTATTACTCAGCTTACTCGCCGGCACTTTTTGGTTTTACATGTCGTTTAATAAAGTGCAATACGACTTATCTGTCGTCGGTAACGGAACCCCTACTGTCGTACAAGTACATGACCAAAACTGCCGTCTATGTCGACAATTAAAAAGCAACCTCGATAGCGTTAAAACAGGCTTTAAGGATAAGATTCAGTTTAAAACAGCGAATATTTTATCGAAGAAGGGAGCTAACTTCGCACAACAATACCAAGTTCCTCACGTCACGCTACTATTTTTTGATAAGCAGGGACGGCGAACAAATACATTACAAGGTGTATCATCAAAAGAAGATATTAGGGTTGCTTTAGAACAACTAGAAAGACAGCGATAGCCAAATATAATCGGCTATCAAAAAACATAAATAGGCACTAAAAAGGGCGTATCGAATAACATTCGGTACGCCCTTAATTGACTCTATCACTCAAAACATTAGTGGCTCACTATAAGCTAAGTACCTTATCGCCACGGCTAATGCCAGAAATACCGGTTCTGACCACTTCTAATACAACCGCCTCACCCACTGCTTGTATAAAAGCTGTCAATTTAGCGTTGTCACCGACTAATTGCACTGTGTAGATATTAGGTGTTACATCAATGATTTGACCACGAAAAATATCAACACTACGCTTGAGCTCTTCTCGCATATTTCCCGTTGCTTTTACTTTAATCATCATCAGCTCACGCTCTACATATGAGCTTTCAGACAATTCGATGAGCTTAATAACATCAACGATCTTATTGAGGTTTTTAGTAATTTGCTCAATTTTTTGATCATTACCCAGCGTGGTAAGCGTTAGACGAGAAATGGTTTCATCTTCCGTTGGCGCTACACTGAGAGATTCAATATTGTATCCACGTTGAGAAAATAACCCAACTACACGAGATAGGGCTCCAGGAGCATTTTCCATTAGGATGGAGATAATACGTTTATTCATGAGGTACGCTCCGTCTTACTTAAAAACATATCGCCAACAGATTGCAGGGGTATTTGCATTGGGTATACGTGTTCATTTTGATCAACATAAATATCCATAAATACCACGCGATCCTTCATAGCAAAACACTCTTCCAGCTTCTGCTCTAACTCTTCACGCTTGGTCACCTTAATGCCGACATGACCATAAGCTTCCGCCAACTTAATAAAATCTGGCAACGAGTCTTCATACAAGGTTTCTGCATAGCGACTTTCGTAATTCATATCTTGCCACTGCCTAACCATACCAAGTGCTTGGTTATTAATATTAATAATTTTAATCGGCAACTTATATTGCGTGCAGGTTGATAATTCTTGAATACACATTTGCACACTACCTTCACCGGTAAAACAAACAACGGTCGCATCAGGATCTGCAAATTGCGCGCCCATCGCGGCAGGAATACCAAAGCCCATGGTGCCCAGTCCACCGGATGTCACCCACTTTCTTGCTTGATCAAACAGGTAGTATTGAGCAGAAAACATTTGGTGTTGCCCCACATCAGTGGTAACAATAGCCTTACCCTGTGTTACTTTGTGAACCGCTTGCACGACTTCTTGAGGCTTCAGCATATCGCCCGACGTATCAAAACGGTTTTTGGTATATAAACCGTGTTTTTCTCGCCAATCGTTAATTTCATCCCACCACGCTTGCAACGCCTCTTGATCGAGTTGTAACTTTGACTGATCCACCGCTTTTATCATGTCAGTTATGACCGATTCAACAGAGCCCACAATGGGGATGTGTGCAGCAATGGTTTTAGAGATAGAAGCAGGATCAATATCAATGTGAATAATTTTTGCATAAGGGCAAAACTTATCTAATGCATTCGTCACACGATCATCAAACCGGGCGCCTACCGCTAAAATAAGATCGCTGTTGTGCATAGCGGTATTCGCTTCGTACGTGCCATGCATGCCGAGCATACCAATAAATTGCTTGTCGGTACTTGGGTAAGCCCCTAAGCCCATTAAAGTACTGGTAATCGGTAAATTAAGTTGTTTAACGAGCTGCGTGACTAACTCAGGGCCTTTGCCAGCAATAGCGCCGCCACCGATATACACCACGGGCTTTTTCGATTCGAGTAAAGCCGCCGCCGCTTTGCGAATTTGTCCACCGTGACCTTTAACATTAGGTGTATAAGAACGAATAGACACTTTTTCTGGAAAAACGTAATCATACAAATGATCGGGGTCTGTCATATCTTTGGGTATGTCGATTACTACCGGCCCAGGTCGACCCGATGCGGCTAAATAATAGGCTTTACGAACAATCGTCGGAATTTCGCTAGGGTCTTGCACCATAAAACTATGTTTTACGATAGGCCGAGAAACCCCCATCATGTCAGTCTCTTGGAAGGCATCTTCACCGATTTTACTACTTGGCACTTGTCCCGAAATAACCACCATCGGAATAGAATCCATATAAGCCGTTGCAATACCGGTAATAGCATTAGTTGCGCCGGGGCCTGATGTCACTAGCACGCTACCGACTTTACCGGTTACTCGTGCATAGCCATCGGCAGCATGTGTTGCTGCTTGTTCATGACGAACTAGGATATGTCGAACATCTTGTTGACGAAAAATAGCATCGTAAATATGTAACGCTGCGCCACCCGGGTAGCCGAATAATAATTCGACACCTTCGTCTTTTAGGGCGCGTAATAATAAATCACCACCTGAAAGCTTTTCCATTAGGAAACCCTCTTAACTCATAAGATAAAATAGAGCATAAGTGCACACTATGCATGCTGAGTTCTGTGGAAGTTAATCCGAAAACAGAAAATCTAGACAAGCGACTAGTGCGAGTGTATTGCTCATAAAATGTTAAATATTCATCAAGCACGATGTGCTGATCAATAGAAGACTACTGGCTACATGAGCACAATAGGCTTGCGGAAAGGGCCTCGAAACTAACCGGTAAGTTAGCCGTCTAGGAGACAAACGTTACAGGCGGTAACCTGTAAAATAAGCCTCATAAACCTTCAGCTTTGAATGGTTTACGCCACATAATTCGACTTGCTCGTTTTATACGTGCGAAATCTATGTCCGTATCGCGGATTATACCGCCATTGATCAAAAATTAACAAGTGTCGCGAAGCAATCAATACCAATAACCAGTATGTACGGATTGGCAGACAGCCTCACTTATGGCGCATTTGATGTGGCAAATGATAGAACAGAAGAGCAAGTTGTTTCTTCAGCAACTCTTGGCAGCAGAGACAGGTTTTTGCTCCTGCAAAACCTGTATTCCCTACTTCCATATAGGTCAAGCTGCACGAAGCTTATAGGATATATTTACAGCGCGCTGCTGAAGAAACAATCTGATTTTTTGTTCGAAATTTTAGAATGCACCACAGATAGCTTTTTATTTTTCAAAATAAATATTCGTCTTATCGTCTAGTAATACCTTAACGGTATCTCCAGTGCCAAACTCGCCCGCTAACAAACATTGAGCTAAGGGGTTTTCTAGCAGCTGTTGAATCGTACGTTTGAGCGGTCTTGCACCGTAAACAGGATCAAAACCGGCATCCGCTAATTTATCCAAAACTTCATTGGTAAGCTGAAGAGTAATACCTCTATCAACTAAACGTCGTTTAAGCCCACTGAGTTGAATTTCTGCAATACCTCGTATTTGCTCTTTAGTGAGCGGATGAAAGACAACCGCTTCGTCTACGCGGTTAATAAACTCTGGTCGAAAATGCTGAACCACCACTTCCATTACTGCAGACTTCATCACATCGTATTTATGCTGATTTTCAACATCGGCTGCTTCTGTCACTTCTCCGGCAAGATCCGGCAAATCAAAACTCACATTATCAAAAGAGCGATTCTGCGCGATTTCTTGAATAGCATCAGAACCAAGATTAGACGTCATTACAATCACGGTATTACGGAAATCAACGGTGCGACCCTGACTATCGGTTAAACGCCCATCTTCTAACACTTGCAAAAGAATGTTAAAGACATCGGGATGGGCTTTTTCAATTTCATCCAACAAAAGCACGGCGTAAGGGCGGCGGCGAACAGCCTCTGTTAAGTAACCACCCTCTTCATAACCAACGTACCCTGGAGGTGCGCCAATAAGCCGAGCCACGGCATGCTTTTCCATAAACTCCGACATATCTAAACGCACCATGGCATCGGGGCTATCGAATAAAAATTCAGCCAGTGTTTTACATAGTTCGGTTTTACCGACACCTGTTGGCCCTAAGAAAAGGAACGAACCATTGGGTCGGTTAGGATCCGACAAGCCTGCGCGTGCACGACGCACCGCATTAGAGACAGCAACAATCGCTTGCTCTTGCCCCATCACATTGCGATGCAGTTCTTCTTCCATACGCAGTAATTTATCGCGTTCACCTTCGAGCATTTTTGATACCGGAATGCCTGTCCATTTAGAAACAACATCGGCAATTTCTTCATCAGTCACTTTGTTGCGTAGTAACTTCGTCTCAGTCATATCCGTTTGATCAGCGGCTTCTAGTTGTTTTTCCAGCTCAGGAATAACCCCATACTGTAGCTGCGAAATACGCTCAAGGTCACCGGCGCGCCTTGCCGCGTCCATATCCACTCGCGCTTGCTCTAATGTTGCTTTTATTTCAACCGTACCATGCAAGGCAACTTTCTCGGTACTCCATATTTCTTCTAAGTCTTGGTATTCTTTTTCGATACCCTCAATGGTTTTATCCATTGTTGCTAAACGTAGACGAGAGGCTTGATCGTCGTCTTTTTTGACGGCTTCGCGTTCAATTTTTAACTGGATAAGTCGGCGCTCTAAACGATCTAAGGCTTCGGGTTTAGAATCAATTTCCATTCGAATGCGGCTGGCTGATTCGTCAATTAAATCAATTGCCTTATCGGGTAATTGCCGATCAGTAATATAACGCTGCGATAATTTAGTTGCCGCGATGATTGCAGCATCGGTAATATCAACACCATGATGCACTTCATAACGCTCTTTTAAGCCACGTAATATAGCAATCGTGTCAGACTCAGATGGCTCCTCAACTAATACTTTTTGAAAGCGGCGTTCGAGCGCGGTATCTTTTTCTATAAATTGGCGATACTCATTCAGCGTCGTAGCACCAACACAATGCAGTTCACCGCGAGCCAGTGCAGGTTTTAGCATATTGCCTGCATCCATTGCGCCATCGGCTTTACCTGCACCGACCATGGTGTGCAGCTCATCAATAAAAATAATGATGCGGCCTTCTTGTTTGGATAATTCGTTAATCACGGCTTTTAAACGCTCTTCAAACTCACCACGAAATTTGGCGCCGGCCAATAATGAGCCCAAGTCGAGAGACAATACGCGCTTTTCTTTTAATCCATCGGGCACTTCACCATTAACGATACGTTGCGCTAAGCCTTCGATAATGGCCGTTTTACCGACTCCTGGCTCACCAATTAATACCGGGTTATTTTTGGTGCGACGCTGTAATACCTGAATCGTTCGACGAATTTCATCATCGCGTCCAATAACAGGATCTAACTTTCCAGCTTCGGCCTGACTGGTTAAATCGACGGTATATTTTTCTAAGGCCTGACGATTTTCTTCGGCATCAGGGTTATCGACGGTTTCACCCCCTCGCACCTTATCAATAGCCTGTTTAACACGCGTAAGGTCTCCATGAGCAAGTAATAATTTACCCAAGCTAGTCGCACCATCTTCCATCGCCACCAATAATAGGCTCTCACTAGAGATGTAAGCATCGCCATTGTCTTGTGACTTTTTATCCGCAAGATTTAACAATCGCCCCATTTCTGGGGACATTTGAATATCACCATTAGGGCTTTGTATTTTCGGCAAAGCATCTAATTGCTTAGCTAACTCATTGCGTAAACCGGCGGTATCAAAGCCGGCTTGTGCCAACAACGGCCTTACTGTGCCACTATGCTGATTAAGCATTGCTGACAACACATGTAAGGGTTCTAGTCGAGAGTGATCACGACCCAATGCTAGGGATTGAGCGTCAGATAATGCTGTTTGCAGTTGGTTAGTTAAACGATCGATGCGCATAACAAAAGTTCTCTATGTTTAATCAAACAAAAAACAGGTTTATTGATACACGTATAACATGTGGGGAGATAAGACTAAATTCAAGCATAGCTCGGAAAAGAAAACATACACTTAAACGTAGCGATACATTAACAATAACGTTTAGGGAGAAGGTAACGATGGTCCAATAAATGTTGCACTTTCTTGAGCAACAATTGTGTCGTCACCGAGTGCGCGCACTGTAAAGCGCACTTGGCTTTTGATGCCTTGCAACTGCTCACGAGGAATGCTCACTCGAACAGGAATCGAAAAAATTTCGCCTTCATCCAACAATATTCTTCTTGGTTTAGACAATACAAAAGGCTGATCCGCATCAATTTCGACGGTATATTCGTGCTCTTGCCGATCCATATTATTAATTTTTATCATATAGACGTTTTGTACTTGACCACTACGGATACGGTACATTTGTGCACCACGGTCACGACTCACATCAATCGTTAATGGTTGTCGATTCGCAACCGTATAGACAAACAAACCACATAAAATGATCAGAATACCGATATAAGCAAATACTCTCGGTCGCAAATATTTTGTATGACCGTTTTCTAATTCATCATCGCTTGTGAAGCGAATTAAGCCTCTTGGGTAATCCATTTTGTCCATGACCGCATTGCAAGCATCAACACATAAACCGCAATTAATACACTCGTACTGCAATCCATCACGAATATCAATATCAACAGGGCACACTTGCACACACCACGAGCAATCAACGCAATCGCCCTGCTCTGTTTCTTCGGGTTGTTTATTATTCGTTAGGGGGGTTTTTGTTACTTTTGTTGTTTTACGAGCACCACGTGGCTCACCTCTGGCAACATCATAATGAACAGCCAACGTGTCTTCGTCATACATAACCGACTGAAACCGTGCATAAGGGCACATATACTTGCACACTTGCTCTCGCAGAAAGCCGGCATTCATATAGGTCATTACGGTAAAAAATAATGTCCAAAATACGGCAGTAAAGCTGTCAAAAACAAGAAAACCTGCATCGTTAAAGTAGGGGACAAAACTCACCAACAATTCGCGAACGGGATAAAAGTAGGCAACAAAAGTAAAGCCTGTAATAAAAGAGATAATAAACCAGAGGAAATACTTACTACTTTTTCGCAATAATTTTTCTAGCGTCCACCGCCCTTGATCTAATTTTATGCGTTTATTACGATCCCCTTCACAAAAGTGCTCGGCCCATATAAACATTAATGTCCATACCGTTTGTGGACAAGTAAAGCCGCACCATACTCGACCTAAAAAAGCGGTCACCGTGAACAAAGCAAACGCAGAAATAATCAGCAACCACGCCAGTAACATACCATCTTGCGGGCCGAACGTGACCCAAAATATATGAAACTGACGAGCTGGAAGGTCAAACAATACCGCAGGCCGAGCATCAATGGTCAACCACGGCAACAGTAAAAAGCCGAGCATTAGCGGCAGGCCGGCATAGCGCCGTAATGATTGGTAAAACCCAGAGATTTTTCGGATGTAGACTTTTTCTTCTGACTCGTAAAGATTAACGTATCGAATAGGCGATGCTTCGCTCGTTTTCTGATCGTCTCTTTTTTCGGTCATAAGCCATCCTACGGAGGTTAAAAAGGAGAGAGCTTAGCCGTTATGATGAATAACGGCATAAAAAACAGCGAACGATTTACGCTCACTGTGTTGGCATTTATTTTTCTAACGATAACTGATAAACATAAGCCGTTAGCAAATGAATTTTATCTTCACGCAATCGATTCTGTTGTGCAGGCATCACACCGTTACGGCCTTGACGCAAGGTTTGACGTATACCTGCCGGGGTTCCCTCATACAACCAAATATCATCGGTTAGGTTAGGCGCACCCATTGCATAATTACCTTTGGCATCACCACCATGGCAAGCCACACAATTGCTCGCATAGATTTTTGCACCCGCCTCAACCAAAGAGGCATCGTGTTCTGCACCAGACAAACTCAGTACATATTGAGTGACCGTATTAATACCTTTTTCACCAAGTACCGTTGACCAGCCCGGCATTGCCGCTTGTCGGCCATTGACCAACGTATGCTTAATATTTTCAGGGGTACCACCGTACAACCAATCATTATCTGTGAGGTTTGGGAAACCCAGCGCACCACCCGCATCGGCACCATGACAAACCGCACAGTTATTGGCATAAATACGCGAAGCCATTTTCATCGCGCGTGGGTCGTCTGCTAGTTCTTCAACCGACATTTCAGAATAGATGCCATAGCTGGTTTCGTGTTGCGCCAGTGCTTTTTGCTGCTGCTCTTCTAATTGTCGAACGCTCGTCCAATGCCCTTCTTCATAGAACGGGAAGTAACCTTTCCAACTACCCAAGCCCGGATATAAAACTAAATAAAGGATGGCAAAAACAAACGTGCCAATAAACAAGTAGAACCACCATTTGGGTAGCGGGTTGTCATACTCTTCAATGCCATCATAAACATGGCCTGTCGTTTTATTTTCTGGATCAGCATCATCTCTTACCGCCACTTTACGGTTCGCGAGCAATACCCACAGGATCAATAATAAATTGGTCACAGTAAGACCGATAATCCACCAACTCCAAAACGTACTCATAATTTATTACCTATTGTCTCTACTCTTTGTAGACTGAAACATGCGCACCTTAGTGGTTTGCACGACTCATTAATTGATTCACTACGCCGTACCGATAATTATTTATCGTCTAATGATCGACTGTGGTTGTCGTCATCAGCAAAAGGTAAGTTTGCCGCATCATCAAATTTCTTTTTACGCGCAGGAGAAAATGCCCACCAAAAAATACCAACGAAAGCGATCATCACCAATACAGTAGATAAACCTCGAATATCATTGATGTCCATTATAATCTCCAGAGTTTATTAGCGTTTTTGCTGCAAGATAGGCAACGTACCTAACTGCTGCAAATAAGCAACGAGCGCATCAATTTCTGTTGTCCCTTTCACCGCTGCTTCTGCACCTTCGATATCAGCATTGGTATAAGGCACACCCACTGTGCGTAAAGCACGCATCTTTTTCGGTGTTTCTTCGCCACTAATTACGGCATCAAATAACCAAGGGAATGAGGGCATGTTTGATGCTGGTACAACATTACGCGGATTATATAAATGGGCTTTATGCCATACATCACTATAACGACCGCCCACACGCGCAAGATCTGGGCCTGTGCGTTTTGAACCCCATAAAAATGGATGCTCATAAACAGACTCACCTGCGACCGAGTAGTGTCCATAACGCTCAACTTCTGCACGTAGCGGTCTCACCATTTGTGTATGACAAACGTGGCACCCTTCGCGAATATAAATGTCACGGCCTTCTAGTTCGACGGCTTTTAATGGTTTTAAGCCTTCAATAGGCGTAGTGGTTTCTTTTAAGAAAAACTGCGGCACGATCTCAACTAAGCCACCAAAGCTAATCGCGATGATAACGAAGAACAACATCAAACCGATGTTCTTTTCTACAATGTCATGATTCTTCACTGTATGATCCTCTTATGCGGCTTGAGTAGATGATGGTGAAATGCTGACGTCTTCAGGTTCTGCGTCACGAACGGTACGGTATGTGTTGTAGGCCATCACTAACATGCCTGACAAGAACAATGCACCACCAATCACCCTTACGATATACCCACCTTGGCTTGCCTGTACGGATTCAATAAAGCTATACGTTAGCGAACCGTCAGCGTTGAATGCACGCCACATAAGGCCTTGCGTAATACCATTAACCCACATCGCGGCGATGTATAGCACCGTACCCGATGTTGCCAGCCAAAAATGTACATTAATTAAATTAACGCGCCACATGGCTTTCTTTCCAAACAAAATAGGAATGAGGTGATAAAGCGAGCCAATAGAAATCATGGCTACCCAGCCCAGTGCACCTGAATGCACATGACCAATAGTCCAATCAGTATTGTGGGACAAGGCATTCACAGTTTTAATCGCCATCATCGGGCCTTCAAACGTCGACATACCATAGAACGACAACGACACTACAAGAAAACGTAAAGTCGGATCAGTACGCAATTTATGCCATGCGCCGGATAAGGTCATAATACCGTTGATCATGCCGCCCCAGCTTGGCGCGAGCAAGATCAATGACATGACCATACCGAGACTTTGTGCCCAATCGGGCAAAGCGGAATAATGTAGATGGTGCGAACCTGCCCAGATATAAAGGGAGATAAGCGCCCAGAAATGAACGATTGATAATTGATAAGAATAAACCGGGCGACCTGCTTGCTTAGGTACGAAGTAATACATCATCCCCAAAAAGCCTGCCGTTAAGAAGAAACCTACCGCATTATGCCCATACCACCATTGGATCATAGCGTCGGCTGCACCGGCATACGCAGAGTATGACTTGGTCAGCGATACAGGAATCGCTGCGCTATTCACGATATGCAATACCGCTACCGTTAAAATAAACCCACCAAAAAACCAGTTAGCCACGTAAATGTGGGAAGTTTTTCGCTTCATAATCGTACCGAAAAACACAACGGCATAGGACACCCATACCAAGGCAATCAGAATATCAATAGGCCACTCTAGTTCGGCGTATTCTTTACTTGAGGTATAGCCCATTGGCAAAGTAATGGCAGCTAAAACAATAACCGCTTGCCAACCCCAAAAGGTAAATGGAATTAACCACCCACCAAAAAGCTTGGTTTGACAGGTACGCTGCACCACGTAATAAGACGTTGCAAATAACGCACAACCTCCAAAGGCAAAAATAACAGCGTTTGTATGCAAAGGGCGTAAACGGCCGAAGTGCGTGTATGGCTGAAATATATCGTTTAAACCGGGCCAAACGAGCTGAGAAGCGAGTAACACCCCGATTCCCATTCCAACGATGCCCCATACAATAGCCATAATCGAGAACTGACGAACAATATGGTAGTTGTAAACGGAACTCGCGTTAGCCGCTGCGATCTGATTACTCATAGAAACTTTCCTAAGTGATTAACCTAATTAGTTAGCCTAGGTGGCTAGAAAGCAAACATCAAAACTGTAAACGGCCAGCACACGCTGCGCCCAAAAGGCGAAGTGCTGGAGGACGTTACAGTGTCATAAGGTGTACAACACCTTTTTGATTAGGATCAAAAAAGGTGATTATCGTTACCCACTCGACAAACCAACACGATTCGCCCATTGATTATAGATCAGACACCATATTTTGCAGCAATACTTGCATTAACATACGCTTCTATAACAATAGAAAAAGTAGTTAACACAAGTAGTGCTAGTCATTACCGAGAAGGCTCCCGGCACACTGGGTAGAGATGATTATCGTCTACCGTTGTTTTATCTCTTCAGGGTAGTGTTTTAAAACCTGAATTTGTCCCGCTTCCGACCAAAAAAGCGGTACATTGAGAAACGCGGGAATTCTACAACAATTTTCTACCTTTGTTGGCAGCAATTCGCAGTCTGAGTGCATTTAATTTGATAAAGCCCGCCGCATCTTTTTGATCATACGCACCGGCATCATCTTCAAAGGTTGCAATGCTTTCATCAAATAGGGTATTTTCTGAACGACGACCAACGGCACTGACTGCCCCTTTATACAACTTAACGCGCACATCACCATTGACCACTTTTTGTGATTCATCGATCATCACCTGGTACATCTCACGCTCAGGGCTCCACCAGTAACCGTTATAGATTAGCTCAGCATATTTAGGCATCAATTCATCTTTTAAATGCGCGACTTCACGATCAAGCGTAATAGACTCTATGGCACGGTGAGCCTTCATCATAATAGTACCGCCTGGGGTTTCATAACAGCCGCGAGACTTCATACCCACATAACGATTTTCTACAATATCGAGTCGACCAACGCCATGAGCACCACCGATTTTATTCAGTGTTTCCAATACCGTTGCTGGTGACATCTCTTCACCATCAATGGCAACAATATCGCCTTGCTCATAACGTAATTCCAAATAAACTGCTTCATCCGGTGCATTTTCAGGCGATACACTCCAACGCCACATATCTTCTTCAGCTTCTGCCCATGGATCTTCTAACATCCCACCTTCGTAAGAAATGTGCAGTAAATTTGCATCCATTGAATAGGGAGATTTTTTCTTACTACTAGAATAATCGACAGGAATATCGTGTTTAGCACAGTAGTCCATCAGCGTCTCGCGCGAGGTAAGATCCCATTCACGCCAAGGGGCAATGACTTCCACGCCCGGCTTCAACGCATAAGCACCTAGCTCAAATCGCACTTGATCGTTACCCTTACCCGTTGCCCCATGAGAAATGGCATCGGCTCCGGTCTCGTTGGCAATCTCAATCATACGCTTAGCAATCAATGGACGCGCAATAGACGTACCTAATAAATACTCGCCCTCATAAATCGCATTAGCGCGAAACATAGGAAAAACATAATCACGCACAAATTCTTCACGTAAATCATCAATATAAATTTCTTTCACGCCTAAGGCTTCTGCTTTTGCTCTGGCGGGCTCAACCTCTTCGCCTTGTCCCAGGTCTGCGGTAAACGTCACGACTTCACATTCATAAGTCTCTTGCAACCAACGCACGATAACTGAAGTATCTAATCCGCCTGAATAAGCCAAAACTACTTTTTTAATAGAAGACATGAATCTCTCCTGAAGACTACACAATAAATGAATGAACGGCTTACAGCATAGGGATAGTATGTTGGCCGCCAAATATAGGGTGGGCTTATGTGCCCAACAGGGCGCGGATTGTAACAGAAAATAGTGAATGGTGAGAAAAGTTATCGCGGGTAATAAGAGGGCAGACTAAGACAGAACCCTAATATATTGTCCTAAGGCTGCTCAGTCGTTTCATTTTCAAGATCATTGCTTACTGGGGTTTCTGTAGAGGCGTTTTCTTGGATGGCTTTAGGCACAGAGGACTCTAACACATTATGAGGAGGCTCTTTACTCAAACGCAGTGTCACACGTCGATTTTTGGCACGCCCTGCCGCTGTCTGGTTTGTCGCTACCTGATAGCGTTCGCCATGCCAGCGAGCGACGATCATATCAACAGGCACCCCCTTCTCAACCAAATAATCCACCACAAGTGACGTTCTATTTTTAGATTTTTCTAAATTATCTGCACGCACGCCAATACTGTCGGTATGGCCGTCGATATATACTGCTTTAACTGCAGGGTCTTCCGCAATATAGTCTGCCACTTGGCGTAAGTACGCACTCACTTTCTGAGTAAGCTCTTCACCTTCATTGTAATAGAGGGAGCGCTTTTCTATTTGAGAGTAATTAACAGGAAGTAAATGACGCAAACAGCCTAAATAGTCTCGATAGGTATCGCCAAAGCCAATACTGGATACAACAACAACCAGTGACTGACTATCACCATACCAAGGCTTACGCACAATATGTAAGTCCATGCCCTTTTGCAATTCAGCGAGCATGCGCTCAGACAGTTTACGCCTGAGTGTTACCGGGGTTTCGCTATGCTTAACACTAACCGCCGCCAGCTTCACTACAGGCTCATTCAGCAACCATGTGGGGGGCTGAGAAATTAAATCGGCTTGCCCTGACTTCATCCGAGGGCTTTGCGACTGTAGGAAAAAGCGTGTGCTCACACCCGCTCTTTGCTCAAATACTGCCGTACCAAAATCGTCAATATTGTGGCTTACCTGACAAGAGAATTTTGAACCTTCAAACACCCAAGAAACGGCATCAATACGTGTCGCATAAGTAATAGAGCTGGCCGCCAATGCAGTAGACGACACGACCACCATACACAGAACACCACCAATACATATAACGTCCTTTATTAAATGACGAATGCTATTGGCAGAATGATTTTTATTAGTTCGGGTATTCATAATAATTTTATCGGCAATAATATCCTGTGCTTTAAGCGCCTTTTTAGGTACGATGCAAATCATTACTTCAATACACTTTACTGAAATAGTAACGAGTAACTATGACCCTAGTTACTTATGAGTATAGTTGAGGCTTTTTGTTATGCACGGCTGCAATGCAGGCAAAACAACCATAACAACTCAAGTATTTTCACTCACCCTATGTATGACTTAGGTCAAACAACTCTTTTAAGGACATGTCGTGTCACACTCAGATCACAATTCGTTGATGGCAGAACGATTTCGCGGGTTTTTACCTGTAGTCATCGATGTTGAAACCGGTGGGTTTAATGCCCATACGGATGCATTACTGGAGGTATCCGCCGCTACACTCACGATGGATGATGAGGGAATATTGAGCATTGATAAGCTCTATGAGTATCATGTCATCCCTTTTGATGGAGCCAACATTGAGCAATCTGCGCTCGACTTTACCGGCATCGATTTAGATAACCCTGACCGCAATGCAATATCTGAAGAAGAGGTGCTGAGCGATCTATTTCGCATTATTCGTAAAGCTATTAAGCGCAATGACTGCTCACGCGCTGTCATGGTTGCACATAACGCACACTTTGATTTAGGTTTTATTAATGCTGCAGCACAACGTTGCGACGCTAAACGCAACCCATTTCATCCATTCTCCTGTATGGATACCGCCACACTTTCAGGCTTAGCTTTTGGGCATACCGTGCTTGCACAAGCTTGCCAGCTCGCTAAGATAGGCTTCAGTAACAAAGAGGCCCATGCTGCTTCATACGATACACGTAAAACAGCGGAGCTATTTTGTATTATTGTTAATCGCTGGCAAGAGCTTGGTGGCTGGCCGCTACGCTAAGCCATCATATAAACAGCCATAAAAAAACCGGATATTATCATCCGGTTTTTTTATGGCTAAACAATGACACGCTCAATATTATGACATTGCACTAAATATTGCCTCACTGTCTAAACCTTGTAGCGCCATAATATCTTTTAAACGCTTAAGTGCTTCCACTTGAATCTGACGTACACGCTCACGAGTAAGGCCAATTTCTCTACCTACTTCTTCTAGCGTACTTGTCTCGTGACCACGCAAACCAAAACGTCGGCATAACACTTCTCGTTGCTTTTCGGTCAATTCAGTTAACCATCCGTCAATGCTCGCACTCATATCACTATCTTGTAGCAAAGATACTGGATCGGAAACATTTTGGTCGGGAATAGTGTCTGATAATGTCTTATCGCCTTGAGGCCCGATATTCACATCAATAGAATTAACACGCTCGTTTAAACCAAGCATCTTTTCTACATCAGCGACAGGCTTATCCAAGAGATGAGCAATTTCTTCTGCAGAGGGTTCGTGATCTAATTTTTGTGACAACTCACGTGCCGCGCGAAGATAAACATTCAGCTCTTTAACAACATGTATCGGCAAACGAATCGTGCGAGTTTGGTTCATGATCGCACGCTCTATCGTTTGTCGTATCCACCATGTCGCATAAGTTGAAAAACGAAAGCCTCTCTCTGGATCAAACTTCTCTACTGCGCGGATTAAACCCAAGTTACCTTCTTCAATCAAATCCAGCAACGCTAGGCCACGATTCACATAACGCCGAGAAATTTTAACCACTAAACGAAGATTACTTTCTATCATGCGTTTGCGTGCGGCTTCATCGCCTTTAAGCGATTTACGTGCAAAAAATACTTCCTCTTCTGCCGAAAGCAATGGAGAGAAACCTATTTCGTTTAAATAGATTTGTGTCGCATCTAGCGTTTTCTGTACATCCGCTTTTTTCTGTATCGATGATTTATCCGATGATGCGCTTGTCGACGATACAGAGTCAGCGTTGGCTGGTGTAGAGCCTGCGCCATCTTCTCCAATGACGTGTAAGTTGGTAATTTCGCTATCCGCTATTGCGGTGATTTCTGCAGTTGTCATTGTATTGTACCCACTTGTGTACAGACTACCGAGGATGTGTCTGCACTTACTTATATTTACTAACACTGAATGTAAAGCCTAATCCAGCTTGCAATCACCATGCTTAACCCTCTCATGTGTTGCAATACCTTCATACTTCGAGGATGACAAACAGCACCCTGATAACGGTGTGTTAAGTGCAGCTTTTATCTTTCTGTCACTTAACTCTGTTATCGGTCAAAGTTAGCAAGAGTTTAGGATTTTCTTTTAGGCAAATATTTTATTGGGTTGACGGATTGACCATTCCGTCTAATCTCAAAATGTAGCTTGTTGATATTCGCTCGAGAACCACTGGAACCAATATCTGCAATATGTTGCCCAAGCTTAACCTTCTGCCCTTCTCTAACTCGTATTCGATCGTTGTGGGCATAAGCACTTAAATAGGTCTCATTATGTTTAATAATGATGAGCTTGCCGTACCCTCGCAATCCGCTACCTGCATAAACAATTGTTCCTGATGCAGCTGCAGTAACAGAATCCCCCTTTTTACCGGCGAGATCAATCCCCTTATTACCCGCCTTAGCAGAAGAAAAGTTAGTGATCACTTTACCTTTGGCCGGCCAGCGCCAATATAACTTTTGGCTACCAGAATTACTTACAGTTACCCTCTTCGATGAAGACGATTTTTTTTCTGCACGCGCGGTTACCGAGGGTGCCTCAGTTGGTTTTTTTACTACTTTTCGTGAAACACTTTGCTTCGGCAATGGTGTAGATGATGTTGTGGGAGCAACAGGAGGGGAAATCACCTTGCCTTTCTTTACATTACTAGCCGATGAACTGTCGATAACTGGAGACACCTTAGTCGATAAACTAAGGACTTGGCCCGGATAAATTAAAAAACGACGATCGATATTATTAGCGATTGCCAATTGACGATAATCAAGTCCATATTTCCAAGCAATAGCAAATAATGTTTCACCACGTTTGACGACATGCTCTGACGCATTAGCGACCGCCGTCACATTTTTACGACTAAGGTCTGACGTGGGAGCGATGTTTTGGGAAAAGATACATGACGAGACAACAATACAGATGGTCAATATAACGAACACCCGAAAGGACAATAAAAGAAACTGTACAAAAGGTGTGGATAATTTATTCAATTCCTGTGTATTCATTTTTATACTCAAATGTACTTAAACATTCCGATTTATGCGAAAACACTCTAAAATTTTTATAAGGAAGCCTACTTTCTCTGGTAAAAATACGCTTTTATAGCGCAAATGTGACACTGATCACACTTATGTGCTCGACTGTGCATGCCTATTGCTTAACCAATCTAGCGAAAAAACAACCAAAAATCCGCCGCTAGCGCACAATAAGGCAATCACAAAAAAAGAAGGACTCGCTGTTAATTCAGTAAAAGTAAAAGGGGAAACATTAGATTGCACTAAAGGAATAAGTTCCCCGTGGCGATTAAGCACACTTTCGTGCACCTCTTTCCAAGGCCATAATACATTTAGCGAACCCACAAGAAAGCCCGTAAGCAGCGCCATCATCAAGTGATAAAAATGCTGCAAAAGATAACTCAGCACATGGCTAAATAACACCAAACCTATCACTGCACCAATTGCAAAACTGGATAACAGCAATACATTGAACTCACTGATAGCTTGAATAACGACGGTATACATCCCCATCAGTAACAAAATAAAGCTACCCGAAATACCGGGGAGAATCATAGCGCAAATTGCAATGGAGCCAGCGAGCAAGAGCATCCACCATGTATCGGGTAGTTGAGCCGGTGTCATCACCGAAATGAGTAAGGCAACACCCGTACCGACAACAACAGCGATAACTTGCGGCAACTGCCACTGCTTAACTTGACGCATTAGATAAACAATCGATGCGAGCACTAGACCAAAAAAGAAAGACCATACAGGAATCGGGTAGACGTCTAAGAGATAATGAATGAGTTTTGCCAAGCTAATAACACTTAATAAAATACCCGCAAACAGTGTCAGTAAAAAACGGCCATCAATCGCTTGCCAAAAAGCACCTACCCCTTCTTTATATAGCAACGTTAGTGTTAGAGGGTGTAAGGTTTTTAGCGCATTAATAAGACGAGTATAAATACCCGTAATAAAAGCAATGGTGCCACCCGAAACGCCGGGCACCACATCAGCCGCTCCCATTAATAATCCTTTAGCAAATAGAAAGAACCAATAAGATGAGGCAGTCGATTGAGAGGAGTTAGATGGTTGCTTCGATGAAAAGCCTTGCTCTGTCACTACCGTGTTACTCCTTGCACTAAAGGAACAAATTTAACAGGTTCGATTTGCTGTTGATGAAATTCATCACTATCTCCCTTACGCAGCACCATCGTCAGCACCTGCTCATACTCGCCAACAGGAATAATGAGCACGCCATCGGGCGCCAACTGCTGTTTCAGCTCTTCAGGAATGCGAGCTGGAGCCGCTGCACTGAGTATGACATTGAAAGGCCCTTGCGATGGCCAGCCAAAACCACCATCGGCATGGTGAAAGCGCACATTATTGATACGTAGTTGGCGGATAATTTGTCGCGCCTTATCTTGCAGAGGCTTAATACGCTCAACACTGTACAACTCCTTAGCAAATGGCGCTAATACCGCGGTTTGATAACCCGAACCGGTACCAATTTCGAGGACTTTGTCGCGAACAGGCGTGGCAGCGATGATCATTTCTGTCATACGCGCAACAATATAAGGCTGAGACAACGTCTGCCCATGCCCGATAGGCAAGGCCGTATCCTCATAAGCGCGATGAGATAAGGCTTCGTCCAAAAATAAGTGTCGAGGCAAATGACGCATCACATCAAGTACTTGTTGATTCACAATGCCCTGATCAATGAGCCGCTGAACCAAACGCTCGCGGGTGCGCTGGGAAGTCATACCGATGCCCTGAAGCCGAAGATTATCTTGTAACGAAGTATTCAAGGGGTTTCCTTATAGTAATTGCGATTGCTCGCCATATAATATCGATATAAACGACTCAATATCGTAGACTTTTCGTAAATAAGGCAAGCCCTTAAATACAAAAAAATCATGATTAAGAGGCTGCTCCATATCAGGCCTAATATACCATAATGTGTGATTATTTATGACGACGCGATCTGGGCGTAACATAAAACGTACGAAAGAGATTTATCAACTAATTTTGCTGGCGCGGATCAATACAAGTAGCTACTTCTGCCAGCACCGACGTAGCGAATGTGCCCGTCGGCAAAGAAAACGACAGCAATAAACTCTCTTCTTTCCAATGAATTTCAAAACCGCGAGGAACAAGCACAAGCGCACGCCTTTCTTGTTGTAATCCTAGATACTCCAACTTTTCACACCACGGCAATAACGAGTGCAATGCCTCTTGCTCATAGTCTAGGGCTGCTCCCTGCGCTGGTGATCGCCCTCTTCCCCACAGTGGTCCTGTTGGGTAATCGCCCTCGACAACATCACCATCTACCGTCTGATTCCATTGCTGATGCCGAACCCTGTAAGCTAATAGCGTGTTGAAAATATAAGAACGCGCGGCGGATAAGATCATTGATCGCTGTTTTCTTGGTGGGGAGATCCCCTCTAGCAACCATTGATTAGCCAACACCAAATTATTCGCCCCCCGGCCAAAGCGTTGCTCACCAAAATAATTGGGCACTCCTAACGAGAGACGGCGCTTTAGCTCTGTCAAAACAGTCTTTTTTTCTGCCTCTGAAAGAAAGCCTGCAGGATTGCTCACATCGTGTAACGCAATACAAAAGCGATTACTTTCGTGATCACCCAAGCGAAGTTTTTTGTGATGGTTTTTGATCGATAAAATACGTACCCCTTCCATACGAAACGCCGCCCAGTCGGTAATTAGCGGGGTAACCGTGGAGTCTGCTTCTTGTCGGTGCTTAGCAATGGGCGGGCAATAGATACTAGCCCATTGACGAGTTACTGCATGGCGATCTTTGCGCCCACAATAACCAATATCACGTTCACTCACCTGAGCATGTTCGGCCAGTGCTGCAATGACCCAATGTGTATTATGACCTGTTTTTTCAAACTCAATACATTGATGTTCGCCACTGCCAGATAGCTCAAAGCCCAATTGTTCTTCAACATAAAAGTCTTGAGGGGACTGGCGAAACTGTGCCGAAAGCGATAACGACGGATAAACGGTAGGGAAATTAATAGCGAAAGCAGAACTCATAATATAGCGCTTAGCAATACATCGTTAGACAGAAATGTGTGGAAAATCATTGATTAAGCAGTACTTAGTCACCAAAGTCATCAAACCCCAACAGGACGACGGCCTGCGCAGCAATACCTTCTTTACGGCCTGTAAAACCTAAATGTTCGGTTGTTGTAGCTTTAACATTCACACATTGTTTATGCACTTGTAAGTCTGCGGCAATATGAACGCGCATATTATCAATATAGGGAGCCATTTTCGGCGCTTGTGCGACGATAGTCATATCGGCATTAATCAATTGATAATGCAGCGAGCGAATTTTAGCGTATACCAACCGCAGTAAGGTACGGCTGTCGGCACCTTTATAAGCAGGGTCGGTATCGGGAAAATGATGACCAATATCACCCAAACCACAAGCACCTAATAATGCATCACATAAAGCATGAATGAGTACGTCGCCATCAGAATGAGCAACCAAGCCCCTATCGTAAGGGATCATGACGCCACCAATAACAACATTCTTAATGCCTTGCTGACCATTGTCAAAGGCATGAACATCGTAACCTTGACCTATTCGAATATCCATTACACCTCGCTCCCGTACGGTAAGGCCTTTTGATGAGTAAGTACTCTACCAAGGCCGTATTTCTTTATTTATTATTTTAAAAGCTACCTGTGGTGCATTCTGAGCTAAATTGCATTCATAGAACAGAAAAGCAGGTTATATCTTCAGCAATTCTTGGCAGCAGGGACAGGTTTTTTCTCCTGCAAAACCTGCATTCCCTACTTCCATGTAGGTCAAGCTGACACGAAGCTTATAGGATATATTTAAAGCGTGTTGCTGAAGATATAACCTGTTTTTTGTTCGAAATTTTAGAATGCACCACGAGTAAAGCTCTTTTATTGTACTTTAATGAGAATGATCATTTTTATCGTCGTAAAACAGCAACTAAATGCATCGTTTTTCCAAAGTTACTGTGAGCTATTACGCTGATATATAGCTTCGGCTACGACAAGATCGTCGGACTGAGTAATTTTAATATTATCACGGCGACCTTCGACTATAGTAACCGAATAACCCGCCTGCTCCAACGCCGACGCTTCATCGGTAATCACAGACTGCTGTTTTAAACCTTCGGATAGCGCTGAATATAATAACTGATAGCGAAACATTTGCGGCGTTTGCGCCTGCCACATATCACGTCTATCAACCGTAGCCGTAATATCATTATTTGCATTCACTGACTTTAATGTATCACTACAACGCACCGCCAAAATACCACCGACCGCATGTGTAGCCGTACCATTGTATAAATGACGAATGGTCTCTAAATGTATGCAAGGGCGTGCCGCATCATGCACTAATACCCATTGGCACTCTGACACTTTGTTTCGCAAAAAGTCCAAACCCGCTAATACCGACTGACTACGCTCAGCGCCACCGACCACCGTATGAATACGCGGATCATTAGCAATAGGCAACGATGACCAATGCGTATCTTCGGGGTGAATAGCCACCACAATTCCTTTGACACATTCAAACTTCAGCAATACTGACAAGGTAGTTTCTATAATGGTCGAATCTAAAAAAGGCAAATATTGCTTTGGAATATTTGCACCCATACGCTGACCAATACCCGCCGCGGGGACAACAAACCATACGTCATGATCAGGTACAGATGCGGAGGCTTTATCTTTCGTTGGTTTAAGGTCAGACACAATACCGTTCTTTTTTATTTTTATTATTTAGGTGTACGTTGCTGAGGCTCGACCATCATAAAAAACGTTTCGTTTTCTTTAATCATGCCCATTTGTTCCCGCGCACGCTCTTCGATGACATCAACACCGGATTTTAACGCCGCCACCTCTAAAGCAAGTACGGCATTGCGCTCACGCAGGCGATTATTTTCTGCCTGCTGCTGTTCTATTTGTGCCTTTAATAAAGCGCGATGAGATAGGCTACCTTCACTAAACCAAAGACGATATTGCAGCCCTCCCAAAATAGCCAGCAGCACAACAATCAACCACTTCATCACATTCTCCCGCGCAACTTATCCCGCACAATTTATACCGTATGCTTAGGCTAAGTGCGCGCTATGCACACTTGCACGTTCAATGAATCACTTTTTAAATTCAGCCATGCCGCGATAAGGCGCAGAACCTTTAAGCTCAGATTCAATAACCAATAAACGATTATATTTAGCGACACGATCCGAGCGACACAAAGAACCTGTTTTAATCTGTCCAGCGGATGTGGCTACAGCTAGGTCGGCGATTGTAGTATCTTCTGTTTCACCTGAACGGTGTGATATTACCGCGGTATAGCCTGCATCTTTCGCCATTTTGATAGCCGCCAATGTTTCTGTCAGCGTTCCGATTTGGTTTAATTTAATCAGGATAGAGTTAGCAATATCTTTATCAATACCTTCTTGTAAAATTTTAGTATTCGTTACAAAGAGGTCATCACCCACCAATTGGATTTTATCACCAAGAATTTCTGTTTGATATTTCCAGCCATCCCAGTCTGATTCATCTAAACCATCTTCGATAGAAATAATGGGGTATTCCTCACAAAGCGCTGCCAAATAATCACTAAAACCCTCAGAGGAAAAGACCTTACCTTCGCCTTTTAAGTTGTACTGACCATTTTCATAAAACTCTGACGCCGCACAATCCAATGCTAAGGTTACATCTTTACCGAGTTCGTAACCGGCTTGCGCAATCGCGTCTTTGATCACGGCCACTGCATCTGCATTAGAGGCTAGATTAGGTGCAAAACCGCCTTCATCACCCACCGCTGTGTTTAAGCCCTGACTAGATAAAACTTTTTTGAGCGCATGAAAAATTTCTGCACCGACTTGCAGTGCCTCAGCAAATGTTTTTGCCGCGACAGGCTGCACCATAAACTCTTGAATATCGACATTATTATCGGCGTGCTCACCACCATTTAAAATATTCATCATGGGTACAGGCATCGTGTATTGAGCCGGCGTGCCATTAAGATCTGCTATGTGTTGATATAGTGGGATATTTTTTGCATTCGCGGCTGCTTTTGCCGCCGCAAGCGATACGGCCAAAATAGCATTAGCGCCAAAAGTGGCTTTATTTTCTGTGCCATCTGCATCAATCATTGCCTGATCAATCGCTTTCTGATCACTTGCGTCTTTACCGGTTAAGAGTGTATTAATTGTTGTATTAATATGATTAACCGCTGTCAACACGCCTTTACCCAAGTAACGACCTTTGTCGCCATCGCGTAATTCCAGTGCTTCACGCGAACCTGTCGATGCGCCTGATGGCGCACATGCCGAACCCACGGCACCGCATTCTAAAATAACGTTAGCAGATACTGTTGGGTTACCACGAGAATCTAAAACTTCAAGGGCGTTAATGTTAACAATTTTACTCACTGGGTTTTCTCCGGCCGTAGGCAATACAAGTTAGGAAATAGTTAATTCGGGTAAAGATTTGACCACATCATCAATGGCTTTCATGTGGCGTAAAAAAGGAACCAATTGGTCTAATGGTAAAGCACTGGGGCCATCGCATTTTGCATTATCTGGATCGGGGTGCGCTTCTAAAAACAAGCCCGCTAAGCCCACAGCCAAACCTGCACGACCAAGCTCAGCGACTTGGTGACGACGACCGCCCGATGCCGCACCCATAGGATCACGACATTGTAGGGCATGAGTCACATCAAAAATTAGCGGCGCACCATTACTCACGTCTTTCATCGTACGAAAGCCCAAGGTATCAACCACGAGATTATCGTAACCAAAGCAGCTGCCACGCTCACATAACATGATCTTTTCATTGCCGCATTCGCGAAATTTATCCACGATATTTTTCATCTGGGCAGCACTTAAAAACTGCGGCTTTTTAATATTAATCACCGCATCTGTTTTTGCCATCGCTTCAACAAGATCTGTTTGGCGTGCCAAAAAAGCTGGTAATTGAATAATGTCACACACATCAGCCACGGGCTGGGCTTGCTCAATTTCATGCACATCGGTAATCACCGGCACATTAAAAGTGGCTTTAATTTCTTCGAAGATTTTTAATCCTTCATCAAGGCCTGGTCCACGGTAAGAATGAATTGACGAACGATTAGCTTTATCAAATGAGGCCTTAAAGACGTAAGGAATACCGAGCTGCTCAGTTGCTACTACATAAGCTTCGGCGACTTGCATCGCCAAATCACGAGATTCTAATACATTCATCCCACCTAGCAACACAAACGGTTTATTATTGGCAATATCCACCGACACTACTGATAACGTCTTCGATGGAATAGCTGAGATATTGTTAATTGGATTCTCCACTAATTAGAGTTCCTTAATCATATAAATAATCGTGTTTCAATAATAATTAATGAGCAACGCCCGCATGGTCTAAGGCCGCATTAACGAAGCTAGTAAACAATGGGTGCCCATCACGAGGGTTAGACGTAAACTCAGGATGAAATTGACAAGCGACAAACCATGGATGATCCGGTAGCTCAACCACTTCAACCAAGCTATCGTCAGACGACCAACCACTCACGCGCATCCCCGCTTCTTGTAACTTTTCTAGGTAGTGATTATTAAACTCATAGCGATGACGATGACGTTCAACAATAGTTAACGATTCGTAAATATCTGCCGCTTTCGATTCTTTAACCAAGTGACAATCTTGCGCACCCAAGCGCATAGTACCACCTAAGTCTGACTGCTCTGATCGCTTCACGATAGAACCATCCGCTTCCGTCCACTCTGTGATCAAACCAATAATTGGGTTAGCCGTTTCTTGGTCGAACTCCGTACTATTAGCATCGGCAAGCCCTAGGACGTTACGAGCAAATTCAATGACCGCTGACTGCATACCCAAACAAATACCCAAATAAGGGATCTTATTTTCACGAGCATAACGTACAGCGGTTAACTTACCTTCTAAGCCGCGGCTACCAAAGCCACCAGGCACCAATATCGCATCAGCTGTCTCAAGAATGCCTACGCCCTGCTCTTCAACATCTTCTGCATTGATATAAAGCACATTTATTTTGGTGCGCGTGTGAATACCTGCATGACTTAGCGCTTCATTTAGCGACTTATAAGCATCTAATAACTCCATGTATTTACCTACCATGGCAATAGTTACTTCATGCTGGGGGTTTAATTTACCATCAACAACCGTATCCCACTCGGACAAATCTGCTTCCGGCGCGTCGATTCCAAATTTATTCAACACAATAGTATCTAAACCGTGCTCCATTAAGAGGCGAGGAATAGAATAAATCGACTTGGCGTCGGCCAACGGCACAACAGCACCTTGCTCTACGTTAGTAAACAGGGCTATTTTGCGACAAGAATCTTCATCGATGGCAATTTCTGAACGGCATAGTAAGACATCAGGCTGCAGGCCGATAGAGCGCAACTCTTTAACTGAATGCTGGGTCGGCTTAGTCTTTGTTTCGCCAGCAGTGGCGATATAAGGCACCAGAGTCAAATGCATTAATTGAGCACGGGACGAGCCGAACTCAAACTTAAGTTGGCGAATAGCTTCCAAGAAAGGCTGAGATTCAATATCCCCTACGGTGCCACCCACCTCAACCAACGCAATATCATAACCTTCGGCACCGGCAATAACACGGCGCTTAATCTCATCGGTAATATGAGGAATAACTTGTACGGTACCACCCAAATAATCGCCACGACGCTCTTTCCGAATGACCGTCTCGTAAACACGCCCGGTTGTAAAGTTATTACGCTTTGACATTTTGGCACGAGTAAAACGCTCGTAATGACCTAAATCAAGGTCGGTCTCTGCACCGTCTTCGGTTACAAACACTTCTCCGTGCTGAAAAGGGCTCATTGTGCCCGGATCAAAGTTAATATAAGGATCGAGTTTTAAAATAGTAACTTTTAGCCCTCTGGCCTCAAGAATAGCGGCTAGTGAGGCAGAGGCAATGCCTTTACCCAAAGAAGAAACAACACCACCGGTGACAAAGATAAATCGCGTCATGTAATACCTAACAAACGAAAATGAGCCTAGACATACTATTTATAGGCTAAAAAATGGAGCCGCCAGAAGGCAACTGAGATGGGACGTCAGGTTACCAGAAACCCTTTTCTGTCTCAACGTAAAAAGCGCCCAATACCCTATTGCATTATGAGAGAATCATAGCTCCAGACACCGCAGTAACTCGCTTTTCCCCATATTTGATCTATTCTAAAAGTAAGGTAACTATTCAGCAAAGCCAGTAACCGTTCAGATTGCGTTCAAATTTGTGCAGGACAAAGCGAAAAATGTGAGTTTACACCTGCAAATAATCGTTTTTTAACACGGTCATGCGTAAGTTTGAACGTATGCTGAATAGTTACAAAGAAAGATAGGCCGATATTAACGCCATCGGTGAAGACAAACGAGGGGAGTCACCCCCTATACAGTACGGTCAATAACATTTGTGAGCCCAAACATCCTCATCGCACTCTTAATTAATCTTGGCATCATCCTTGTTGTTTCATGGGTGTTTGGGCTGATATTTATCTTTCGTTTAGCGGAAGAAAAAAACGCTTTAGCTGAACAACTCAAAAACAGTGGGCCTGCCGCCCCCACTAAAGCAATCAAGACCTTCGATGCTGACGCACCCATCGATTATGCATCGCTACTCGAACAAATGGCGTTTGAGATAAAAGAAAAAGAAGATCGCATTGCTGCACTCATGGCAATTAAAGAGAATCAACTAGCCGCTAAAGAACAATTACAAAATTCAAACGATGATGAGTCTATCGGCCTTTATCTGGCACAACTAGAAAAAGACTTCGAAGAAACTGAAAAAATCATTCTTGCACTTCAAAAAGATTTAGATAACAGTCAGCTTGCCATGAAAAATATGGAAGAGCAGCTCGCCGATGAAGAGACGTATCAATTACGTATATCTATTTTGGAAAAAACCGAAAGAAGAATGCGCGATGAAAACAAAAAACTACGTAATACCGGCACCCAACTGGCTGAAAAATTAGACACTCGCAACAAGCAAGTCAACAAACTCAAAGAAGATAATAAAAAACTACAAAAATCATTGGCATCGCTATCCAGTGCATCTCAAGAGCAATTAGCGGTCATTAAAAAACTTCACGCACAGATTGATCGTGCAGAAAAATTAGAAATTTATCAGCGGGGTCTTATTGAAAAACTAGAAGGAAAACTCACTACAGAAAAAGGCAACGATAACGACCAAGAGAAAGTTGATCAAATGGAACATGAACTCACGCGACTAAAAGACACACTAAAACAAACGTTAATCGAAAAAGAATTTATCGAAGAACATATGCTTGAACTTGATGAGTCTCTCGAAAAAGCAAAAGAAACCGAAGAGGCTTTAGCTAGAGCGCAGGAAGAGATTGCCAACTTAGAAGAGAAGTTTCCAGAATACGAGCCGCCTGCGACACCACAAGACGTTATTGAGGAATCTCGTCAAGAAGATAATGATGACAATAATGCCATCATTAAACACCCGCCTTTCACCACAGAAATTCCTGAATTAATGGAAGTCATGGAAAACAATCGTCTATTCGGTTCGCTAATGGAATTTTGGGCCACACTTGATGCTCCACCACTGAATTTTGTTCGAAGTGAGGGCATACCCGTACCATTAATTCCTGACTGGGTATCCATCACAATTGGCGATAACGATTACCTCGTATTACTCACTGTAGATCCAGAGCTGGTAAAAACACTAACAACGTCTATATTTTCTAATGAGCAAGAAGCAAAAGGCGACAGTGAGCAACGCGATACCCGCGGTGAACTTTGTAACGTCATTGCCGGCACAATAGCCACCGAAATGGACAATAACTTCCCCGTAAGCACACCGGAGCATATTGACCAAAAAACGGCGAAACAGCAATTAGTCGAATCAACACTTGTCGCAGAAATGCTGGCTATCGCACAAGATAAACCGATATATGTTGCATTAATGATTCCGAAAAAATAAATGAAAATACTTATTGTAGATGACAGCCGCGCTATGCAGACCATTGTTCGACGAGGGATCGAACAGCTAGGCTATGGCCATTTAGAACTAAAAGCAGCGAACAACGGCAAAGAAGCGTTAGACACGATTCGAGTATGGGAGCCAGATTTTGTTATCTCTGACTGGCACATGCCAGAAATGAACGGACTTGATTTGCTCAACGCCATTGCAAGAGAAATGCTAGGCATTCACGTTGGTTTGGTAACAACAGAAAGCTCCGAAGAGCGTTTAGAAGAAGCACGAAAAGCAGGTGCCAAGTTTATCGTACAAAAACCTTTCGACACCCAAACATTGCACGAAGCTTTACTACCTATTATTCAAGGCAGCATTGAAGGCGAAGAAGCAATAGAGCGTCACGATGCCACTGAAGAAACAAGTTCTGAACATATTCTATTGCCCAGCATCCAGCAATTATCCAGCAAACTCAACTCACTCGCCACATGCAATATACAACTCCAAAAAACCATTCCGTTAGTGCTTAACCCACGTAAATTTCCTTATTTATTGGGTTTGTATGGCGACAAAGAAAAACAATCTGTTCACGCCATTGCCATCGCAGACAATAATGCGGTGTGTATATTAGGCGCACTGCAAAATAACATTACACAAGAAGACGTGCATATATCATTAGCCGACAAAGTGCTTAGCAAACGCATTATGGATGATAGCAAAGAAACGTTTTCCCAACTTGAAACTTTATTACACAATACAGAAAAAGACGAAACACTCGTATTACGCAGCACCAATGTTATGCGTAAAGAAAACCCTAACATTCAAAAATTACTCACGAAATCAGATCACCGACTTGACGTAACCATAGCGATGAAAGATTATGGCGTGGGCAACCTTACTCTTCTGGTGTCGTGAGCATACGTATCTTCGCCGCTATTTTTCGCCACTCTCTCCCCTGAATGTCTTGCTTGCTCACCATATAACTAGCACCGACAAAAGGCACATTACTTAACGACAAATACTCATTAATATTATGCGCGTTAATACCTCCTGTAGGGCAAAATTTCACGTGAGAAAACGGCGATGCAAAAGCAGAAATAGCAACAGCACCACCCATTGCTTGAGCAGGAAAAAACTTCATCAAGTGGTAGCCTTTTTCTGCCAGTAGCATAACCTCTGATGCGGTAGCAGCACCGGGAAGCAAAGGGATTTGGTAATGATCTGCCGCCGCAATCAAATCATCCGTACACCCTGGAGACACCACAAATTGAGCGCCCGCCAACTGTGCTTGCTGTAATTGCATGCGGTTCAACACTGTTCCCGCGGCAATGGTTGCACCATCTACCGCAGCCATTGCCTCGATAACCGCCAATGCATTAGGTGTTCGTAGTGTCACTTCAATAACTGGCGCGCCTGCCTCCACCAAAGTGAGGGCTAATGTACGTGCAATACGCACATCATCTACCGACAACACCGGCAAAACAGGTATTGATTGCATATATTGAAGAATATGACGAGACGCTTCTGATGGTGTCATGACTGCTGACCGGTGCATTCACTCGATTCCGAAAAAAGATTGATTAACTGTGCAGTCTCAAACAATGGCAAACCAACAACCGATGAATAACTCCCACTAATTTCTTCCACAAACACAGCACCGCGCCCCTGAATACCATATCCCCCTGCCTTATCTTGTGGCTCACCCGTCTGCCAATATAGCCGAGCTTCACTTTCAGTTATCGGGCGAAAGCGCACCGTTGTCGTATTCAAGCGTGTCGCTATCGTCTTACCCCGCACAAGACTCACCGCCGTCATCACTTCATGCGTATTACCCGACAGCTGCAGTAACATTTCAACGCCATGTTGTTCAGAACAAGGCTTTTCTAGTACCTTATCATTAAGAACGACTATCGTATCCGCCCCCAAAACCAACCCTTCTGGCTGATATTGAACACCCGCCTTGGCTTTTTCGAGTGACAAGCGCTGAACATACTCAGCGGGAGTCTCGTGCTGCAGACGTAACTCTTCAACATCAACCGACAATACCTCATAAGATATGCCAATTTGCTCTAATAGCTCTCGCCGACGCGGCGACTGTGACGCCAAATAAATCCGCATAAAACATTACCTCTTTTACCATGTCATTCAATCATTATTCATTCTACTTATCGAACAATATTGATGAAGTTTTTAAATAAACAGTAACGCTATTCATTTTAATCCGCAAGAAACCACTTATGACCTATAAAAACAAAAACGACTCGCAAAAGCGAGCCGTTTCTATTAATCATTGAGGATATCAAAACTTTTTATAGTATTAGTTAGCAGTCACATTGACTGTTCGCGTATAGGTTCCTCCATTTTCTGACCACACTCTAAAGGTGACACTTTTGCTGCCGGAATTGGTGGCTCGGAGCGTCCAGTCTGCCTTGCGAGTATCACCCTCAACGATATTGCCTAAGCTAAACTCATCATCACTAAAGTCCATACTAATACCATCTTCACGTACCGTAGACACGCCTACAAGTTGTAAGCCTGTTGAGATGCTGCTGATTTCAATATGCGTTGCTGAAGCGATGTAAGAGTCAACACCCACCGATGTACTCACGGTAAAGTTACTACCTACGCTTGGCGTACTGGTGCTAGCGGTTGCTGTCATGCTCATACCCGGTGTTGGGTCACCTCGGATCACTTTTGCAACGAGCGCAGCGGGTAAACCTGAGCTTGGCGCATCCCAATTAATAATCTTTAGGCGATAGATGCCTGCCGAAGGATTGTTAATAATAAGATACTCTACGTTATCATCATAAGACTGCGAAGCCCATTCACCACATTGCCCCCTACTATCTGGAGAGCAATCAGCACCTCTATCGACCCATAAATCCAAGTCATACTCAACCGCTTGACTAGCACCGGCGCTAGCAGCGTCTTCATCCCATGTCATAACCACAACCAAACGATCTGTACCTGAAGGTACATCAATATCACGATACCCCCAATTACTATCAGTAATCGTTCGAGTTGAGCGATACCCTGACCATCCTCCCGAACCCGAGCGCGCCCAATGAGACATATACGTTGATACACGCCCCATCCCATAAGTGTTGCGCCCCCCATTACTGTTATTACTTGGCGTGTCATCATCATTATGCAAAATACTTGATGCCATCAAATGCGCACGCATTAAATGCGGCCTATTTTCAAAAATAGCATAGTGTTGCTGTACAGTGGCCGCAATACCCGTCACGTGTGGCGCAGCCATACTGGTGCCTGTCATATTGCGGTAACCATTACTCGTTCCAGCATTCACCGAACGAATTGACGTACCCGTAGCCACCACGTTTGGCTTCATACGACCATCGCCTGTAGGGCCACGACTACTACTCGCATTGACATCACCGATACTTTGAAAACCCTCCACCTGTACATTACCCACAGCAAGAGCGTTTTTGGCGTCCGCTGGACTAGGAATAGTACTCGCACCTGAACCGCTATTACCGGCTGATATTACATACAACTGACGGTGATCCCATGTATTCGCATCCAGCTTACGCGAAAGGGTACCGGTACCATTACCACCCAAAGCACTCGTACCTAAACTGGCATTAATGATATGCGGGCGCGGGCTATCGCAGTTACTGGCATTGGCCATAAAATCAAAACCATTACTCACCCAAGATGACGTAGGAAAACTGTTTGTACTATCAAGCACTTTGGCCGCACGAATCCTCTGATCGCCGCGACTACCCACTCCAGTAGCAACGCCTCGATTACGAGAGTTACCAATACCTGAACCCATAATAGTACCTAGCACATGAGTGCCGTGATCATGCTGATCATTCCATACACCAGCGGTATCGCTCGTATAGTTTGCACCGCAACCATTTTTATTCATATCGACATGCGTGGTTGCCGCAGCACCACCAAGCATAAAACCACTATCCATAATGCCAACAATAGTGTTACTACCGTCAAAGTTAGTGCCAGCGCCACCAGTACGAATATAGTCAACACCCATGACCGACATACTCTCTTCGTGGTGTCCAGAACCAGATTCATCCAGCTCAACAAACTTCACATAATCTTGCTCGATTAACCACCCAATTTGCTTAGGGTTAAGGGCAGCATGATAAGCGCCAGTACGTTGATCAAAACGCCCGAGTATAATGTCTGCTTTTTTCAACAACGCTGTACTTTGCTTCTGAAACGTCACATCAAATACATTAATAAACACGGGCAGAACATCCACCTGATCCGACAGCTGCTTAAATACACGAGCTAAATTTTGACTCAACTTTTGTTCTGGCTGTGAATACCCAATCCACTTAACGTAGTCTAGCGACATCACCTGACGAAGCACTTTTTGGCTACGCGGTATCTTTACCGCATACATATCGCTATGAACATCTAAAATCTGCAACCCAATACGAGCTAATTGTTTTTCTGCCTTCGCACTAAGGTATTCGTCTAAATACAAAAAACCATAGGTATGCTCATAACCTGATGGACGAGAAATAGCTTCCAATAGGCGTTTATCAATACCCGGGGCAGGCTGAAAGCTAAATGAAGAAAAACTCAACGACAATTCGGTACTGGGCTTTTGTGGCGTTTTACTTAACTCACTAAGTGCTTTAAACGTAGCGCGCTTTAAGCGTTGCGGCTCGACATTAATATCAACAAATTTATCTGCATCATCTTGATACGCCTTCGCACCTTTGGGCGGAATAATAGAAGATGCCGGTATAGCGCTTGGCACTTCTACAGATTTAGCCTGAGAGCTCAACACTTTTACTTCACGATCACGCTCACCTAGTTTTACCGCTTCAATAGCCTGAGCAAAAAAATCGGTCTTATTTAAAGAGTCTTTTTGTCGACTGACAATGCCTTGTGCTTTATTAAACGCTACAACATTCTCTGCTTCTGGAATCTCCGAAGTACTGGGGGAAGAATTATTGGAATTTGAGCACGCCGACAATGTGAGAGTCGCGGCGACAGGAAGTAAAAATATTTTTTTAGCCAAAAAATAACGTAGGGGGTTCATATAATCATTCTCCTTATGAATCATATTAGATATGGGGACTTGCAGCGCAGCTATCCTACGCTTCTGCTTTTCAACTGAAAAGTATTCGCACGCGAATGGCACACAAAGCTACAACTTTTTGGCAATAGTGTGACGAAGTGCAAAATACGATTAAATATTTAAGCGCACACATCGATAGCATAAGGAACCTACAAATACGTCTGAGTGAAATTTTCGGTGAGATAAAAACATGCTATTTAAGAAAAGTTTCAACAAAGAATGGGGCGTTTTTAGCCCGCGAAAAATCACGCATCAATTATTCAGAGGCCACAGAAATAATGTATTACGGGCAACACTTCACTAGCTCGTTCGTTATGCAGCCTTAAGAGCCTACTCCTCTGGTAGCTTCCATTTTAATTTTCTCTCAATGGCCGTGATCATCAAACTAGCAATATCTTGTTCTGTTGCCGCTTCAATCCCTTCCAAGCCTGGAGAAGAGTTTACCTCAAGTAATAACGGCCCTTTATTCGAGCGAATAATATCGACACCCGCTACAGACAAGCCCATAACTTTAGCCGCTTTAATTGCCAAACTCCTTTCTTCTTTTGTCACTTTGACAATTTTTGCGGAACCTCCTTGATGGATATTAGCTCTAAATTCTCCCGGTGCTGCTGTGCGCTCAATTGCCGCTACAACCTTTCCGTTAATAACAAAGCAACGTAAGTCTTTACCTTGCGCTTCTTTTACAAACTCCTGAACTAACAAGTTAGCTTTTAATGATTTAAATGCATTAATAACGGACTCAGCCGCTTTGCGAGTTTCCGCTAACACCACACCTCTACCTTGAGTACCTTCCAAAAGTTTTACAATTAAAGGAGCGCCGCCAACCATATCAATCAAATCGTTGGTATCAACGGGTGAATTTGCAAAACCCGATGTAGGAATATCCAAACCAGACTCCTGTAATAGCTGCAAAGAAAATAACTTATCTCGCGACTGACTAATTGCAGCAGAACCATTTAATGCAAAAATCCCCAAACTTTCGAAATGCCTTGTTAGCGCACAACCATAAAAAGTCATGCTAGGTCTAATTCGCGGAATAACGGCATCGACATCATTAAGAATTCTCCCACCTCTATAGTGCACCTCAGGCGTTTCAACATCTAGCTTCATATAACATTGCTTGATATTAAAAAACTCAACCTCATGGCCTCGAGCAAGCCCAGCCTCCATAATACGCTGATTACTATATAGCTCGGGATTACTCGCTAAAATACCAATTTTTAGCCCCGAAGGTTTAACCAGTTTTTTTCCGTAAAGCGTTTTGATTTCTTCGGCTGTTTTATCTCCCAAGATAAAACTCGCTGCAGGATCAACAAGCATACGGTTTTGCATTGCCTCTCTTCCCAGCAGCATTCGGTATCCCATCGAATCGCGATTAGTTAATGTCACTTCAATATCAAAAACATGCTGACCAATTTCCATGGGCACTTTAATCACATAACGCTTTTCCGACGTGCCAGATGAGCTTTTCACCATACGCCTATCAACAATTGGCGCCTCACACCGAATGGCAGTTTTACGATTTAACTGTAAAGGATGAATTTCAAAACTCACCCATGTTTGCATATCGCGCGTAAAGGTACGGATATCAAATGCATGAATAGATGATGTTTTAGCACCAGAATCCACTCGCGCCTTGATAGCAGAGATTCCCAAACTAGAAAATGCGCACCACTCTTCACTACCGACAATAATTTTTTCATTAAGCATACTAAAGCCTTCCCGTAAGGGACTGGTTCTGCAAAGGAAGATAGATGGAAAACAGACGTGTCAATCACAAAAAAAAATGGCTGACAGGAGTGAACCTCAAGAATCCTCACAAATCAAAGCAGAAGGTTGTTATTGCTTACGCGCCTCTGAATCGTGAGAAAACGCTTGGGCTAGATATTCATAAATTCTCTAAAAAGGTCAAATTTCGGCGCAGATTCTATGCCGTTTTTTAGGCGCTGCCAACTATTTTTTAGGAGCACCTGAAAAACAAAAACCCTGAAGGCGTTAACCTTCAGGGTTTTATGGATTTTATGCTTGGCGCAAAAAAATTACATCATGCCGCCCATACCACCCATGCCGCCCATGCCGCCCATGTCTGGCATAGCTGGTGCGCCGCCTTCTTCTGGAGCATCGGCAACCATTGCTTCGGTGGTTAGCATTAAGCCTGCGATAGAACCCGCTGCTTGGATAGCAGTACGCGTTACTTTCGCTGGATCAAGAATACCCATAGCTAACATATCACCGTACTCGCCTGAGCCTGCGTTAAAGCCGTAGTTGCCTTCGCCTTTTTTCACTTGGTCGGCGATAACAGAGGCTTCTTCACCAGCGTTAGTTACGATTTGGCGAAGTGGAGATTCCATTGCACGTAATGCGATAGCTACACCTGCGGTTTGCTCATCGTTGTCGCCCGTTAAGTCAGCAATAGCCGCAGCTGCACGAATTAATGCCGTGCCGCCACCAGGAACAACGCCTTCTTCAACCGCTGCGCGTGTTGCGTGAAGTGCATCTTCAACGCGTGCCTTTTTCTCTTTCATTTCAACTTCGGTTGCTGCACCAACTTTAATAACCGCAACACCACCAGCTAACTTAGCGACGCGTTCTTGCAGCTTTTCTTTATCGTAATCAGACGAGGTTTCTTCAATTTGCGCACGAATTTGAGCAACACGAGATTGAATCGCAGCCGCATCGCCAGCACCATCAACAATCACGCTGTTTTCTTTGCTCATAGTTACGCGCTTAGCGGTACCTAAATGCTCTAGCGTAGTTTCTTCTAGGTTTAAACCTACTTCTTCAGAAATCACCGTACCACCCGTTAAGATAGCAATGTCTTCTAGCATCGCTTTGCGACGATCACCGAAACCTGGCGCTTTACAAGCGGCCACTTTTACAATGCCACGCATGTTGTTGATAACCAGCGTAGCTAACGCTTCACCTTCAACATCTTCAGCAACAATAACCAATGGCTTGCCTGCTTTTGCGACTGATTCTAGTACCGGTAACAACTCACGGATATTAGAGATTTTTTTATCAACCAACAAAATAAATGGGCTTTCTGATTCAACCATCATATTGTCTTGGTTGGTCACAAAATAAGGTGATAGGTAGCCACGGTCGAATTGCATACCTTCTACAACGTCTAATTCGTTATCGAAGCTGTTACCTTCTTCAACGGTAATCACACCTTCTTTACCAACTTTTTCCATCGCTTCAGCAATGATAGAGCCAACAGCTTCGTCACTGTTCGCAGAAATAGTGCCAACCTGTGCGATTGACTTAGTATCAGTACAAGGCTGAGAAATACTATGAATATGTGCAACGGCTGCAGCAACTGCTTTGTCGATGCCGCGCTTAAGATCCATTGGGTTCATACCCGCCGCAATAGATTTTAGGCCTTCATTGACAAATGATTGCGCTAATACAGTTGCTGTTGTTGTACCATCACCCGCATCGTCAGATGCTTTAGACGCTACTTCTTTAACCATTTGCGCGCCCATGTTTTCGAACTTGTCTTTTAGCTCGATTTCTTTCGCAACAGACACACCATCTTTAGTAACGGTTGGTGCACCAAATGATTTATCTAAAACAACGTTACGACCCTTAGGGCCTAGCGTAATTTTTACCGCGTCGGCGAGTACGTTAACACCGGCTAACATTTTTTGACGGGCGTTATCCCCAAATTGAACTTCTTTAGCTGCCATGATTTTTTACCTTGCAATTAATCTTTGTTTAAAAAAATAAATGTATGGAAGAAAAAATTAATAACCTTACTTTTCAACCACTGCCTTAATGTCTGATTCGCTTAAGATAACTAATTCTTCACCGTCAACATCAATAGTGTCGCTACCTGCATATTTACCAAATACCACAACGTCACCCACTTTAACGTCAACAGGGCGCACATCACCGCTATCAAGTACGCGGCCGTTACCTACTGCAAGCACTTCGCCTTGATTAGGCTTTTCTTTTGCCGAACTAGTTAACACAATGCCACCCGCAGAGGTCGCCTCTTCTTCTTGGCGACGAACCACTACGCGGTCATGTAAAGGACGAATATTCATTATTACTCTCTCCGATTGTCTCAATTAAGTATTGTTATTAATCACACACCCCGCCTAGTATTTACACCGGACGTGGCTTACAAAATTAGTGAGCTTTATTACAGCTCGCTAATCAGATGGGGTTACTCACATTCATTTCAAGTGATTACACGAGATTTTTATGGTTTATTTAGATTCTTGATTTGAATTGAGCAATTATTGATCAGGTTTTATTTTTTTATGGTGATCTGAGGATTCGCTCGCCACATACTCACCCTCAATAATATCAACTTGAGACGAACTAGCTCGACCAGAAGAAGAGGAATAATGATGAGTTTCAGAATAGTTAAATGACTGGTTTTGCGCCTTAGATTGAGAAAACAAGCCGCTTGATATATTTTTAGCAAAAGCACCAATAATAATGGTACGTATACCGGGCGTGAGACAAGCAAAACCCACAACATCGGTCACAAAACCCGGCGTTAATAATAAAGCACCACCGACCGCAAAAAATAAACCATCTGCCATTTCACGAGCAGGTAATGAGCCAGCCTGCATTTTAGAGCGAGCCTTGAGTAAAGTGGCCGCCCCCTGATAGCGCAATAATCCCACTCCGATAAAAGCCGTCAATAGTACTAAACCAATGGTGGGAATAGCGCCAATATGCTGCCCCACTGTGATTAACAGCCACATTTCAATAATGGGAATAACAATAAATAATAAAAACAGTACTCTCAAATCAATCTCCTTGATACATCAGTCGCGAAACTCAACACGCCAACTTACGCAAAATATGGCACCAAATACATAGATTACAAGGCTACATACCAAAGACTATGAAAACCATGTAAAACGTTACGAAAGACGCCTTTGCAAAAATAGAATTAACATGACAACTGGAATGCCAATAATGGCGGTCATTAAAAAGAACGTGGAGTAACCCACACTCTCAACCAAAGTACCCGAATACCCTCCAAGCAACTTAGGAAACAAGGTCATCATTGAACTGAAAATTGCATACTGCGTTGCGGTAAATTCAATGGACGTTAAACTGGATAACCAAGCGACAAACGCGGCGACGGCTAAACCTGCACTTAAATTATCAATCGCAATCACAACACTTAACGCAGTAATAGTTGGTTCTGCCGTCGATAACCACATAAAAGTAATATTCGTTAATGCGGACAAAATCGCGCCGAGCAATAACACCTTCATGACCCCCATGCGCAAAGCTAAAAAACCACCCAAAAAACTACCAGCAATAGTCATTAACAAACCAAATACTTTGGTCACACTAGCAATATCGGTTTTGCTATAACCCAGATCTTGATAAAACACATTGGCGATCACACCCATAATAATATCGGAGATGCGATAAAAACCAATCAATAACAATACCCATAAAGCGAGTTTTCCGTAACGCAGAAAAAAATCTTTAATCGGGGATAAATAACTTTCTACCACCATCGTTTTATCTACGACACCCAACGTCGCGCCACTAAAACCGATGGCTATGGCTACGCTTAAGGCAAGCAATAATTTTGCCGCAGCCAATAAAAAGTTAATGACGCTACCTAAATAACCACTTATGCCATGATCAATCACTGGAAACCAAAAAAATACGCTCACCAATGCGGCAATCGACAATAAAAATATGACGAAAAATCGTAGATACGAGTCTGTACTATAAGGATATTGCTCACTCTGTTGTTGTGAACGAGGCTCGGCAATCAATAAAGTGGTGACAACCCCTATCAACATACAAGCAGACATAATACAATAGGTATACTGCCATGCACTATACGCATAAGCTCCGGAGCGACTACCAAAAAAATCGGCTAAATATAAACTACCTGCACCAGCAACCACCATACCGATACGATAACCAGCAATATAACTAGACGACAATAACGCTTGATCTTTTGCATCCGCACACTCAATACGATATGCATCAATAACCACATCTTGTGTGGCTGAAGAAAACCCCAAAGCCACTGCCGCCCATGCCATCGCCGATAAACCATCAATAGGATCAACACTAGCCATAGTCATAATCGAAGCGATGACAGCGAACTGTGCTAACAATAACCAACTACGACGACGACCTAACAATTGACTCGCTACAGGCAGCGGTAATTTATCAATAATTGGAGCCCAAATAAACTTAAAGGAATAGCCCAAAGCCGCCCAACTAAAATACGTCACCGCTGATGTTGATACGCCAGCCTCACCTAACCATAAAGATAAGGTAGAAAAAATTAATAATATGGGTAAGCCAGCAGAAAAACCTAGCAAGGATAAAATGATGAGTTTTTTTAGTGGAAAATTATCATTATGCAGGATATGAAATAAGGAGTTATTCATGGAGAATATTAATCTCTAAAATTAGTAAACTGCAACGGCATATCAAGCTCTTCTTCTCTTAGCATCGCCATTACTGCTTGCAAGTCATCACGTTTTTTACCGGTTACTCGCACCTGATCGCCTTGTATTTGCGATTGCACTTTCAGCTTTTTATCTTTAATTATTTTTACAATTTTTTTAGCCAGCAATGATTCTAAACCCGTACGTACGGTTATCTCTTGCTTTACCTGCTTGCCCAATGGCGTAAAATCGGCCACATCTAAACATTTAATGTCTAGCTTATTCTTCACCATGGTCGACTGTAAAATATCCAGCATTTGCTGGAGCTGAAAATCGACATCCGCCCATAGGGTCACGACAAATTCTTTACGTTCAAATTTAGCATCGACACCACGAAAATCAAAACGTGTATCGAGTACACGATTAGCTTGATCGACGGTATTAGTCAGTACATGTTTATCAACTTCAGAAACAATATCGAAAGCTGGCATAAAAACTCCTAAGAAATGACAGATTAATAACTTATTGATACCCGTGGTGCATTCTGAGCTAAATTGCACTCATAGAACAGAAAAACAAGCTATCGATGTTTATCGTTATTCACTTATAGCCGTTAATAAGCCACGAAAACGTGGCCAATCAAATGCCTCACCGGGATCGGATTTTCGCCCCGGCGCTATATCACTATGCCCGACTATTCGATCAATCGCCATGGCGGGATAGGCTTGCATCAAAGCACGAGCAACATCTGCGAGTATGGCATATTGTTGATCGGTATAAGGTAGCTCATCGGTTCCTTCTAGCTCAATACCCACCGAAAAATCATTACATTCTTCTCGCCCATCAAAACATGAGCGCCCAGCATGCCATGCTCGCTGAGTAAAAGGCACAAACTGAATGATCTCGCCTAAGCGGGTGATTAGTAGATGAGCCGACACACATACGCCGTCAATCGACGTAAAATAGGGGTGATCGCCAATAGGGAGTTGATTCGTAAAAAATTGCTCGATATAGCCGTTGCCAAATTGTCCGGGCGGCAAGCTAATATTGTGAACCACCAGCAAATCAATGATTGTATCGCTAGGGCGCTCGTTATAATTAGGAGATACCACATGACGAACACGCGCATCGGCATTCGATAACCAACCTTCGTTGATTGCCAACAAGGGCTTCGATGTTGATTGCTCATTGCTTAACACGGTTGTAGAACCCATTCCAAATAAACCCTATGATACCGCTTAACGAATAATCCTGATAGGTTGGTGATCGACGGGGAAGTCATGCCGCTTTTATCATAGCCATCACAGTGAATAGATTTCGGTTTTCACCAGAACGACTGAATCAGTAATATGAGACACACCCATGCAAAATGATACACCCGACGCCACCCAATCGATGGGCAAAACCATGATGATTCTCGCATGGGTAGTCGCATTGGGCTTATTAATCTTTTTCTTTAGCCAGTGGGAGAAAAAAGCTTACAACCCTAACCAGAACCCCGACAGCCAACAATCCCCCACACAAAACCAAGTGATACTAAAGCGCAACCGGTTTAACCACTACGTTACGCAGGGCAAAATTAATGGCGAAGAAGTCACCTTTTTATTAGACACCGGCGCAACCGATGTGGTGATCCCTGAGGTTATTGCTCGCCGCCTAGGGCTAACGAAAGGCGCGGAACAGCGCGCCAGCACCGCGAATGGTATTATTACCGTTTATAATACACGGCTAGATCAACTCACTATTGGGCATATTGTATTGCGCGACGTAAACGCCAGCATTAACCCCGCCATGAGTAACGACTCGATTCTTTTAGGTATGAGCGCCCTCAAAAAAGTCGAATTTACTCAAAGAGGCGACACACTCACCCTTCGGCAATATCGCTAAAAGTTAACGTTTACAACAAATCCACTATATAATTCGCAACCTATTGATACGCCCCCTAGATCGGGAGCACCCTTACTAAAAGCGAATAGCAATAAAGCGGATTTTTTATATGCCCACCATTAACGACTCATTACAAAACGACATTCGCCGTGCTGTTAGCCATGCACTTGCCGAAGATATAGGTGAAGGAATAGACAGCGGCGATATTACTGCCGAGCTAATACCCGCTACACAAACGGCACAAGCCACCATCATCACCCGTGATGATGCCATCATGGCAGGGCAAGCATGGGTGAACGAAGTATTTGCCCAGTTCGACCCACAAGTACTGATTACTTGGCATGCCAACGATGGCGATGCGATTAGCGCCAACTCCACCCTATTTACCCTAACCGGCTCTGCACGTAGCCTACTCACCGGTGAGCGTACCGCACTGAATTTTTTACAGCTATTATCTGGCGTTGCCACCACCAGCCAACACTATGCCGATAAAGTCAAGCACACCGCGGTTACCTTACTTGATACCCGAAAAACCATCCCCGGTTTACGTACCGCCCAAAAATACGCCGTCACCTGTGGCGGCTGCCAGAACCATCGTATCGGCTTATTCGATGCCTTTTTAATCAAAGAAAACCACATCGCTGCCTGCGGCGGTATCACCCCCGCTATTCACACCGCCAAAACCAACCACCCGGATAAACCCGTAGAGGTAGAAACCGAAAACCTAGACGAATTTAGAGAAGCCCTAGATGCTGGCGCCGATATTATTATGCTGGATAATTTTTCGTTAGAAGATATGCGAACGGCAGTGGCGGAGAATAAAAAGTATGCCGGAAAGACAAAACTAGAAGCATCGGGGGGGATTACTGAAACGACATTAGTGGCGATTGCGGAAACGGGGGTGGATTATATTTCTATTGGGGCATTGACGAAGGATTGTAAGGCGGTGGATTTGTCGATGCGGTTAGCTTAATCAATAAGCAGCCCTCTAAACTAGCGACAGCTAGTAGGTACTAGATTTGAGGGCACAGTACCAAATAACTCTGGCTCAGGCAGCCCTTGACTAATCTGACTATAATCTCCCGTAGTCGATATACAGGCCCAACGAACAAAACCCGTGACATTACCCGCTATGATGGCTTGTCTTACAGGTAGATACGCCCCTCCCGATAAGAGATACGGAGTGTAAATGATAGTGTTAGAGTTATTATCGAAGGAACCCACATTGTTTTCATTCAGTGTCATTACTAAATTATCATTCTCATCAAATAATAATGAGCGAACATACTTACTAGATGCACCATTGCCATTGAGGCGAGCATTCCAATTTGCCATCATCGCATTCAAACCAGCAACGCTATTCAAATCAGCAACACCCATTACAAGGTGTGCCTCAAGAGTGAGCAAAGTTCCCTCTGTAATGCGTGAGCGCACTTGACTTTCAACGTAGCTTGGATAGGCAAACATTGAAATTATACCAATAATCAAAAGGACAAACATTAACTCCAACAAGGAAAAACCGTACTGCTTAACATTTAATTTATTATTTATAAGAAGCATTTCTATCTCCGAGATAATTAACCGTTATTCGGACAGCACCAAAAAGTTATTGAAAAGGATTCACGTTAATATAGCGATTCACCTGCCCCGACTCTACATTGATTAAAGCAACCCATGCACCAAACCGATGAGTAACAGGTAACCATACAACCTCTGATTGATGACTAACCCTAGATACCTCTCTAAGCAACCCATCAAGTACCTGCTCTTGATCAGGCCTTTGAGCTTTATAGGTATTAATAATCGACAATAACCGCTCAACAGGATAGGCACTCTTCACTAGCTCACCAGCATTGCACGGCCGAAAGTACTTGGGCATATGCTGCACATCATACCCCGAAAACAGCAAATGATTAGTTTCTTCTGGAGTTTGAGGGCGATTTGAACAAATACTCCTTGGACCAAAATGAGGTAACACCTTGTACTCCAGCAATGAAGACTTAGCAAGCCTTTCTGCATCAAAATCACCCGCAACAACGACCTCTAAGCGATCTTTGACAAAAACGACATAAACAGGCCGAGACTCAGACAAGGTATATAATCCGTAAAGTAATACACCCACTTGCAGCAAAGTAATAATAATATAGTCAAAAAGCAGCTCCTTTTGTGACTTTAGCGGATTATAAATCACCAAAGTAATAAGAGGCCCTAAACAAAAATCTACGATAGCAATAATAAGAAAGAAGTTATCAATTCTGAGCATTTCTGCAAAAGGGGAAGGGAACCAAACGATAAAAACCCATAGCAAAACAGCTGTTAGGGCAACAGCAGACACCAAAGCATGAAGCAGCATTGGTTTTAATTTAGACTTTATGATAGTAATTAATGTGGTAACTTTCACTTTATTAACTACCTTTTGACATACTAGCCAAACAAGCCATCGACACGCCCAACGATCAAACCAATAAAAAAGGGCGCTGGCGCGCCCTTCTTGAGAAACTAATTAATCAATTATCGGCATTCTGATGGCGCAAAATTGGCATTTAGATTGCCATTCGGAACATCTTCAGCAAATCCCCTAGCGACCGACACAGCCTCAGTAGCTGAACCGCAAGCCCATGCCATTCCACCGGTATTACCATTACCCACAGCAGTGCCCCAAGCAGTATACTCGGGTATGCCTGCGTCACTACCACCAGTGATCATATATGGCGTATATACCAACGTATTAGATGTGTTAGTAATACTACCAACATTAGCTTCATTATATGTAACCGTCAACTGACCACAGGTAGCACATGTACCCTCACCCTCACCAACATTAAAAAGGACACTTCTCACATACGTGGTTGAGGCGCCGTTACCACCCGCTCTAGCATTCCACGTATCCATTGTGGCATCAAGCTCTACACCTGTTGCACCACCTCTAGCAAACACTTTTTTAGCATCTGCGGCAAGCGTTGTGCCTTCCGATATACGAGAAATAACCTGCTGCTCATTATAAGCAGGCAATGCTACTGACGCTAAAATGCCTACAATTGCCACTGCAATCATAAGTTCGATTAATGTAAAACCACTTTGATGTCTTTTCATAATACTCACCTATTTTAAATTTTTAATGTGTATGACGTTATTGAAAGTTTATATATTTTTCCAACTATGAATAATCATTTAGCGTGCCAACTTTTTTAACACATAGATATACGCTAAAACATTGAGAAGTTTTAACTAAAAGTATTTATTAACAAACACCACCATGAAAAAAGGTGACCAAAAATGTCACAAAAAGACATTGAATTACCGAAAAATGGCTAACGTGCCAATTTTTAGTAGTAGACTAAGGTATTAAATTCAGCAACCTAATACACGAACCTATCACTAACGCACATCCACTAACCATTGATTTGTTGGGTAGAGTAATACAGAATCGAGGTTTAAAAATAAGAAGATACTGTTTTATGAGTACATTAATGCCATTGAGCGGTCTAGCTAAAAGGCTAACCTCAGAAAAACTTGTTGAAGAACAAGACATGCAAAACTATCTGGCAGCAAGCCAAAAAAAGGGGATAGGCTTAGTTGACTATCTTGTTAAAGAGCTAGTCTTGGACGCATTAACAATCGCGATTGTAGCTACAAGAGAATTTGGCACTCCACTATACAACCTAGCAATACATGAAAGTAATCAATTCCCTATAAATTTGGTCGATAATAAACTGGTCAGCAAGCACCGAGTGATGCCATTATTTAAACGTGGCAACCGACTTTTCTTAGCTGTTACAGATCCTACCGATTTGCAAGCCTTAGACGATATCAAGTTCAACACAGGGCTAACCATTGACCCTATTTTGGTTGAAGCCGATAAGTTAGATGAAACCATTGAAAAATTTTTAACCTCTCAGGAAGAAAGCCTAGGTGAGACACTTGGAGGCCTAGACGAAGACAATTTCAGTGATATAAACCCAGAAAACGTTGATGAACAAGAAGAGGAATCAACAGACGCCGACGAAGCCCCTATTGTTAAATTTATTAATAAAATATTAGTGGAAGCCATTAGACAGGGCGCTTCGGATATTCACTTTGAGCCTTATGAAAAAAGCTACCGGATTCGATTTCGTACTGATGGCGTATTAAATGAAGTACAAAAGCCACCGGCTAATTTAGCGACACGATTGGCTGCTCGCCTAAAAGTGATGTCGCAAATGGATATTTCCGAGCGTCGCATACCGCAAGATGGTCGTATTAAATTAAAGATTTCTCGCAGCAAATCTATTGATTTTCGTGTTAACACACTACCTACACTATTTGGTGAAAAAATAGTGTTAAGGATACTTGACTCTTCATCAGCTAAGATGGGTATTGACGCACTCGGATATGAAGATGCACAAAAACAATTATTTATGGATGCGCTCAATCAACCACAGGGTATGATACTGGTGACAGGGCCAACCGGTAGCGGTAAAACCGTGTCACTCTATACTGGCTTAAATATTCTTAATACGAGCGAGCGCAATATATCTACCGCCGAAGACCCTGTTGAAATTAACCTAGAAGGCATTAATCAAGTACAGGTCAATAATCGAGTCGGGCTAACATTTGCTGAATCACTGCGATCATTTTTACGCCAAGACCCCGACATTGTAATGGTAGGGGAGATCCGCGACTTAGAAACGGCTGAGATTTCTATTAAGGCAGCACAAACCGGTCACTTAGTCTTATCCACACTCCACACCAATAGCGCTGCAGAGACGTTGACCCGCCTGTTAAATATGGGCGTCCCTACCTTTAACGTTGCAACAACCGTCAGTTTGATTATTGCACAGCGCCTTGCGCGACGCTTATGTCATCACTGCAAAAGCCCAATGGATGAACTGCCCGAAGATGTATTAAAAGAAGAGGGGTTAGCAGAGTCAGTCATTGATGTGCCGCGACAAGAGTGGCAACTTTTTAAAGCCAATGGGTGCCCAAAATGTAACAAAGGTTATAAAGGCCGAGTCGGAGTTTACGAGGTAGTAAGAATAACACCCCAAATATCCCACCTAATTATGGAAGGTGGCAACTCTTTAGATATTGCAAAACAAGCTCAAGCTGAGGGCTTTTATAATTTACGTGTTGCCGCATTGCGTAAAGTTGCACTAGGACTGACGACTCTAGAAGAAGCCAACCGTATCACAAAAGACTAATTAGACACTGTGTTATAGTATCCAATTAATTAAACGAATTTACTGACACTCAACCTTCTTCCTCACGTGGATTAATTTTATGGCATCACCTCAATCTACTACTTTTATTTATAAAGGTATCAATCGCAAAGGGAAAAAGGTTGAAGGAGAAATTTCAAGCACTTCCCAAGCACTAGTTAAAGCGCAGCTTAACAAACAAGGAATAAGGCCAAAGGTCGTTCGCAAAAAACCAAAGCCACTATTTAGCGGCTCAGGCAAAAAAATTAAACCCATAGATATCGCTTCATTCACACGCCAATTGGCGACCATGATCAAAGCAGGCGTTCCTTTAGTTCAAAGTTTTGATATTGTGGCTGACGGTGCTGACAACCAATCAATGAAAGAATTAATCCTTAATATTCGGACAGACGTTGCCTCTGGTACAGGCTTTGCCGCCAGCTTACGTAAGCAGCCTAAATATTTTGACGATTTATTTTGCAATCTCGTAGAAGCAGGAGAGCAAGCAGGTGCCTTGGAAGCATTACTTGACCGACTTGCCACCTACAAAGAAAAAACAGAAATATTAAAAGCTAAAATCAAAAAAGCGCTCACCTATCCTATTGCCATCTTACTTATCGCGGCCGTGGTTACAGGAATATTGCTTATAAAAGTCGTTCCGCAGTTCGCTAGCACATTTGATAGTTTCGGAGCTGATCTCCCTGACTTTACACTTTTTGTATTAAATCTCTCTGAGATAATGCAAAAATACTGGCTGCTAGTCGCAGGAAGCATTCTTGGTATTGTTGTACTGTTCAAGTTTTATTATAAAAAGTCTCACGGCTTAAGAAAAAGCACCGATAAATTTTTACTGAAAATGCCTATCGCCGGCAAGATAATATACAATTCCATTCTTGCTAGATATGCACGGACGCTTTCGACCACTTTTGCCGCAGGTGTTCCTCTTATCAACGCACTGGAGTCCGTAGCAGGCTCAACCGGCAACATCATTTATGAGGAAGGCGTATTATCAATAAGAGACGATGTTGCTACAGGCATTCAATTAAATGCATCAATGCGTAGCTCTGGCCTGTTTCCCAGCATGATGTTACAAATGACGGCAATAGGCGAAGAGTCTGGTGCATTAGACGCAATGCTTGATAAATCTGCAACATACCATGAAGATATTGTGGATAACACGGTAGACAGTCTTTCATCACTTATAGAACCTATTATTATGGCCATACTTGGTGTACTTGTAGGTGGTTTGTTAATAGCCATGTATCTGCCGATATTTCAAATTGGTAGCGCAGTTTAGAAAATACAAAAAACCGTTAATACATGGTTGAACCTATGGAATATTTTTTTCTACAATTTTCAGAATTTCCAATTATATACTATCCACTTGGAGCACTTATAGGCTTATCCATTGGCAGCTTCCTAAACGTCGTCATATACCGCATCCCCAAAATAATGGAGCAGGAGTTTCGCTCTGAATGCTGTCATTTTTTAGATATAAAAGATAAAAAAAAATCAGCTCAAAAACTAACACTTTCTACTCCTCGCTCTACCTGCCCAGCATGTAATACCGCTATAAAACCTTGGCATAATATTCCGGTTATTAGCTACTTATTATTAAAAGGGCAATGCGCTTATTGCGGTACAACAATTAACGCACGCTACCCTATTATCGAAGCGGCTACCGGCGTATTGAGCGTATGGGCTATTTACAGCCTAGGTTTTTCTATTGAAGGCTTAACCGCTTTGCTCTTGTTGTGGGCATTGATTTGTTTAACGATGATTGATATCGACACCCACCTTTTACCTGATAGTATTACCTTACCGTTACTGTGGCTTGGGCTAATAGTCAATAGTTTTGGTTTTTACACGAGTCTAGAAAACGCTTTATGGGGAGCCGTTTTTGGTTATTTATCATTATGGTCTGTTTACTGGTTATTTAAATTAATCACCGGCAAAGAAGGCATGGGCTATGGCGACTTTAAATTATTAGCCGCATTAGGCGCGTGGATGGGGTGGCAATTTTTACCGTTAATTATTTTACTATCTTCTTTTGTAGGTGCTGTTATCGGTATCGCCGGCATTATTATTTTAGGTAAAAACAAAAACATACCTATCCCTTTCGGGCCTTATTTAGCTATAGCCGGGTGGATTGCTTTTGTATGGGGCGATCACATTATTAACTATTATTTAAACAGCTTAGGGCTAATGGGCTATTACTAATTGCGTAGATCTGTCGACAACAACATGACATTTATTTTAGGTGTTACCGGGGGCATTGCTAGTGGCAAAACAAGCGCGACTAAGGCTTTTCAATCACTAGGCATTAATGTTGTTGATGCCGATATAGTGGCTAGAGAGCTTGTATCTTTAGGTTCCCCTGCGCTATCGACCATAAGCCAGCACTTTGGTAAAAGTATTTTATTGGATTCTGGCGAGTTAAATCGTCAACAATTGCGTGAAATTATTTTTTCTCAACCTGAAGAAAAAACATGGCTAGAGAGTACATTACACCCTCTTATTAGGGAGGCAATTCAACAACAGTTATTATCAATAACATCTCCCTATGGTATTTTATCTTCACCACTGCTATTCGAAACACAACAGAATACGTTGACTCATCGAACACTCGCCATTGACTGCCCAACGGCATTACAAATAAAAAGAGCAAGTCAGCGTGACAGTGTTGAACACTCGCAAATAGAGCGTATTATACAAACGCAATTATCGAGAACGGAGCGCAACCAATGCGCTGACGATATTATTATTAATGACGGAAACCTTGAACAGCTAACGAAAAACATTGAGGATTATCACAACAAACTATTAACGGCTATCAACAGATAGGCTTCTTGAGTGACACCCTAAAATGACACATAAAATAGTTTATTACCCAAAAAGAGCATCACAATGACAAGCGAACTCCCCTGTCCTCAATGTAAAAAAAGCATACTGTGGAATGACGACTTTCCCTATCGACCATTTTGCAGCAAACGCTGCCAACTTATTGACTTAGGGGCATGGGCAGACGAAAAATTTTCGATCCCTGTAAGCGAAGAAAACAACAATGATGGCAACTGGGAACAGTAGTAAAGGAAAGGCCATGAAGTGTATAAAAATGAGCGATATACATTGTCTACTGCTGAATAAAACCGCTACTTTATGAGTATCTGCAGATGATTCTTGCACGATGCGCCGCGCGTAGAAAAAGTCACTAATAGCGACAGTTATAAATGAGATAACTGCAATTGCAAAGCTTGAACAATCGCTTGATTAGCTTCGGGGAAAGGGTAATTATCCAGCTCGCTAATACTCACCCATTGAATAGGTTGCGCTTCTTTACCGCGAGCCACGCCTTCAAAACTTTGACTTAGCCATACATCTAATAACACACGTTTATCACCATAATCGTGCTCGACTTGCTGAAAAGGTGTAGCCTGCGTAATTTTTACATCGACTTCTTCTATAAACTCTCTGACTAAAGCATCAAATGCCGTTTCATTTTTTTCAACTTTGCCCCCGGGAAACTCCCACAAATCGCCTTGATGCTGATGCGACGCTCGCTTAGCTAATAGAATTTTTCCATTCGTATCTTGCAAGATACCTACAGCAACGTGAACCATTTTTTTTGAATCGGCTGGAGTCGTTTTTGTCATTGATTACATTTTTCCTCGATACCCCCTTGTGGGGTAAACGCCGCATGAGAGTGAAATGGTTTTCGTGTGAAGCTCTCCAATAATAACTACGTTCTATACTCAGCATTAATAGTTACATATTCATGAGATAAATCGGTGGTCCAAATTGTTTCGGAAAAACGCCCTCGATCCAACACAACACGCAACGTAATATCCTGCTGATCCATGACTAACTGGCCCGCCTCTTCGGTATAACTGCTGGCACGCCCACCATTTTCGACAATTAATTGATCGCCTAAGTACACCCGCAACCGTTCAACATCCAACGCATCAACACCTGCATAGCCGATAGCCGCCACAATACGCCCCCAGTTAGGATCGGAAGCAAAGCACGCCGTCTTCACCAGCGGTGAATGCGCAATCGCATAAGCCACCTGAAGACACTCATCCGCTGTAGCGCCTTGCTCAACATGGATCGAAAGAAATTTCGTAGCGCCCTCACCATCGCGAACAATCATTTGTGCTAATTCGGTGTACACTTCGTTAATCGCTTGCTCTAAGCGCTGATAAAACGCACCCGACGTACTATCAACAACAGACGATGTCTGGTTAGCGGCCATCAATAGGCAACTATCATTGGTCGAGGTATCACCATCAATCGTAATACGGTTAAATGACTGATTAGCCGCATTAAACGACAACACATCTAACACATCTTTGCTAACCGTCGCGCTAGTCGCCACGAATCCCAGCATAGTCGCCATATTCGGATTAATCATTCCCGCGCCTTTGGCAATACCATTAACAACGACGGTTTCACCTTCGTATTCGAACGAACGCGTAGCGCCTTTAGGGCAAGTATCTGTAGTCATAATACTTTGCGCCGCCAGTGACCATTGCGCTTCGCTAAGCTGGTCAAAAAGTGCAGGTAAGGCATCGATAATTTTTTGAGCAGGTAATAGCTCGCCAATCACACCGGTAGAAAATGGCAGCACTTGTTCACGTTTGATCCCAGCGTGAGAGGCAATGGCAGAACAGCAATCTAGTGCAGCCGCCATACCTAATTCGCCGGTACAGGCATTGGCATTACCTGAATTGACAACAATATAAGACGGCTGATGCTTAATATGCTCTCTACATACAGCAACAGGCGCTGCACTGAATGCATTTTGTGTAAATACACCAGCAACCGTGGCATTGCTGGGTAGCGCTATCATCAATACATCAAGTTGGTGATTTTTTTTGATACCCGCACTGACAGCATTCAGTTTGATTCCCGAGATAGGAGGCATTTCTGGAAAAGGTAATTGACCTACAGGCATACAAGTCGTCTCGCTAAAAGTATTGGTGGGTATGGCTAGCCGTTCTTTTTGCCATAGTATTTCACACCGGTATAGACAAAAATTGAGTAGATTCCGGTTTTCACCGGAATGACGGAGCTAAATGTCAACGATCGGGCTAAGTGTCGACGCATGTTAGAGCTTGCCGTGGCATTGCTTATACTTTTTCCCTGATCCACAAGGACAAGGCTCGTTACGTCCCACTTTTTTACCCTCGCGCACAAAAGTTTGTTCATCTGCCGGTGGTTCTTGGCTCTTATTATCTGCCGTTAACGATGGAGAATCAGCATGTTCCATTTTCATTTCAGCTTCCATTTGCCGGCGGCGTTCAGCTTCCATCGCAGCCATTTGCTCTTCTGACACTGGTTCAACTCGTGTCACGATACGCACGGTTTCTTCTTTAATCGTTTGCAGCATCGATTGAAACAACTCGAATGATTCACGCTTATATTCTTGCTTAGGATTTTTTTGCGCATAAGCCCGTAAACCAATCCCTTGACGTAAGTGATCCATATTCAGCAAATGATCTTTCCACTGCATATCGAGCACTTGCAACATCACTTGTTTTTCAATTTCTATCAAGCTGTCAGATAAACGCTCACATTTTTTGTCATAAGTTTCTTGAATCGCAGCCGTCAATTTTTCTAACAACGTTTCTTCGTGCAATGACGGATCATCGTCTAGCCATTGCTGCACTGGTGCTGGAGTATCAAACTCAGATTCGATGTATTGCTGCAAACCTTCAACATCCCATTGTTCCGCCATACTTTGCGGTGGTACAAAACCGCTATACGTGTCGCTAACTACATCCCTACGAATATGTGTAATAACATCACGAATGGATTCTGCCTCAAGAATTTCATTACGCTGATTATAAATCACCTGACGCTGATCATTCGCTACATCATCAAACTCTAGCAACTGCTTTCGAATGTCAAAGTTACGCCCTTCTACTTTTCGCTGTGCTTTTTCAATCGCGTTAGAAACCATACGATGCTCAATAGCTTCGCCTTTTTCCATACCGAGTGCTTGCATGAAATTACGCACACGGTCAGAAGCGAAAATACGCATCAGATTATCTTCCATCGACAGATAAAAGCGTGATAAGCCAGGATCACCCTGCCGACCTGCACGGCCACGCAATTGGTTATCGATACGACGAGATTCGTGACGCTCTGTACCCAAAATATGTAAACCGCCCGCTGCCATTACGGTATCATGGCGCTGCTGCCAGTCGGCTTTAAGTGCGTCGACTTCTGCCTCTGACGCAGAGTCCCCTAAGGTAGTTAGTTCAACCTGCAAGTTGCCCCCAAGAACAATATCAGTACCGCGACCGGCCATATTAGTTGCGATGGTTATTGCACCCGGACGCCCTGCCTGAGCAATAATTTCAGCTTCTTTTTCGTGGAATTTAGCATTGAGAACATTGTGAACTAGCTTGTCTTTATCGAGTCGCTGGGATAGTGCTTCTGATGATTCAACAGAAGCTGTTCCCACCAAAATGGGCGCATTATTTTTTTGGTATTTTTTAATATCTTCAACAATGGCATCATATTTTTCTTCGATGGTGAGATATACCAAGTCATTCAAATCTTTCCGCTGGACTTCACGATTAGTCGGAATAACGACAACATCTAAACTATATATTTGTCGAAATTCAAAAGCCTCGGTATCGGCCGTGCCGGTCATCCCCGACAGCGTAGGATATAAACGGAAGTAATTTTGGAAAGTGGTCGATGCCATTGTTTGAGATTCATTTTGAATCGACAAAGCCTCTTTCGCTTCAATCGCTTGGTGTAAACCCTCCGATAAACGGCGGCCCGGCATGGTGCGGCCGGTATGCTCATCAATCAACAACACTTCACCATTCTCTACAATGTAATCAACATCTTTCTGGTACATGGAGTGGGCTTTAAGTGCAGAATGCACATGATGAAGTAAGCTCAGGTTAGTCGCTGCATACAGGCTTTCGTCTTGTTCAAGTAAGCCAGCCTTAGTGAGCAGTTCTTCTATACGCTGATGACCTTTTTCTGTTAATTCTACCTGCCGCTGTTTTTCATCAATGGTAAAGTCGATACTCTCATCAATTTCTGCATCTTTTTCAGTGGCGATAGGCTGGCCTTGTAACTTGGGAATAATACCGTTCATCGTCCGGTAGAGTTCTGCGTTATTGTCGACCTGTCCTGAAATAATTAACGGTGTTCGCGCTTCATCAATAAGAATAGAATCTACTTCATCGATAATGGCAAAATGCAATGGGCGCTGTACCCTATCTTCTTTTGCGAGCGCCATATTATCGCGCAAGTAATCAAAACCAAATTCGTTATTTGTGCCATAGGTAACATCGGCTTGATACGCAGCCTGCTTATCTTCCAGAGCCTGCATAGAGTGCACAACACCCACAGTCATCCCTAAAAATTCATAAATAGGTGTCATCCACTTGGCATCACGACTAGCCAGATAGTCATTCACGGTCACAATGTGAACACTACCGGTTAACGCATGTAAGTAAGCGGGTAAGGTAGATACCAATGTTTTACCTTCACCTGTGCGCATTTCTGCAATACGCCCTTCATGTAAAGTGATTCCGCCGATAAGCTGCACATCAAAATGCCGCAAGCCTAGTGTACGTTTGGACGCCTCTCTAACCACTGCAAATGCTTCGGGAATGAGACTCTCTATGGTCTCACCATCTGACAAACGTTGCCTAAACACGGCTGTCTTTGCTTTCAGCTCATCGTTTGAGAGCGATACCATATCGTCCTCTAGTTGGTTTACTTTGCTAACCAACTTACCCATACGTTTGATTTCACGTTTATTTTTGGAACCAAACACGGTGCGAACTATTTTATTGAACATAACTGACCTAAATTATTATTGTAGGAGCGACTACGGGCTCGTCTCGTTTAAAACATTCGAAACGTACATCGCTACGAATAGATGGTAATTAAGTGGGTGCAATATGCGGTAAATCAACCCGTTAAGCGTCTGTAATAGAGGCTATCTATTAGGAAAAGGTTGTTACCGCTGTTAATTAACCTGGAGGGATATTATCGGTAAGTACGATTGATATAAGAGGCCGGATCGACTGTACGGCCGTATTTATAAACTTCAAAATGCACATGAGGGCCGGTAGAACGACCTGTGCTGCCCATTAGGGCGATGACTTGTCCTTTTTTAACAACATCACCTATTTTTACTAAATTCTTCTTATTATGCGCATAGCGTGTTTGAAAGCCATTACCATGATTCACTTTGATCATGCCACCGTAGCCTGCACGCTCACCGGATTCAATAACAACACCAGAAGCTACCGCAACAATTTCGGATCCCATCTTGCCTGCAAAATCAACACCGCTATGCCAAGCTACCTTCCCAGTAAAAGGGTCTGTACGGCGGCCAAAGCGTGATGACATCCAGCCTTTAAGCACAGGGCGGCCAGCCACAAATACGTCATTTTGAAAGCTACGATCTACCATCAATGATTCGAGCGTTTCTAGCTGCTGCTCTCTATCATCAATTTTATCGGCTAATTGATTAATGAGGTCTATGAACTTAGGAGGGGTATGGGAGTCACCCAATTCAGCGGTTTCTGGACCACCAACGGCGGGCTGTTGCGTAAAATCAAACTCACCTTGGTCAAGGTCAGCCATGCTAGTTAAGCGCTCACCTAGCGCGTCAATTCTGACGAGACGGCCTTGCAGCTCAGCCATTCTCAGTGTCATCGCAGACAGCGTTTCTTGTGATTCTTGTTTAACGTCTTCGAGGGCTTGCTGTTGCTCTGCTAGCGTATCATCCCATGCCTGATTAGCCATATCTGTCATCAGACCATCGGCCGCTATTTTATTAGACTCATGACCAATATAAATGCCAGCTCCCAAGGGTAAACCAAGAAAGCAAAGTGACAATAGGGCTCTCGTCCAACCAGCTAAGGTGAATTGACGAGTTTTCCCTTTATTATTAACGAGTATGACTTTCACAATAACCAATATACATCTTATGGGTGAAACTAAATTCAAATACTAAAAGCAAATAATGCTATGTAAATAGAGTATAGATGACTTTCTAGCGATTCCTGCTGGAAAAATTAATTTGATCTAAAAAAAGTGTTTTTATAGCTAGAATTATTATAAAAAGAGAATTTAACTATGCATGGCGCAATATAGCTTATTTTTTCACCAAAAAAAAGCCATAAACATACGGCTTTTTTACTGTTTCTCTACCTTAAACCGCCAGTATTGGCTTGGCATACGAGATAGGTGCCGCACTATCGTCTTCAAACGTTACAACTTCCCATGCATCTGGTTGTGAAATCAGCTTTCTTAGTGACTTATTATTCAACGCATGACCTGACTTATGCGCACAAAATTCACCTATTAGGCTATTACCTAATAGATAAAGATCGCCAATAGCATCTAGTACTTTATGCTTAACAAATTCATCTTCATAGCGTAAACCGTCCTCATTAAGCACACGAAAATCATCAACAACAATTGCATTATCCATGCTGCCACCTTTAGCGAGACCTTTGGACCGCAAGTGCTCAATTTCATGCATAAAACCAAAAGTGCGCGCACGACTCACTTCTTTCACAAAAGAGGTACTGGAAAAATCAACCGAGGCATGCAACGAACGATCTTTGAAAGCAGGGTGATCGAAATCAATACTGAAACTGACTTTAAAACCATCGAAAGGACGAAAGCTGGCGGTTTTATCGCCATCTTCAACGGATACCGACTTTTTGATGCGAATAAACTTTTTAGGCGCAGATTGCTCTTGAATGCCCGCAGACTGAATCAAAAAGACAAAAGGCCCTGCACTACCATCCATAATAGGTACTTCAGCGGCACTGACCTCGATAATCGCATTATCGATACCCATACCCGCCATGGCAGAAAGCAGATGTTCCACCGTGGAAACTTTTACATCGCCACTTACAAGGGACGTCGATAGTGTCGTATCACCAACATTCTCGGCTTTAGCTGGAATATCTACCGATGGCTCTAAATCTACACGCCTAAAAACAATACCATAATCCTCAGGCGCGGGTTTTAAGCACAAGTACACTTTATCACCGGTGTGTAAACCAACACCTGTAGCCTGTATTTCGTTTTTCAATGTTCGTTGGCGAATCATTATAAGTTGTTGTCCTGTAAGGAATTTTTAATAGATAAAAATTCGATAGATAAATCGTAGACGATGGTTATTGATAATACAAACATGCATACCAAAAAAGGCGCGCATTGTAACAGCATTTATTCGCTAGCTCTATGCGACTTTACTATGACCTATCAGCGGCGCTGATAAACGCCACGATAAGCCGATGGGAAAGAATTCACATAAAACGAGCCTGCCTAGCGGGCAAAGCATAATGAATTCAAGGGGAAAGAATCCATCATGAACATCGCCCATTTTAGCAGTCAAGCCAACAACCACCATAAGGTTAAACTATCAATCAATGACAAGCCTTCTTTAAGAAAGTTCCTCAATGGGTTAACACATCGCTAAACCAACACAGCAACTGCTTGCTTTACTTTACAATTTTACTTAGTCCGCTTGGTTTCTTAAGAAAGCGGGGATATCAAGGTATTCAAAATCCTTGTCCGATACAGGATGATCTGCTTCTACCGCAGCCGTCGCTGCACTTGTGTTGCGCATAACGGTAGGACGATCCAATTCACTATAATTGGTTACGGGCTGCTTACGTGCATTATTAACAACCATTTCAGGTGCTTTTTTCTGCACTTGAGTATCTTGTAGGCCGGTAGCTACTACAGTCACTCGAATTTCATCACTAAGCTCGGGGTCAATGACCGTACCCACAACCACTGTTGCATCGCCCGCTGCAAATTCTTCTATGGTTTCACCCACTTCGTTGAAATCCCCCAAAGAAAGATCTAAACCTGCTGAGATGTTCACCAAAATACCACGAGCACCTTGCAAATTAATGCCTTCAAGTAACGGACTTTTAATGGCAGCTTCAGCGGCTTCACGAGCACGACCTTCACCAGAGGCAGAACCACTACCCATCATTGCCATGCCCATTTCAGACATCACTGTTTTCACATCGGCAAAGTCAACATTAATCATACCGGGGCGCATAATAAGATCTGCAATACCTTGTACGGCACCGAGTAATACGTCATTAGCGGCTTTAAAGGCTTCGATTAAACTGGCTGAAGCTCCCAAAACAGATAGTAAGCGCTCGTTAGGAATAGTAATGAGTGAATCAACATGCTGCTGCAACTCAAAAATACCTTCGTCTGCAACAGCCATACGCTTCTTGCCTTCGAACGGAAAAGGACGAGTCACAACCGCAACGGTTAGAATACCCATTTCTTTGGCCACTTCGGCCACAACCGGTGCAGCACCAGTACCTGTACCACCACCCATACCGGCGGTAATGAAGACCATATCCGCTCCTTGTAGTACTTCAGCAATACGCTCGCGATCTTCGATGGCAGACTGACGGCCAACCGCAGGATTTGCTCCAGCGCCTAGACCTTTAGTCATATCACCGCCCAATTGCAGGGCTGTGCGTGCATCAACATCACGCAATGCCTGCGCATCGGTATTTGCGCACACAAACTCTACACCCTCGACATGTGACTCCATCATATGACGTACAGCGTTACCGCCACCGCCGCCAACACCCACAACTTTAATCACTGCGTTTTGCGGCATATTCTCTACTAATTCAAACATGGCATTTCCCCTTTTTTTAAAATACGTAAATAACTATTGATATCAAAATAATAAACACAAATGATTAATGGCCGCCTTGGAACCAGCGTTTCATTTGCTGTAAAAATGTTGGCTTACTTTCTTTGTAAACCGTACGGCCGTCTTGATGTCGTTTTTGCGCATAGTGCAACAAACCAACACCCGTTGAATAAATAGGATTACTAACAATATCAGACAGGCCTTTAACATGCTGAGGTGCACCTAAACGCACAGGAATATGGAAAATTTCTTCGGCCAGCTCGACCACTCCTTCCATTTTTGCTGTGCCTCCGGTCAGAACGATGCCGGCAGCGATTAAATCTTCAAAGCCACTACGACGTAGTTCGGCTTGTACTAATGTAAATAACTCGTCATAACGCGGTTCAACGACTTCGGCTAATGATTGTCGAGAAAGTGCGCGAGCTGGTCGCTCGCCAATACTTGGCACCTGTATCGTTTCATCAGCACCCGTTAGCTTGGCCAAGGCACACGCATATTTAATTTTAATATCTTCCGCATGTAATGTCGGAGTGCGTAAAGCCATCGCAATATCGTTAGTTACCTGATCACCCGCGATCGGGATCACACCGGTGTGACGAATGGCTCCATCAATAAATATTGCAATATCTGTTGTACCACCACCGATATCTACCATGCACACACCTAGCTCTTTCTCATCTTCGGTGAGTACTGAGTAGCTAGACGCTAACTGCTCCAAAATAATATCTTCTACTTCTAAACCACAACGTCGAATACATTTTTCAATATTCTGCGCAGCATTAACTGCACACGTAATAAGGTGAACTTTCGCCTCTAAACGCACACCTGACATGCCTAATGGCTCTTTAACACCTTCTTGACTATCGATCAAATACTCTTGTGGCAAAATATGCAGCACTTGTTGATCAGCAGGAATAGCAACCGCTTGCGCGGCATCAATCACACGATCAATATCCTGACTAAATACTTCTCTATCTTTAATCGCCACGATACCGTGCGAATTCATACTACTAATATGGCTACCGGCAATACCGGCATAGACGGAATTAATTTCACAACCTGCCATCAATTCAGCTTCTTCGATCGCACGTTGAATAGATTGTACGGTTGATTCGATATTGACTACCACACCCTTTTTTAAGCCGGTTGAGCGATGTGAACCAATGCCAATAATTTCTAATTCGCTGCCATTTAATTCACCAACGATGGCAACGACTTTGGATGTTCCGATATCCAAACCGACAATTAAGTTACTTTCTTGATTCTGCGACATTATTTAACCCCTTGCATACTGTTTATCGCTCGTTTTTCGCTGCCTTATTGTTGGACGATACACCGAACTATTTATTTCTTTAATGATTGTATCGATCTCATCAAGCTCTTCTTGATTCTGACGATGACTTTCAACTTCTTTCCAACTAACCGCTAAACCATTGGGATAACGAAGATCTATCGTATCGATATTCATGGTTATATTTAGTACTTCCTGATCTAATAAATAAGTAAAACGCTGTAATTTTTTATTCATTTCACCTCGCCCAATCATTATTTTCCACTGATTAGCCAATTCTATTCGCCAAACACCGCGACGACTTTTCTCTAACACCTTAATCGATAAACCATACTCGCTTAACATGCTCGCTAGTACAGAATATCGTTGCATAATAATTTCTGCATCTTTCTCTTCCCCTACTAATACAGAAAGTTGCGTTAAGTGCGAATCACCAGCCAGAAAAATAATCTCTCCGCGAACATTAACAAAGCCGTCATTACTCCATCGCGCAATAGGAATCTGTTCTTTAACGATGACTTCTAACTTGTCAGGCCAGCGCCGACTTAAATCAACACTGTCTACCCATGGCATCGCTTCCAATGTAGCTTTAATACGGCTTATGTTTTCTCCAATAAAACTGCCGCCAATCATTTCTTTTGCGATGGATGTCATATCTTGTTCGGAGACATAATCAAACTGCCCTTTAACAACAATACTCGCGATAGGACGATTTAAAAAATCTTGCGTAAACCTCGCACCATAAAACCCAATAACGCCTAATAAAAAAATACCTATTACGGTAACCGATAAAATACGTAGCACTGTGCGTATTTTTTTCAAAGGCAAAGAAAGCGGCTTTTTTTCTTTTACCCTAATTCGTCGGTTGCTTTTTTTCATCAAAATAATTTTATTTAATGATCTGCAATTGCCAGAGGGGAAATAATTTCTCCTACTAGCTCGTCAAAGCTATACCCTGCAGCTTTTGCTGCCATAGGCACTAAGCTATGGCTCGTCATGCCCGGTACGGTATTCACTTCCAATACATTAAACGCATTATTTTCATCACGCATGATATCCACACGCCCCCAGCCTGAACATTGAAGGCTATTAAATGCAGACAATGCTAGCTGTTTAATTTCTTCTGTCTCTTGATCATTTAAGCCACACGGACAAATGTATCGCGTTGTATTATCTCGATACTTTGCATCGTAATCATAAAACACTCGATCGGTTTCTAGTTTAATCACGGGCAAGGCTTCGCCATTGACAATAGCAATCGTATATTCATCACCAACGAGCACTTTTTCAGCCAAAACGGTGGCATCATATTCGGCTGCTACCTGGTACGCTGCTTTTAGCTCTTGCGCGCTATGAGCAAAACCCATCCCAATACTTGAGCCCTCATGTGCAGGTTTGACCATGGCGCTACCGCCCAAATAATCCATCGCTTTTTCAAAGTCAGTCGTCTGACTCAATACAACAAAAGGTGATGTCGCAACACCAACGCCTTTCCACAATTGTTTGCTTAACAACTTATTCATCGCGAGGGCCGATGATTGTGTATCACTACCCGCATAAGGAATATTCAACAGTTCTAACAACGCTTGTAATCGACCGTCTTCACCAATACCGCCATGCAATACAATAAAAGCCGTATTAATATTTGCTTGTAAAATTTTCTCAACGACATCACCGGTAAGATCAATAGCCACTGCGTCAGCACCGAGATGACGTAACGCATTAAATACGGCTTGACCGCTTTCTAATGAAACCTCGCGTTCGGCTGACACACCACCAAATAGCACGCCTATACGACCTAAATCGGATAGTTTATTTATCTTTTTTTCCATTGCTTGCTTATTACTACTCATATTATTCATTAACTGACTATCGACTTACGACAACTCGCGTTTAGCTAACTCAACAGCCAAGCCACCAACGTTGCCTGCTCCCTGTGTCATTACAATATCATTAGGCATAACCACTTCTTTGACGATCGCTGGAACGCCATCAACCCCTTCAACAAAAATAGGATCAACTTTACCGCGATTACGAATACTACGACTCAAATGGCGGCCATCTGCACCCACAATAAGCTCTTCACCCGCAGAGTAAACATCTAACAAAATAAGCACATCGACTTTTGATAATACATCGATAAAATCTTCATAAAGATCTCGTGTACGAGAATAACGGTGCGGCTGATAAACCATCACCAAGCGCCGCTCAGGCCAACCTGCTCTTACTGCCTGAATGGTCGCGTCAACCTCACGTGGATGATGCCCGTAATCATCGACCAACATAGCAGTTCCATTTTCTGCCGCATCATCCTGACTCTTGACGGGGTATTCTCCGTAGATTTGGAAACGACGACCCACGCCTTCAAAACTAGATAAGCCTTGCTGGATCGCCTCAGCGCTTATATTTTCATCATTAGCGATAGCAATTGCCGCCAGCGCATTAAGCACATTATGTTGGCCTGGCATATTCAGTTGAATCTCAAGTTGCTCCCCACCAAGATGGGTACTTTGTACTGAGAACTGTGTACGGGTTTTATCTTGGCTAACATTTATTGCGCGGTAGTCATTACCTTCGTTAAAACCATACGTAATCACCTGACGAGAAATGTCTGGCAACAACTCCTGAATCACTGGATCATCACCACACACCACTAACAACCCATAAAAAGGTAGATTGTGAATAAACTCAATAAAGGTTTTTTTCAAACGAGAAAAGTCACCCTCATAAGTATCCATATGGTCAGCATCGATATTGGTGATGACTGCAACCATCGGTTGTAAATGTAAAAATGATGCATCACTCTCGTCAGCTTCTGCGATCAAATATTGACTGGTCCCTAATTTAGCATTGCTGCCAGCGCTATGAACAAGACCACCGATAACAAAGGTGGGGTCTAACTTCGCGGCAGCAAAAATAGAGGTAATCAAACTCGTTGTTGTGGTTTTTCCATGCGTGCCTGCAACAGCAATACCATGCCGATAACGCATTAACTCCGCTAACATTTCTGCACGACGCACAACAGGAATTCGATGTTCGCGGGCACTAACAATTTCTGGGTTATCTTCATCAACAGCACTCGAATTAACAATAACATCGGCGCCAATAACATTTTCCATGTGATGACCAATAAATATATTCGCTCCCATGGCTTTTAAACGATCAACCACGGCTGAGCCACGTAAATCAGAGCCCGATATTGTATAACCTTGATTCAATAGTACCTCTGCAATACCGCTCATTCCTGCACCACCAATACCAATAAAGTGGATACGCTTAATACGGCGCATTTCGGGTACGCAAAAATTCATACTAGACGGCATGGCTCGTCCCCTTTGTCGATGAAGCACATAATGCCTCGCAATAATCTGTCACACGCTCGGCTGCTTGAGGAAGAGCAAGCGCATGCAATTTTGTTTTCATAATGGATAATTTTTGATGATCAGCCGCTAATTGAGTTAAGCATTTTGCTAATTCAGTACTCGTTAGTGATTGCTGCTCAATTAACAATGATGCCTCACTATCCACCAACCACTTAGCATTGTGGTATTGATGATTATCAATCGCTGAAGGTAAAGGAATAAAAATAGCAGGCACACTCGCAACGGCGATTTCACTCACAGTTAGCGCCCCTGCACGACAAATCACAACATCCGCCCACTGGTACGCCGCAGCGACATCACCAATAAACTCTTCTGTCGTTGCTTTGATGCCTAATTGAGCATAAGCCTCGGTAACCGTCGACTGTTTGCCTTGACCTGTTTGGTGTAATACCTCGATATTTAACGGTAAATTTTTCTCTTTTATGGTCGATAGTAATTCGGCTATAGCATGAGGCATGACATCGTTAATAGCTTTGGCACCTAAACTGCCACCAGTAATTAATAGATGAAATGTATTGTTTGATGCTTGAGCAGTTAAACATCCTGAAGCAACCGACTGATGTAAATTAACAATATCGCTACGCACAGGGTTACCTACATGTACAGCATTCGGCAATGCCCCAGGGAAGGCAGATAAGGTTTTAGCGGCTAGTTTATTAAGCAATTTATTAGTACTACCTGCGACCGAGTTTTGCTCATGGATAATTAATGGCTTACCCATCAAACGCGCAGCAATGCCACCTGGAGCCGCAACAAAACCACCAAACCCAACGACAATATCAGACTGTGTTTTTCTTATAACCTTCATTGCCTGAAAAACTGAACTCAAGAGATACAATGGCGCCAACAATTGCTGCAATATATTTTTACCGCGAAACCCTTTAACTGGTAACGCGTAAAAATCAATATGGTGATTAGGTACTATGGTTGATTCCATACCTGATGTTCCCAACCACGAAACACTAGCACCACGCTTCTGCAATTCTTTCGCGACAGCTATTGCTGGAAAAATATGGCCGCCGGTGCCACCAGCCATCACTAAGTAGCGGCATGCTTTATTTGTCGCTGTCATCGTGCTGCCCCTCTTTTTGTGGGCCTTTTGCTTTCACCAACCAGTGCGCAATCCAAGTCATAATCAATCCGTAAAACTAACGCTACTAACAAACAAGTAATAATGAGGCTACTGCCACCATAGCTAATAAAGGGCAGGGTTAAGCCTTTTGTCGGCAAAAAGCCTGACGCCACGCCAACATTAATAATGACTTGTGTCGTCAATAAAATAGCCACGCCAAACACGGCTAATGCACTAAATACGTCTTCTCGTTCCATGGCCTTTTTAGCGATGGCAAAAATATGAGTGATCAGTAAAAAGAATATAGCCAACAAACAAAGTACACCGACAAAACCATATTCTTCTGCAAAAATCGCAAACACAAAATCTGTATGTGCTTCAGGAAGATAAAGTAACTTTTGTATACTATTACCCATTCCCAAACCCCACCATTCGCCTCGTCCAAAAGCAATAAGTGATTGCGTAAGCTGATAACCGCTATCAAACTGATCTTTCCATGGGTCTAAAAAAGTCACGAGTCGTTTCATGCGATAAGGCGTAAAGAACGCTAATGCGGCCAAAATTCCCAAACCGGAAAAAAGCAACAAAATACACTGCCAAAGTTTAGCGCCTGCTAAAAACAACATTCCACCCACGGTAACTGCTAAAACAACCGCTCCGCCAAAATCTGGCTCTAATAGGAGCAACCACATTAATAGCACTAGCATTAATAGTGGTTTAAACAATTCTTTCCATTGCGTCTGTAAAACATAATGGCTATTGGATAAATAACTAGCAAAAAATATAACGCCGCATAACTTTACAATTTCAGATATCTGAATCGTAATGGGACCTAATTGAATCCAACGCTGGCTACCATTAACACGCTTGCCTATACCCGGCACAAGTACAATGAGTAGTAATACACAGGCAATCAAAAATAGTACCCAACCGTACTTTTTCCAAAAACTAGTAGGAATGCTTAACATCACCACACTCGCCACAAGGGCAATGCAGAGATACGCGAGATGACGTTTAATAAAAAACCACGGATCGTTATAGTTAACGGCCGAATAGTCGATCGATGCCGAAGCAATAATAATGATACCCACCGAAATCAAAATAGCCGAAAGCAGCATGACCGAGTAATTCAACCCAACATTCGTATGTGGCGGAGAATACAATGGCGATGATAACGGGAGTTGACGTAGGCTTATCATGCCGCTAACTCCCTAACAATTTGAGAAAATTGGCAACCACGATCCTCAAAACCTGCAAACATATCAAAGCTGGCGCAAGCGGGTGATAACAAAACAACATCACCGTTGGCGGCATATTCTAATGAGCGTTTAACCGCATCACTTAATGTCGATTCGTTAATACAGCTAACAACAGAAGCCACCGCTTGTTCAATCATCGGCGCATCGCGGCCGATAAGAATGGTGCACTTCACATGTTTTTCTATCGTCGCCATCAGCGGTGAAAAGTCCGCCGCTTTACTTTCGCCACCGGCAATCCATACGATATTTTTACCGTCAGCAAAACCATCAATCGCAGCTAATGTGGCGCCTACATTTGTTGCTTTAGAATCATTAATATATATAGCGCCATTGATTGTTTCGACATACTCACAACGATGCGGCAAGCCTCTATAACGCTTTAACGTTGAAAGCATTTTCGCCATATCAAAACCCGCTGCCGTGCCCAGCGCTAAAGCTGCCTGCGCGTTAAGCTGATTGTGCCGGCCTTTTATAGCAATATCTTCTACCGCAATTAATGGAGAAAATTGGTAACTAATCGATGTTTTATCCCCTTGCTGTAAAACACCAAAGCTCTTCATATCTGATGCATCACTGCCAAAGCTAATGACTTTCGCATCTTTAGCGAGGGGCGGGTGAGTCAGTGCATCTTGGCGATTGATAACCACGGTTTGTGCGTGTCGATAAATGCGTTGTTTTGCCTGATGATATTCCGCAAAAGAAGCGTAGCGATCCATGTGATCATGGCTAACATTCAAGACTGTTGCGGCAATCGGTTTAAGCGAGGACGTTGTTTCTAACTGAAAGCTTGACAGCTCCAACACAAAAATATCGATGGCTTTTTGCGCCAGTAACTCAAGCACCGGCACACCCAAATTGCCTCCAACACCGACGGACAAACCACATGACTCAGCCATTTCGCCCACCAATGTTGTGACCGTTGACTTAGCATTCGAACCAGTAATGGCAATAACCGGCTGCTTCACTGCGCGTGCAAATAATTCAACATCGCCAATAATAGAAACACCTGCTGTATGCGCTGTTTGCAATTCGGGCGTCTGCAAACTTAAACCTGGGCTAATCACAACTTCACTGGCCTGCATTAAACGCTCTTCATCTAAACCGCCTAAATACAGCTCGACATCACCAAATTCTTGTTTAAAAACTTCAAGATTAGGTGGAGATTCACGTGAATCCATAACAACAAAATGCTGTTGTGTATCGCGCAAATAGCGGGCAACCGACAAACCGGTCACACCAAGACCGATAACGACGATAGATTGTGAACTGGCAATCAGTTGCATATTATTTTTACTCTAACGCTCTCAATCATTCTGTTTATAGATACCGACCCATTCGGCATAAAAAATTAACCATTAACGTAGTTTTAGTGTGGCTAAACCCAGCAACACTAGCATCACTGTGATAATCCAAAATCGCACAATCACCCGAGGCTCTGGCCAACCTTTTAATTCAAAGTGATGATGAATCGGTGCCATTCTAAACACCCGTTTACCGGTTAACTTAAAAGAAGCTACTTGAATAATGACCGACACCGTCTCCATGACAAAAACGCCACCCATAATAAACAAAACAATTTCATGACGAATAATAACGGCGATAACACCCAGTGCAGCTCCTAAGGCCAAAGCACCGACATCCCCCATAAAAACTTGGGCTGGGTAAGTGTTAAACCATAAAAAACCTAAACCCGCACCACCGAGTGCCGCACAGAAAACTAACAACTCACCCGCGCCTGCAATATAGGGAATATGCAAATAGCGAGAAAACTCAACATTACCCGCAAGATAAGCAATGATACCTAAAGCTCCACCCACCATTACTGTTGGCATAATCGCCAAACCGTCTAAACCATCGGTTAAATTAACCGCGTTACTGGCACCGACGATAACGAGGTAAGTGAGTAAGATATAAGCCAAACCTAAATCGATACTGACCTGTTTAAAGAAAGGAATAATCAACGCTGTCTCTGCTGGAGTAGCCGCATATTGATATAAATAAATGGCTGCACCTAAACCAGCAACAGATTGCCAAAAATATTTCCAACGTGCGGGCAAACCACGCGTATCTTTTTCAACGACTTTTTTATAATCATCAACAAAACCCACTGCACCAAAAATACCGGTCACGATTAGCACTACCCAAACATAACGATTATCGAGATCTGACCAAAGCAGTGAGCTCATAAAAATGGCTAGCAAAATCAGCGTACCTCCCATCGTTGGCGTACCTGATTTTGACAAATGTGATTCAGGGCCATCATCTCTAACCACTTGCCCAACTTGCAAAATATTTAGACGGGAAATCATCCATGGGCCAAGAATAAAACTAATCACTAACGCAGTTAATACCCCTAAAATACCTCGTAATGTCAGATACTGAAAAACAGCAAAGCCGCCATAAAATTGTTGTAAATATTCTGCCAACCACACTAGCATTGCGGGGTACCTCGTAATGTTAAGGCTGTCACTACTCTATCCATGCGAGCACTGCGTGAGCCTTTAATAAGAAAAACTGTATTGCTATTTGCCTGTTGTTTCGCCTCATCAATAAGCTCACCCACATCGGCAAAATGCTTTTTATCGCCTTCAAAAATGGTATGAGCAAGCTGCGACTGCTCTCCCAACGTTAACAAGCAATCAATATTTTTTTTTGCAGCATAAGCGCCTACTCTTTTATGCGCGGCTTCTGACTCACTACCTAGCTCACCCATATCACCCATGATTAATACTGTGCGAGCAGACATATCCGCCAGCACATCAATAGACGCACAAAAAGCATCGGGGTTGGCGTTATAACTATCATCAATTACTGTCGAGTTATTCATACCTTCCAAACACTGCAAGCGACCCGCTACTCCACGAAAGTCACGCAAGCCCTTTTCTATAGAGTGCAAGCTAACACCCATTGCCAGAGCACACGATGATGCCGACAGTGCATTAGCAACGTTATGTAGACCCAACACAGATAGCGAAATAGCGACTTCAATATCATTGGCCTGCAATTGAAAAGACGCACAGCCATTAGATTGTTGCTGTATGTTACGAGCAACAATATTGGCGACAGCATCGGGTTCTGCAGAAAAGGTGAGTGTTGCTCGCTGCGCATTTTTCGCTAACCACTGAGGAGCATATTGATCAGCAATATTAATGATTGCCACACCATCTTGAGCAAGGCCGTCGTAAATTTCGCCCTTACCTTTGGCAATATTTTCGATAGATCCGAAACCTTCAACGTGTGCTGACATAACATTATTAACAACAGCCACATTAGGCTTTGCTATCTGCGTTAAATAAGCAATATCACCAACTGCACTGGCTCCCATTTCTATTACTGCGTAGCGATGTTTCACACTGAGCGATAGCAATGATAATGGCACGCCGATGTGATTATTCAGATTGCCTTTGGTGGCAAATACGGCATCGCCTGCTTCAACACGCAAAATGCTCTCTAGCATGCCTTTAACGGTGGTTTTACCACTGCTGCCCGTGATGGCAACCAACTTACCTGAAAAGTGGTCGCGCTGAGCCTGAGCGATATCCCCTAAAGCTTGGGTTGTATCGGCGACTATCCATTGGGGCAGTTCACTTCCCACTATTTCTTTTTCTACAACCAAGGCACTTGCACCTTGCTTGTGCGCCTCGTCAATAAAGTCATGCGCATCAAAACGCTCACCTTTTAACGCAACAAATAAATCACCAGCCGACATATCACGGGTATTAATACTGACTGATTTGATTATCAAGTCTTTATCCGGGTGAACAACCGTCCCACCAAACTGATCAACTAACGACAACAATGAAATGGGAGACATCATAATCGACACTCCCTTTGGTGAATGGCATTTTGTGCAACGAGCTGGTCACTAAAATGCAACTTTTCTTGCCCTATAATTTGGTAACTTTCGTGACCTTTACCAGCAATGAGAATCGCATCTCCCGATTTAGCCTCTTCCACCGCCAAGCAAATCGCTTGCTCACGATCCATAATGACTCGATGACCAGACCGGGAAAAACCCTGTGTAATATCTGCAACAATACTCTCCGGGTTTTCGGTACGCGGATTATCATTCGTCACTATAACGTGTTGCGCATAACGCTCAGCAATAGCGGCCATTAATGGACGCTTATCTGCATCTCTATCACCACCGCAACCAAATACGCAATACACATCACCGTTCACTTGCTCATTGATAGCTTGCAAGGCATTCTGCAAAGCATCAGGTGTATGTGCAAAATCAACCACAATCTGAAGCCCTAATTTATTTTCTAGCGATTCCATGCGGCCATCAATCGACATCAAATAGGGCACTAAAGAAATAGCTTTTTCAAGCTGCCCCGCTTCATCAAAGATACTTAACACGGCCAATAAATTAGACAAATTAAACTCACCAACAAATGGCGTAGATAGCGAATAAACGCCCTCTTTAGTATGCACGTTAGCCAGTGTTTGGCTGTTGGCATGGCGAACATTGCTCAAATAAATATCTGCATTAGCGTTATGAATACTATATTGAGTGACCCGCACTGAAGGCGCTATTTGCTTTATTAACTCAACGCCAAATTCATCATCTACATTGATAATGGCGTGTTCCACCGAAGACATACAAAACAATCGAGACTTCGCCTCGCCATACGCTGCCATATCACCGTGATAATCGAGGTGATCATGCGTCAAATTGGTAAAAATAGCCGTGTTAATATCAAGCGCAGCAACACGATACTGAGACAGTCCATGCGACGATACCTCCATCACAAGACGAGTAATAGGCAAGTCATTGGACGATGCGCAAGTCGATGGCGCCATTAATTCAGAGCATAATCGCTGCACACTAATCGCATCCGGTGTGGTCATCCCTGTCGACGATAACGCTAACGATGTACGATATTGCTGATTAGTTTGCAAAGCACACACACCTACGCCTGTCGTCCCAATAACTCCCGCGGTCTCACCGAACAATGCAGCTAACTGCGCATACATTTGCGCACAACTGGTTTTACCATTCGTACCGGTAATGCCAACCACAGGCACATAGCGCGTTGGGTGAAAATAAAAATTCCCCGCAATCTCACTCAAATAATTTTGCAAATTAGGTATGGTAATGACCGGAACAGAGTGGCTATTACTCTCGATAGGCATATCACAAAGAATCGCAAGCGCACCTCTACTCACTGCATCGGCAATATACTGCTGTCCATGCACAGACACTCCTTGTACAGCAACAAATACATCGCCTTTATTAATGGCTCGACTATTAATTGATAGTCCATGTATGGCTACATGCGCTAACTGGCCCGGCAAATAATCTAATAACGCATGAGGCAATAGCTGCCCAAGCGTAAACACATCCGCTTTATCCTTATAAAGTGCCATCACGACAATGGCTCCTTATGCTTAATTTTTGACTGACTTTTAGTTAACTTTTTACGATTTGACACTGCGGTCGTTGGATATTTTTTTTGCGCCTGCTGCATTTTAATGTCATCGGGTGGCACTTGTAGCAACTGCAAGCCGCGTTCAACAACGGTTGCGAATACCGGAGCAGCTACCTCACCCCCATAATACTGGCCTCGACTCGGCTCATTCACTACAACAACAGCAACAATTTTTGGGTCATCTGCAGGCGCAAAGCCAGCAAACAAAGAGGTATAGCGATTATCTGAATAACCCGACTTGCCCACTTTGTGAATCGTGCCGGTTTTTCCTGCAACAACATAGCTATCAAGATTAGCGCGCTTCGCGGTTCCGCCGGGTAACACAACCGTTTTGAGCATATCCACCATTTGGTTGGCAATTTTTTTATCAACAACCGATTCTATCGAAGGCGCTTGATCTATTTTCAATAAAGAGACCGGCTTTTTATTTCCATTATCAGCAATCACCGAGTAAGCCTGCGCCAACTGCAATGCATTGAGAGTTAAGCCATAACCAAATGAAAAGTTCGCCTGCACAATAGGCTGCCATTTTGAATGGTTAGGCAAAATGCCTACCGACTCACCGGGAAAACCCGTACCCGTTGTTTGCCCCAAACCTAACCGAAAATACAAATCGCGAATATCGGTCGCCTCTAAATCAAGGCTCACTTTGGTCAACCCTACCTGACTAGACTTCGTTATGATTTTTGTTAAATCCATCACGCCGTAATTAACCGGATCAAGCAATGTTTTTTTACCCACACGATAATAACCGGGGTGCGTATCAATGGTTGAACTTGGATTGTATCGCCCGGTTTCTAATGCAGCCATAATGGTCAAAGGCTTCACGGTAGATCCGGGCTCAAACTGATCGGTCATTACACGATTGCGTAACGCTTTGGGGGTTAAACGCCGACGGTCATTAGGGTTAAACGATGGTTGGTTAACCATCGCCAATACTTCGCCGGTTTCAGCATCCAACATAACCATCGAACCCGACTCTGCATTATGCGCCTTCACCGATGCTTTAAGTTCTCGGTAGGCCAAATACTGTAAACGAAGATCGATACTGAGACGAATATCCTTACCCGGAGTTGCGGTATCAAGCTGCGCCACATCTTTGATAATACGACCCGACAAATCTTTCAACACTTGCTTACGGCCAACACTTCCCGTCAACCAATCATCATAGGCTAACTCAACTCCTTCTTGCCCCTTATCGTCAATATTGGTAAACCCCACTAAATGCGCGGTGACTTCACCTGCAGGATAAAAACGCTGATATTCTTGCTGACCATAAACACCCGGAATGGAGAGCGACAAAACACGCTCTGCCGCTTCTGGTGCGAGCTGTCGTTTAAGGTACATAAATTCTTTATGACGAAAGCGCTGCACTTTATTCGCGAGTTTTTTTCGATCTAAGTCCAAGGCATCAGCTAAAGCATTCCATTCGCTCTCTTGCTTTTTAAGCTGCTTAGGATTTGCCCATAGTGATACAACCGGAGTACTCATCGCCAACGGCTCGCCATATCGATCAGAAATCACACCCCGATAAGCCGGGATAGTTTCTGTGCGCAATGTTCTCGCTAGACCTTGCCCCTGTAAAAACTTAAATCCTCTTTCACTATCAGGCAGTACCTGCAATTGAACCAAGTGCCATAACAGTAGTGACAATACGACACATAACAAAAATGCGACGCCATAAAAGCGCCAGCGATAAATAGCTCGTCGTTCGTCTTTTTTATTCGTGAATTTATTCATCAACAGCCACCACAACTAGTTGCTGACCTACAGGTATTTGCATACCTAAAGTATCAACGGCTGTTTTTTCAATACGCTCAAATGAAGCCCACGCACTCTCTTCAAGTAGGTACTTTCCCCATTCAACTTGCAAAGCATTACGCTCGCTACGTAATACTTCTAATGCATTAAACTGATTACGAGTATCAAAAGATGAATAGATGACGATTAATGCTGAGGACAACACCGCTAACCACAGCACGCACACCCAAAGCATTTGCTGGCGAAAGGCTTTTTTCTTTTCAATATGAGATAAGCTTTTCATGGTTGTCGGTTATTTTATAATTATGATAAAAAGGGTTAATAAATTTCGATGACTTGAATACCGGCATCAACAATGGTCGTTATGCGATTTTTTCAGCAACACGCATGACCGCACTACGCGCTCTTGGGTTATTGAGCAACTCTTCTTTACTTGCTTTAACTGCTTTTCCAATATTGCGCATGCGTTTATTTAATTGCGCATCGCGAATAGGTAAACCGAGCGGTAGGTCATCACCCTTAACTTGCTGACGAATAAAACGCTTAACGCGACGATCTTCCAGAGAATGAAAACTAATAATAACCAGGCGTCCACCTATCGATAACGCCTCCAAGGCTTGCTCCAAGGTCGCATCTAAATCTGTCAGTTCATCATTAATATGAATGCGGATTGCTTGGAACGCACGTGTCGCTGGATGCTTACCTTTTTCCCATGCAGGGTTCGCTTCGGATACTACTTTTGATAAATATTGAGTGGTAGCGAATGGCTCAATAGCTCGAGCCTCGACAATTGCTCTCGCAATACGTTTAGAAAAACGCTCTTCGCCGTATTCTTTTAACACCCAAGCAATATCTGACTCACTCGCCGCATTAATCCATTCTGCCGCCGTCTGCCCTGTCGACCGATTCATTCTCATATCTAGCGGGCCATCGTTCATAAAACTAAAACCACGCTGAGCTTCATCTAGCTGCGGGGACGACACGCCCAAGTCAAGCAAAATACCATCCACAGTTCCTTGCTGCTCACGCGCTTCCAACCATTCAGTGAGTTGAGCAAATGAACCATGCTTAATAGCAAATCGTTTATCGCTGGAAAAGTTTTGTATAGCCTCGGCAATCGCCTGCTCATCTTTATCAATCCCCATAAGCTGTGCAGTTTCAGATAAACGATTGAGTATTGCTTTACTGTGACCACCGCGCCCAAAAGTTCCATCAATATAAAACCCTGAGCAATCAGTAATTAGCGCGTCAACTGCTTCATGCAGAAGAACGCTTTGGTGTATTTCCTGACTCATCGTTATAGTGCCAGTGTTTGCATGCCTTCCGGCATAACATCATCATCTATCGGCGAATCGATATAGCGAGAGAACTCCTCTTCACACCACAACTCTAAACTTTTACCTTGTCCAACCAGCATAAGTTTTTTCTCCATCCCAGCGTACTCACGCAAGGTAGGCGGAAGCAATACACGGCCGTTGGCATCTAACTCAAGCGGAGATGCATGACCAATCAATAGCAACTTAGCTCGACGAGACACTTTATTAAAGCTAGGCAATGATTCGATTTTAGGCAGTATTTCTTGCCACTGATCCTCAGGGAAAACGTGTAAGCAACGATTTTCCGTATGAGCAGTCACCACAATCCGGCCACTGCAAACCTCTTGCAGTAACTCACGCACACGAGTAGGGATTGCTATACGCCCCTTCGCATCCATATTGATTGAATGACTACCTAAAAACATACTTACCCACTAAGCTCCACAATTTTTCAGAAAAAGGTTTAAAAAACCACAAATATTCACTTTTTCCCACATTATGACACTATATTGACCCACAAATTAATGTCAATAGAAGTTGTTGGGAAATGAGACGAAAATCGTATTCTTTGCAGAGAAAAAGTAGCTAAAAAGCAGAAAAGTGTTGAAAAACAGCAGGAAAAACAACAATAAAACAATGAAAAACAGGAAGATAAAAACACTTCTTAAAGTAACTTGTTAAGAGTGAGACTATTTTATTATTTAAAGAAGGTTTTTTGAGACAGAAATGTCATATTGAATGGTCAGCTTTAGGAGTGACACCCCCAAAAGCAGAGGGTAAATATCGGAGCTGGCCTGTAAGCCGGGTTCTGTCGTGGACAATCATTCATCTACGATGTACGTCACCGCACATCTTTAGCAATCTACCCGAATCCAACGCGGATCACGCCTTATGCCTTACAGCAAACGGATTCCTATTTGATCTTGCTCCGAGTGGGGTTTACCATGCCACAAACGGTTACCCGTTGCGCGGTGCGCTCTTACCGCACCATTTCACCCTTACCGACTATAAATAGCAGGCGGTTTATTTTCTGCTGCACTTTCCGTAGGCTCGCGCCCCCCAGGCGTTACCTGGCACTCTACCCTATGGAGCCCGGACTTTCCTCTTAACACCACCGTAATGACAAAGCATTAATAGGTATCAAGCGATTGCCGAGCCAGCTCCGAAATGCAAGATAACGGCTAGCACAACTAATTACAAGCATTTAGGTGATTCAATCACCTACACTCTCATCTTTAACTGATAATGCCCATTGATAAAGGTCGCGCTTTTTAAGGCCGGTGGCTTTAGCACCTATGGCAGCGGCAGTTTTTACAGGCACGTGCTCAAGTAACGCAGCCATCCATTGTTTGACCTCATCACTGATGCCCAATTCACTAACAGAAGGCTTGGCCACCCCTTTAACCAGCACAACAAATTCGCCTCGCTGCTGATTACCATCTTGCTCAAGCTGCTTAATTAAAGACTCGACTGCCCCCGACAAAACCGTTTCATAAGTTTTTGTGAGTTCGCGAGCCAAGACGACATGACGCGCCACACCCAGTTCTGCCATCAGATCCCGTAGACTCTCCAATATGCGATGAGGCGACTCATAAAATACGGTAGTTCTTCCCTCATCCACCAGAGCCCCAAACACTTGGCGACGAGAAGATGATTTAGCTGGTAAAAAGCCTTGGAACGTAAACTCATTACAGGGAAGTCCTGATACGGATAACGCTGCAATGACCGCACAGGCACCGGGCAAAGGCACAATGGGTATGTCACGCGATCTAGCCGCATTCACCAAGTCGTAACCGGGATCAGAAATAAGCGGCGTACCCGCATCCGAAATTAAGGCAACCGACTCACCACCCAACAGCAAGGATAAAATCTTATCCAAGCGTTGTTCATTACTGTATTCGTGATAGGCAATCTGGCGTGTTGAAATACCAAAATGTTGTAGCAACTTCCCACTATGACGGGTATCCTCAGCAGCAATAATATCGACTGTATTGAGCACATCAATCGCTCGCTGAGAAATGTCGCCTAAGTTACCAATCGGTGTCGCGACAATATATAAAACACCATAATTGTGATCTGCTACCATTCAGAAAATACTCTAGAGAAATATTATGTTATTGAAACATATTAACCGCATACTCATGAACATTCAGGCAAAATTTATTCTTACATTATGCGCAACGGTGCTATTAAGCCTTACCGCCTGCACGACGCCAACAAAGGATAATTCATCAACAATCACGACAAACTCGACGACGAGCCGAAGTGAGCTACTGGCACAAGCACAACAAGCCGAGCAACTAGCGCCTCTCGAAAAAAGCCAAACCTTATTAACGGTAAGTGAACGCTTATTATCCATGCAGGCCGAAATAGAAGCCAGACAAACGCTACAAAAAATAGATACATCACTTTTAAATAATAGCGAGCGTGCGCGCTATCTAATAAGTATCAGTGAAGCGTACTTATCTGCTACTCCGTCTACCATTTCATCATTAGCCATCCCTAAGCTAACAGACGAGCAGCTAGTTAATGCGATCAATAATGCCAGCATAGAACAACAGCAGGCGTTTTATCGTAACAGTGCCTCACTTTATGAAATAACCGGCAACGCCGCCAGCAGTATCCAACAACGGATAACGCTCGACACATTACTCGCCGACGACGTTTCCCTACAGCGCAATAGCAATCAATTATGGGCTTATCTATCCAGCCTTGACATAAACACACTTGAGCAAATCAACACAACAACCTCAAATACGGGCAACGTGATGAAAGGGTGGATTGAACTAGCCACCACCCAAAGAGATGCTTCTCAAAATTTAAACACCCAACATCAATCATTAAAAGCGTGGCAAGATCGCTATGCGCAACACCCAGCCAACATTTACCTACCTGATAGCCTACGCTCTTTAGACGCACTGATTGCCGAACAACCTCAACACATAGCATTACTACTTCCATTAGAAGGAAAGCTAGCAAAAGCCGGGGAAAGCATTCGAGATGGTTTTTTTGCCGCCTACTACAACCACCAAAATACGCAATCAAACACGCCAAAAGTAACGCTATACGATACCGGCAATAACAATATTGACAACATTTATGAGCAAGCCATCGGTAATGGAGCAGATTTAGTCATTGGACCTTTATCCAAAAAGAATGTAGATATTCTTTCCCAAAAAAATAATACCCAAGCACCCATACTCGCGCTCAACTACATCGATGAAAAACCTTTCGCCGACCCAGTGAACGACCCAACAAGCATTAACCCAAAAAACACCTCAGCTAGCACTAACACTGAACAAGAAAAGCCAGAAGAAACACAAGCACTCGCTCAGCAAGCATCATCGGCTTTTTACCAGTTTGGACTATCGCTCGAAGACGAAGCAACCCAAGTCGCCGACAAGGCATGGCAAGATGGTCATCGACGAGCACTGATTATTGCCTCACCTGCTGACTGGAGCCATCGAGCCACCCAAGCATTTATCAACCAATGGCAAGCGCTGGGGGGAACCATCGCAGAAAATACCACACTAGATCAAACCGATAGCTACTCAGATAGCATTCAGCAGGCGCTTCACATAGACCAAAGTAAAGCTAGGGCGTCAGCATTAAAGCGATTGTTTGGCCGCTCATTTGATTTTGAGCCTCGGCGCCGACACGACATTGATATGATTTTTCTGGTAACACGAGCAAGAGAAGGCACTCAAATAAAGCCTACCCTTAATTTCTACTACGCGAGCGATTTGCCGGTATATGCCACAAGCCAGCTCTACGCAAGCACGAATAGCAAAAGCCAAAATACAGACCTTAATAAAATTCAGCTAACCGTAATGCCTTGGATAACACAAGAAAACAATCCCGAAAAGATAACACTAGAAACACATAGCAACATGACACCCGGCTATGAAAAACTATATGCTCTAGGCGTGGATAGCTTCTTGATATCATCACGACTTTCTCAGCTATCACAACCAAACAGCCCACAATTATATGGCGCCACAGGCCAATTAACGATGGACAACCATGGCCGTATTTCACGCCAACAAGACTGGGCCATCATTAGCAACGGAAAACTAGAATTATTACCTAGAGACAATAGCTATTAGATTAAGCCTCTTTTTATAAACGACAGAAAAGGAATTCGTCATGACAAATCTTAGCGGAAAAAAAGCCGAAACCGCGGCCAAGCACTATTTATGTCAGCAAAAATTAGCCTTTATTGAGGAAAATTACTCATGTCGCCAAGGCGAAATTGACTTAATTATGAAAGAAGACAGACAATTAGTTTTTGTCGAAGTAAAATATCGTAAGAACAATACATTTGGCGACGGCTTCGAGCATGTAACTTGGCACAAGCAGCAACGCATTATTAAAACCGCACGCCATTATTTACATACTCATAAAATAGGAGAGACTGTAAGCTGCCGGTTTGACGTGGTAAGCATTACACCCTCACCCACAAAACATAGCGCCCCCTTATCTATCCAATGGATTAGAAATGCCTTTACACTCTGCTAGTGCTTTTTATTAGCATCACTTACTCCCCCAACAGGTTAACGATGTTTGAAGAACGTATATATCAAATTTTCCAATCGAGCGTGAATGCAAAAATCCAGTGTAGCGAACAATTATTGCCTCACATTGTAGAAGCAAGCGCCATTATTGTAGAAAGCCTGTTAAACGGTAACAAGCTATTAACCTGCGGTAACGGCCCTTCGGCAGCTTTAGCGCAATTATTCACCAACAACCTAATCAATCGATTCGAAAGGGAGCGACCCAGCCTACCGGCAATTACTCTCGGCTGCGACTTAACGAATGTGACATCGATTGCCTACGAAAGCAGCTTTAATGAAATTTTTGCTAAAGAGATTCGCGCGCTAGGCAACCCCGGCGATGTACTAGTCATCTTATCTTCAAGCGGTAATCCTTCGAACTTATTACAAGGCATACAAGCCGCTCACGAAAGAGGAATGCGCGTTGTAACTTTAAGTGGTCGCGATGGAGGGAACTTATCTTCTCTTTTAGACACTGAAGATAAAGAACTACTGGTACCTATCGATTCTCGATCTCGAATACACGAAATTCATTTACTCATATTATTTTGTTTATGCGACTTAATTGATGAACAATTATTTAGCTCTACAGAATAAAATCCATACAACAAGCAAATTAAGGTAACCGCCAACAATGAAAACTCTGAAAGCTATCGGTCTTGTTAGCGCACTTGTGTGCCTATCCGCATGCACAACCATTATCGACAATACGACCAATCAACCTATTGAAACCGATCCTGGTGAACGTTCGTTTGGCACCTATTTAGACGACCAACGACTCGAAGTCATTGCCAGCGTTAACATCAATAAAGCCGATCCTGACTTACGACTTGCCCATGTCGACGTTACCAGCTTTAACAATATTCTCTTGCTAACAGGCCAAGTACCTAACGAAGAACTTAAACAGCTAGCACAGCAAACCAGTGAAAAAATTCATACTGTGCGCAAGGTCTACAACGAATTACAGATAAAAGGCAACACAGCCCTTCTTGTTCGAACGAATGATTCTTGGCTATCTACCAAAGTAAAAGGTGCATTTATTGCTGACGATATTATTGACAGCTCAAAGATTAAAGTAATTGTAGAAGATGGCGTGATTTACTTAATGGGCTTACTCACACAGACCGAAGCAGAATATGCATCAGGGGTTGCCAGCAGCATTAGCGGAGCTCAGGAAGTCGTCAAAGTATTCGAGTATGTCGACAACAACGAGTAAGTAGTAGTAAGCAGGTATAAAAAAAGCGGGATATCCCGCTTTTTTTATACCTGTACTTTACGGCTCATTAACAATTAGTCCACATAAATCGGACCAACACCGGTATTCCATAGAATTACCGCGGCAACACGAACAATCACCATAAGTACCAATCCTACTGTGACCACAGAGCTAGCATACATAAAAGCTCGATCCTTATCGATATTCATCAAAATAGGAATACCCTCATAAATGAGATATACCGCATAGGCACCCGCAATCCCTGTAGCAATTGCGTTAACCCAAATATCCGGATAAAGACCAAATACACCAGCCAAGAATACAGGCGTGGTGACATACACCGCCAGCGCCGTCCCCTCATAATGACGTTTTTCAGCCGAATCTTTAACACCGTAGGTTTTGGCCATAAAATTGATAAATTCGCCTAAAATAAAAACACCGAAAAGCAAAGCAAAATAAGTTAGACCACACAGCTCTAACGCGCTAGCCGCAGTAAGACGAACCGGCTCACCACCACCGACACTCCAACCAACTTGCGTGACGCCGATATAAAAACAAATAGTGGGAATAAGCGCCAAGATTGGAACATGACTCAAAAAAACTTGCTTGAACGAATGCCTCTCGCTGCGAATCGCTTTCCACTCGCTGTCGGGATGCAACATAATACCAAGGGTATGTTCTAGAAATGCCATGTGAAACCTCTTTATTTTTCTGTTTATTACATTATTTTTTTTATTTGAACGCTATTAAGTATTGATGACAAAGGCATTTTTCACCAATAAGAAATAGAAATAAAAAAATAATAGTAAATACTCAAAAAGAATAAGCAGATGACACCGCTATTTGACAACCTTTAAGCTGGGTCTTTTCTTATCGCTAGCTGAAGGCTTAGGGTTTGACGGGCCTGGTGTTGGAGTAGGCGTGGATGGGGGCGGACTATCAAGCTCTGGCTCGGCCTCGAAAATCATTCCTTGCTGATTCTCTTTTGCATAAATGCCCATTATTGCTGCATATGGAACATATATATCTGTAGGAACACCACCAAAACGAGCACTGAAGGACAAATCATCCCCTTCCATGGAAAATTCACTAACCGCAGAAGGCGAGATATTTAATACGATCTGCCCATCTGGGTTAACATGATCTTGGGGCACAAGCACGTCGTCATGAAGTGTATTAACCAATAAATAAGGCGTGCATTGATTATCAACAATCCAATCATACAACGCACGCACTAAATAAGGTCTACTAGAACTCATTCTAGACATAATGATGCCCCGTAAAAGTCATTATCGCGATTATGCTCGCATTTCTCTTTCAAGCTCAGTCAAGCTTTCTTGGAATGCTTCACGCGCAAACAATCTTTCCATGTAATCATGTAAAGGTTTTGTTTGGCGAGTATTTGGAAGCTTTACACCAAAATGATCCAAGCGCCACAAAACAGGAGCAAGACAACAATCAACTAATGTAAATTCTTCGCTCATAAAAAATGGTTTTTCAGCAAAAATAGGCGCGACGGTAGTGAGACTTTCTTTAAGCTCTTTTTTTGCCGCAGCCACTGTTTCAGCATCGGTATTAGCGACAATAGCATCAACCAATGGCGACCAATCTTTTTCTATTCGATGCATCCACAAACGACTTTGCGCACGAGTAACAGGGTACACAGGTAAAAGAGGTGGATGAGGAAAACGTTCATCCAAATATTCCATCATCACCTTAGACTCATACAATACCAAGTCTCGGTCAAGCAATACCGGCAAAGAATTGTAGGGAGTTAGCTCACAGACCTCCTCAGTTAACTCTGTAGGGTCTATATCTTCCAAGTCGTAAGTGACACCCTTCTCTGCCAATACGATTCTAACACGATGACTGTAATGATCCTGAGCATCAGAAAAATACGTCATTGATGAGCGTTTGGTAACAACACCCATTGCTTCACCTCAAATAATAGTTGATTGTCGATTTATGCGTCACTTCATGAATGCACATAACAAGAAATAAAAACGGCTTTATTACCCAATATATTTTTAAAATACATCACGCAATAAAGCCGCAGGATTCTAACATAAAAATGAGGCGCTTAGTGGATACCTTTCCAGTACTCGCGATTTAACAAGAAGGTAAATACAAACAATACCACTAAGAACAATAAAACAAATACGCCTAAGCGCTTACGTTCTTCAGCGATAGGCTCACCAAGATATTCAATAAAGTTGACCAAATCATAAATAGCTTTATCGAACTCTTCTTCACTCATCGACCCTTCAATATCACCTTCAACCAATGCACCACAATGCTCATCGGTTACCGCTTCGCCTAAGGCATTTCTTTCGACATTGCCATAGCCATCCAATTTAGGGCCCGGGCCGCAGTTCAACAAACCCTGCAATTCCATCATGACATGAGGCATACCGACGTTAGCAAACACACGGTTATTAACACCTAATGGGCGACTCGGATCGCTGTAGAAATTACGCAAATACGTATACAACCAATCGGGTGAACGCACACGAGCAACCAAAGTAAGATCTGGTGGTGACGCACCAAACCACGCTTTTGAATCAGCAGGACCCATTGCAATCTTCATCAATGAACCAATTTTTTCATCACCAAAAATAAGGTTGTCCTTCATGACATCGTGAGGAATACCCAAATCATCAGCAACACGCTCATAGCGAGAATACTGAGCAGAGTGACATGCCAAACAATAATTCATAAACCACTTAGCACCGCTCTGCAATGACTCTTTATCTTTTAAGTTAGTTTCATGGGCATCACAAGGAATCCCACCACAATCAAATGCACCGCCTGCAGCAACCGCCTTAATAGGCAATACAGTCATCACCACAAAGAACAACAAGCCTAATAGAACAATACCTAAGGGCAAACCTTTAGGTTGCGTTCTTGTCGGCTCTTTTCCTACCGTATCTTTTGCCGTTAATGCTGGCAACAAAATAGTTAATACTGCCAAAGCAACGCCAAAGATACGAATAAAAGCAGGGACTTCTTTGTCCATAGCGCTAAACGATATGTTGAGCAACAATAAACCCAGAGCAATACAAATAATCCAATTGAGTATTGATTTCACCTTAGGATTTTCTGGGTTAGACCAGACAGGCATCGTCAAGAAAAACACAAAGTAAAATACTGTACCCAACTGAGACAGTACAGTACGACCATCGGTTGGCGCCTTAACACCTAAGTAGCCCAATACCACGAACGTTGAAGCAAATAACAACAACATGACCTTCGGCAGCCAACCTTTATAACGAATAGAACGCACAGGACTTTTATCTAGCCAAGGCAAGACAAACAAGATCGCAATAGCAGCGCCCATTGCCATAAAGCCCAACAGTTTCGCTGTAAATACACCACCCAGATCAATGGTTACCGCACGTAAAATCGCATAAAACGGGGTAAAGTACCAAACCGGCGCGATATGCTCAGGCGTTTTAAGATTATTGGCCGCCTCAAAGTTGGCATATTCTAAAAAGAACCCACCCATTTCCGGCATAAAGAATAAAACAAAACAGAACACAAACAAGAATACTGTAATACCCACCAGATCATGGACTGTATAGAACGGATGGAAAGGAATACCGTCTTTTGGCACGCCGTTCTCATCTTTATTTTTCTTAATATCAACACCGTCAGGATTGTTTGAGCCCACTTCGTGCAACGCCAAAATATGCAACACAACCAAGGCCAATATAACGATAGGAAGTGCTATAACGTGTAGCGAGAAGAAGCGGTTAAGTGTAATCCCAGAGATAAGGTAGTCACCTCGAATCCACTGCACTAAGTCCTCACCCACATAAGGGATCGCACCAAATAGAGAAACGATCACCTGCGCACCCCAATAGGACATTTGTCCCCAAGGCAATACATAGCCCATGAATGCTTCTGCCATTAAGGCTAGGTAGATAGTCATACCGAATATCCACACAAGCTCTCGCGGAGCCTTGTAAGAACCGTAAAGCAAGCCACGGAACATATGTAAATAAACAACAACAAAGAAAGCGGAAGCGCCCGTTGAATGCAAATAGCGAATCAACCACCCCCACTCAACATCACGCATGATGTACTCAACTGATGCAAAAGCACGCTCAGCAGACGGCTCATAACTCATTACCAACCAAATACCGGTCAGCAACTGGTTAACAAGCACGATGAGTGATAAAACTCCAAAAAAATACCAAAAATTAAAATTCTTTGGTGCGTAGTATTTACCCATATGGGTATCCCACGCACGAAGCACTGGCAAGCGATCATCGATCCAGCCTAACAAACCTGTTGCTTTACTCATTATGCTGCGCCCCCATCTTCACCAATAACAACCACTGTATCTGTCTCATAAAAATGTGGTGGCACCTCTAGATTCGTTGGCGCAGGAACATTTTTATAAACACGGCCAGCCAGATCAAATTTAGAACCGTGACAAGGGCAGAAGAACCCACCTTGCCATGCATCGCCACCCAAGTCTTTCGCTCCCACATCAGGGCGAAATTTAGGCGCGCAGCCTAAATGGGTACAAACACCTAACATAATCATAAACTCAGGATTTATCGAACGGCTATCTTGCCCAGTAATGTATTCAGGCTGAACAGACTTTTCTGAGCCAGGATCACTAATATCACCTTCAACTTTAGATAATCCATCAAGAGCTTCTTGCGTACGGCGAATAATATAAACAGGCTTACCTCGCCATTCTTCGGTGATCATTTGCCCGGGCTCTATTTTGGCAAGATTAACAGTCACTGGCGCACCGGCGGCTTTCGCCTTCGCACTCGGATTCCAAGACCCTACAAACGGCACCATAAAGCCAACGGCACCTGCCGCACCCACTACAGAGGTGGCCGCAGTCAAAAATTTACGTCGACCTTGGTTCACTACTTCGCCATCACTCATGACGTTTTTCTCCCCATCACTGCTGATTTTTACCTATTTAAAGGAATGTAATTTTGATATTTCCAGTAAGAAGGCCATTAGATTTTGCGCTTATATACGATTTATATACGTAAGGTATCGCACGACCTACTGCTATTGCACTCACAATTAACCGGCACATGGTAATGAAATTAGACCACAGTGACAAGAATCGCCACACATTATGTACGTATTATTAACTTTAAGACAAAAAAAATGCCCAGACCGAAACCGATCTGAGCATATTTTGAGCACAATTCGCAATTAACGTTTTGAGAACTGTGGCTTCTTACGTGCTTTACGTAGACCAACTTTCTTACGCTCTACTTCACGCGCATCACGAGTAACGTAACCCGCTTTACGTAGTGCAGGACGATTTTCTTCGTCATACTGCATAAGCGCACGTGTTAAGCCGTGACGAATAGCACCTGCCTGACCAAAACTACCGCCGCCTTTAACCGTAGCATTGATATCGAATTGCTCAGCAGCTTCTAATAACTCAAGCGGCTGACGCACGATCATACGCGCTACTTCTCGACCAAAGTACTCTTCAATAGTACGACCGTTAATAGTAATCGCACCCGTACCTTTAGTAATAAATACACGAGCAGTCGATGTTTTACGTCGGCCTGTACCGTAATATTGAGTCGCTGTCATAATAAACTCCTAATTATAGTGTCAGTTCTTGCGGTAACTGAGCAGCATGTGGGTGCTCGGTACCGGCATAAACTTTCAATTTTTTATACATTGCACGACCTAACGGGCCTTTAGGTAACATACCTTTAACCGCGATTTCGATGGTGCGCTCAGGAGCTTTATCAATCATTTTTTCAAAGCTGAGTGACTTAATTCCACCAACATAGCCTGTGTGACGATGATACATCTTGTCTTTTGCCTTATTGCCCGTAACACGAACTTTTTCAGCATTAACAACAACGATATAGTCGCCAGTGTCTACGTGTGGAGTGTACTCAGGTTTATGCTTACCGCGTAAACGGGTAGCAATCTCTGTAGCCATACGACCGAGAGTTTTGCCATCAGCATCAATAACATACCAGTCACGTTTTACCGTTTCTGGATTGGCACTTATAGTCTTCATGTTGTGGTTGCCTTTATTGAACCGTGAAATACAGGATTTACTTCCGCCATCCGCAAAAACAAGCAAACAGTTAATATCGGAAATAAGTCCATCCAAAAAAAAGAGCGCGAATTCTATACAATTGCCCAACCATAAGCAAGCAATATATATTCGAAAGAAATGCTATCGACAAGCCACTGAACTTAAGGCGATTTTACTTAACCGCCCAATTCATGGCTTATGCGGGCGAGAGAGATACTCATGACTTTGCATCTCCAAAAGGCGGCTGACGGTACGCTCGAACTCAAAGACCAACCGGTGACCACTGTACAAGCTATTGAGCGGCTTGTCGGCAGAAATGATGAGCTTAACGCTGCGATCATAAAATTCATCCACTAGATTAATAAACCGCCGCGCCTGATCCTCTCGTTTTTCGGAAAGCTCGGGAATATTAGATAGAAGTACAGCATGGTATTCACACGCAAGCTCAATATAGTCATTCTGCGATCGGGGGCCATCACACACAGCCATAAAATCAAACCACACCACATCCTCTGCATGATAGCGAGCCTGAATAACACGCCCTTCAATCTCCAAATCAAAGACTTGACTAATTTTTTCCTTATCAGGCACCAAGCTATAGAAACTCTCATAGAGGCTTTTGTCTGCACCTTCGTCTAACGGATAATGATACAACTCTGCTTGTTCCAAGCTTCGCAGGCGATAATCCGTTCCTCCGTCAATATTAACAACCTCGGTATGCCGATTTAGCAAATCAATAGCCGGTAAAAAACGAGCACGCTGAAGACCATCTTTATAAAGCCCATCAGGAATAATATTAGAGGTGGCAACTAACGTTACTCCCTGCTTAAATAGATCGTCAAACAGTGTCGCCAAAATCATTGCATCAGTAATATCAGACACAAAGAACTCATCAAAACAGATGACTCGAGCTTCTACAGCAATTTTTTTTGCAACGATCTGTAACGGATTTTTTTCGCTATCTAGTTCTGCAAGATCACAGTGGACTCGGCGCATAAAACGATGAAAATGCGCGCGCATCTTGCGCTCAAATGGGAGACTCTCGTAGAAATTATCCATAAGATAGGTTTTTCCACGACCGACGCCCCCCCAGAAATATAAACCCCTTATAGGTACGCGATGGCTCGACAAGGAAAAACCATTCAGCACCCGAGTAATCCAGCGTGTTTTGTCCATATGATGAGCCACCAATGATTCGTATAGCGACTGCAACTTATTAACGGCGAGTTGCTGAGACTCATCAAATAAGAAATCTGGGCGTTGCAAATCTTTCTTATAACGCGCCAAAGGGGATAAATTCATTACACATAAACCTACAATTAAATAAATGCGTATTATAACGCAAGCGTTCCATTCTTTTTTCACTCATAAACATACGAGTAAAAAAGCAATATATATTATCTGTGGTGCATTCCGAGCTAGGCTGTATTCATAGAATAAAAAAGCAGGTTTTAGAGTGCGCCACGGGTTATATATTTTAATCACCTATATGCTCTAACGTTTTACTCTTCACAGACTTGAGCGTATTATCTGCTTATACACTTTACGAGGAGAAACCTGTGTTTTCATTGACCACTCTGCTTATTGCTGCAGCAACCGCGTTTATCGCCGGATGTTTATTAAGCCTATTACTCAATCGATCACTTTCACCCAGTGAAAAAAAATCGCGCGCACTAGAAACTCGTCTCCAAGAAACGGAAGAAAAGCTCACTAACTACCAACAAGAAGTCACAGACCACTTCGCTCAAACAGCACAATTAGTGAACAATTTAACTCAAAACTATAAAGATGTTCACGAACATTTAGCGGGTAGCGCTCTCAAGCTAGCCAACGTTGACATTAGCCGACAACTGCTTTCAACCGGTGTTAACGATAATGACAAACCACTAAATGATAACGAAGAAACGTTTCAACCACCTAAAGATTGGGCTCCCGGAGAAGGTGCTCTTAGCGAAAGTTATGGCCTAGAAAAAGAGCGCGACGCACTCGTTAAAGAAACAACACCTGAAAGCCCGCTCAGTCAAAGCAATACAAGCCAATAATTAATTGAGCAATGTAATGACCAAAGATAAGCATGCGTAAACTATTTTCATTTTTAGGCTGGCCTATCGCTATTGGCATTACCGTTGGCCTAATCACCGTACTGGCAACACCCAGTCTACGCTACACACTTGGGCAACAACTTAGCGCCCAATTTATACCCGCCAATCAGCAGCCCATATCATACGCAGACGCTGTCAGCCGCGCAGCGCCAGCTGTTGTAAATATTTTTTCACGCAAGCGTATTAACTCACCGCGCAACCCACTGTTTGACGACCCTCTGTTCAGACACTTTTTTAACAGTGCCGACATCCCTCAACAGCAACGTATGTCTGCTGCGCTAGGCTCTGGTGTCATCATCAATAATGAGGGGTACTTACTCACCAACGACCATGTCATTGCTGATTCTGAGGAAATTATCGTCTCTCTATATGATGGACGAGAAATGCGTGCAGAAGTTATTGGTTCAGACCCCGAAACAGACTTGGCAGTATTAAAAATTTCCGCCAAAAATATTCAATCCATTACGCTAGGCGAACCACAAAAAACTCGAATTGGCGATGTCGTTCTTGCGATCGGCAATCCGTTTAGTGTCGGACAAACAGTCACCCAAGGAATTATTTCCGCCACGGGACGACATGGTTTAGGCATTAATGTTTACGAGAATTTTTTACAAACAGACGCCGCCATCAATCCAGGAAATTCTGGCGGCGCACTGATTGACGCGCGCGGCAAACTTCTAGGTATTAACACCGCCATATTAAACAATAAGTCATCAGGCTCTGGCGTTGGCATTGGCTTTGCTATTCCTGCTGACATTGCCGTCAATATCATGACCGATATTATCGCTTCCGGGCAAGCGATTCGAGGATGGCTAGGTATTGAAGCGCGCACATTAGATGAAGGCATTATTCGCACTTACAACTTACAAAGTGGCAGCGGAGTAATGATTACAAGCATTTATCCAAACGGGCCGGCAGACAAAGCCGGCATTTTGGTTGGCGACATTATTACGCATATCAACCAAAAGCCCATCGTCAACGGTCGTGAAGGTATGAATTTAATTGCTAGCGTTAGACCTAACGATTCGGTACAGGTGACAATATCAAGAGAAGGGAAATCTCAGCGGTTAAGCGCGACTGTCGGGACACGCCCTAAAAACTTATAGAACCACAGCGATAAACTTTTACTCAGTAGTACCCATAATAACCAAAGCGGCGAACGCTCCTTAAGCTGACCACTTTGCTATTTACTACCAATCGTCAATATCAATCGCTACCATCAAGAATACGGTATTCTGCCGATCGAGCATGAGCCTCAAGGGACTCTCCCCTCGCTAATACAGAGGCTACCGCACCTAAACGACTTGCACCCTCGGCAGAGCAATAAATTAAGGAGCTACGTTTTTGGAAATCATAGACACCCAAAGGCGAAGAAAAACGCGCTGTTCCCGATGTTGGCAACACATGATTGGGGCCCGCACAATAATCACCTAAGGCCTCTGACGTATGGCGCCCCATAAATATAGCGCCCGCGTGACGAATATCATCTATATAGGATTCTGGATCATCAACAGATAACTCAAGATGCTCTGGCGCGATACGATTAATAAGCTCGATCACTTCTTGCTTATTCGCAGCAAGAATTAACGCACCTCGGTTTTGCAAAGACACTCGAGCAATAGACTCACGAGACAACGAAGGCAGCAAGGCTTGAATACTTTGATCAACACGCTCAAGAAACTCTGCATTATCTGTAAGCAAAATCGCTTGGGCCTGCTCATCATGCTCAGCCTGAGAAAAAAGATCCATCGCAATCCAATCTGGATCGGTATGACCATCACAAACAACCAGTATTTCCGATGGCCCCGCAATCATATCAATCGCCACTTCACCGAAAACGGCACGCTTAGCGGTAGCCACATAGATATTGCCCGGACCAACAATTTTATCTACTTTAGGGATCGATTCCGTCCCATAAGCTAGCGCTGCAATCGCCTGCGCACCGCCAATCGTGTAAACCGCATCAACCCCAGCTATTGCTGCAGCCGCTAGTACCAGCGGATTAACCTCACCGTCAGGTGCGGGCACCACCATGACAACCTCACTAACACCTGCAACCTTGGCCGGAATCGCATTCATCAAAACAGATGACGGATAAGAAGCCTTACCTCCGGGCACATAAAGACCAACACGATCCATTGCCGTCACCTTTTGACCCAACACCGTGCCGTCATCCTCTGTAAACTGCCACGACTGCTGCACTTGGTGCTCATGATACGCACGCACTCTATTCGCAGCCGTTTCTAGGGCATTACGCTGATCAGTCGGCAAGCCTGCTAATGCATCGTCAAGAGCCTGCTGAGATATAGTCACTTGAGTGATATTGCTCACAGAGCGTCGATCAAAACGATTCGTGCAATCTAATACCGCTTGATCGCCATCACGCTTTACATTTTTCAATATTTTATCGACGGTTGCAGCAACTGCAGGGTCGGAAACAGAATCCCAAGCTAACAAGGCATCTAGTTTTTTAGAGAAACCACCGTCGGTCGTCGATAAATGTGAAATCGTCACGACACGACCGCCCTTGCAACCGCATCAACTACAGGTTGCATCAACGCATGCTTCATTTTCATGGATGCTTTATTAGCAATAAGACGTGAGCTAATGTCGGCTATCTCTGTACGCGCCTCTAAACCATTGGCACGCAATGTATTACCGGTATCGACAATATCCACAATCTCATCGGCCAACCCCATGATCGGCGCTAACTCCATTGCACCATATAGTTTAATAAAATCGGCTTGCCGCCCCTGCTCTGCATAAAACTGCCTAGCAACATTGACATATTTTGTCGCGACTTTGATACGCCCACTTTTTTCTGGCTCACCTTTAATGCCTGCTGTCATTAGTTTGCAACGAGCAATACCCAGATCAACCAAGGAATACAAACCATCCCCGCCATGCTCCATTAGCGTATCTTTTCCTGCAATCCCTATATCTGCAGCACCTAGCTGTACATAAGTGGGAACATCGCTACCGCGAAGCACTAACAAACGCACGTTGGCTACATTCGTTTCAAAGGCCAACTTGCGGCTTTTCTTAATATCTTCTGCAGGGACAATGCCAGCCACTGCCAACAATGGTAAGGTTTCTTCTAGGATACGGCCTTTAGTTAAGGCCAAGGTAAGCTGAGACATACGATACTCTTGAATAATAAAATAGCAGGGCAAAGCCCTTAACCCGGGACACGACGAATGTTGACGCCCAACATTTGCAATTTTTCTTCAATACATTCATAACCACGATCGATGTGATAGATACGGTCAACCACTGTGTCGCCATCGGCCACTAAAGCCGCAATCACCAAACTCGCCGACGCGCGTAAATCCGTTGCCATTACCGGCGCCGCCTTCAAACGCTCAACACCGGTAACTAAAGCCGTATTTCCCTCTAAGGTAATTTGGGCTCCCATACGATTTAATTCGTGAATTTGAATCAAACGATTTTCGAAAATAGTTTCGACCACCGTAGAAGAACCTTCTGCAACCGCATTCATTGCCGTAAATTGTGCCTGCATATCCGTGGGAAACGCAGGATACGGCGCCGTTTTGAGGCTCACAGCTTTAGGTCGACGCCCTTCCATATCTAATGCAATCCAATCTTCACCACTCGTGATAATAGCACCCGCCTCTTCTAACTTAACGAGCACCGCTTCCAATATATCGGGGCGAGTATCTTTTAGCTTCACCGAACCACGCGTTGCGGCTGCTGCCGCTAAAAAAGTGCCGGTTTCTATCCGATCAGGCATAACCTGATAATGGCACCCCTGAAGACGGTCGACACCCTCAATGGTCAGAGTGTCCGAACCTATACCTTCAATTTTGGCGCCCATCGCAATTAAGCAGTGGCTTAAGTCAACAATCTCAGGTTCACGCGCAGCGTTTTGCAATACCGTACGCCCTTCGGCTAGCACAGCAGCCATCAGAAGGTTTTCTGTACCACCTACGGTAACAGTGTCCATAAAAATATTAGCGCCTTTTAAGCGACCATTACTTTTTGCACGAATATAACCTTCATCCACTTCAATAATTGCCCCCATTGCTTCCAATCCACGTAAGTGAATATCAACAGGACGACTACCTATCGCACAACCACCGGGGAATGAGACGTTCGCCTCGCCATAACGAGCCAATATCGGGCCTAATACTAAAATTGATGCGCGCATCGTTTTTACCAACTCATAAGGAGCGGTGTACTCCTTAATCGTATTGGCATCGATCTCAACCGTCATTTTTTCATTCAACGTAATCGACAACCCCATGCTACGCAATAAAGCCAACATCGTTGTAATATCGTTAAGGTGAGGCAAGTTACCAATTTGAATGGGAGAATCAGCAAGAATAGTAGCGGCCAAAATAGGCAACGCGGAGTTCTTAGAGCCGGAAATTCGAATTTCGCCACTTAAGGCTCCGCCGCCTTTGATAATGAGTTTATCCATGAATATATACTATGTAATTAATAAGGAAATAAGGTGAGAAAAACTAAAAATGATGGCGCCAATATGTCAATCGCTACCCAGCTTCTTCAGGAGTCAGTGTTTTCATATTCACCGCATGGATAACACCACTGGCAATATGTTGTGAGAGTGCGGCGTACACGTTTTGCTGTCGCTTCAACGTGTTAAGGCCATCAAATTCGCTACTAACTATACGCAGCGCCACATGGCTGCCTTCGACCTCAACTTCAATAGTAACGGCGTTAATATGCTGCTCTAAAAGGGATTTAATGACATCAGGTTCCATAATACTACTCAATAGATAGGTTAATAATTGCGAATATTTGTCTACGTCGACTTAATTAGTGAAAAACCATCGAAAAAGGCCGCAGTGTAATCAATATTCACTAGCAATGCACTTAAAGGACACCTTTTTCCCACTCTTCGATTGTTTTGATCACATCACCGTCATTTTTTTCTACCGCTGCAGCAAATTGCCCACGGAATGTTTGACCAAAATTAATGCCATTAAGAATCAGGTTAATCATTTTCCACTGCCCTTGGCGGTTCATCGCCATCGAGTAAGACACTTTTGTCACACCCGACGAGCTGGAAACTTCTTGTAAAACAGTTGTTCGGCGCGCATCACCCAAAGGCTCTTGAGGCGGTTTAACGTCAATAGACAAACCCTTAAAGCCAGACAAACCCTTACCATAGGTATTCACTAAACCTTTTTTAAACACCTCTGCAAACATACGCTGCTGCTCTTTAGACAATCCTTCTCCATGACGACCTAGCACGCCACGAGCGATATAATCAAAAGCGACCACAGGATCGAGTATCTCTGAAATTTTTTGGATAAAAAGATCAATATCTGCTGCAGGATCAATGCCCGTTTCCAAAAGCGCCAATACATTTTGTGTTGTTTCATGTACCACTTGATGGGGAGCAGAATCAAACGGCTGTGCCTGAACATTGGTCACAGCCAACATTAAAACGCAGACAGAAATAACATTGACTACTAGCCGACGCAGCGCTTTAAATAATAATTGATAGCCATTCAACATAAGATTTCCTTTAAAATAAGATTACGTCATTCTTTACCGCATACTAATGCAGCAAAAATCGTACTGACAATCGCTTCACATGACGAGCAAACGCCATAAAAACATACCTTAATAGCAAGACCACCAAGTTACAGTAAACAACTGAACACAGCATGAATAATTGCTGACTTTTAAGGCCGCACACTATACCATTTGCCGCCTTCAACTGACATGACATAAACCATTTTTCTGGCAGGCAAATACAATTTACTGCCGTCAATTACATGAGAGCAAGTATGATAACAAGTATTTTACCGTGGCTAGCCATACTCGCTGGATTTGCAGGACTAATATGGAGCGCTGATCGGTTCATTGATGGCAGTGCTGCTATTGCCAATAACTTTGGCGTCCCCAAATTATTAATCGGCCTAACCGTTGTCGCATTTGGCACCTCAGCCCCGGAAATTGTGGTATCCGTCAGCGCTTCTTTGCGTGGCGCGGGCGAAATTGCTATCGGTAACGCGATTGGGTCTAATTTAGCAAACATCGGCTTAGTTCTCGGCATAACAACGCTACTCGCTCCCCTTACCTTTAAACATCACATGCTACGACAAGAAGTGCCTATTATGCTGGCGATTATGGGCATTGCTGGATGGTTTTTGTATAACGGTGAACTCAGCCAGCGCGAAGGAATACTTCTCGTATCACTCATGATTCCATTAATCGGGTGGTTGATTTACAACAAAAAGCAACACCCCGAAGAGGAAGAGGACATCCCATCTATGGGCATGCTAAGTGCTGCACTCTGGTTCGGCATTGGCCTAGCACTCTTGGTGACTAGCGCTGAAGTACTGGTATGGGGAGCAACCACCATTGCGACAGGGTTCGGCATTAGCCCACTCGTGATAGGGCTCACTGTCATTGCCATCGGTACGAGCTTACCCGAGCTTGCTGCATCAGTGATGAGTACACTCAAAGGGCATTACGATATCGCCATTGGCAATGTTATCGGCTCTAATATTTTTAATTTGCTGTTAGTCGCTGGCATACCTGCCATTATCCATCCACTATCGATGACGGAGGATGTTTTTTACAGAGACTATCTTTCAATGATTGCACTGACCGGTGCCCTATGCCTGCTTATGCTCTGTGCCGTTTTTATTCGCAAAAAGCCAACCATTGGCCGCATGTCAGGCATCGCTCTCTTGATACTTTATGTAGGATATTACACACTGCTAATCTTCGGCTGATACAATAAAATCGACCAATAACAGCGATAATGATGGCTCATTACCCCCTACTTTCTTCAAAATGATCAACAACATTATGACAACAGCAAACTATATTGATATTGGCAAACGCACGATTGAAATGGAGGCGCAAGAAGTGCGACGACTGATTGATCGTATCGACGACACCTTCCACAAAGCCTGCGAGCTCATGGCAAATTGCCAAGGAAAGGTCATTATCACCGGCATGGGGAAGTCGGGACATATTGCAAAAAAAATTGCAGCAACACTAGCCAGTACGGGCACTCCCGCTTTTTTTATCCATCCGGGAGAAGCTAGCCATGGCGACTTAGGGATGATTGATAACAATGACGTCATTGTGGCGATTTCAAACTCTGGCAACTCAGCAGAAGTTGTCGCACTCATCCCTCTTTTTCACCGCCTAAAAACACCACTAATAAGTATGACGGGGAATAGCGACTCACCACTGGCTCTAGCCGCTGACGTCAATCTCGACATTAGCGTTAATTGCGAAGCCTGCCCTCTCGATCTTGCGCCGACGTCTAGCACGACAGTTACACTTGTGATGGGAGATGCACTCGCGGTTGCTCTTTTAGAAGCCAAAGGATTCAGCGCGGAAGACTTTGCCTTTTCTCACCCGGGTGGCGCATTGGGCAAAAGGCTACTGCTTAAAGTATCGGACATTATGCATACCGCGAGCGATATACCTCGCGTTGATTGTCAGCTATCGTTAAGCGATGCACTATTAGAAATGACACAAAAAGGCTTGGGCATGACCACAGTTATTGATCAAGATGAACAACTGGCTGGCATATTTACAGACGGAGACCTGCGAAGAACTATCGACTCAGGACAAGACATCAGACAAACCCGCATTGACACCGTTATGAATACATCTCCCAATACCATCAATGAAGGCATGCTCGCTGCAGAAGCGCTAGGGTTAATGGAAGATAAATCGATTACATCACTCGTGGTATGCAATACTCAAGGCCAGCTCACCGGTGTTATACACCTGCATGATATTTTACGATCAGGCATTCTTTAATGAGCATTTTTTAATGAACAATAACGCATTAACACATCCCGTCGTTGCCGACGATATTATCCAACGGGCAAAAGACATTACTCTGCTTGTACTCGACGTGGATGGTGTTCTTTCCGATGGAAGATTATTTTTTTCAAATAGCGGCGAAGAAATTAAAGCTTTTCACTCACTCGACGGGCACGGCATCAAAATGCTTCAGCGTTCAGGTGTAGATGTTGCCATTATTACTGGACGCACCAGCCATATCGTTGAACGACGAGCCCACAGCTTAGGTATAAAATATTTATTACAGGGCAGAGAAGACAAGCTGAATGCATTAACAGAGCTGCTCGAACAACGCCCTACCGAATATAGTAATATCGCACACATGGGAGACGACTACCCAGACTTAGCCTTAATTCGTCGAGTAGGCCTAGGGCTAACAACCGCCAATGCACACTACGCCGTCCAACACTATAGCCATTGGCAAAGCCAATTCAATGGTGGCGAAGGCGCTGTTAGAGAAGCCTGTGACCTCATTATGCGAGCACAAGGCACTTTCGATGATGCGCTCGCCAATTATCTATAGCTAGACATTATGAGTAAATTACATATTGCCGCCATCATTGGCCTATCACTGATACTGTGCTTTATTCTCTGGCAATCCCCACCCCAATTATTAAAAGAATTAGGTGATAGCGATACAACTCAAGCATCAATACACCCTGATGGTTTTTTAGTGAACTCAAAAACGACTCAATATAACGAAGACGGAAATATTTCACACATAATGACCAGCGATAGGACTCACTATTTTCAGCCTGAAAACGCACCCCACTATAGCTTGCTCACCACCCCCTATATCCGCGCATACGACACAACATCCATGGCAACTCAAAAAGAAGCCAATGCTACATGGCAAGCCTCCTCTAAAGCCGCAAAAGCAACTGACGATGACAAGGTAATCACCATGAGTGGTGACGTATTACTCATACAACAGGCCAATACCCAAAACGCACCAGCAACAACGATAGAAACTGAAACCCTATTGCTTAAGCCAAACGAGCAATACGCGGAAACTGACAAACCTGTTATCATAAAAAACGCCTCTGGAGTGACCACATCAACTGGAATGACGGTTTCACTAGACAAAAATACAATTGAGTTACTATCAAATGTTAGGAGCCGGTATGAGCCTCGTTAAACCCGTAGCACTTACTCTATTTGGGATATACAGCATGATGTTAATCATGCCTCAAGCCGCTATGGCGCTGCCGGATGATAGGCAGCAACCCATTAATGTCAGCGCAGACAAAGCAAGAAAGAACAGCAACCAAGGGCTGACGACTTATCAGGGTAATGTCGTCATCACACAAGGATCAATCCGCATCACCGGCGATGAAGTTGCCATTTACGACGACAATGGCCAAGTGAACAAAATGATCGCTAAAGGCCAGCTAGCGGAATTTAGGCAGCGACCCCAAATAAATGAGCCAGAGACGATCGCTAACGCCTCAACCATTGAATACGATATTAATGACGAAACACTTGTCCTGCTAGACAATGCCAAATTAGAACAGGCTGGGGATATCACCACCAGCAATAAAATCACTTATGACATGAAGAGCACAATAGTGAATGCGGGAGATGATAATGGCCGAGTCATTATGACACTTCAACCATCCAACCCGACCGACCAAAAAACACAGCCCTAGCCTTTTACTATGCCCAGTCTACACGCTACACATCTTGCCAAAAGCTACAAAAAACGCCCTGTCGTTATCGACGTTTCAATGACCGTAAAAAGCGGGCAAATTGTGGGGTTGCTAGGGCCAAATGGTGCCGGTAAAACCACCTGTTTTTATATGATTGCGGGCCTAATTCCTGCTGATAGAGGGGCTGTCAAAATTGACGACAACGATATTAGTGAACTGCCAATGCATGGTCGAGCGCGCGCAGGTATTGGCTACCTACCGCAAGAGGCCTCGGTATTTAGGAAGCTCACTGTCAGCGAAAACATTTTAGCCATATTAGAAACACGTAAAGAGCTTAATCGTACACAACGCCTAGAAAAGCTAGAAACCTTACTGCAAGAATTTCACATTACGCATATTAAAAACTCCCTTGGCATGGCGCTATCTGGCGGAGAAAGACGACGTGTCGAAATTGCCCGAGCACTTGCAACAGAGCCTACGTTTATTCTTTTAGACGAGCCATTCGCTGGTGTCGACCCCATCTCGGTGAACGATATAAAACAAATTATTACTCACTTACAACAACGCGGCATCGGCGTGCTAATTACCGACCACAATGTACGCGAAACACTCACTATCTGCGAAAAAGCCTATATAGTCAGCGAAGGCCACATTATTGCTCAAGGCTCACCCGATGAAGTGCTACAAAACGAGCAAGTTAAAGCCGTATACCTTGGTGATAATTTTTCACTTTAAACAGCGTTTCACCACCCAAGCCTGAACAAAAAGCAACCAGTGAAGCGGGACTGCTTTGCCTAAACTATAAAAGGCATAAGTCTTGCTTATCACCCACTGACTGACTAGAATCATAACAGTTAATAAATATTTCATTGGCATAGCACCATAGATATAGATACCCTATTTACGCTCGCCAATTAACTTATACAGGTGCAGATAGATACCGCTCCTTTACGTTCAATTGAGACCTTTGCACGAAAGCTATTTTGCCCTCATTTCACGCAAAGATTTCAATAGGTGTTTTAGGCCTCACTCAGACAGTAACGAGATACGTTGGCGAAATGAAGCAATCACTACAGCTAAAAATGGGGCAAAGCCTCACGATGACCCCTCAGCTACAGCAGGCCATTCGCCTGTTGCAGCTTTCTACTCTCGATTTACAGAATGAAATTCAAGAAGCTCTCGACAGCAACCCCATGCTAGAAGTGGAAGAGAGCTTCAAAAACGATGCCAGCTCAGCAACAGAAACCAGTGTCAACTCGCAATCAGAAACCCCCGCCAAAACAGACGATGGAGCAGATAAAACAACGGATCAATCGATCGGCAGCGACGTATCTGAGCACGATACTCGCGTAGACCGTGACGATAAAAATGATGCATCATCACCAGAAACCGAATGGTCGCAAGATAATATCCCAGACGACTTACCTGTGGATACTAGTTGGGATGATGTATACCAGCCAAGTGGTTCGTCAGCCGCATCGACTCCCAATGAAGACTCAATGTTCGAAGCGCAGCGTAGCGGGTCGGAGAGCCTTCAAGACCATTTAATGTGGCAACTAAACCTTACCCCCTTTTCTGACAAAGACTACTCAATCGCTCTTACGATTATTGATGATATTCAACCCTCTGGCATGCTGTCATCCAATATGGACGATATTATTGAGGGGCTGCAGCGAGCATTGGACGACGTTGAAGAAGATGAAGTGTACGCCGTACTGCATCGCTTACAACAATTCGACCCCCCGGGTGTCGCGAGCCAAAATTTAAGCGAGTGTATTGTTATACAGCTTAATCAGTTACTTCTGCATCACGATTCAAATCAAACGATACCTGGGCTAGAAGCTGCTAAGCGCATCGCAACCGATTATCTGCCGTTACTGGGTACGCGCGACTACAAAACTATTATGCGCAAGCTACGAATAAAAGAAGATGAGCTGAAGTTAGCCATTAGCTTAATTCAAAGCATTAACCCTCACCCCGGCGAAGATATTGGTAGTAGTGATACTGAATACGTGGTGCCAGATGTTTTTGTTAGCAAGCACGAAGGACATTGGCTCGTAGAGCTCAACCCTGATATTGCCCCTAAAATTCGTATTAACGATCAGTACGCCAACTTGGTCAAGCGAGCCGATTCCAGTAGCGACAACACATTTTTAAAAGATAACCTACAAGAAGCCAAGTGGTTTTTGAAAAGCCTACAAAGTCGTAACGAGACACTATTAAAAGTCGCCACCGCTATTGTCGAAAAACAAAGAGGCTTTTTGGATTTTGGCGAAGAAGCTATGAAGCCTCTCGTGCTACACGACATTGCTGACATTGTAGAAATGCATGAATCAACCATCTCTCGAGTCACTACGAATAAATATATGCATACCCCGAAAGGGATATTTGAACTGAAATATTTTTTCTCAAGTCACGTAACAACCGACAGCGGGGGAGAATGCTCTTCTACGGCAATCCGCGCTATTATCAAAAAACTCATTGCAGCAGAGAATACCGCCAAACCGCTAAGTGACAACAAAATCACTAATTTATTGGCAGAGCAAGGCATCAAAGTTGCCCGCCGAACTATTGCAAAATACAGAGAGTCAATGTCAATTCCGCCATCCAATGAACGCAAGCAGCTCATGTAAAGGCACTTAATACAACCATAGAGATTAAACCGAAAAATGGATATACCATCACTTCTATCATCGACTAATGTGCTCTGCCAACAAGACAGTAGCAGCAAAAAAAGACTACTAGAAAATATTGCCGAACACCTTAGCCAAGTGAATCAAGATCTCAGTGCTACCGATACATTCAGCGCTTTAATCGCTCGTGAAAAACTCGGCTCAACAGGAATAGGCAATGGCATAGCGATTCCTCATTGTCGTATTAGCGAATGTAAAAAAATCACTGCAATGCTAGTTACACTAAAACAAGGAATTGACTTTGACGCCATTGATAACGAAAAAGTGGATGTTATTTTTGTCCTAATTGTTCCCGAAGATGCCAATGACGATCACCTTAAAACACTCGCAAGCATTGCGGAGGTGTTTTCAAATGATGCTATTTTACAAAAAGTCAGGCAAGCACAAGACATCGATACCTTAATAAAAGTATTTATTTGATTGACTTTTAACCGAGAAAAACAGCAAACGCGACACCTATATCAGATTCAAAACCATCGGCGTTTAACGAAATAATGAGAATCGCGCGATAAACCAAGCAATGCCATCACATTGCAACATGAGGCAATTATGCAACTGATTATCATAAGTGGTAGCTCTGGATCGGGGAAAAGTACTGCACTTCATGTTTTGGAAGATATCGGCTTTATTTGTATTGATAATCTACCCACCTCGCTAATTACGACATTAGCTAAGCATAGCGCCTCTCTTTCTGATGTTCGGTATGCCATTAGCATTGATGCGCGCAACCATAATAACTCGCTAGAACAACTGCCTGAGATACTCGCTCAAATTTCTCATCACAATTTACAACACCAAATTTTATTTTTCGATGCTACTGAAGATGTATTAATTCAACGCTTTAGTGAAACACGGCGCAAACATCCACTCAGTAACGAAAGCACAGACCTCCGTGAAGCGATTAGTAAAGAACAAAAACTGCTCAAGCCAGTACTTGATGCTGCAGATGTAAGAATTGACACCAGCGAGCTCAAATATCATGATTTACGAGATGTTATTAAACGTCGCTTTCTCGATAGCAATGAAGATAATGCCGCCATCATGTTTCAATCTTTCGGTTTTAAATATGGCATTCCTAAAGATGCCGATCTCGTCTTTGATGTCCGCTGCTTACCTAACCCACATTGGAAACCAGAGCTGCGTGCACTCACGGGTAAAGACAAAGCTGTCGCTGACTTTTTAGACCAACAAGTTGCCGTCGATGAAATGTTTCAGGACATACAACATTTTTTGACACGCTGGCTGCCAAGATACCAAGAAAATAATCGAAGCTATATTACCATCGCTATTGGATGTACCGGGGGGCAACATCGCTCAGTTTATCTTTGTGAAAAGCTCAGTCATCACTTTGGTACCACTGACCTTTCCAACAATATCCAGCACCGGCATAGGGAGCTTGTAAATCATGGTTAGCGAACCACTCATTATCATCAACAAACTTGGCCTACATGCGAGAGCAGCCGCTAAATTAACTGGTGTAGCATCACGCTTCAGTGCCTCAGTCACACTGACAGCTAATGGCAAAAACGTAGACTGTAAAAGCGTGATGTCACTTATGCTGCTGGCCGCTACCAAAGGAACAGAGATTGAAATTACTGCCGAAGGCAGCGACGAGAATCGTGCACTAGAAGCTGTCTGTCAGCTCATCAATAATCGCTTTGATGAAGACGAATAAAGACCGCGCTCATATCATTTACTGCAATATACCAACATTATGCATACGATTGACGAACAGAGTATAAACCAAACACAGGCACAGCTTAGTCTTGTTGCCCACGTGTTAGAAAACGATGGGGAAATGCGCTCCGTCAAACGTATGCTCAATGGGTTACGACCTATTGATATTTCTCGCTTGCTAGAGTCCTCCCCACCGACAACACGTAAAGTCATCTGGTCAATGGTCGAAGATGATGTTCGCGGAGAAATATTACAAGAAGTGCCCGATGAACTGACCGGGCAAATACTCAAAACCATGAACACTCAAGAGGTCGCGGATATTACCGAAGACCTCGACGTTGATGATGTAGCCGATATATTACAACAACTACCCGACCGCATTATCCAAGAAGTTCTAGAGGCGATGTCAGTACAAAATCGCTCTAGGGTTGAAACTGTCCTCTCTTATGAAGAAGACACTGCCGGCGGCTTGATGAACACAGATATCATCACCATTAAACCGCGCTTTACACTCGATGTTGTCGTACGTTATTTACGCCGCCACAGTGAAATTCCCAATTCAACGGATCAGCTCTTTGTTGTCAACCAAGACGATGTCTTTTTAGGCACTTTATCAATGAGCAAATTACTGACATCAGATCCAAATGTTAGTGTTCGTGAAATCATGCGGACAGATGTAGATGCCCTACCTGCCCACATGCCTGATAAGCAAGTAGCAACGCTTTTTGAAGAGAATGATTGGGTATCTGCAGCAGTCATAAACGACGAAGGGAAAATTGTTGGTAGAGTCACGATTGATGACGTTGTTGATGTCATTATCGAAGAAGCTGATCACTCAATTATGAGCCTTGCAGGCTTAGGTGATGACGAAGACACATTTGCGCCCCTAATTCGCACAACACCTAGACGAGCCATTTGGTTGGGCATTAACTTACTTACGGCAATACTCGCATCTTCTGTTATCAATATCTTTCAAGACACGATTGATAAAGTGGTCGCATTAGCGGTGCTCATGCCCATTGTTGCTAGTATGGGGGGTGTGGCTGGCAGTCAAACATTGACCGTTGTCATTCGCGGTATGGCACTAGGAAAAATCGTACCCACAAACCAAGAGTGGCTGTTGCGTAGAGAAATACTCTCTGGATTACTCAATGGACTATTGTGGGCAACCGTATTAGGCGCCGTCACCTCTTGGTGGTTTAACGATATCACCATGGCCTTTATTATCGCGGCAGCAACGGTTATTAACTTGATCACCGCAGCAGTTGGCGGAACACTATTACCTGACATTTTAAAAAAACTCGGCGCCGACCCTGCGCTATCAGGAGGTGTCGCGCTAACGACACTGACGGATGTTGTTGGTTTTATGTCGTTTCTTGGGCTAGCCACTATCTTTTACCTGTAATACCTCTGGAATCTCTGTACACGCTATGAATAATACACCAACAAATAATGAGCACGAACAAGGCGATGAAGAATATATCGAGAGTCGCACAGAGCAGAAAAAATCCATGCAACAATATGTTGATATTGGAAAGCAACTCCTCAATCTCAGCAATAAACAGCTCAGCGCTATACCTCTCAATAACGAAGTACTCGATGCCTTAGAGACGGCAAAAAAAATTAGCGTAGGCAATGCCTTAAAGCGGCAACTATCTTTTTTGGCAAAACTGATTCGTAAGAGTGATTATGAAAGTATTCAAGCAGCGCTTGATAGCATTCAATTAAAAGACAAACAGTATGATCTAATAACGCAAAAAACAGAACAATGGCGCGACCGATTATTAGAGGGTGAAGCTGGGGTTCTTAGCCAATTTATTGAAAAGTACGCTTGCGACGAACGCCAAAAATTAGGTCAAATAACTCGGCATGCGATCAAAGAAGCTAAAAAGCAGCAACAAGAAAAAGACACCAATGGAAAAATAAAAACACCGAGTAAATATAAAAAACAGTTATTCTCTTTACTAAGAACACATATTGCCAACCGGCCCTATTAATTCAGTCCTCGTTCATTGAGACTTGCATCACTGTCTATCGAGTCGTCAATATAAGGGTTATTGTCAAAAATATTAATGAACTCTAGCTTAGGTTCCGCCCAATTGCCCTTAACGGAATAAGTCAGGCTTGAGACTTTATCAACTTGCGATTTAAAGATTTTATTAATAATAAATACACCAACTGCTGCAGGTAAGCCTGCAACTAACGCCGTCGCAAAGGTTAAATTCCCCCCCACGGGCAATGTTGTCACCAGTACTGCGTCAATATTCTCTTCAGAAGAGTCTATCTTGCCAGCCATGGTAAACTCACTCGATGGCGCCTTCACAATTAAGGGCTGTTGAAAATAAATATTATTTCGATCAAAGAGTAAGCGTGCTGTTAGTTGATCGTAAGCCAGCCCCTTTTGGTAAAAGTCAGAGAAATCTAGACGCATCCTACGCGCCCAAGTATTGAAATTAAACAAACCCAGCAACCGCAATATACCGCTGGCATTATTTCCTGCACCTTGACTAAAGATACCCTCACGTAATTCTACGTCCAGTGTGCCGCTCATTTTTTCAATAGCAAAGGTCGCAGGCGAACCTGCCCATGAAAGATCGGCATCAAAAGCCATCACTTGACTCGTTAATAATGCTGGCGCGCCCAAACGTGTAAACAATGCCTCAACATGTGTACCGGTTAACCGTCCACGAAATGTTGTACGTGCATTACTTTGCTGCCAAAGCAACGTTGCACCCTGCGATAGATCGTTACCATGCAAATTGATGCCCTGAGCTTTTGCATATAGTTCATTCACCTCAATACCTTCAGAGACTGGCTGCAACGAAAATCGCCATTGACCTAACGACTCTTCCCCGTAATACAGCTTATCAATAGACACATTGGTGAGCTTTAACCAAGACAGGTCAACACCGGCTAAAGGATCGATTATTTCCTTTGCGAGAAAATCAGATTGTGCAGCGGTATCAAGCACTTCTCTTTTTTCATCAGGCGCTTTTTTTGGAATAGTCAGGTAACGAAAATACGCGTTATTGGGCACAAGAGGATCATCATGTACGGTTAACTCAGCGGCAAAAAGTTCATGAGACACATCGCTACGCCATTGTGCTTGAACTCTCTCACCCGACACACTCACATTATTCAATGTATGTTTTTCTGTCAATAATGCACCCATAGAAACATCATAAAGCAAGCGCATTGCATCAGTAGGCGACGAGTATTTCTCAATATCAACAATCTCTTGCAAATCATCTTTGACCGCAAGCCATTGCTCAACATCTAATTGATCCACTTTTGCGGAAACAACAAACACATTATCCGCTACCGGCGCCGACAACGTATCATTAACCAGTAAAAAACCCGACGCAGTATTAGCCTTTTTATGCTGCTGGGAAAACTTGGCGTTAAGTGTATTCCCTAATGTCACTCTATACTCCGATGAATCTACAGATTGATTAACATTAATGGTCAATGCGTCTTTTACCTGTTTAGCTTTGTTAAACGGTTTTGGCAAATCAACTAAAATACCTTCCAGTGTAGAAGTCATTGTGAATGCTAGTTGATCGGAGACCGGCTGCGATAGCTTGTCACCATCATTAAACGGCATCGTCAACGATAACTGGTAAGGTGCTCGCCCAGAAAATCGCTGAGAACCAGAGCCATTTAGCCATTGTAAAATGGCATTAGGCGATGCGACCCCTTCGCCGGTAAGCACCAATTGCCTACTGGTATCCGCCTCTGATGTTTGTAGCTTCACCTGTAGAGGCTCATTAAGGACTTGCATCGCCAATTCGGAAGACGAGACTCCTGTCAAATTCGAATACGACAACGCACCTTCTACTTGAGACAATCCTATATTGGGCAATGATGACAAGCCCACGTTAATATCATTAGTCAAAAAATTAACAACGATAGATTGCTCATAGGCATTTGAATTTTCGACTGCAGTATTTTCAGATTTTCTTACCGTGCTTTTTTCCGACTCTACGATCGGTATCCAAACATCAATCAGCGTTTCTATATCACCGGCCACACTAACATCATCTAATAAGCCATCAAACCTTTCTCGCAATGGCGTTTCGGTAAGTAGCCGTAACCCAGATTGGGCAGAAAGGCGTGTGGCGCTGCGCACATTTAATTGACGCTGCCCATCACCGGGCCATGCAATCGATAATGAATCAACCGTTTCATCAAATAGTTGCGCATCTTTTGTATTAACAACAATTGACTGATTATCAACGAGTAAATGACCGTCTATCCCTGTTAACGATGGCCAATCTTGACTATATTCCATATCGGTATTTTGCATATCAACGGCTAACTGAAAGCTGCGTGTATTACTATCACCCGAAAACCCACCACGATAAACAAAACCTGCCTGACTGACTTCTCCCGCTTTAATACTATTCCTTAACCAAGCTCTTACATTTTCAGGAACTTTATTGGGTGTTAATAAAGCGTGATAATCCGCTTTGCTATTCACCAACCCCACGCTTAAGGAAAAATCACTTTTACGCGGCCCGTCATCCAGTGGAATATTTAATAGAAATTCACCACTGGCACGCCCAAAGTTAGCAAGCCCACTGAGAACATTACTATTAATCCACAAATCGCGACGAATAGTGTCAATGTCCCACGCCACTTGCCCCAGCAATTCATCAAACACTATCGGCTCATCATAAATTTTTGCGGGCCAAAACCCTACATTTTTTGACTCGATATTGATTACACCCGTTAAACCCTGCGCTCTCACATATCCGGTGATGTTCGACAATGCAGGAATATTATCGAATGCATCAATAGAAAAATTATCCGCTTCAAATTGCCAAACCGATTGCAAAAAATCTTGAGGATCAACATCAATTTGAACCGAATGAATACGACCCTTAGGGGACAAAAGCGCCAATACTCGAGAAGCATCATGAGAGAGTACAATATATTTTTTTGCAAATACCGATAATGATTGCAGATCTAGTTGCTCTACTTTTATCACGGCATCATGAGCACTTTTTGTTATCACCACATCGCTCAATAATGCCTGCCCATCTACGGTTGGTTGATCAACACGTATTGTTATATCGCCTGCACGATTAACGTCCCCTCCAACCAGTATGGACAACGGTATTGAACGCTTACCCACAAAATGATCACTACTTAACAATGCCTTACTAGACGCTATAACTTTCAATCTATCATTCGATAAAAAATCTAACCATACCTGACCACTAAAAGTACTTTGCAGAAAGGATTTATCTTGTCGGATAGAAGCGGCCAATCTGTTCGGTAAAAAAGCAGAAAATAAATCTGCAAGGTCATCAAACAATATATCTGAGAAAGAAACGTGAACCGTTGCCTTAGCTTTGTCAGTCTCATCACTAACATGTAAGTTAGCATTACGTTCAAACACTAACTCTACCGAGGGATTTTCGTTAATGACTAATTCAGCCGTAAGCCGTTGAAAATGACTATTTTCAGAATTTTCTGTATGAATGCGAGGCAATAATAGAGAAGTTTCATCACTATTTAATGGCGCTATATTAATGCGCACATTTTCTATCTCGACATCAGGAATATAATCTGACCAACGAAGAAAATCGCTGTAAGGTAACGAGTCACGATCATTAGATGACAACAAAAAGCCAGCAAAAAGCCACTGTTTTTGATGGTTCTGCTGAATGTAAACATCCGCATCACGCAATGATAGCTTTTCCCATGCCCACTCACGATTAATAATACTCGCGATCAGGTCGATCTGTATCTCTGCGTACCGCACATTCAAAAAAGACTGACTGTTATTTTGTGTGTCTAAGGCACTGACCACCGTATTTGCGCCACGCAATGTGATATCTTCAACGATAAAATGAGGGCTAAGACCTACCCACTGCGCCTGCAAACGGCCAATAGAAAGATTGGCATTCAGATGAGTACTGATTGTTTTTTCAATAGAGGGAAGTCCATGGTGCGCATAAGATGTCAATAAACGTGCGGCCTGCAAAAAAACAGCCAAGCATACAATAACAATAGCGACTATAAAAAATAGTCGACCTAAAAAAAATCTCAGTTTATAGGGTATTGCTTGAGACATAAAAATTTAACTATCGTTATACATCCGCATGGTGTTTTTATTGAGAACAGTTGAGCACGGCTTTGTCCTAAAGCACACCCATACACATTGTCAGAATAAGGCTCTAGCTTGGTAAGCGAAAACGAATTCTTATTTTTCTCAACACAACAACAATGAACGGGAATAATATGGCTGTGGCAGCAGCAGTTCCCAAAGAAACGATGGTATCAATATTCCTTCCCATAAGCCCCATCACCCAGTTTGAAAACAATTGATAAATACCGACTAAAATCAAGGCCCACATAGCTTGCTTCCACAGGGCGTAACTTCTCATACGCTGGTAAGACAGATGCGCAATATAAGCGACCACAATAAGCCCCAAAGTACTTTGCCCTAAAGCATTTAACAATATGATGTCTGTGATCATACCGCACACCCACGCGGAGAACACGCCAAAATATTCAGGGGAATATGTCGCCCAGTAAATAACTAACAAGGCGATAAACTCTGGGCGCCACGCTCGTGCATCAAAAGGCAGTGGCAGTATCGAAAGCAACAACGCCAAGATAAAGGAAGCAATAATAAGCCAACGCATTATTCACTGCCCGCTGATGTGGTGATTACTGGCTCACCGCCACTATGCTCGCTGTTATCAGTCATGTGGCTTTCCACTAAGGAAGATGTAACCACGCCCTCCTCTGGTTGAACTCTGTCAGCAGGAAATACGAGTAACACATGGCGACTACGATTCAATTGTGCCGTCGGTGTCGCAATCACTCGAACAAAAGACTCACCGGGATCCCGGTCAATTTCACTGACCGTCGCGACGGGGTAACCAGCGGGAAACCGCCCACCCAAACCAGAGCTCACCAGCAAGTCACCTTTTTCAATATCCATAGAACTTGGCACATAGCGCAAGCGTAATCGATATAAGTCACCGATACCTTCGATCACTGTGCGCACATTATTTCTAATTAACTGAACCGGTATCGCATGCGCATCATCGGTAATAAACAACACTTCAGAGGTATAAAGCGTAACCGCAACAATTTGCCCCACTAGACCGTACGCATCTAGCACTGCCTGACCAATATAGGCGCCATGTTGCGACCCTTTATTAATAATCACCTTATGCACTTTGGGATCAGGAGATATCCCTAATAATTCAGCAACAACAACATTATCATCCAGCAGCTGAGAAGAACCCATTAAGCCACGCAAACGATTAGCTTCATTAGAGATTGCTGCCATTTTTTGCAAACGAGCTTCTTGCAACAAAACCTGTCGGCGCAAACGCGCATTATCTTCTTCTAGAGTTTGACGGGAAGTAAAAGTGTCATCAAACCAAATACCCAATTGATTTGGCACATTTCCTATCCAATAAAAAGGAACAGCAATGTTATTCAGGTAGTAACGAGCATGAGAAAGGTAATCTGTATAACGGCCGACCGCTAACAGAATAAAAGTGATCAATACGAAAAGTACTAAACGAGAAAAATAGGAGGGGCCTTTGCTAAATAACGGTTTAATAATCAATCTCCACCTAGAAGCCCGTTAAGTAACAGGCTTCTTATGAACCATTTTTATAAGAACTCAAATACCCTCTAAACAACAAACAGGGCTAAAGCTCAAAAACACTTAAAACTCTAAAAAGTCCATTGTTCTATCGTCCATCCACTCCATCGCAACACCGCCACCGCGCGCAACACACGTTAGGGGGTCATCCGCAACAATGACTGGCAAACCGGTTTCTTCAGCTAGCAACAGATCTAAATCACGTAATAACGCACCTCCGCCCGTCAACACCATACCACTTTCAGCAATATCAGAGGCTAATTCTGGAGGAGACTGCTCCAATGCACTTTTCACCGCTTGAACAATACCAGCCAATGCTTCTTGAAGCGCCTCTAGCACTTCACCACTGCTTAGCGTAAAACTACGTGGCACACCTTCAGCAAGATTACGACCGCGCACATCAATGTCGCGTGACTCACTACCCACAAAAGCACAGCCAACTTCTTGTTTAATGCGTTCAGCCGTAGCATCTCCGATCACGCTACCATAATGACGACGCACATAATTGACGATAGCCTCATCAAAACGGTCGCCACCAATACGAACAGAGTCAGAATAAACGACCCCATTAAGAGAAATAACCGCAATCTCTGTAGTGCCGCCACCAATATCAACCACCATTGAACCACTTGCTTCTGATACTTTTAAACCCGCACCAATAGCGGCCGCGCGAGGCTCTTCAATAAGGCGCACTTCACGAGCACCTGCACCTAGCACTGACTCGCGAATAGCGCGCTTCTCCACCTCAGTAGACAAGCAAGGAACGCAGACCAATACCCGTGGGCTAGGCTGAAACCAGCTATTTTCATGGACTTTACGCATAAAGTGTTGCAGCATTTTTTCAGTCACTTGGAAGTCAGCAATAACCCCATCTTTTAAAGGGCGAATCGCCGTAATATTACCTGGGGTTCTACCTAACATACGCTTAGCTTCTACACCAACCGCTTGCACTTGCTTTTGGCCATTATGTGTACGAATAGCAACAACCGAAGGCTCATTAAGAATAATGCCTTTTTCACGAACATAAATAAGCGTATTAGCAGTACCTAGATCTATAGACAGATCATTAGAAAACAAACCTCTGAGGCGTTTCATTTTAAACATGGATTTTCTTCACCTAAATGTAGCCAATGGCTAATGTATACGAATAAATAGACGTTAATTGGGAATACAAAAACATTAACGTAAAATTTTTATTTTGATTGTAGATATAATCGGTCAATGATACGCGACTGTCATCACGACATCAATTTTGAGAGAGTAATTTGACACGAATTACCCCTAAGAACCGCCTGAACAAACTTCACTCCGATAAAATCGCTATTTTAGCAGCCCGAAGCAGAAAACTAATATAAAATACCCCCCAGCTTTGAATACTAAAGCCGTATTTAGCGAAAACCTCAAACGACAATCAACGTCAGCATATAACGGGATGGAAAATACAGTGAAGCACGATGACATCACCGCACTCGCGCACCTAGCCAGAATTAATATAAATGATGACCTTATTGATAATGTCACCGACAATATCAATAATATTTTAGGGCTTGTTGACCAATTACAACAAGCCAATACTGACGGTGTGGAGCCGATGTCTCACCCTCTTGATGCGACCCAACGTCTACGACAAGATAACGTCACCGAAAAAGACCAACGAGAAGCATTGCAAGCCAATGCCCCCGCAACAGAATCGGGCCTTTTTCTTGTTCCTCAAGTTATAGAATAATTGCCGAAACACCATCAAGAAACAAATAGCTCGCACAGGCATCATTACGGATTTTTAAGAGATACACACTCATGCACCATTACACCATTGCTGAACTCACTGTCGGTTTACGTGACCGCGAATTTTCTAGCGTTGAGTTAACACAACACTATCTCGATCGCATTAAACAATACGATACATCATTCAACAGCTATATTACGGTCAATCATGAGCATGCCTTAAAACAGGCAGCGCAGGCTGATCAACAACGAGCGAACGGCAATGCCGGTGATCTTTGTGGCATCCCTATTGCCCATAAGGATTTATTTTGTACCGAAGGCACATTAACTAGCTGTGGCTCCAAAATGCTGAGCAACTTTGTACCCCCTTACAGTGCGACCATCGTTGAAAATTTAGCCCATGCTGGCAGCGTGAGCTTAGGCAAAACGAACATGGATGAGTTTGCAATGGGCTCCTCCAACGAGTCTAGTTTTTATGGCGCAAGTAAAAACCCCTGGAATACCGATTGTGTTCCCGGTGGCTCGTCAGGCGGTTCAGCCGCCGCCGTCGCCGCACAATTGGCCGCTGCCACCACTGGAAGCGATACGGGTGGCTCTATACGTCAACCAGCTAGCTTTTGTGGCCTCACCGGATTAAAGCCAACCTACGGCCGCGTTTCTCGCTGGGGCATGGTTGCCTATGCCTCAAGCCTGGATCAAGCGGGCCCAATAACACGAACCGCTGAAGATGCCGCCATAATGCTTAATGCAATGGCCGGCTACGACGCCAAAGACTCTACATCTGTTGACATTGAAAAACCCGATTATACCGCTCATTTAAATGACTCACTTCAAGGCTTGCGCATCGGCGTTCCAGAAGAATATTTTCAAGAAGGCCTAGATAACGAAGTCGCAACACTCATCAATGCCGCTCTTGCTGAGTATGAAAAGCTCGGAGCTAGCCTACATCCGATTTCATTACCGCACACACAGCTCGCGATTCCAGCGTACTACGTCATAGCCCCTGCCGAAGCATCTGCGAACCTATCGCGTTTTGACGGTGTGCGTTACGGCCATCGCTGCGATGCGCCAAAAGATTTAATGGACTTGTATAAACGCTCACGAGAAGAAGGATTTGGCGATGAAGTTAAACGCCGAATACTCGTCGGAGCCTACGCCTTATCAGCGGGTTATTACGATGCTTATTACCGTAAAGCCCAACAGGTGCGCCGCCTCATTAAGCAAGATTTTGTCAATGCTTTCGATACAGTTGATGTTATTGCCGGGCCTGTTGCACCTAACCCCGCCTTTGGTTTAGGCGAAAAATCAAGCGACCCGGTTTCTATGTACCTAGAAGATATTTACACACTCCCAACAAACTTAGCTGGCTTGTGTGGCATATCAATCCCTTGTGGTGTTGCAAGCAACAATAAACCGGTTGGTTTACAACTTACTGGTAATTATTTTGCTGAAGCCAAACTACTGAACGCCGCGCATCAATTCCAACAGCATACTGATCACCATAAAAAAACTGCGCCAAGCATTAATGATCAATAATTAGATAACGAGACTGAGAAATTATTATGGAATGGGAAACCGTTATCGGCTTAGAAGTTCACGTACAACTAGCCACAAAAACAAAAATTTTTTCCGGCGCTAGCACACAATTTGGTGCAGCACCTAACACCCAAGCATGCGCCATCGATCTTGCCATGCCAGGCACCTTACCCGTCGCTAACGAGCAAGCATTTCGTTATGCCATTATGTTCGGTCTCGCCATTGATGCGGAAATCGGTAAACGCTCCGTCTTTGAGCGCAAAAACTATTTTTATCCCGACTTACCTAAAGGCTATCAAACCACACAATTAGATGAACCTATCGTAGGCGCCGGCACCATTGAAATTGCACTGAATGACGGCTCGACCAAGTCTATCCGTATTCACCATGCACATTTAGAAGAAGATGCTGGCAAATCATTACATGAAGGCGATTTTGAACAAGGCATGTCAGGGATCGATTTAAACCGTGCAGGCACGCCGCTGATAGAAATTGTTTCTGAGCCAGACATTAGCAACGCAGAAGAAGCCGTAGCATTTGCCAAAAAGCTGCACTCACTCGTTACCGCTCTTGGCATTTGTGATGGAGAAATGTCACAGGGCTCAATGCGATTTGATGTCAACATCTCCGTACGCTTAAAAGGCGACGATACGCTTGGTACACGCACAGAAACCAAAAACTTAAACTCGTTTAAGTTTATGGAAGAAGCCATCGCCCTGGAAGTAGAACGACAAATTGATGTACTTGAAGATGGCGGAGTGATTCGCCAAGAAACTCGTCTGTACAATGCAGACACTAAAACTGCTCGCGCCATGCGTAGTAAGGAAGAGGCAAATGATTACCGCTATTTCCCTTGCCCAGATTTACTGCCCGTTGAGCTAGACGATGAATACATAGAAAGCATACGTCAAGCAATGCCAGAACTCCCTGCGACACGGTGCCAACGTTTTATAGAGAGCTACCAACTCTCTGCATACGACGCTAACATCCTGAGCGACAACACACATGTCGCCTATTTCTTTGAAGAAACCGTTAAGCAATGCTCTGACCCAAAACTTGCTGCCAACTGGATTATGGGGGAGCTAAGCGCACATTTAAACAACGAAGAAAAAAACATAAAAGAAAGCCCTATAACACCACAGCAATTGGCCAACTTAATTGAGCGCATTAAAGACAATACCATCTCAAGCAAAATTGCCAAGCAAGTATTTGAGGCCTTATGGAAAGGCGAAGGCAATAGCGCCGATCAAATCATCGAACAAAAAGGCTTGAAACAAGTATCGGACAGCGGCGCCCTAGAAAGCATGGTAGACGATGTAATCGCCAACAGCAGTGCCCAGATAGAGAACTACAAAAAGGCCGATGTAGAAAAACGCCCTAAAATGCTAGGTTACTTTGTTGGACAAATCATGAAAGCTTCCAAAGGGCAAGCCAACCCCAAAATGATCAACGACATTTTAGTTAAAAAATTGAACGACTTATTATAAAGGTAAAGACATGACGCTTAAGAAAGACAAACAAAAAGTACTCGGTGAATTTTTTGATGACGAACGCATCCGGTCATTTTTTATCTACGAATCGGATGACACAGAATATGCAGACTTCCATTTACTTGAAAAAGCCTATCGCGGGATGATCGCAGAAAACTTTTCTACCTTCACCACCTTCTTTTTAGAAGCCAAGAAAGATATTAACGCCGTTAACCAATACGGAGAGACTTTTTTACAGACTATAAAAGAGCACAAACAAAGCGAAGATTATATAACCGCACTACAGAAAGCTGGCGCACATTAAGCACACTCTTCAACGGCAGAATAAAAAACAATGTCCATTAACGCTAAAGAAAATACAATAAGCTCTGGCTTTTATTACTTAACACGTGGCGCCACATTATTAACAACAAAAGGGATGAAACGCTTTGTACTCATTCCCTTTGTGGCCAATTGCATTGTTTTTATTATTTTAACATTTTCGTTAATTAGCCACTTTGCCAGCCTGCAAACTTGGTTCGCAGACTTATTTCCCGCCTGGTCTTGGATATCTTATCTTGTCGCATTTTTAACGGGCCTATTTATATTTTTTGTTTTACTGATATACGGCTATAGCTTTACTCTGCTAACCAACATTATTGCCGCACCCTTTTATGGCCGACTCGCTGAGAAAATAGAAGTGCATTTATGCGGTGAAAGCCTGCCAGAAGAAAGTATTAGCAGCATGATTTTTCGTACATTACGGCGGGAAATGGTTAAGTTATTTTACTTTATTACGCGCGGCTTCTTAGTCATGATTGGTTTGTTTTTATTGTCATTTATCCCTGTAGCCAATTTTTTTGTTCCCCTACTCGCACTACTCTGGGGAACATGGGTAATGACGCTTCAGTATATTGACTACCCTGCGGACAACCACCAAATGCCTTTTAGTGCTTTACGTGAACGGTTAAAACAGCAACGATTTTCATCCATTGGTTTTGGTGGTGTTATTATGCTGGCAAGCATGATCCCCGTCATCAATATTTTTATTATGCCTATCGCCGTTGCTGGGGGCACTTTATTTTGGATTAATGAACTACGCCAACAAGCCATCGAAACTAAAATAATAAACCATGACAGCCAATAAAAATGTTTAGCGTAAACGTTTCAGCGCATTGCGATTAAAGTCTCGATCCGTCAGTCCTTTTCGAAATACATAGTCTTCCCACGCCAATACAGTATTTTTTCCCGTTTGATGATTATCCATAAACATCATCGAAGGGTACCAGTAAACACCTAGGTATTGCTCAAAATCGCTTGAAGTAAGTGTCTTTAAGTGTCGATCTTTACGGTCATAAAACTCTACTTTAACCGGCTGCCTATAGTCTTTATCTAACCACTTAACTAACCGCTTATAACCAGAATATTTGTAAGTGGGGTACTGCTCAATAACATCGGTTAGCCGACCATCAATCGCCTCCTCTTTTAACCAACGATAAGTATACTTTTCTGTTTCTGGCGATGTTAAATCCTCATAGGCAAATTCACTCCCCAAAAAAGGGCCCGATTTATTATTCGAGCTAATGCGCTTAATCCGCTTAATTGCAGAGAGGTACAACCATTGATCGTCTGCTTTTAATGTATGTGTATGGCTAAGTAACGCCGTACCACGAATATCGCCCGGGCTATCAAAAACAATAATAGACTTGTCACCATCACCCTCCACTTCCTTCGTTAGCATACGCATGGTAAATACGTTTTCTTCACCTTGCTTATTGCGCAACGTTAACCGCAACTTTGCTTCAAAATCTTGCCATCCTTGATTAAAAGCATTCTCTTCTTGCGTTAACCGTAAACCCTTTTCTTCTGGTGTCTCCCCGATAACCAGCCCTGAATACACCAAGCCAACAACAATACTTAGCACCTTAATTAGCCACCCACGATAACTACACACGATAAACTCCTCGGTAAAAATAATTTTTCATAGTGCGATTATGATTTTTAAAAATAGTGAGACAATGTTATTTCTATATGATCATCTTGACTCACATCGTACCCCGAATCACCCACACGCTGCCCATTAAAAAAGCGGGCGTCAAATACTAACGACCAATCATCCGCAATGCGCTGACTGGATTCAATACTAAAAATGGTTCCATTGTTGTTAAGATCATAGACAAAGCCCGCTAAAATCGCCGTTGACTTTGCATCGCGCAAACCAAAGCGCACACCAAAGCCAATATCTTGATCAAAGGTACGAGAGTTTTCTCCTCGGCTATCCGCGTGATACTCACTCAGTAAGCTAATATCCATCGTGCCACTCCCGTTATCGGGCAAGGTATATTCAAACCCACCACCGGCTGCCGTATACGATTCTGTAGAACTATCACGATAAATGCCTTCAAACTTCCACAGGATATGTTCTTTAGTCACCTGAACATCAATACCCAACTGATCAATCAGCTCATAAAACGGCACCGTCACAGGATTATTACTAGCATCAACCTCGTCTAATAAATCAGGAGAACGATCAGTACCCTTGAAGTAAGACAAGCCCACATCCCAGTCACCAAAGTAATGAGAATACCGTAAAGCATAATCGATGTTTTTTTCTTCATCGGAGGATTCATAACGCACACGATCTTCATTCACAAAAGGCTGATTACGCAAACGCCCTTTAGGTCCTGCATAGTTGCGTTCACGAAAATAGGGCATCACAAAAAAATCGACCGTACCCCAGTCTTGAATAGCCGCAATATTAATCATCGGCTGCCCTAACTTATCTTCTGTATCGATATTATCTACAAGGTCGGTTTGATTAATAATATCCACTAGGTGCTGAAACTCCGTTACTCCCCAAAACACTTTGCGTAAACCAATACGTACATCCCAATTATCGTAAGCGGTCTCCCAACTAAGCTCTCGAATATCAATATGCGTACGTTCATTATCATTTTGATCGACACGACCAAACCCTACAAAGGCAAAAGATGAACGACCGTTATTCCAACGATGACGATACTCCGGCTGCACATAAACTGAAATATTTTCATTGCGATGCTGCTGTGAATCTAAGGGGGTCTCAAAATAAAATCGCCCTTCTATACCTGCCTGCCCTTCCCAGTAAGATAGCGCACCAGTAGAAAACAACCCCGTTATAAAAACGACCAGCCAGCGAAATAACGACATATACTGTGCAACCACCACGACTAGACTCTTTTCAGTTTCATTAACACCGCAGGCAAAAACAGCAAGTCCACTAATAGTGCAATGGTAATCACAATGGCCGTTAGCAAACCCATACCAGAATTAAGCTCGAAACCTGAACTCGCTAGTACTAAAAAACCTGCAACGAGCACAATCGTCGTCGTCACTAACGCGTTACCCACCGTTTTATAAGCATAGCGAATCGCATCCTCAACCGAATGGGTTAATACACGCCTAGCATGATGATACTTCGTCAAAAAGTGTACCGTATCATCCACGACAATACCCAATGTCATTGCTGAAGCCGTAGACAACGCCAACCCCACCTCGCCCACTAACAACCCCCACAAACCAAAACCCATCGCAGCAGGAATTAAATTAGGCAGCAAGCTAACAATACCTAATGGTATCGATTTAAATGCGGCCATTAGCACCAATGAGATCAACACCAAAGCCACCGTTGTACCTAATAGCATACTCACGATATTACGCTGACCAATATAGGAAAACATCATCACCGTACCAGTACCGACACTCGAAGAAACATCTGGCGAATAATTTTTGAGCCATTGTTGAGCGCGCGACTCAAACGCAAGTACGGCACCTGTCGATAGTGTTTTAATTGTCACCAGCAAACGTACCGATGATTTATCAACATTAATTTGATTATTTAAATCTAAGCCATAAGGCAAAGACATTTCATACAGTAAAATATATTGTGCCGCTAACTCTCGATCCGTAGGTAAACGATACATGGACTCATCATCGTCGAACATATTCTTGTTCAGTCGCTTAATGATATCTGTAACAGTATTAACGTGAATCACCTCTGGCTGTTCTCGCAACCATGTAGAAAAACTATCCACTTGCCGCAAAAAGTCCGGTGCATAAATACCATTCGTCTGACCCGATTCCATTGAATACTCTATATTATAAAACCCGGTCAGATTATCTAATACAAAATCGGTATCTTGGCGGAATTCTGATTGCTCATCAAAATAGTGTACAAAAACATCATTTAACTCATTTTTTGAAATCGATACGACAAGCATCACCGCAATAATGCCCACACCCCAAAATAGTTTTTGATAATGGCGAATAACACCTTCAGCCAATCGCACCATAGGAAATAGTGTGACACTAAACGGTTTACGACCACTAACCGGTAATACAGAAAGTAATGCGGGTAAAAAACTTAGGGAAAACAGTAAAGACAACATAACTCCCATCGCCACTAAATTACCTAAGTGCTGAAAAGGTGGAACATCTGACAAATTCATACTCAGAAAGCCAATCGCCGTGGTTGTACTCGCAATCGTGATCGGCTTGATATTTGCCGATAAACTATAGTGCAATGCCGCGTAGCGCTGCTGACTAGCCGTTTTTCCAGAATCAACGGCAGACTGAAAAGACTCATAATACTGTTCACGATAAGTTGTGAGTAAATGCACGCAATTGGCAATAGCAATTGCTAATATAATAATCGGGGCAGCCACCGACGGCGGCGTGAGAGGAAAGCCAATATAACCGCCCAACCCCATAGCGCCGGCGATAGAAAAAGCGATGACAAATAACGTACCCAACGTGCCCACTATGCCGCCAACAAGTACCGACAGCACCAACAACATAACCACAAAAGACAACGGTATTAGCGTATCAATATCCTTTTTTGTTGCTTCAACAAATGCATTATCCATCATCACGCCGCCTGTCAAATAGGCATCGAGAAATGGATAGTCAGATTCGACGTCACGCAATAACTGCTGGGCAAACGCAACCACTTCGGGCAACTCTTTCTCTTCATCAATTCTGGGAAGTAATATAGCGACATTGACCGCCGTTACTTTTCCATTTGGGGAGAGTAACTTATTTATCAAAAAAGGTTCGGCAAGTGCAATCTTTTTTATTCTGTCTCGCTCTAGATCATTAAGGCCACCAATAACATCACTTTCTGGAACAAGACTTTCGATAATTAAATCGCCTTCACTAGAGTAAGAGTGCTGAAAATTAGCAAGAGAGTCGACACGACTAGAATAAGGCATTTGCCATGCCCGCTCAGTAATATCACTTAATGCAGCAAGTACCTCTGCGGTAAACACATCACTGTCTTTAGAGGAAAAAACAAAGGTGACATTATCATTTTTAGCATATACCTTTTCCATTTTTTCCAGTGCAACTAACTGCGGATTTTCTTCACCAAAATAAACACGATGGTTATTACTAAATGCTAAATGCCCTGCACCATAAGCAGCCACTATTGTCATCGTTACACATAGCAGCATCACCCACCAACGATACCGTAGAACCCATGTTGCCCATTGCTGGTTTTTTTTCTCACACATGTTCCGCTCCATCGCGCACTTGCTGATTAACTTCTCGCTGCCACTGGCGAAATTCTCTTACATGATAGAAAGGGACTTTTTTAGAAAACACCTGACGATAGGATGAAAAAACAGGGGAAAGATGATTAATATGCTCTAATACAGGTTGCCCCTCACATCGCTTACTCCATTGCATAGAGAGCGTGGAAAAACCACCCAATAAACCTAACGCTGTATTAAATAGAACCGAGCGAATACTGACGTCTACTGTATGCAAAAAAGAAGTAACTACTGATGGCGCAATAGACGATAAACGATGGCGTATCCGCTGAACTGAACCACGTAACATCAAGTCATCTGCCATTCGCGAAAGTGACGTAGCGCCTCGCGGATTAATGCCGCAAAGCTTCGCAATACACATAACAAAATGAACGCAGTTGTGCTCGCAAAGATCAAAGGCCAAGCTACCATGCAAACGATTAAGTTGCATGTTTTCTATGGTGTTTTTTACTTTATAAAAATCATCACAGGTGATTTCGTGACGAACTGTTCGTAAGTTCCACCCTTTTTGGTAATGCTTTTCATATTTATCCGGGGACAATAACATCCCGGGCATACGCAACCCAGGTACTTCATCTGGCTCCACACGAGTACTTTCATCGGGATAAAAACCAACGCTATATACCTCACCCGTTGGCTCAACCAACCGCACCCATGCATGCCCATGATCTCGAGTTAAGCCTGGCTCAACACCTCTGCAGATAGATAATAATTCTAGGCAATAGCTATTAGAACGCTCGCTTTTATCTAAGATAAAACTTGGCGTTAAACACTCCCATTGAGAATTGGGGAAGATGCGAGCAGAAGAGTGACTCGCCAATCGACTAGCCTCTCGACTAACAACCACTTTAAACATCGATCGAACTCATTATTATTGTTGTTATAGCGATTATACTAACGCGGGCATTTCCATTATAAAAAAACCCGCGCTAATACTTTATAACCTATTATTTTTTATTTAAAAATAACAGAAACACTACACGGTTTCAGCAACTCTCTCTTCCTGAGCGGTACTAGTTGCGATTTTTGATAAGTAACTTGAATCATTCACTACTTGCAAGCCATTTTTAACAAACATATCGATAAAACTTTCATGTAAATCATAGTAGTGCTTAAATTGTTCACCATCCAAAATTTCTTTCTTGGTAATATCCTCTTCATCAAATCCGTGAGTACGTTGAAAATTAACAACATCGACCTGTGCATCTGCGTCATTCAAGCCAACGAGATAAGCACCCGGCGCAATTTCAACTTGTGTCGACGTAAAGCATGCGGCAGTAGAAATACAATCTTGCTGAATTTCGGGAGCAACACGGCCATTAGAAAACACCCACGCTTGATTATCAGGGAAGGCCAATAAATAAAAGGCTGACAACAATTCGAAATTATTTTCCGTATCAAAGTCAAAGCCCTCATCCATACGCTGATCTGTTTCCTCGGTTAAAATCGCATTCCACGCAGGCATTCCAATAATCATCGGTTGAACATGATCACCATAATGATCAAGTAATTTCTGTCCATGCATCACGACAGAAAGAATATCGGCTTCAGTGGTGGGCGAAAGTCCGATCATTGCACCTAACCCAGCCTGTAAACCTGCACGAATAGCAAATTCCTGAGACTGTAGACGATGTAAAAAGCCGACACTTTTATCCGTTTTCTTTTGTAATTTAAGGTTTTCATCAACACCCCAGGCTTTAGGGCCAGAAGGAATATGATAGTTATATAAATCTTCGTCGTATGTTTCCTGCCATGTCAAAACGCAATCTAATCCTACAGACTTTAAGCTGCTGTAATTATCTTCATACATAGGCACAAGACAAATAGATACGCGAGAAGTAGGATTAACTTTTGTCACTTCCGTTTTTAATGCATTAACTAAATCAGGTAAGTTTTCCTTGAGTAGTTTTAAGTCATCACCACCTGCAATTTCGAAATGAGAAAAGCCTTTTGTTGCTAATATTTTAGCCTGCTGACGGATCGCCTCGGTTGTAATCGAAAGTCTTGCCATATCTTTATTATCTGCACGCCATCCACAAAATTTACACGTACTCGCGCAGAATGAAGACACCTCAATAGGCACCATGGTTGCTACAGTGCTTCCAAAGGTACGTTTCCTTTGGGCTTTAGCCGCCGCAATAACTTTGTCGCGCAAAGTTTTATCGGGGGAGGTTCGCACTAAATGTAGCAAGGTTGCCGCATTTTCTGGCGAGAGACCTTTGAGGGGATCACGCGTAGCAAGAATACTATCTACTTTTTCACTTAATACAGACAGGTCGGAGACCTCTGACTGCTGCGATAAGAAAAGGTTTTTAGCATCGGAAAAAATGGAAAAATAAAAGGATTCTGAAATAGGATTAATTTCTGACATAGGTGTCGACATAACTGCAGCCTCAATTGTTATTATAAGTAGATAGCTTCAGGCATGAAAAACATTAACTTCAATATCATCCTAACTTATGAATAACGTACTCAGGCCCAGTACTAAACCATTAGAACGGCAATGGAAATAGTTGCTTTATTATTATTTTATGAAACCTCTGAATAAGTTTGAATGAAGTTTTCGGTGAGATAAAATGAGTGTATTTGAGACGAATATTGAAGGTAATAGCGAGCTATTGGCGAAATATTCAACGAAAAATACGCTTATTTTAGCCAGCGAAAAATCACGCATGACTTGTTCAGATGTTCCTTATATCCGCATGATGTTTTTTATGTTGAGAAAAGGCACTTCGACATTAACTGCGCTAATACGACAAGCCCAACAATTGATTAGAAATAATCATCAAAAACGGTGGTAGAATAGGAACACAAAAAGTAAGGGCTTGCAATATTTTTTATTTCAAAATGACGAGCTCCGCAAATTTATTATCATACTCTTTCGCTAAAAGAAAAATAATCACCTACAACTGAGATCATTTATTATGCTTTTAAGTCACTGGCTTACTTTTCTGGTGCTTACTCTATTAGCAACAGCATCACCTGGACCCAACTCTATTTTGGCGCTATCAAATGGTTTATATTATGGACACAAAAGAGCACTTTTAACGGTAGCCGGAAGTTTGCTGGGCTTATCTATATTATTAGCAGCCACGTTATTTGGTCTGCATACCCTATTACAAACATACCCTTTCTTACTTCCTATTATTACTACAGTAGGGATTTCTTACCTTATTTTTTTAGGTATTAGCAAGTATGTAAGCACACACACTAAAAAAGAAAATGAAAATAGATTCGCACCTAAACAGCATTTATCTAATGTCGCATTATTTAACGAGGGATTTTTAGTAGCTATAAGTAATCCAAAAATATTATTATTTTTTTCAGTATTCTTTACACCGTTCATTTCACCTCATGACTCCAAAGCATTGCAAATTGCTATCCTATCCGGAACTTTTTTTGTATGTGAAGCCCTGTGGCAAATCATATACAGTGGCTGTGGAAATCAACTCAATCGTTTTTTTCAACATCCGGTTCATTACGTTAGATTTAATAAAATAACCGGAATATTTTTTATTGGATCGGCATGCTTTATTACTTACACACTTATTGCAGAAGAATTTTTACGCTAACCCATCACGCACCAAAAATCATTGTTGAAATAGATGACAGCTTTAATCGCCAATAAGCGACAAGTCATCATTCAAGGTGAATTTCATCGTGCAACCATAAAGCATCGGTGACCAAACGGATGCGATAAGGGATACGCTTTTCACTGATGTAAGGAAAGCCATCCTTAAAATCAACAGCCCACGCTAACGACAATAAATTAGGCGTTTCTGTTCTAGACCAATAATAAGCAATTGCTGTATTTGGAAAAAAAGTGGTGTCTATATCGGGATAGTACTGATCTTGATGATCTAAATAACCAAGCTCATGGGCGTAAGGCAATCGCCACTGGCTAGAACCACAAATATTGGCATCATTAAATGCCTGATTATAATGGTAAGTATCACAATAAACGTCATAACATGTTCCGCCATCCGCTTTACCGCGCTTAGGATCATAAGGTAGGTCTATTGCCTCACTACCTGCCACTAGTGACAGCTCTTCTATTTCTTGAGCGCTCGGCTGAAACCAAGAATACGTGTGCTCATTATCCTGCCAACTACCATCACTGACTTTTACTTCCCATAACAAACCTGTCAGGTCGTCGTAGACACAACTCCACGACACCGACTCTTGCGGCAGCACACCCCCATCGTTATCAATTTTATAAAATCGGTTATCAACGGTTTTATCCGACAGCTCTGTCTCTGTCCAGAGTTTATAAGCTGATGCTGCTTGTTGCTGCTTCTCAGATAATTGAGAAGGTTGAGGAGGAGTGTCACTAAGGGTGATCGTAGTCGTTTCAACAGTCGACGGAGAACTTTCTAGAATTGGGGTGGGATCAGGCGTCGTCGGCGCTGCCTTCGAGAACAAGACGATGACTGAAACCAGCAATGCCATCAAGGCAAGAAAAGTAAACAATAGGAGGATATATCGTTTTTTAATCATAAAAATATCGTAGCGTAGAACAACGATAATGGTCAACGATTATTCAAAATCTTCATCATCCTCCTCATCTCCCATCACAATATCTTTACCCGCTTGCTTTGCACGACTAACACATTTCTCAGCGGTATCCACTTGATCACTCGTACGCGCACCCAATATATTTGATACACCCGCACTAAAGGTCAATGATAGTGGTTCACCACCAGCAGAGAAAGTTTCGGAGGCGACAATCCGCCTCACCTGATCTAGAAATGTTAATGCCTTATCATTCGACAAACCACTCATCAAGCAATAAAACTCTTTACCCGACGAACGCGCCAATAAAAAACGAGAGAGTGCTTTTTCGATTAACGTTGAGAACTGCTTTAATATATCGTCACCAATTTCTGGGCCGTATTCGTCGTTGACCGATCTAAAATCATCAATACTTAATATCGCCAATGCAAGCGGCGAATCATTTTTCTGAGACTTTTCCCGTAACAATTCACTTTGTTCAAAAAAGTAACGGCGACTATAAAGATTGGTCACATAATCTCTATTGGCAGAATCTTTAATTTGCGCAATAAGATCCAAAGACTCAATATTATGATTAATGCGACAATAAAACTCTTCTGGGTTAAAAGGCTTACTTAAAAAGTCATTGGCGCCGGTTTTAATCAGCTTTGCCGATAAGCCATTTTCACCCTCAGCAGACAAACCAATAATTACCAAATCAAATTTTTCATACTGGCAACGTAAATTTTTAACCAATTCAAAGCCGTCCATATTGGGCATATTGTAATCTGTGATTAGCAACTGAATATCGGGATGCTGCAAAATCACTTTAATCGCATCAATACCGTCAATCGCTTGGTAAATTTCAAATTGGTGACGCGATAATAAATTAACAATATGATTACGCATTGTTGTTGAATCTTCGACAACAAGTACTTTGATATTCTGATTTTTTTCTAATCGCTGGATCGCTTTAACAGCGTATTGATAAGAATACTTCCCTTCTTTCGTCACATAATCAACGATGCCCTTTGAAAGCAGCTTTTCTCGGCGAGCATTATCAATTGAACCCGTCAGTACAACCGTAGGAATTTTTTTGTCTAAAGTATAGTCGACAACTTCACCATCAGGCGCATCGGGCAAGTTTAAATCAACCAATGCGGCAAAAATATCTTGGCCATACTGCTCACACACTTCTCTTGCTTCAGCAAAGGTTTTGGCGAGCTTAATAACAAAATGTAGCTCTTGCTTCACAATATGCAAAAGGATTTTTGCGACGATGGGACTATCTTCGACAATTAGAATGGTGTTGGCGGTATTCTTGACTGAATTTTTCACTGCATTATCCCACGTTGCCTATTTTTGCTGACTCATTAATAGAGTGTAGTCAAAAATAAGCATTCAGTGAGAAATAAGGAAAAAAGTGCTACTACCTAGTAAGCTATCGCTACCGTAATTTACAGTAATGACTTTGGTGGCTGCTCACAATCCAGCTTCTTACCCAATAATTCTTCAATCGCAGGGAGTAAAAAGGCATCGTCTTCACAGGCAAAGCTAATAGACACCCCCAATTTGCCGGCTCGACCAGTACGCCCTATACGGTGTACATAGTCTTCGGGCTCTTCAGGAAGAGTGAAGTTAACCACGTGGCTAATATTATTAATATGAATCCCCCTGCCCGCGACATCGGTCGCCACCAGTATTTTAAGCTTGCCGGTTTTAAATCCATCTAATGTTTTAATACGTTTATTTTGAGCAACTTCTCCTGACAGTAGACCCGCAGAAAAGCCATGTTTTACTAGCTGCTCATGTAAGCGGCGACATTCGTCACGGCGATTAGCAAACACAATTAAGCTCTCAACATCATCTTGGCGCGCAAGGTTTGTCAACAATTTGTATTTTTCGTTGGCGGCAACCAGATAAACATGCTGCTCTACAGTATCTGTGGCGACGCTTTCAGGCTCGATCTCAACAGAGCATGGGTCAAGTGTCCATTGCTCCGCCAATCGCATGACATCATCGGTAAAAGTGGCAGAAAAGAATAATGTTTGGCGATTTTCTCTTCGTGGCGTCAAGCGAACAATACGCCTAACTTGAGGAATAAAACCCATATCCAACATGCGGTCAGCTTCATCTAACACCAAGATTTCCACTTGATCGAGGTGAACATCTTTATTACTCGCAAAATCGAGTAAACGGCCCGGTGTTGCCACTAGTATATCGACGAACTTATTACGTACTGCCTGCTGTTGCTTGGTGTAATCCATTCCACCAACTAGAGTATGCACCGTCAGATCAGTATATTTAACGAGTTGCTTAGCATCGTCAGCAATTTGCACAACGAGCTCACGAGTAGGTGCAATAATTAATGCGCGTGCTTCGCCGGCATAACGTTCATCTTCTATCGGGTTTTTCAGTAAATCATCCACAATAGCGGTGAGAAACGCCGCGGTTTTACCCGTGCCCGTTTGTGCTTTCCCAAGCATATCGTGACCATTTAGGGTATTAGGTAAGGATTGCGCCTGAATGGGTGAACAGTATTCGAAACCCAAATCGGCAATCGCATGCATTAATGGCAGTTCTAAACCTAAGTCATGGAAACGCGTTTTGCCCGACACCTCAGGAACGGCAAATTGACTAATATCCCAAGCAGGCTTTTTAGGCTTATTCGGCTTGCGAGAACGGTGATGTTTTTTATTATCAACGGTTTGCTCGGAAGGCTGTACCGTAGTGTCAGAAGAAGATGGCTGCTTAGCCGCTGAAGAGCTTTTATTAAAGAGCTTTTTAAACAAGCGAAATACCTAATTAAGAGTATGAGAAAGCGAGTATAACACGTGTCTAGATTCTACGAGGACGCTACATGAACCTATTACATTTTGCCCCACCGCTGCATCACTCTACTTTATCGTTATCAAGCATCTCCTCTATATAACGCTGTACATAACTTTTAGCACGATAGGTAGATGTAATGACGTATAGACACAAAATACTCACACCAACCACAATAGGTAATGCCACAGAAGAGAAGACGAACGCTAATACACCGCCAAAAACAATAATTAAACACATCGCGAAAAAAGCGTTATGTTGAAGGCGCCGCTGGCATGTCTCTGCTTTTTCAACGGTATCAACATTCTCACGAACCAATGTTTCGCGAGTAACCAAAAAGCCTTTTTCGCGTTTGCGAGCCACGCTATTAAACATATTCATCATTGAGCATCACCATAGCATTATTCGAATGAAGATTAGTTAGCGCCAATCTCATATAGCACAGCACTCAAAACAATGAGAAGTTCTTATGACTAACTAAGTGTAAAAATAACCATTTCGGCTATGCCGCTTTATATCGTTTCAATACTAAGAACACACTGTACAAGCTGGATCTTTCGGTAAGTTCAAGGTTCGCCACTGATGCGTTTTGGCGTCGAACAATAATAAACGCCCCACCATCGATTCTCCAATCCCAGCAATCCACTTCACTGTTTCCAACGCTTGCAAACTACCAACAACGCCGACTAATGGTGACAATACACCCGCTTCTGAACAAGTTAATGCGTCATTAACTTCACCACTATAAAGACATTGATAACAAGGAGATTGTGCATTGCTTGGATCAAATACGGATAACTGCCCTTCAAGGCGAATTGCGGCTCCCGTAACAAGCACCACCTGCTGACGCTGACACGATGCATTAATTGCGAGACGAGTCTCAAAGTTATCCGTACAATCGACCACCACATCATGCGTTTTCACCAGTGCATCCCAACTCTCGTTATCTACACGCTGCACAATCGCATCGACGCTAACACTCGTGTTCAATGCCCGCACTGATCGCTGAGCCGAGACTGCTTTATTGTGAGTAATATCTGACTGCCCGTGGATAATTTGCCGCTGTAAATTAGAGACATCCACATCATCAAAATCGACCAGTGATAAATGCCCCACACCTGATGCCGCCAAATAAAGCGCAACCGGGCTGCCCAAGCCGCCGAGACCAACAACTAACACACGGGCATTTTTTAAGCGTTCCTGCCCTTCAATATCAACATCGGGTAATAATATATGGCGGCTGTAACGCAGTAATTCATCGTCATTCATCATGGCTGCCGTTCCTAGCTCGCTGACCTATAGTGGCTCTAGGCTGCCCCGCTAAATCCTGAATCGTGCGACATTGAACATAGCCATTGCTTTCTAAAATCGATATAACACGACTTCCCTGCTGATAACCATGTTCAATCACAATCCAGCCATGCTCACTGAGAATAGACGCAGCCTGAGCAGCAATTTTTTCTATATCCGCAAGCCCATTATTTTTTGCCGTTAAAGCCGATGCAGGTTCATACCGAACATCGCCTTGGCAAAGATGCGGATCATTTTCAGCAATATAAGGAGGGTTACTAACAATCATATCTACATCAGTAGCCGTAATAGACGACAACCAATCTGAACAGATAACTGATACATTATCTAACTGGTGACGCACGCGATTGCGTTCGGCCAATTCACACACTGTTCGATTATTATCGACAGCAATAATTTTCCAAGCTGGCTTTTCACTCGCTAGAGCGAGGGCAATAGCGCCCGTTCCTGTACCTAAGTCGATAACGCTTCGGGGCTGCTCTGGCACATCATCAACAAATAATTCTAGTGCTGTTTCAACAATGATTTCAGTATCAGGGCGAGGAATCAACGTATCGTTACTCACCCATAAATTCAACGACCAGAATTCTTTTTCGCCAACAATATACGCGATGGGATCACCCTTGATTCGCTGCTGCATATATTCATCAAATTGATGTTGATGCGCTGGTGTCAACACTGATTCGGGCCATGTATATAAGTAGGTACGATCTTTATTAAGCACTGCAGCTAACAGCACTTCAGTATCCAAGCGCGCACTATCTGATACACCCGACAAAAATTTACTTTGTTGTAGATTTTCAGCAATGGTTTTCATAGAGAAAGATAACTTAAGATGATAATGCCGCCAGCTGATCCGCTTGGTGCTCATTAACCAAGGGCTGAATCACTTCATCTACTTCACCTTCCATCACTTCATTCAAACGATATAACGTAAGATTAATGCGATGATCGGTAACACGACCTTGCGGGTAATTATAAGTGCGTATACGCTCAGAACGATCACCACTACCGACTAAATTTTTTCGCTCATCAGCCATTTCTTTTGCAGCAACTTCATCTTGGGCACTTTGCAAACGCGCGGCCAATAAAGACATAGCACGCGCACGGTTTTTATGTTGCGAGCGCTCATCTTGGCACTCCACAACAACCCCTGTAGGTATATGCGTGAGGCGAATCGCTGAATCAGTTTTGTTCACGTGCTGTCCACCAGCACCACTTGCCCGAAAAGTATCAACGCGTAAATCCGCTTTATTAATCGCAATTTCTGCCTGCTCATCCGCTTCAGGCATAATCGCTACCGTACAAGCAGAGGTATGCACTCGCCCTTGCGACTCAGTTTCAGGTACACGCTGAACGCGATGCGCGCCAGATTCAAACTTTAATTGTGAATAAACGCCTTGCCCGACGATACGAGCGATGACCTCTTTATAACCACCCTGATCGCTACGGCTTTCACTGACAATCTCTACTTGCCATCGGCGCTTTTCAGCATATTTACTATACATTCTAAACAAGTCACCGACAAAAATAGCGGCTTCATCACCTCCAGTTCCCGCGCGAATTTCTAAAAATATATTTTTATGATCATTAGGATCTTTAGGTAATAATAATTTTTGCAACTCAAGCTCTAACGGCTCCCGTTCTTCTTCTGCCGATTTTAGTTCCTCCTGCCCCATCGCGCGCATATCAGGGTCGCTATCTTTTAACAGCACCGACGCTTCTTCTAAATTATCTAGCACTTGCCGATAGTCGTTATAACATTGCACGACAGGCTCAATTTCTGCATATTCTTGTGATAGCTCGCGAAAGCGGTTTTGATTAGCAATCGTATCTGGATCGCTTAATAATGCGCCCACTTCAACATAGCGCTCTTGCAATAAGTCGAGTTTTTCTAAAATAGATGATTTCATAAATTACAGTTCATGGTTGTTGCGTAACATAAATACATTGAAGCAGTGATATTATGCATTTAATAATTATAAAGCCTCTCCTTTCTGCTAGAGGCCTTTCTGTATTGCGTGGTTTTATTCTATATCGCTAGGGTGAATCAATACTTTTTCGTTGAGTCGCTTGTGCTTCATCAGCGATATTATTTAACGACTGGCTCCCTCGTTGATCATCCATTGCGACAATCGACACATCAGCAGAATGAGAACGGCTGTCGTCAACGGTAAATAATTTTTGCGTGAGCGAAAGCAACGCATGATCGCCTTCGGTACTCGCACGTTTTAATTGGTGCGTAGGAGCATGCAACAATTTATTCGTCAGGCTATTCGCCATTTGCGCCAGCACTTTGTCCGGCGATGCGCCATTGTGTAAATCACGCAAGGCCTTATCTAAGGTTTGATCACGTAAACCTTCGGCATACTGCCGATATGTTTTAATGGCCGACACTGAGTGGCGCACTCGCGCTTCTTGCATATAATCGGCTAAAAACTCATCGATCAATGCATGCGCCTCATTAGCCGCATGCTCTCGTGTTTGCTTGTTTTCATCAATCACTTCGCGCAAGTCATCAACCGTGTAAAGATACACATCGGCCAGATCACCTACTTCGCTCTCAATATCTCTAGGCACAGCAATGTCGACCATAAACATAGGTTTATGTCGACGCAGCTTTAACGCAGACTCAACCGCACCTTTACCTAAAATCGGCAACTGACTGGCTGTCGACGAAATCACAATATCTGCTTGCGCCAGCTGTTCAGGAATATCCGACAACAGCACCGCTTTTGCCCCAAACTCATCCGCTAAAATCTGAGCACGCGCCAATGTGCGATTAGCAAAAATCATCTGAGCAATACCTTGTTGGCGCAGATGCCGTGCCACCAAGTCAATCGTCTCACCCGCACCAATCAGTAGTGCCGTATCTTGCTTAAGATCGGAAAAGATATGCTGCGCTAAATTCACTGCTGCATAAGCAACCGACACAGGATTTTCCCCTATAGCCGTATTGGTACGCACTTTTTTAGCGACACCAAACACTTTTTGAAACACATTATGCAATTCACTTGATAGCGTGTTGGCTGTTTGTGCCACGGCATAACTTGATTTCATTTGACCCAATATTTGCGGCTCACCTAATACTAGCGAATCTAATCCACTAGCGACTCGCATCATATGTTTTACTGCATCACTACCTTGCGACACATAGTAACAATCACGTAGCAGCTCGCTATCAACCGTATGATAATCACCTAACCACTGTAACAAACATTCCCCCAATGCCGAGCTATCACCGTCTTTAATGGATTTTGACGAACCCCATTGATCGTCATGACCGGTTGAAATATATAGCTCTGTGCGATTGCATGTCGACATGATGGCCGCTTCGGTTGCCGGCGTACTGTTTATCAAATGCTGTAAAGCACGCTCTATCGTTTCGGGAGCAAAGGCCACACGCTCGCGCAACTCAATAGAGGCGCTGTCGTGATTAATACCGAAGACAAATAAAGGAATCATAAAATGTGCTAGAAAGTGAGTCTATTGCTGCTGAGTGTTCGTAATTAACTATCGTCGTGATCGATAGCGCGCATTGTAGCACGACAGGCACCACGAAAAATAACCCTTACCTGCCTCTTGGCTTGTCTGATCTGGCGGTTTACACTGACATTATGAATATTTTTTCTTCGGTAAAACGCGCATATTGCATCACACTCATTGTTTCTGCAGGACTTGCTGGCTGCAAGTCCTTGCCTAGCAAACCTCAAGCGTTACCAGACCCTCTCACTCCATCAACCAATAGCACGGCTTTACCCGCAAAGACGCCGCATGCTTCGGCTGCAAAGACAGCTCGCCTTCCTACCGACACTCTGTACTCGCTACTCGTTGCAGAAGTCGCGGCTTCTCGTCAGCAATACGATATTACTGTCGACAATTATACCGCTCAGGCCAAAACAACCGATGCATTACCGATTATTAAAAGAGCGGCAAGGATCACACAATTTTTGCGCACTCATGAGTCATCACTAGATATGGGGCTGCTCTGGTTAGAACAAGAGCCTAACAACAGCGAAGCATTAGCAACAGTCGCCAATGCATATATTGAATTACAACAACCCTTAAAAGCCATTGACCATATAGAGCGATTAATGGCCCAAAAGGCACAGGCGACAAACAATATTGAGAGGGTCAGCACGCCCAATATTGATGGTAGCGCGCTGATTGAAACACTGGCGAACCGCAATCGACAAGCAGATAAAAACACCATCGACACACTGGTATCACGCCTATTGCCACTCGCCAACAACTACCCTAATGCTGCCGGCGTCCATGTTGGTATCGGCTCACTCTATCAAGCAATGAATAATAGCGCCCTGGCACGCGAATGGATAGACAAGGCGCTCGCCATTGATAACACTCGCACCAGCACTATTTTACAAGATATCCGTTTACTACAACTTAGCCATCAAAATGAGGCCGCATTAAAGAAACTCAAAACGTATGTTGAACAGTCACCAGACAACCATCGCCTGCGCCTAGTCTATGCAAGACTGCTTTCTCAATCGGATCTCACTGGAGCTTACCAGCAGTTCACTATTTTGGCAGAGCAGTCACCTAATCAATTAGACATTCGCTTCTCTCGCGCGCTACTGGCAACAGAATTAGAAAAAATGACGGTAGCAAAACCGCTTTTTGAATCGTTACTCAACGTTAATTATCAACCCGATAACGTTAATTTTTACCTTGGTCACATTGCTGACTTTCAAGAACAAACGGATACTGCACTGGCCTACTATCTTGCGGTTAAACAAGGTGATCATTTTTTATCTGCACAGTACCGTGCAGCGAGTGTGTACCTAGAACAAAACAACATTAAACGTGCGCAACACCTATATACTACATTGCACGCACAGCACCCCGACAAAACGGAACAACTCTATGAAAACGAGGCCAGCCTGCTCGTTAAGTACAATGCTGACATCCCCGCAATGGCTCTCCTAAATAAAGCTATTGCTGCATTTCCAGATAACAGCAACCTGCGCTATGATCGCGCCACGCTTTATGAGCGCAAAGATCAAATAGCATTAATGGAACAAGACTTTCGACATGTGCTCGAAAAAGACCCCGATAACGTTGCTGCGCTAAACGGTCTAGGCTATCTACTCACTATTCGCACTTCACGCTACGACGAGGCCTATGCACTCATCAAAAAAGCACTGTCACTGAACTCAAATGACGCCGCCATCATTGACAGTATGGGCTGGGTCTTATTCAAAATGGGACGCACTAAAGAAGCGATTAGCTATTTACAAAAAGCCTACAAACAATACCCTAACCCCGAAGTTGCTGCTCATTTGGGCGAAGCATTATGGGCGAATAACGAGCAAGACGCCGCAAAAGCGATATGGCAAGAAAGTTTAGAGCAAAATCCCGACGCACAAGACATACCTGACACACTCAAACGACTAGGGATCACGTGGTAACACAAACACCAGTGACCGGCCTCCCTCTCAAAAGAATAATAATGATGAAAAAACCCATAACCACCGCCAGATATGTACTCGTCACGGGTCTTATCAGTTTATTATTGTTGAGCGCCTGCAGCACACCGCAATACTCTCCAACGCTCAACACGCCAGCGGCTGACGCGACAACGATTCCAGACTCATGGACATTGCACGCCAAGCTTGGCATTCGCAATGGCGAAGATAGCGGCTCGGTCACTTTACAGTGGCAGCAACAAAAAACCGCCTACCGCATTAGAGTCAGCGGGCCATTTGGACAAGGAAACGCTCTATTAATCGGAAATGAACAGTATATTTCGATTGAGCGCCCCGGCAAAGAAACAGTGCTGTCTTATCAACCAGAATTACTGATTAAAGAGACTTTTGGCTGGCACTTACCTATCCAGCAATTACGCTATTGGGTTTCTGGGCTGCCCGCACCCGATTCTCCCCTACCATCAAACGCTTCTCAGCTAACACTATCACCAAGCACCGATAACAATGAACAATTTAACAACGCCGGCCTACTTAGCCAACGTCAGCAATATGGGTGGACTTTAGATTATTCTCGCTATAAACCCGTTGCATCATTGGGCAACCAATTACTGGCACATAAAATACGCGCACAGCAAACATCTGCAACACTGACGCTGATTGTTAAAGAGTGGGATTTCAACAATCACTCGGCTCTTCCCCCTGTAAAAACAACGACACCACCATAACATGACCACATTGACACTACCTTCGCCGGCCAAGCTCAACCTGTTTCTTCATATCACAGGTCAACGTGCCGACGGCTATCACGACCTGCAAACGGTTTTCCAATTACTTGATTATAGCGACAGCATTAGCTTTACCTTAAGAAGCGACAATAGGTTTGTGCTTCATCACGATATCCCTGATGTAAACGATGAAGACAATTTAATCATCAAAGCGGCGCATCGATTAAAGCAACATATAGAACAGCACTCTCCGCCCGAACAGTTACCAGTAACGACTTACGGCGTTGACATCACCCTTGAAAAACATCTACCCATCGGCGGCGGTTTAGGCGGCGGCAGCTCGAATGCAGCGACCACTCTGCTGGCACTTAACCATTTATGGCAGGCTCAGCTTCCCATCGACACATTAGCGCACCTAGGGCTAGACCTAGGTGCGGATGTCCCCGTCTTTGTGCATGGCTACTCAGCTTGGGCAGAAGGCGTCGGTGAAAACTTGCGCCCTATTGAATTGCCAGAACAGTGGCACCTTGTTATTAAGCCTAACTGTCATGTCTCTACCGCCGAAATTTTTTCAAATCAGGAATTGACAAGAGACACCGCCGCCATTACAGTAGCGGCCTTCTTCGAACAGGGTGGTCATAACGATTGCGAAAGCGTTGTTTGTCAGCATTATCCTGATGTGAAAAAAGCACTTATGTGGTTGAATAATCACGAAAATGCTCGACTCACGGGAACAGGTGCGTGTGTGTTTGCTAGCTTCGCGACGAAAGCGCAAGCAGAAGCAATATTAAACAACACACCAACCGAATGGGAATGTTTTATAGCCAAAGGCATAAATCAATCTCCACTTCACCATCGGCTCCGTGATTCTCTTTAGAAGAAGAGGCGGAGAAGACAAGTTATTGGGGTGTAGCCAAGTGGTAAGGCAGCGGGTTTTGATCCCGCCATGCGGAGGTTCGAGTCCTCCCACCCCAGCCATATTCTTTCACTGTTGTTAATACCTATATCGTGGCATTGTTAGCCATTAGCTAGCAACAGTGAAGCATGACAACATATCCATTCATTCATCTACACCGATGGCCGGTGATCAAAAGGTATTCTTGTGGCTGACTTCATGGTTTTTACTGGGAACGCAAACCCAACACTGGCACAAAACATCGTCGATAAACTTGGTATGACGCTTGGCAAAGCCAACGTGTCACAGTTTTCAGATGGCGAAATTGCCGTAGAAATTCAAGAAAATGTACGTGGTCGCGACGTATTCGTTGTGCAATCAACCAGTAGCCCCACGCACAAGAATTTAATGGAGCTATTAATTATTGTTGATGCATTGCGCCGTGCCTCTGCAGGTCGCGTAACCGCTATCATCCCTTACTTTGGCTATGCTCGCCAAGATCGCCGCGTTCGCTCTGCACGCGTACCTATCACGGCTAAGCTGGTGGCAGACATGATGGTAGGCGTTGGTATTGATCGCGTACTCACATTAGATTTACACGCCGAGCAAATTCAAGGTTTCTTTGATGTACCCGTCGATAACATTTACGGCGCCCCCATCTTATTAGAAGATATTCGCCGTCAACAACACGAAAACCTCGTTGTTGTTTCACCCGATATCGGCGGTGTTGTTCGTGCACGCGCCGTCGCGAAAGAACTCAACATTGATCTTGCTATCATTGATAAACGTCGCCCTAAAGCCAATGTCGCCGAAGTCATGAACCTTATTGGTGAAGTTGAAGGTCGCACATGCCTATTAGTTGACGATATGGTTGATACCGCCGGCACCTTATGTAATGCCGCAGCTGCACTAAAAGAAAAAGGCGCAATCAAAGTTGTCGCTTACGCAACACACCCCGTATTATCCGGTAAGGCTATCGACAATCTTAATAACTCAGTAATGGATGAGCTGGTCGTCACTGACTCCATTCCACTCTCTGAAACTGCAAAAGCGTGCTCGCGCATTCGACAGCTTTCCCTAAAAGGTATGCTGTCTGAATCTATCCGCCGCTTAAGCAACGAAGAATCCCTTAGCGCTATGTTTAACTAACCTCGTTGTAACGTATTTAGGCAACATGCACTATGGAAGACCTGCGATGCTACAAAGCACGCATTAATCAATATTTATAACACTCAATATTCTGGTCGCGGATAGTTATAAATTAACCTACTCAACAGAGGACATCACAATGTCAAATGAAGACTTTGTATTGAATGCCGAGAGTCGCGAATTAACAGGGAAAGGTGCGAGCCGCCGCCTGCGTCGCGAATCAAGTAAAGTACCCGGCATTATTTACGGCGGTAGCAAAAAGCCACAAATGATCAGCCTTCTACAAAAAGATCTGGTCAAACATCTCGAAAATGAAGCGTTTTATTCGCATATCATTTCCGTTAATGTTGACGGTGCTGCTCAAGACGTTATCTTAAAAGATTTACAACGTCACCCCGCTAAGCCAACAATTTATCATGTTGATTTACTTCGTGTATCTAAAACGAAGAAATTCACTACACGCGTACCGCTTCACTTCATTAACGAAGAAAAGTCCAAAGGCGTTAAAGTACAAGGTGGCTTGGTATCTCACAGCATCTCTGAACTAGAAATTAGCTGTTTGCCTGCTGACTTACCAGAGTACATCGAAGTGGATCTGATTGATGTCGAAATCGGTCAAATCGTCCACATTTCAGATCTCGACTTACCTAAAGGTGTTGAATCAGTACAGCTAAGCCACGGTCACGACCATGACTTGCCTGTTGCCACGATCAACAAACCTAAAGGCGCATCTGCTGACGATGCAGATAGCGAAGAAAGCAGCGAAGACGCTGGCGAAGAATAATTCTTCTATCATTTTTGTTGCGGCTACATAGTTAGCCGCAACAAAAACCTCTCTTAGCACTCCTTTCTACGCTCAACATTATCTTCATCGCACTACCCTATCATTGACACAACACTCTATAATGCGCGTCCGATACTTCTGTGAACTATTCGAGCTAGCTTTATGAACACGCCCATTAAATTGATTGTTGGCCTAGGTAATCCAGGCAGTGAATACATCAATACACGACACAACGCTGGCGTTGATTTTGTCATTACTCTTGCACAGCAATACAACATTAGCCTCACACCAGACAGCAAATTTTTTGGCGCAGCCGGGCGCGGCGTGATAGAACAGCGTGACGTTCGCCTATTACTTCCAGCAACATTTATGAATCTTAGCGGCAAATCCGTTGCAGCACTGGCACAATTTTACAAAATCTCCCCCGATGAAATTCTTGTCGCTCACGACGAATTAGATCTTGCACCCGGTATCGCACGGCTTAAAATCGGTGGCGGACATGGAGGGCACAACGGCCTAAAAGATATTATTAGCCGTTTAGGCAACAATAAGAATTTTGCCCGCTTGCGCTTGGGTATTGATCACCCAGGCAACGCCAAACTCGTCAGCAATTATGTACTTAAAAAAGCCCCGAAAGCCGAATTTGAAAAAATAGAAGATAGTATTTATCAGGCATGCAAAGTAATGCCTCAAGTGCTTGCAGGCCAATGGAATGATGCGATGAAAACACTACACACCCCCGCGCAATAACACGCTATACCACGCCACCGCTTGCAGGCAGAAGACGAAACCGATAGCATACGCGCCTTTCGCACAACACTTATTCGATTACTTTTTAGCTATCCTACAGGACAACATCATGGGTTTTAATTGCGGTATTGTTGGTTTGCCCAACGTCGGAAAATCAACACTGTTTAATGCACTGACCAAAGCGGGCATTGGCGCAGAAAACTTTCCCTTTTGCACCATTGAACCTAATGCCGGCGTTGTTCCTGTTCCTGATCCCCGCATTGATAAACTCAGCGCCATCGTAAAACCTGAAAAGATTATTGCGACAACGATGGAATTTGTCGATATTGCTGGCCTTGTCGCGGGGGCATCAAAGGGTGAAGGCTTAGGCAACCAGTTTTTAGCCAACATTCGTGAAACCGATGCGATTGCACATGTCGTACGCTGCTTTGATGATGAAAACGTCGTACACGTAGAAGGAAAAATTAATCCTGCGAGCGATATTGATGTCATCAACACCGAGCTAGCGCTAGCAGACCTCGATAGTGTAGAAAAAGCGATTCAGCGCTTTGCAAAAGCCGCTAAAGGGCAAGATAAACACGCAATGGCAATGAAAGCATTGCTGGAAAAAATCCAACCACACCTTAATGAAGCATTGCCATTACGCTCATTTACACTAACCGATGATGAGCAACAACAATTAAAGAGCCTCAGCTTACTGACACTCAAACCCACTATGTATATTGCCAACGTGGATGAAGAAGGCTTTGACAACAACCCCTACCTCGACACCGTTAGATCTATTGCCGCGTCCGAGCAAGCAGTCGTTGTCGTTATCTGCAATAAATTAGAAGCTGAAATCTCTGAGTTAGATGACGATGAGCGAGACGAATTTCTAGCTGACTTAGGCATGGAAGAACCCGGCTTACACCGAGTCATTCGCGCCGGTTACGACCTACTCGATCTACACACCTACTTTACCGCAGGCGTTAAAGAAGTACGCGCTTGGACAATCCCTGTCGGCGCAAGCGCACCACAGGCAGCCGGTAAAATTCACACCGACTTTGAGAAAGGCTTTATTCGCGCTGAGATTACCGCTTATGATGACTTTATCGAATATAACGGTGAAGCTGGCGCCAAGGAAAATGGAAAGTGGCGGCTAGAGGGTAAAGACTACATCGTGTGTGATGGTGACGTTATTCACTTCCGCTTCAATGTCTAAACTGAACGGTCATTACGGACGAAAAAAACGCTAAACCACCACACAGTATTTTGATAACGGGTGGCTGAGTAAACCTTTGCTCAACCGCCCTATTCACACCTCTCACGCCCAGCATTCACTCCTCTCGCAGGCAGCTTTAAATGACCATTATCAAGGCTACCCAATTAGCCTCAACATTCTCTGTATAAAAAAACTGGGAAAGCCCAATATCTTGCCTATACTCAATTATAGTATTCATTAACATTCAGTAGCGGGCTTATTTATGTTTTGGCAAAACTCTAAAGAAATCGATGCACTACGGGCAGAAAATCAATCACTGATCGAAGCAAACCAGCAACAACAAGCAGAGATTAATGCGCAACTAGAAAAAATAGCGGATATGGGCGCGCAATTAGATGAAAATAATGGAATGAAATGCCCAATCTCCAATAGCGGCCTTATTATCGATAGTTATAGTGGTGTCAATGAGGTGCGTGAATCTCTTGCTCATTCATCAAGTACATTACGAGAAAAAACAACCGAGCTATTAAGCTCGAATATTACTTATCTAGAAATGAAAGATGAGCTGAAAAAAACACACGAAGATCTTTCATTAATCGGCGAAGGCGCTAAAAAAAGCCACGATAGTGTGACTAACTTAAAAGGAGCCGCAGGAGAAATCACCAAATTTGCCGACATAATCAATACTATCTCAGAGCAGACCAACCTACTGGCATTAAATGCCGCCATTGAGGCCGCCCGTGCTGGTGAAGCAGGCAGAGGTTTCGCCGTTGTCGCCGACGAAGTAAGAGCGCTGGCACAACGTGCCGGTGAAGCCAGTGGTGAGATTGCCGAGCTCGTCAAAAAAATTGACTTAGACACACAAACCACCGATGAAAACATCCGCTATACCCACGACCACTGCGAACAGCTACGCGGAAAGTCAGAAGCTTCGATTACCAATATTGAGCATGTTTTAGGTTTATCGCAATCTATGCACGACCTAATTGTTAAGGAAACAGAATCCAGCTTTATTCAAACCGTAAAGATGGATCATCTTTGCTACAAAGCCAAAGTCTACAAAGCATTTGAAGAGCAACAATACGACACCTCTGGGTTCGACGATCATCACGCCTGCCGCTTAGGGCAGTGGTATTACGAAGGCCAAGGTCAAAAAGAACATTCAGGCAAGGCGGAGTTTCAGCAGATTGAAAAACCCCACAAAAAAGTACATGAGCAAGCAATGAAAGGACTTAATGCCGCCAATAGCAACGACCTACAGACTTCTTATGACAGCTTCAAAAAAATGGAGCAGGCAAGCGCAGAACTCATGCATGCACTAGATAGACTAGCCGCAAAAATGTAAAACGAACGTCGGCTCAAACAATCCGTCTCACTCAAATGAAACATAAAGTAAATTAACGCATTTTGTTCAGCCACCTACCTTGACAGCCTATAACGAGATCGCCATAATACGCGCCCTCAGCACAGGCTGTCATGCCTGTACAGCTACCTTTTTTATGGCTACGTAGCTCAGCTGGTTAGAGCACAGCATTCATAATGCTGGGGTCGCTGGTTCAAGTCCAGCCGTAGCTACCATTTCCCCCTTTAAAATCAACAACTTAAAAATCTACCTGGCAAAAAATATAAAAAAAACCAAAAAATTGGGCTCTGTAACAGGCTCTGTAACATAAACGGGGGATAGGCATTTATCTCACTCGGTTAATAATACCATCCCAGCCACAATGAGCTAGAACTCTTAATCGATAATTTGGCTCTGTAACATAAACGGGGGATAGGCATTTATCTCACTCGGTTAATAATACCATCCCAGCCACAATGAGCTAGAACTCTTAATCGATAATTTTCAAAGGCTCTGTAACATAAACGGGGGATAGGCATTTATCTCACTCGGTTAATAATACCATCTCAGCCACAATGAGCTAGAACTCTTAATCGATAATTTTCAAAATTCCTAAAGCCATAAGCTCGTCTTGATATCATCTCCATCTTGTTGTGAAACCCTTCCGTAATGCCATTACTTTTACTAAAACGCCACATGGCGACAATAGGCTCCATCCACGAGGTGAGTGTGTTGGCGAGCGTCCGTAGCGGACTATTTTTCAGTTGCTCCAACAACTCAAAATAGCCGGGTAATTTTTCACGTGTACGGCGGGCTGTGAGTGTTTTGAGCAGTATAAATCTCATCAGTTTTTGCTTTGCTTCATACAGCGTTTTTAACACCGGAAAGTCACTTAAATAATCCATCAGATTCGCTTGCTGTTCGGGAGTTAATCGCCATTGGTGACGACGCATCAAACTGATGAGCCCTCGGTTTTTTCTTCCCTCTGCATCATGCTCTTTCCACACTTTCAAAAAATGATGGTTAATCAGTCGAACCACATGAAAGCGGTCTGCCACAATAATCGCATTAGGAAAGTAACGCTGAGCAATACGACGATAAGTCTCAGACATATCCATCACCACCACTTGTACCTTGTCGCGCTCGTTTAAGCCCTTTAAATACTGACGTAAGCTGGCTTCTGAGCGCCCCAACTTGACGTCAAACACCTTGTGATTTCTCAAGTCTACAAACGTAGTCGCATAGCCTTTCTTACGCGTAAAGAAGTGTTCATCGATACCCAATACACGAGGGCAAGGACGGTGACTCATTTCAGATCGCTTGAGGGCAATGTGGTGGTGATACCAGCGCTCAACCGTGGCAGGGCTTATCTGGTGTGTCCGTGATAATTTACGTTGAGTGACCCCACCATCATGTGCCTCAAAGACTTCCAATCGATACGCTTCAGACGCGCGATAACGAGGACGTATGCCCGTGAAACGGTGACGAAAATAGCGATGGCAATGCGCACAGTAATACTTGGGCACTTGGAGATGAATAGTCATCACCTGATTGCCTTGTCGAGTGTGTTTAATGGTGCGCTGGTGAGTCGCCTTAATGGTTAATCCATGACGATGACAATACAAGCATTGAGGTCGATGAGTGGGCTTAGCCCAGACTTCAAATGCAGGTTTACGGTAAACACGTTCTATTTTAAGACCGGGAAGGCCTATAATGGTTTCTGCGTGGGACATCGGTTGCCTCTATTAAATTGATCGTCAGAAAATCAAGTTTAATAAATACCGGTGTCCCCCGTTAATGATGTAGAGCCGCTACGTTTACTGGTCATACAACACTCCTGAGGACTATATTGTCCCTCATTAAGAGTGTCCGTTAAACTGTAGCAGGTTCAACCTGACCCCGTGTAGTCAAATAAAATAACCTTATAATCCTCTATAAAATCAGGCACCATAAAACGCCACATATTTTGATCACAGCCAAAGCCGTGAGCAAACATAATCGACTTTTCTCCCTCGCCCTTAACGATCACATTATTTCTTTGAACAACACTTTCCATCAGCCAATCCAGCCTTTGAGTGATAACAACCTTGAGTATAATACATAGATATAGATATTACCGTCTCAAACCATCAACCACACCACTTAGCTGACAATATCTCAACAATCAAAAACACCAAAAAATCGCATCTATGATTCAAAACCCACTAAAAACGGTGGATTAGCACCAATAAAACACTCATAATTGTGCGGCGATACTTATCACAACATACTAGACTTACTGATCATGAAACACTGCCTTCCCCACAACAACTCACCACTCGATACTTTAGCTCTACCGGATATCCTGGCGCGTATTCACGATGAAGTAGTGACTGAATATGGCAAAGGTAATGTCGCTGATTACATTCCCGCATTAAAAGAGGTGAATCCCAACCAATTTGGCATGGCATTACGCACTATTGAAGGCGAAGAGTTTTGTGTAGGCCAGGCAAACACCGCCTTTTCGATACAAAGCGTATCCAAGTTGTTTGCATTAATGCTGGCATTAGACATCGCGGGTGACGATGTCTGGAAACGAGTAGGCAGAGAGCCTTCAGGCATGCGCTTTAATTCTTTACTCTTATTAGAGTCTGAAGGCGGTATACCTAGAAACCCATTTATTAATGCTGGCGCTATTGCCATCTCCGATATTATTGCGACACGCAGCTCGATCCCCAGCAAACGCATTGAAGATTTTATTGCTTCTTTATCGGGCAACATCAACAATCGCGTTGACCCGGAAGTCGCTGCGGGAGAAAAAGCGACAGGCTTTTTAAATACAGCCATTGCCAATTTACTGAAGGCCATGGGCAACTTACATGGCGACGTCGACAACACGTTAGATTGCTACTTCAAGCAATGTGCGATAACCATGAACTGTATTGATTTAGCGCGTGCGACAGAGTGTTTAGCCAACAGAGGCAATTCAACCTTTCAAGAAGGTGAACATCGGCCATTTGCCGATAAAAGAATTAACTCGCTAATGTTAATGTGCGGGCTGTATGACGCGGTAGGTAATTTTGCCTACAACGTCGGTTTACCCGCGAAGAGTGGTGTGGGCGGAGGGATTGTCGCTGTTGCACCCGGGCAATATACCGTTGCAGTATGGTCGCCAGAGTTAGATGACTACGGAAACTCAGTATTGGGACAGCTCGCGCTGGAAAAACTCACCACCTATACCAAAACGTCGATATTCTAAACAAATCTACCGATATAATGAGCTATTAACCAGCACTGGCCTTTTGTCCATGGCAGAGTTCGTTAACATACTCTAATCCACAGCGTAGTAATTGCGCCTGCTTTAGAAAGCTCATTTCTGCATTAATGATCGGCCGTATCTCTTTAGGATTGAACCATGTACCACTAATGAGCTGAATAACATAACCCGTATCATGCTCTTGTAAAGTATCGTTATCAATAAAACGCCAGTCCATCTTGTACCTCTCTTCTTATCTATTGGAGACTCATTTGGGTCGCTACTAACCACGGTTAAAATTAAGTATTTATTAACAGCAACGAATCTATAGGCACATTATGAGCTGTCCAGCGTGAGTGATCTGTAGGATATCTCCTAAGTTTACGTAAGAGAAAATGACAAAGAAGGCCCTCATATCATCTAAAAAAACTAAAACCACTCAAAAAATAGGGCTTTAGTGCCTTTTTACAATAAAGCAGTACTGCAAAGCGAGCCAATATAGTAAGATGCGCGCGCTTAATAATGATTACTTTTTTTCATTCATTCGAATAGGTCAATGTAATAATGTTTATGTCTATTACCCCTCGTATTTTATTTATTTTGATGGCGACACTCGCGTCGCCATTTGCTGCCGCCAGTGCCGCTGGTGCTGATATGACTTCGTCAACCGTGGGTTATATTTGCTTAGCGATTTTTGCTATTGCTTACATCCTCGTGATTGGAGAAGAGTACCTACACTTACGCAAGTCAAAGCCCGTATTATTGGCCGCTGGCCTTATATGGATTTTGATTGCGATGACATATCAAGGCAGCGATGATTCTAACCATGTGATTGGCGATGCGTTACGCCATAACCTACTAGAATACGCCGAACTATTATTGTTTTTACTCGTTGCCATGACTTATATCGCCGCTCTAGAAGAACGACGTTTATTTGATGGTTTGCGCGTATGGTTAGTCTCTAAAGGCCTTAGCTTTAGACAATTGTTTTGGACGACCGGTATATTAGCGTTTTTCATCTCTCCTATTGCCGACAACCTCACAACAGCCCTTGTTATGTGTGCGGTTATTCTAGCCGTAGGTGGAGACAACAAAAAGTTTGTTTCTGCTAGTTGTGTCAACATTGTCGTTGCTGCCAATGCAGGGGGTGCATTCAGCCCTTTTGGCGACATCACAACACTGATGGTATGGCAAAAAGGGATTGTTGACTTCGTGCAATTCTTCACCTTATTTGTGCCATCACTAGTTAACTTTTTAATCCCAGCTGTCATCATGAGCTTCTTCATCTCAAAAGAACAGCCAGCATCGAACGGCGATAAGGTAGAACTAAAGCGTGGCGCCAAGCGTATTGTAGTGCTCTTTTTAGCCACCGTTGCAACCGCGATTTTGTGTCACACATTCTTACATCTACCGCCAGTATTCGGCATGATGACAGGTTTGGCTTATTTACAATTCTTTGGCTTTTTCCTCAAAAAGACATTACCCAAATCATTGGAAAAGAAACGTCAAGCCAGCTCTAACGATCCTAAAAAGCTATCCGAACTTAACCAAATCGCACCGTTTGACGTATTCAGTCATGTACAACGTGCAGAGTGGGACACACTGATGTTTTTCTACGGTGTCGTTATGTGCGTGGGCGGCCTAGGGTTCTTGGGCTACTTAGGCATGGTATCCGAAGTCATGTATACGCAATGGAGCCCGCTCTATGCCAATATTTCTGTTGGCGTACTGTCTGCGATTGTCGACAATATTCCGGTCATGTTTGCGGTACTCACTATGCTGCCTGATATGGATTTAGGCCAGTGGTTACTTGTCACCTTAACAGCGGGTGTAGGCGGTAGCTTACTATCTGTCGGTTCAGCAGCAGGTGTTGCATTAATGGGGCAAGCCCCAGGCAAATATACCTTTTTTAGCCATCTCAAATGGACACCGGTCATCGCATTAGGCTATATCGCGAGTATTATGACTCACCTGTGGATCAACGAAGCGCTATTCAATAACGTAGTACTCTAATAGAACAGCATATTGAACGTAACAAAAGGCCGCTTAGCTACCACTAAGTGGCCTTTTTTATGTTGTGTCTTAACTATCATCCCACCCCTTCCCTCTAAAGCCTACAGCCACCTCACCACTTATCGTGCTCAGCTATTTTTCCATAATTATTTTTTGGAATAGTTTAGCAATTTTTACCGCTTGTTCTATGCTGAAAGAAGACTTAATCATACGTAGTAGAGGACAACACTGTGGACTTACATAACCTTATTTCGAATGCCGAACACATGCCCAATATCCCCAAAGTCGTTCAGGAACTGATACAAAGTTTCGGCGATGAAGGGGTCGATAGCACTGAAATCGCAGCCAAACTCAATAAAGACCAATCAATGACTGCCAAAGTACTACGCATGGCAAATTCATCGAAATATGGTGGTCATCGAACGGTCGGATCGGTCAATGATGCCGTTGTATTACTGGGATTCAATGCGTTACGTACCATGGTTCTTGCATCGGGTCTCACATCAGCATTCCCGACTCCTGAAGGTTTCAATATTAAAGAGTTTTGGGTAAGAAGCTTTAGTGTGGCTTCATTGAGTAAGTGGGTTGCTAAACATGCCCCTGATGTCGATGTAGAAATCGCTTTTACCTGTGGCATGATCCACGACATAGGTGGATTACTCACACATATTTTAGTTAATGAAGAAGCACAAGAGATTGATCGTGTTGTCGAAAAAGGCGCTGATCGTGTAGAAATGGAAGAAAGCCACTTAGGCTTTAATTTTACAGAAGCCGGTTCAGAACTGGCGCATCGATGGAAATTTCCTGAAGACATCGTCGATGGCGTAAAACATCAAATGTCACCAGAGACCGATGATGGTTACAAAAAATTGGCTGGCATCGTATTTATTGCCAAATATCTCTACCTTCATCAGAACGAAGGTAGCGACTCCATCGTCGCCGACTTCCCCAATGAACACGCGAAAGCCTTAGGTATTAATGTTGTCACTATGCTAGACAGCATTGATGAAATTAACGAGCTTGATTCTGGCATTGAAGAATTATTGAGCTAAGTTCTAAGCAACCGCTTAATACTCATTTTTGATAAAAGTGAAATAAAAATACCAGACAATGTCTGGTATTTTTATTGATACGATATTTTTAGTACACGATATTTGAACCAGTCAATTAGTCGTTTAAATTTAATCTATCGAATAATTTCCATACCCAAATTTAATTGCACTAGTGTTACTGCGTATAGTATAAAACTGCATAATAAAACAACGTTAACAACAGCGGCTATGGGCTTTATATATCGATAAACGAGTTGAATATACGAGTAATAACGCGCCGTTTTATTCACCGCGTCACCTGCAATTAATACAGACATCATCACCATAACAATACCCGATACCAGTGCAGCGATACCCCAAAATTGCTCAAGGTGACGTAAGCCAAACCAAAGGCTATTCCACAATCCAGCCAATAACAGTAAAGCGGATATCACATGAGTTGATACTGGTCGCGCCGAGACAATACCAGCATGCAGCCATGGTACGGAGCAATAAGCACAGAGTCCCAGCAGCATAATGAACGTGACGACTATTCCCATACGAATAACTACCTCTATTAGTTAATGCACAACGGGTTATGCATCACCAACACGTAATACTTTAAGCCCATTGGTGCCACCTTGGAGGTTATCGTGGTCACCTTTGGTGATAATCACAAGGTCACCATCTTCAACCACACCTTTTTGTTTAAGCTCATCAATAGCACGTAAGTTAGTCGCATGCGATGTCATATCATGACTTTCAAAAGCTACCGACTCCACACCTAAAAATAGCGAAACACGCGCCTGAGTTTTTGGAATACGAGAGAACGCGTAAATAGGCAAATAAGAATTAATGCGCGACATCAATAAAGTGGTAGAACCCGTTTCGGTAAAAGCAATAATCGCTTTTACACCCTCAAGGTGGTTTGCCGTATACATTGCAGCCAAACCAATCGATTCATCAATAGCGTGAAATTGCTTATCGATACGATGCGTAGAATGGCGAACGCTTGGATCAATTTCCGCGCCGCCAATCGCTCTAATCATCGCTTTAACGGTTTGCACCGGAAAATTACCGGCTGCGGTTTCGCCTGACAACATCACCGCATCAGTACCATCGATCACCGCGTTAGCCACATCAAATACTTCGGCACGTGTCGGCAAAGGACTGTTAATCATTGACTCCATCATTTGAGTCGCCGTAATCACACACTTATTCAACATTCTTGCGCGAGAGATAATTCGTTTTTGTACGACCACTAATTCAGCATCACCAATTTCAACACCCAAATCACCACGCGCCACCATCACCGCATCAGAAGCACGAATAACAGCATCTAGATTGTCATTATTTGCAACCACCTCAGCTCGCTCAATTTTTGCAACAATACCTGCATTTCCACCGGCATCGGCCAATAAACGACGCGCCTGAATAATATCTTCCGCATTACGAGGGAAAGAGACGGCTAAATAATCCACATCAATCTTCGCCGCTAGCTCAATATCTTGCAGGTCTTTTTCCGTTAATGCTGGTGCAGAAAGGCCACCGCCTTGCAAATTGATCCCTTTATTATTGGATAAGGTTCCCGCGACATCAGCACGACAATGAATTTTATGCCCTTCGATAGACTCGACAAACAATACAATACGCCCATCATCCAGCAATAATGTATCGCCCGCTTTACAATCATCCGGCAACGCCTTGTAATCAATACCTACGGCCTGCTGATTACCGTCTTCTTTCCCTAGGCTGGCGTCGAGAACAAACTTATCACCAACAGCGAGCTCTATCGATCCTTCCGCAAAGCGTGAAATTCTAATTTTTGGCCCTTGCAAGTCACCGAGTACCGCTACTTGCCGATGATGTTTTGCCGCTAATGCTCGAACTTGTTCTGCACGATGCTGATGATCCTCTGCCGCACCGTGAGAAAAGTTCATTCGAACGACATTAACACCAGCCACAATAAGCTCCTCTAAAGTATTACCTTTATCTGTTGCTGGGCCTAATGTCGCGACTATTTTGGTACGTCTTTGCATGGAATACTCTCTGTTTTGTTCAGCGATGATGGAATAAATAGGTAGAAATGATAGATAGCATAACCTAAAGGATAGATATGACAAGATCATGAATCGACTTAGCTTCTCATCTTGCTCCTTTAGAGAGAACCACACCACTCTCAAAAGCGGTCAATTGGTACTATTGTCTAAAAAAATAACGAGTATTCACTCTAAGACGGTGATTTTACAAAAGCACACGCTATAATGTTGCGGTTTATATTTCATAATACTGGCAATAAGTCTTTGCTAGTACCCTCCTTTCTGCTTACTTCGAGGAATTCACTTGAACCTTCAACATGCATCAGCCGACGAGCTTCACCAGTGGGAAGCCGGCTTATCACGCGAACATCAGGCTTTTTGTCAAAAAAACGTGTCGCTCGATCTTACTCGCGGCAAGCCATCTAGCGACCAACTAACCTTAGCCAATAACCTAGACGGTATCTTAGAGGGTGAATATACGGCACCTGATGGCACCGACACCCGTAACTATGGCGGTCTTGAAGGGCTAAAAGATATGCGTAAGCTAGGCGCAGAAGTATTGGGCGTTAACCCTAGCGAAGTACTCGCGCAGGGCAACAGTAGCCTGACACTAATGTTCTATGCTGTATTAATTGCAAAAGAATTTGGCCTAGGCCAGCGAGGCGCTAATACCGCCGCTGAAACTGCATGGAAAAACACCAACGATAAAATCACCTTTATCTGTCCAGTACCGGGCTACGACCGCCACTTTAGCATTTGTGAACAATTCGGTATTGAAATGATCACCGTAGCGATGACACCGACAGGCCCAGATATGGACGCCGTCGAAGCGCTCATCAAAAACGATCCTTCCATTAAAGGGATGTGGTGTGTGCCCAAGTACTCCAACCCAACCGGCACCGTTTATAGTGATGAAACCGTCGACCGTATTGCTCAATTAGGTAATATTGCAAGCAGTAACTTTTGTGTGTTTTGGGATAATGCCTACGCGGTACATGATTTACAGGGTTATAAATCTATTGCCAACATCATGGATCGCTGTCGTGAACATGGCACAGAAGATTCTGTCCTTCAATTTGCATCGACGTCAAAAATCACTCATGCAGGCTCTGGCGTTGCGTTTATTGCCTCTTCGGAAAGCAACGTAAAACACTTTCTTGATGTATTAGGCATCTTAAGTATTGGCCCTGATAAAGTGAATCAGTTACGCCATCTCCGCCTATTCCCTGACTATGCCGCACTATTACAGCACATGGAAAAACATGCACAATTACTAACACCACGTTTTGAATGTGTACTTAAACATTTGAGCACACATTTTAGTGATAACAATTTAGGTGAATGGGAAAGCGCTGAAGGCGGGTACTTCATTTCATTTGATACGCAACCAGGATTAGCAAAAGCGGTGGTTGAACTTGCTGGTGAAGCAGGCGTTAAGCTAACACCTGCTGGCGCGACTTTCCCTTACGGGAATGATCCAGAAAACCGTAATATCCGTATTGCGCCATCAATGCCAACATTGGATGATATTGAGCAAGCCATGCAAATTTTTGTTAATTGCGTAAAACTAGCTTCCGTAAGACAAGCACTTTCTCAAGCATAATATCAATACGTCACATCATCAAAAGAGCAGCTTTATCTATTCGATATTGCTGCTCTTTTTATATCAGCCTTTTTAAAATGAGTACTATTAACAACGAGCACATTCAAATGGAATGGACAACAGAAAAAAACACCGACAATACACAAACTGTTTATTACTCACACTGCAAAAACAATAACGAAGCTGCGATAAAACATGCCGTTAATCAAACCCTCGAAAAAGCGATCAGCTATTTATACGACAATATACAAGATGACTCACTTTACTTTTTAGTCGAATGGAATAATGACGACCAATCATTAGCCGTCGTCGTCACCGATGATAGCAAGCAGAAAGAATCCAAACATAAAGTGCATTGTGATTTTTCGGAAATAGGTAATAGTAAAGTGGTTGACGAAAACACACCCTCACCGATCGATGTATCTTCTATTCAATATTGGGCAAGAGACTTGCTAACGACCGATACACAGTATATTCGTTTTTCCTTAGTCGCTATTTTTAGCCAAGGCGACCGCCAAAAAACTCAGTTGCTGTAGCCGTCAAATACACTAGAGGGTGTTTGAATAATATTATCAAGCGCGTCCTTTATGGTGGGGTAACGAAATGTAAAGCCTGCATCGAGCAGCCCTTTAGGAATGACTCGCTGCCCTTCTGTAAGTAGTTGCGACGTCTCTCCGAACAGCAACGCTAACACGAAAGCGGGCATTGGAAATACGTGTGGTCGTTTTAGTGTTTTTGCAAAAGTTTTGGTAAATTCTTGATACATAACTGGCGTAGGTGCGGTAGCGTTAAATACGCCTTCAGTCTCTGGGTTATCAAGTAAGAATAAAATGGCCTCAACCATATCGTGGATATGAATCCATGAGAACCATTGCTTACCCGACGCCACATTACCACCCAAACCCAATGAAAACGGCGTCCACATTTTTTGTAATGCACCCGCATTTTTATCAAGCACAACACCGGTACGCAATAAACACACCCGTGTGCCTAGCGATCTTGCTTTTAACGCCTCAAACTCCCATTCGCTACACAAACGACTAGGAAAGCACGAGCGAGAGTTTGCAAACTCATCTAATGCTTCCCCTTCAGGATGATTACCATAATAACCAACGGCCGACCCGCTAATCATCACTTTAGGGGGTGTCTCCACCTTCGATATCCATTTATTGAGGTGACGGGTAACCCCTATACGGCTAGAACGTAATTGGCTTCTACGCTTTTTCGTCCAGCGTTTATCCATAATCGGTTCACCCGCTAAGTTCACTACCGCATCAATGTCGATAAGCACATCACGAAAATAATAGACATAACTCACACTATCGCCGTACAGCCTGCGCGCCTTATCAATATCACGACAAAAAAGCACAATCTTGTGCTGCTGCTTTAATAAAGCGGCAACAAGATGACGACCAATAAAACCTGTACCACCAGTGATTAAAATATTCATGAAGAAAATTCTCGGTTCCCTTGTTTATCTCACAGAGATAAACATTAATATCCATTGCGTCAGGATCGACATATTAAGACAAAAAGCGTTTAACAATACCGACAAAAATATCGGGTTTTTCGGCATGCAGCCAATGCTGAGTGCCATTAATAACTTTTACGCTCGCGTTAGGAAAAAGGCTCAAAATAGCGTCACGATGCTCTGGCAATATATAGGGCGATAGCTCGCCCTTGATAAATAAAACAGGTGAAGTAAATGAGGGAAAGCCAGCAGAATTAGCATCAATAAGTTTATCGTAATCGCCCATTAAGCCATCAATATTGGCTCGCCAATACCATGTACCTTCTGTTGTTTTTTCCAAATTTTTCAGTAAAAAACTTCGTGTTGATAACTCACCCACATGGGGCTGCATCATTTTATCCGCATCCATACGTGACTGAATACTCGCTAAATCCACTGCACGAAAAGCAGCAAACACATCATTATGGCGTGCGTGATACGCTACAGGGGCAATATCAGCTACCATTAGCCGATCTACTTTTTCAGGATAGCGCAAGGCAATTTCCATTCCGACCTTTCCGCCTAATGAATGCCCCAATATATGTGCGCGAGCAATATCGTTGTCATCCATCCAGCTCGCGACCGCTTCAGCAAGGCTAACTAAACTAGTGCTATCGGTATGCGCCGAACGGCCATGATTAGGAAGGTCTAAAGAATAAACGCAGTAGTCATCCGATAATTTGCGAGCAATCAGCCCTAAATTCTCTAACGACCCAAATAAGCCATGAATTACCAAGATTGGGGGCGCATGAATATCGCCCGCTTGACGTGAATAAATTGCCGGTAATAGCGTAGTTGCCGACGAAGCCATTAAGAATCACTATTCGTTGGCTTGCCCGTGCGGTGCTCTCGCGTAGGGAACTGTGAAATATTTCCAGTGCCTTTAATATCAGACACTTTCACCTGTCCTTCTTTTTCCACTTCATCAATTCTAATAATTGACTGCATGGGAATATAAGATCGCTTCACCCCGGCAAATTCACCTTTTAGCTTCTCTTCTGCGGGATCAACAATGACTTGCGTGCGCTCCCCAAACAACAATTCTTCTACTTCGATAAAGCCGTACATATCGCTCTGATAGATATTGCGTGCGTAGATCTCGAAGACTTCACCTTCGTTGTAATAGATCACCTTAAAGATAGATGTAGTAGACTCGGACATAACTCTCTCTATTATTAACAACTCAACATGGAAGCTAATATGGAGATAAATAGCCGATATTACAAGCTTAACGCTCACCTAAAGCTGAAGAGGAAGGTAAAGCACAGGGTAAAGTGACGCGCACATCAGTACCTACCCCCTCTTGGCTGCTTATGACTAATTGACCGCCATGAGCCTCAGCAATGACTTTGCACAAATACAAACCCAAGCCATAACCACCGGTTTGCCTCTGTCTTGCAGGGTCAACGCGGTAGAAAGGCTCAGTGAGGTGCTCAACCACATCATTAGCGATGCCCTCGCCATCATCACTGATCTGTGCAATCACATGACCGTCCTGCACAAAAACCGACAGCAACACCTGCTGCTTTTTATAGCGCAGTGCATTGCTAAGAATATTTTTTAACAGTAACTTAATACGGGTTTTATCTACAGACAACATGATCGACGCGCTCGAAAAATCACAGCGCAGCGATTGCGCATGATCAGCATTTTTGGCGGATAGCGTATCAACGACCTCACGGCATAATTCAACAAAATCAGTGTCTATTTTATCCAAAGCTTGATGATTATTACTCAAACGCTCGGTTTCCAATATCTCGCTCACTAAATCACCCACCTCACCGATATCTTGCTTGAGCTGTTTTTTCAAGGCACTATCATCTAACATTTCAATGGCCACATTCGCTCGCGTCAGCGGTGTGCGTAACTCATGGCTAACAGCTAATAATAACTGCCGCTTCGCATCTAATATCTTTTCTAACTGCTCTGCCATCGCATTAACATCGGCTGCTAACACACCTAATTCATCGTGCCGCTTTACATCAATGCGATAAGCTAAATTGCCCGCCCCAATTTCTCGCACACCTTCTTTAATCACTAATATTGGATGGAATAATTTATGCGTGGCGTAATACAAAAGAAGCAATACAGCCAGCAAGAGGATCAAAGGAACAATAATGCGAGGGTGTTTTCTTTCATGCTTAAAATGCCCCAAGCCAAAGAAAAATGTCGTCTTAGCCGATGTCATCACGAGATAGTCCGTACCCTCTATTTCTGCATGACCATAACGGACACCTTTGCGACGAAAACGCTGCTCTATCTCGCGGGGATCAATCGGTTGAATACGAACATCAGAAGACCAACGGCCACGGGGATCGACAATCATAATGGTCATATTAAGCTTTTCTGCCAGCGCTGCAGCCTTAACATAATCGGCGGGAATACCTATATCCTGACGTACATACTCTAAATACTTACCCAAATACGGGCGCACTTTTTGCTTAAAATAATCCTTATAAAAATGATTTAAGCCGATACCAATAATCAATACAAATAGCACGGCAATCATCGCAAACAAAGCCATCAGCTTGCCGGACAAACCCTGAAATTTTTGCCGTATCGAGATAAAGCGAGACAAAATCATGACGAACTTTCCACAAAAATATAGCCACGACCACGCACCGTCTTAATCACCTGCAACGGTTTTAATTTTTGTCGCAAGCGACTCACCAAAATATCTACCGAACGAGAAAATAATTCCGTATCGACGCCTTTTAAGGCATGCAATATATCATCACGACTCAGCAGTACATGAGGAGACGAAGCGAACAACACCAGTAATTGATACTCCATCGCACTTAATAAAATCGCATCACCGTTAATCGTAACGTCCATTGATGATTGCTCAATACATAAGTCACCGTACTGCAAAGTAGATAACGACGACGCCTTAGATACTTTTTGGGTTCGTTTCAAAATTGTTTGAATGCGCGCTAACAACTCTCTAGGCTCAAACGGTTTGGCTAAATAATCATCCGCACCAATTTCTAGCCCAACAATACGATCCATCACATCACCTCGCGCCGTGAGCATCACAATAGGAATATCACTGCTTTTTCTAATCTGTTTACAAACCTCAAAACCATCTTGCTCCGGTAGCATGACATCCAAAATAACTAACTCATACGTCTGCGACTGCAATTGCTGATAACCCAAACTAGGCGTGACCGCATTCACACAGTCAATATCAAACCGACGAAAATAAGACGACAGCAACTCGCCTAGCTGGTTGTCATCATCAATTAATAAAATTTTTTGCATCACGTTATCAGTAACCTGTGATTGATATCATTCATATACCACCCATATTGGACGATCAAATATACAACTCAACGCGAGCACCCAATAAAAGTGCTCGCGTTGCATTAATGGTATTTACTGATCATGACCTTTACGTTTGTGTTTACGCTGCGACTTTTTCTCTAACACCTTACGCACCTCTTCCTGCTGCTCAGCATTCAGACTATCGTAAAAATCGGCTAATGCCGCCACCATTGCTGGCGACTGATCTCGTATTACGTCGGCTTTAGCCGTAAAGTGATCCAAGGCCAAGGGTTGATTCATCGTCTCACCCGATACTATCGCCGCAACACTTTCTCGCATCGCCCGCTTATGTTCACGCATCGCGTCACTGTACGCAATCGCCGCTTGCTTGGCTGCCATTAGCTTATCCGTCTGCCCGGAATCAAGCGAGAGCTTTTTCTCCACATGCTCAAACATACGATCAATACGTTTTTCCGCACCTCCATGCTTACCGCCATAGGCAAACGCTGTTCCTACAATCGTAAATACACCCAATATTACACACGCTATTTTCGTCTTCATTTTCATTGTCATCTCCAAAGTTATGTTGATTAATTTGACAGGGAGCATAATAAACAAAGCCATCCTCCCAAACTTTTCATACACGTAACCTTATGTAACAAAGTGTAACTATCTAGATAAGGCTTATTGCGCGACGAGAAAATAGCAGAAACAGAGCGGTCAAAAAACAACCAAGAAAGAATTTAGATGAAGAGTAGCCTAATAAATTAGGGCCTGAACGATTAGTTATTGAAAACACCCCCGTAACTAGTGTTAAATAGCGCCCTCGTTGAACAACAAACGTTGCAACGACCAACGCATCCGTAGCTCAGCTGGATAGAGTAGGTGGCTTCGAACCACTTGGTCGGGGGTTCGAATCCCTCCGGATGCGCCATTTCAACATCCAGCAAGATACCAAACCGTAACACACTGTTCTGGTCAACCCAAACAGGACACTTTTATTTCAGACAGTTCATAGTTAACCGGTGACATATCGTTGTTGCTCGCATGTAGCCGATCATTGTTATAGTAGCGGATATAATCCGCCACATCTTTTTTCATGTGGTTACGCGTAGGTTGATCTACTTTAAAAATTCAGTCATGTTTAAGGCTCCCGAAGAATCTCTCAACCATCACATTATCCCAGCAAGCACCCGTACTCCCCATAGAGGCTCTTACTCCATAACCTTTCAGCAGTTTGCGTTGTAGGCTTGCCAATGACGATCCTCATCGGCTAAAGGCACGAGTAAAGGGACGCGTAAGCTCGGACGACCATCGGCGGTGGTTTCAGCAAAGCTAGGGCAACTGGCATTAGGCACACAGGCTTGGTCTTTGGGTTTGCCGATCACGTGAATATAATAATGCTCGGCGGTACTGAGGTTGCTACCCACATTGACCACTTGGGTTTGTCGCCCCGGTGCGATCGGAAACTCGGCTAAATCGGCGCCTGCACCGACGCCTTGCAAGGTGTTGGCCGCAGAGACTTTGGCAAAACGCCCGGTTAAGCCATATTGCTCACCATTATCAACGGCTAAACCTTCCGGAAAAGGATTACCCTCATGATCGACCCATTCGGTAAAAATGGTGACGGTGGTATCGCTGGTTAATGCGGCGCCTTCCGCACCAATGGTATACGTACGTTCGCTCCCTTCGGTAAGGCCTTGTTGTATATCGTATTGGCGCTCGGCCCAGACTTTTAGGTTGGATGGGTATAGGGTGATATCGGGGACATTCACACTCAGCAGGCTGTAACGAGAGGGTCATCACACTTTAAGGAGATTTTGCTGAAACAAGATAAGGTTCACCTGTCGGATTCATTTTGTAGCCAAGGAAAATTAACGGCTCGCCATCATAACCCCCGTAAGGATCAAACCTTATTTCTAAGCTGCCATAATATTGATTATTGTTGGCGGTAAAATAAAAGCGCTTTTCAACTATTTTTTGATAATTGGATTCGCCCTTGGTCATACTTAAACGATAGAAGGGTTCGTAACCCTCTTTTGGAGCAACATTTAGATACAAATCTTGCGTTTCTTGAATACCACCCTCTATTGCTTCAATTTCTACCGCCCAATCATCAAAATAACGATGTTCATCACTGTCTTTACAAGAATAACGAACTCGTAATTGTCCCTCACCGATACCCTTTACTTTACGTTTAATTTTACGCGATTTAATTAAATTTAAGGTGTACTCTCCTCCTGAACAATCAAAACTAATTAATGTATTGCTAACTTGATACAGTTTTTTAGCCGTGTTATCACTGGTTTTACGCCACACCTTAAAAATATACGGGGTGGATGGATCGCTATGGTTTGTCCACAGTAAAGTATTGCCATTTTCAGTATGTTGATAACTGGTAAAATATGCACCTCCTTCTTCAATATCTCCATCAGGTGCAAACTTTCTATAAATATCTAAATTAGGGTGTTTGATAGGACCTATACTTAAACTACCACCCTCCCCCCTAACAGAAAAACGTCCATCTTGGCCGGTAACCACTCTTCCCTGCCCAGAACCTGCGGCTAAATAGCGCCCCCCAACATCCACGCTGACAACAGCGCCTGCTACAGGCTTATCATGCTGGTCTATCAACTGGCCATAAAAACGAATATCCTCAATGCCACTCTGAAAACCTAAAGCATAATATCGTTGTAATTTTTTAGGTAATTGTTGCAACAATTGGCTGAGTTTATTTTCTGCCTCTGTTGGGTGTGTTTTTTGTAATTCCTTGATCGCTTCGAGATCTTCTTGCCACGGTTCTTTCTGTGCAGTTATTGGTTTATCTACTATGCCAAGTTCTTCTTTTTTGGGTTCTACCACTGTATTTTTGTCAAAAAATACAGTGTAAACACTCCCAAAAACCACGATTAATACAGAAATAATGAGAATGAATTCTTTAGTATTTTTAGTCATTATATAAGCCCGAAAAGTCATTTTTATCTTTATTTAATTGAAGTGATGTCTCCAAAAATGTTTTCCAATATTTTTGCATCACCGCATAGGTATCATAGAACTGTTTGCTATGGCCTTGGTTGCTATTGGTAAAATTATAAGGCCCTATATCTAAATTAATCGATTGTTGAACAATGTTATTGCTCACGTCAGCTTGCCCCAATGCATGTGTTCTAGAAGGAATGATGTGACTGAGTATATCTGACTTATCCTGATTAATTGGTTGCCCTTCGTACCAATTTAACACCACACTACCACGTTGATATTGACCTTCTACCTGATTTTTTTCCCGCAAAAAATAAGTGTACCCCCATTCTTCACCATCCAAATAATCAGGCTTGGTGAGCTGATTAAACTCCCAAGCGTTTAATGCAGCATCACCTGGATTATAAAGGTTGATCACATTATTAACTTTGCTTGAAAGAGCGTAATAATACTCGTTACCAATATTTAAAGTAGGCATATTATTATCGTTTGTTGATCCATGAACTATGGGAACGGTATAACGAAATCGATCAGGTGGCATATCAAAGGGAGAATCATCATGTCTATTGTAACAACGCCACGAAGCCTCCGCCTTTAATAGCTCCCCTTCTTCTGATGAGCAAAGCAGTTTAGTTTTCACCTTATGATTGATCCTTCCCATATCCTGATCATAAGCCCCACCGACTTCTGCCGCTTGTGTCGCCGTATAACTCGCAATCGGTTGGCTGCCTTCATAATGTAACAATGCCTCACTAGCAACCACATTACCCATACTATGCGCCAACAAATGAATATCTTGATATTCATTTTTCTCGTTTAACTCACTCAACCAATTCGCTAACTCTACGCCGACCAAGCGCCCCGTTGATTCACTATTACTGTAATTTTGTTCGTTACCAACGATATAAGTTAACAAAATAGTGACGGGGTCATATATGTGCGCCGGCTTATCAAACCACCCCGTCGGCCAACTAAGTGAGCCAAATGTACCTTTGTAACCCGACCAATAGAGACGCTTGAAGGCAGTATTGGCAAAGTTGATCTTTTCAGGATCTGTCATGCGCCACCCGTGTATTAATAAACTGTAATCTTCTGTTAACGCCTCTTCAGGGAAAATATTGGTATAAATGTGGGTTTTAAACGGAAATGTATTATCGTTAACAATGGCACTATACGGTCTTGGGTTTTCGTCACGACTACCATCTGCCCCCACACCTGCAGTAAGATTATGGTAAAAATCAGTAACCGTGTGTAAGTCCATATACACTTTATTCTCGGCTAGTTTTTGAGCATACCCCCCTGCACTGGCTATTTTAAAAACCTCAATGAGCAAATAGCAATCTTCAGCATTATCTATACAAGCGCTATCACTTTCAGATACTCCCTCAAAAATAAAGCGTCCGACACCTTTACTGTCAAAATAATCCAATATCTCGTCCGCAATGATATATTTGGGATCATCCGGCTTCACGACAAATAAATGCCCTGTATCATCATTCGCCGCATTCGTTTGTCGAATATTTTCAGCTTCATCATATACATAAGCGTGAGCATCATCCTCTTCACCGTCACGCCATGTACCTTTGAAGAGGTTGATATGTACACCACCACTGGTGCTGAAGCGTAAGTAAAATTGATCATTTAATTGTTGAGGTAAGCGAATCGCTAACGGAGAAAAATCCTCAAGATCTCGCTGGCTTTCAATACGACGTAAATTAAAATTCGATGAATTAGAATACGTTGAATCAGAAATATCCCATTGTTCACACACTTGCTCTTGTTGTTGATTTACATCATTAGGCTCAAGCGGTGGTGTGCTACAAGCTACTTGATCTTTAAGCGCATATGAACCGCTTTGCACAATGTCGTAGTCGTCATTAATCCAAAAACGATAAGGTCGCTTAGGTGTTGTTTTGTCAGATATACCTTCTGCTTCTGCTGGTTGTGTAAATTCAATTTTCCCATCTCGATTTAAATCCACTGCCACGTCTAAAGAAACAAACGCATACTCCCACAACACATTCGCGGCATCGTTATTGGTGTATAAACTCATGGTTAAAAAATCATCGCTGTCGAGTGCCGCTAGGTGCTCTAGGTTATCAAAACGGATCTGTTGGTCTTTATTAATAGTGACTTCGATTTCTTCGGCACCTAATGCCAGCACGAATTGTTGTTCGCCATCGACGGGGGTGAGTCGCTCTTGATTGGCGCTGATCAGTGAGAAGAAGACATCGAGATAATTGTCGCTGCTGCTAATGTGGGGTTGGCTATTACTGATAATATTGAGGGATTGCTCGTTACCTTGATTGTCGGTGGTGACGCGATTGACTTGATCCACCATTAAGCTGAGTTGGCTAAATTGGTATTCTGGTCGGTATTGCCAGCTATAGGCCGGTAAGGGTTTGATGGGATCGATGGCATTATCTGGGTCTGTGTCGTCGTTGTTTTTTTGTAGCTGCCGATAGGCGTTGTATTCTTGCCAATGACGATCCTCATCGGCTAAAGGCACGAGTAAAGGGACGCGTAAGCTCGGACGACCATCGGCGGTGGTTTCAGCAAAGCTAGGGCAACTGGCATTAGGCACACAGGCTTGATCTTTGGGTTTACCAATCACATGAATATAATAATGCTCGGCGGTACTGAGGTTGCTACCCACATTGACCACTTGGGTTTGTCGCCCCGGCGCGATCGGAAACTCGGCTAAATCGGCGCCTGCACCGACGCCTTGCAAGGTGTTGGCCGCAGAGACTTTGGCAAAACGCCCGGTTAAGCCATATTGCTCACCATTATCAACGGCTAAACCTTCCGGAAAAGGATTACCCTCATGATCGACCCATTCGGTAAAAATGGTGACGGTGGTATCGCTGGTTAATGCGGCGCCTTCCGCACCAATGGTATACGTACGTTCACTCCCTTCGGTAAGGCCTTGTTGTATATCGTATTGGCGCTCGGCCCAGACTTTTAGGTTGGGTGGGTATAGGGTAATATCGGGGACATTCACGCTCAGCAGGCTGTTTTGTCCGCTATCGCTGGCACTGGCCAGTTGTACCCGTGCCTTACCGGTATAGCCGGTGGCCCGGTTGATGGCGACAACCACGACAAACTCACCGGAACGCAGGTGGTCGGAGGCTCGCTGCTGAAAGGGTTCGGTGAGGGCATAATCGTTCGCCCATTCTTCGTACCCGTACAGGCCACTACTGGGATAAAAAAGATCCTGCCGGTAATCATCCAACCCCCGTAACATCACGCGATAAGCGACACTTTTACCGTCTACCGCGACTTCTGGGCGATAGGTGGTCGCTTCGGTGGTTTTAAGGCCACGCCGTTCCATAATTAACTGGCCGGTGGATTCCCTAAAAAAAAGAATATCAGTATTGCGTAAGTCCTCGGTACTGATCGCTTTGAGTAGCCCGATAGGCTCGTCGCGAATGGGGGTATCGATGAGGCGAATAAGGTCAGGGGCAATGGCGTTGCCCTCTTCATCCGTGGCGGTAGCGTTACTGGCTTCAAAGTATAAGCCCTGCTTATCGCCTTCGGGGTTGGCCTCAAATACTCGGGTAGTCTCACCTTGTTCATCGCTGATCTCAGTTACATAACCCGCTACCGTAGTATCAGCAACCCCATCGCCATTAAAGTCGTAATGAGCTTGTGTACTTTGCTCGGCAGGTTCACTAAATGCGCTGTACGTGGTGGCGCCCACAGCAACGCTCTCATCGTGGGCATTGCGTAGTGTCATCGCGCCGTTAAGAAAGATGACATCGACATACAAGTTATCTTGGCGAAAGTAGCTGCCTATACCACCACAGAGATCGCTGCCGTTTAGATACAGATGATAGCGCGAAGTAGGCGCACCATTAGGCGTAAACGGTGTGTAGTAGAGGGCAGCTGACAGATAGACACTAACGGGGTAAGTCAACGGTACGCGATTATTGTTTCCATATCCATAATATCCGTAATAGCAACTAGGTAGTCGATAGCTTAGGCTATAGGCTCCACGTGCATCAGTGACCGCCTCGATTTGATTCGTAAACACATCCGCAGTGATATTTACACCTTCTAAGGCACCGTGGATAGGTGTGTCGGGCGTGATACGCGTATGAAATTGATTGATAAAGTGATTAACATCCCCCTGCGATAACGCGGGCGCATTAGGGTCACCAAAATAGCCGGTGCGATAGCCGATATTGTTCGGTGATTGCGCAATGATAATGCCATCAGCATCTACCACGAGGCTGACATCGTTAGTATCGACCGAGCCACTGGTCATGTCGAGAGCAAAACGTTGTAACACCAGCGTATCCGGATCGTGGGTGATGCGGTTACTTTGCCCACGGACGAGTACGCTGCGAGTCCCTTCCGGTAATGCTGGGCGGTCGATGATGGTCTGGTTGTCGGCGGCGAGGAATGTGCTGGCCAGAAACTGTGTTCTGGACATCAGCTCAGCCCCTTCGGCGAGGGTGTCTTGATAGTCGTTAAGGAAGGTATCTATACGTTGCTGATAGGTATGGTATAGGCTGGCTGGGACGACGACTAAGTCATTGACGTCATAGCCGGAGGTATTGACTACCCTCGCCTCTGAGCCATCGGTGTGGTATTCCACCAAAATGGGCTGTTGTGTGGTGGGATCAAGAATGACGGAACGTGCAATGACATAACCGGAGCGATAGGCGCTGTGGCTTATACTGGAGAGCGTCAGCAATAAGGCGAGTACCACTACGCGCTTTATTAATGAGAAAACAATAGTCCGTGATTGTGTCATTGCTATGTTGATTCCTTGTGAATTTTTATATTGAAACGCTGAACAAGTTATTCCGATGACAACCGGCATCTAGTCAACGTTTTGTATTATAGAGATACCGGATCAAGTCCGGTATGACCAAATGTTAAGCCGGTATGACCAAATGTTAAGCCGGTATGACGAAACATTAAGCCGGTATGACGAAACATTAAGCCGATATAACGAGACGTTCAGTCGGTATGACAAGCGCTATACTATTTTTTAATCTTCTGCGCTCAGCATTATTTTTAATTGTTCGTATGTAATATCGCCAAGTGCGTACTGCTCTAATGTATCGATTTTATTCAGTGATGTTTGGCTGTAACCAATAAAGTCTAATGCGGTGAAATGGGTAGCACCGACACTAGTGACTTTGCCGCCACTTACCTGCGCCACGCCCACCGGCTCTATGACTTTTTGTTCACTGTTGTAGCCTAAAAGCACCACGTAAGGGTAAATACTTTCGTTGATATAATCGATACCTGTCGATTGTTGTGGAATGACTAATTCGATGGCGACGTCACCTTCTATCGCGACGCCAGCAGGCTGCACACCATACATCCACAAAGGGGCCAGTGTTGGCCACACAGGGGCACTGATATGGTTAAGTGATAGGAATTGAGCATGTATATCACCGCTGTTACGCCCATTCGCAAAGAGTGCGAGCCCTTGGCTTAAATCTAAAATAAAGTCGCTGTTGAGTAGCTCATTGCGCTGCCCACTAATAATATGCTCAAAAGGGTTGGCGGTATTCAGCTCTTGTAATACCTGTTTTTTAATTGTATTTGCGTAGTTTCTTTGAACATTTATCGTGGTGTTGATAACACCAAAACGCGGGTTAGAAAAACCATTATTGAGTGTTAGCGAGTATGAACCTCCGGAAATAATATCCTCCCCCGACTCTTGATACCCAAAGGCGTAATTACCCTCGGTATCGGTGGTGGTTTTGCGCCCAAGCTCGGGTAACTCGACACTGATATTCGCCAATGGCTGCCTAAATTGATCAACCACCGAGCCGCTGATAAATGTAGGGAGTTCTCTCACGGTAAAGCGTGAACGGGACAGGGTTTCACCGGCATACTCTACATCCACGTAGATGTCTGCATGAAAGCCAAAATGACGTGAGGGGGTAAAAGCGATAGCAGTATTGCCCGGTACCGGCGTGATCTCCCCAGACATTGTGTCGAGATCACGATTCACTTCTGCCAATGTAAAGCCTTTGCTATTAATAAAGTCCGAGCCTAAAGGGTCTTCATTGATATAGGTTTTACCATGAAGGGTTTCTCGCACACGAATGGTGAGTAAGCTGGTATCAATAGCGCGGTTAAAATACACTTCGATAGGTGTGTTAGGTTCGATGTAACGAGCATTATTCTCAGGCTCTATTCGATTAACAACTAAGGGCTCAGCCGATAAGTTGGTAATAGTAATAGGCCGTTTTTTTTGTATTAATCGTTGGTCTGATGCACTGTACCATTCATAAACAATGATTTGTTCTGCATAGTTGGCAGACAACGTTAACTCACCGCTAGCAAGTGATTCATTAGTGCTGAGAGTAATAGCTTGCGTGGTTTTACGCGTGTTGTTTTCTGTAAATTCACTGTAGGCTTTGATGGTTTCATCGCCAGTGGCGCCGGTTAGCTTTGCAACAACCCCTAATTGAATATCTTCACCGCCATAACTGATTAACTCGGCATTAGTGGCCGGTAGCAAGGGCAATAATGTAACGGTGGCATTATTTTTTAATAAATAATAGGCAATGTGTTTATTACCGCTGTTATCAAATGCACTTAAACTAATAGGGGTCGGCTCATCGACACCTAGAGGAATGGGAAGGCTGGCGGCAAATCGGTAATGATCAGCTTGGTCACCGGGCGTTAGCGTGATCGATTGATCGTTAATCGCCACGTTTGATAAATGGCGTTCAATAATAGTGCCGCTGATAACATAGGGGGACTGAGTAATTGTTGCTACCTCTGGTGCTAATGGCAAGGCGTTATCAAGCATAATGATAGGAGCCTGTTGATCAATAATATAAGTGGCGCTTGCGGTGGTGGTCTTTTGTAATGCATCGCTAACGTCAATTTGTATGGTCAGACTTTCTGTATTGGGAGCGACAGGCACAATCTCATTCAAGGTATAACTCATTAAGCCATCAGCAGGAGAAACTAATGTTTGACCGTTAAACACCACGGTTAACCCCCCTGCTTCACTTTGTATTTGTGCTGAGACACGAAGACTTTCACCGCTTAATACTGCTCCATCGCTAGGGGAAACATTGCTAATGGTAGGCGGTGGCACATTTTCGGCATGGGTAGGGATATAATCGATGCTAATAACTTCTTGTTGAATATTACCTAGTGACTGCAAGGTTAATGTGAAGGTGTTACGGCCTATTGCTAACGGTAATGTACTTGATGTAAATGTATACACACCGTTAGTAGCGGTCTGTGTGGGTGTTATTAAAAAGTCATTAATATTGAGTGTAAACTCACTCGCAAGCAAACTGGTATGAATTTCACCGTTCAGAATAATATCTTCGCTCGTGACAATGCTGTTGTTGACAGGGTAAACACCCGCGAATTCTAAAGCAGCGCTACGAATGGCATTAATGACTGATTGTGTTGTATTACCCGAGAGGTCGGTTACGACAATGGTCAGTTGATTGTTGGCGATTTTTAACGGTATTTCAGCCGTAAATATACCGGTTGTCGCCGTATAAATACCGGAAAAAGGTGAAAGAGCATATTGATCCGATAAAATGGTGATTGATTGAACACCTGAACCCGCCTGTTCAGGATCCATTGCTACGCCTGTGATGAGTAATGTTGGATCGAATGTTGTGATCGTATTCGGGTTAGTGACGGTAACGTGGGGAGCAACAATGTCAGGGTATTCTGTCTTATCTCTAGGGTCGGTGCCTGCTGCAATTTCGTCTTCATTGCTAACACCGTCACCGTCTATATCTGGATCGAGGTCATCGGGTATGCCATCTTCGTCTAAATCGAGTAAGCCGTTGCTCAAGTAATCACATGACTTTCTGATGTGGATAGGGTTACCGAAGGTTGCGTTGTTACAATTAACTGAGTCTTCAACGCTTCGATAAAAATACACACCATCATGGCCATAGCGCACGATCGTTGGTGCAGGAACATGGCAAGTACCAAACTCGCCTACGCAGAATATCCAAGTGGCATCAGCCGCATTGCTTGCATCATTAGGGAAAGGATCGCTGTTATCACCAAAACCATCACCATCACTATCGGTGGTTTCATCAGCGTCTGCAGGAAAGGCATCTTGATTATCAACAACCCCATCGTTATCGAAATCGGCCGTATCACTCAATAGGTAATCACAATGTTTACGCGCATAAATAGGGTTACCAAATGTTGCGTTATTACACCAAATCTCATCGCTAACCTGCTGATAAACATAGGTATCACTATCACCATAACGCACGAGTGCGGGTGCTGGTGGCCGGCACTGACCAAATTCACCCACGCAGTAGATCCAGTTTTTATCAGCACCGTTATTGGCATCATTCGGGAATGGGTCTGAGTTATCACCAAAGCCGTCACCATCACTATCCATGGTTTCTGAGGCATCACCGGGAAAAGCATCTTGGCTATCGATAACGCCATCGTTGTCGAAATCGGCAGTATTACTTAGCAGATAATGACACTGTTTACGGCCATAGATCGGATTGGCAAAGCTGTCATTATTACAGTCAATGTTATCCGTCACCTGTTGAAAAGTATAAACACCACTATGTCCGTAGCGTACTAGCGATGGCGCAGGCGGCTGGCACTGGTACGGCTCTTCAGCACAATAGATCCATTGCTGATCGGCACCATTGCTATGGTCAGTTGGAAAAGGGTCTGCATTATCACCAAAGCCATCACCGTCGCTATCGGTGGTTTCTGATGGATCACCGGGAAACATATCTTCGCTATCAGCAATCCCATCGTTGTCGAAATCAGCCGTGTCACTAAGGAGGTAATCACAATGCTTACGCACGTGAATAGGGTTACCAAACGTCGCATTGTTACAGTCAATACTTTCTGTTGCTGTTTTGAAAACGTAGGTATTGCCGCTACCATAACGTACAATCGCCGGCGCAGGCAGCTGGCACTGACCAAACTCGCCTACGCAGAATATCCAAGTGGCATCAGCCGCATTGCTTGCGTCATTAGGGAAAGGATCGCTGTTATCACCAAAGCCATCACCATCACTATCGGTGGTTTCATCAGCGTCTGCAGGAAAGGCATCTTGATTATCAACAACCCCATCGTTATCGAAATCGGCCGTATCACTCAATAGGTAATCACAGTGTTTACGCGCATAAATAGGGTTACCAAATGTTGCGTTATTACACCAAATCTCATCGCTAACCTGCTGATAAACATAGGTATCACTATCACCATAACGCACGAGTGCGGGTGCTGGTGGCCGGCACTGACCAAATTCACCCACGCAGTAGATCCAGTTTTTATCAGCACCGTTATTGGCATCATTCGGGAATGGGTCTGAGTTATCACCAAAGCCGTCACCATCACTATCCATGGTTTCTGAGGCATCACCGGGAAAAGCATCTTGGCTATCGATAACGCCATCGTTGTCGAAATCGGCAGTATTACTTAGCAGATAATGACACTGTTTACGGCCATAGATCGGATTGGCAAAGCTGTCATTATTACAGTCAATGTTATCCGTCACCTGTTGAAAAGTATAAACACCACTATGTCCGTAGCGTACTAGCGATGGCGCAGTCGGCTGGCACTGGTACGGCTCTTCAGCACAATAGATCCATTGCTGATCGGCACCATTGCTATGGTCAGTTGGAAAAGGGTCTGCATTATCACCAAAGCCATCACCATCGCTATCGGTGGTTTCTGATGGATCACTGGGAAACATATCTTCGCTATCAGCAACCCCATCGTTGTCGAAATCAGCCGTATCACTGAGTAGGTAATCACAATGCTTACGCACGTGAATAGGGTTACCAAACGTCGCATTGTTACAGTCAATACTTTCTGTTGCTGTTTTGAAAACGTAGGTATTGCCGCTACCATAACGTACAATCGCCGGCGCAGGCAGCTGGCACTGACCAAACTCGCCTACGCAGAATATCCAAGTGGCATCAGCCGCATTGCTTGCGTCATTAGGGAAAGGGTCGCTGTTATCACCAAAACCATCACCATCACTATCGGTGGTTTCATCAGCGTCTGCAGGAAAGGCATCTTGATTATCAACAACACCATCATTATCAGTATCAATAAGGCAGTCAGCGGATGTATTAGTCTCATCACAAGCATAAAGATCAACTGATAGAAAGAGAGCAGCAATAACCACAATGGCTTTGCTCCATTGGCGAGTAATGCGGCTTCGCTGATTGTTATTTACTGGCTTATTCACTGCCTTCCTATTCACTATTTTATCCATTTAACGTGTGACTATTATCAACTAAGAATTATTCGAAAATTTCGACGTTTGCTTGAGATACAACGTCTTTAGACGCTTGTTTAATCGCCTTTTTAAGATTGACAGGAGCTAATTGCTGCCGGATATCATTACTGACTTCATACAGAGGGCGAGCAGGTATAACATCAATTTGAGTGATTCTGAAAATGGTGGGAATGTTATCAATGAGTAAAATATTCGAGCTTTCTTCTGCTTGTAATTTATTTAAGACCGTCTCAATATTTTCGGCATAAAGACCTGAGTGGTAGGTCGCTTTTTTATAGGAAACTTTAAATTTTTCATCATCAGCGAGTGAGCCCCAGTCGGATAATTGTTTAATGCGTTGAGAGGCTTCTATAAAGCTATCTCTATCGCTCTCTGTTGCAGTATTGAGTAACGCTATCACTTCGAATTCTTTTCTTTCTGAGCGCCCAAACTTTTCTAAATTATTTTGATAATAGTCTGCAACTTCATCATTACTTACTGGATCTGGAACCGCATATTTTTCTAGGTACGCTTTTGCAAAAATTTCACGTTCGTACATAGAAACAGCCATAGATAATTGGTCGATTTCTTCTTTTGGCAGCTCCGCTTTGATTTTTTGCATCATCGCATTCATGGCAATAAGGCTATTTAGCACTTCTTTTTTGATTGAGCGTTGATTCTTTACATTAAAAGGCGTATCTATTTTTTTATCCATAAAAAAATTAATATCCACATGAAAAATAGGATGACCATTAACCGTAGCCGCAATGCTCTTTTCCTCATTATCAGCAGCAGGTTCTTCTGATGAAGAACAGGCTAAAAGTAAAAGAGGCATTACAGATAAAAAGCTGATCGTTGTTAGTATTTTTACATTCATCAATTTTCTCTATTTGGCGTTATACTTGGCCGCTCTAGCTAAAGCCACTTTATCGTACCGGATGTGATCCGGCATAACGGCAGTAAAAGCATCAGCTAGATTCCGGTTTTCACCGGAATGACTCGTTAAATTATTGTTCTAACAGGCGCTTTATTTCGGCTGATTTTGCCTGACTTCTTAATTGGTAACGGATATCGCCTTCTACCGCCTGCAAAGGTTGAATCACTTCTTGAGGTGAGGATGTTGCTTTTATAATATGAAACCCAAAACTCGTCAGAAAAGGTTCCGCCACTTCTCCTTCTTGCAAAGAAAAAGCAATATTTGAAAACTCTTTAGATATTGCGCCTTCTTGTATCCACCCCAAATCCCCACCTTTTTCACCAGAAACTTTGTCTTCAGATACCTGCTTTGCTATTAGAGCGAAATCGCTCCCCGACTTTATTTGACTATATGCCTCATGAGCCTTCGTTAATAAGACTTGTCTTTTTTGTTCGGACATCTTGGGGGAAACCCTGAAGAGTATATGGGAAATTTGAACTTTGTTTGATGTGTAGTTATCGACATTTGTGGTGTAAAAATTCTTGATGGACTGAGGTGTCACACTTTTTTTCAGGTATTGCTCAAAATAACTACTAATAACCAATTGATTCTTAAATGCGGCAACTTGAGCATCAATAAGCGTACTATCGAGCACCTCTGTTTCTAACATCGTATTAGAGAGTTGTGTTTTTTGTAAAAATTCGTTTCTAGCTCTCTCGTATAATTTTTCGTTATCTTTTGAGATACCTTTATATTTTGCATAGGCTAAAAACGCATCCTTCTCTACCGAAGGGGAATTTTTTGAGCCACAAGATAAGACGAATAAAGAGAGTAATATAACTAATGATGAATTTAATGGTTTTAATATCATGGTATTCCGCTTCTTGTAAAAATTAAGATAGAGTATGCTGTGCGAGATCAGCGGTGATAGGTGTATAAAGATGCTTATTATCATAAAAAATGGGCATTGATTTTTCAAAGAGATCATTTACCGATAAACTATCATCTATCGATAAATCCAGTTCACCGCCGTCTTCAAACTCAATCGATTTTAGTGAGTAACCGCGATAAATAGTACTAAACCAGTGATTAAACGTAATGGTGACACCGGTAGGTATAATTGTCAGTATCAATTTATCGGACAATCGTTGATAGCTAATATCTTCTACACTAATACCCGTTCTAAAAATAAAACGATCATTATTCTCGCCACTGCCGTTAGCATTACTAATCTCGTCACTACCATCACCGAGACTGTAATAGTAAATATCATCACCACTGCCACCATTGAGGCTATCGTTGCCTATTCCTCCTGTCAGAATGTCATTACCAGAGGATCCATATAGGTCGTCATCACCCTCTCCTCCCGTGAGAATATCATCACCTGCGTCGCCATAAAGGTCATCACCACCTTTACCACCTATAAGCCTATCGTTGCCCGCACCAGCTCTCAGTCGATCATTACCTTCACCACCATCCAGTAAATCGTTACCCGCTCCTGAGGTTAAATGATCACTTCCTCCTAAGCCATATAAGGTGCTGTCAAAATCATAGGTTTGTAATGTGTCATTTTCATCCGTGCCCACAAGGTGAAGAATATCGTAAGCCATTTGAACAAGATCGAGCTCTCCACCATCTTCAAACTCAATCGATTTTAGTGAGTAACCGTGATAGATAGTACTAAACCAGTGATTAAACGTAATGGTGGCACCGGTAGGTATAATTGTCAGTATCAATTTATCGGATACTCGTTGATAGCTAATATCTTCTATGCTGATACCCGCTCTAAAAATAAAACGATCATTATTCTCGCCACTACCGTTAGCATTACTAATCTCGTCACTACCATCACCTAAACTGTAATAGTAAATATCATCGCCACTGCCACCATGGAGTCTATCGTTGCCTATTCCTCCTGTCAGAATGTCATTACCAGAAGATCCATATAGGTCGTCATCACCCTCTCCTCCCGTGAGAATATCATCACCTGCGTCGCCATAAAGGTCATCACCACCTTTACCACCTATAAGCCTATCGTTGCCCGCACCAGCTCTCAGTCGATCATTACCTTCGCCACCATCCAGTAAGTCATTACCTACTCCTGAGGTTAAATGATCACTTCCTCCTAAGCCGTATAAGGTGCTGTCAAAATCGTAGGTTTGTAATGTGTCATTTTCATCCGTGCCCACAAGGTGAAGAATATCGTAAGCCATTTGGATAAGATCAATTTCGCCGCCGTCTTCAAATTCGATGGATGATAAGTCATATCCCTCGATAGAAAACCAATGATAAATCGTGATGGTTTCTTGTGTGGGTATGATGGTTAATACAAGGTCATAACTTGAACGACGATATGTAATATCCGTTTTACTAAGGCCGCTTCTAAAAATTAAGCGATCATTATTTTCTCCACTACCATTCACGTTATAAATTCTGTCGTAACCATCACCGAGGCTGTAATAATAAATATCGTCACCACTGCCACCCTCAAGCCTATCGTTGCCTGTGCCGCCGGTCAGAATGTCGTTACCAGAAGATCCATACAGTTGGTCATTGCCTTCTCCTCCCGTGAGAATATCATCACCTGAGCCAGCAGAAAGATGATCATCACCTTTACCACCTATAAGCCTATCGTTGCCCGCACCAGCAATCAGCCGATCATTACCTTCGCCACCATCCAATAAATCGTTACCCACATCTGAGGTTAAATTATCATTTCCGCCTAAGCCATATAAGGTGCTATCAAAATCGTAGGTTTGTAATGTGTCATTTTCATCCGTGCCCACAAGGTGAAGAATGTCGTCAGCCATTTGGATAAGATCAATTTCGCCGCCGTCTTCAAATTCGATGGATGATAAGTCATATCCCTCGATAGAAAACCAATGATAAATCGTGATGGTTTCTTGTGTGGGTATGATGGTTAATACAAGGTCATAACTTGAACGACGATATGTAATATCCGTTTTACTAAGGCCGCTTCTAAAAATTAAGCGATCATTATTTTCTCCACTACCATTCACGTTATAAATTCTGTCGTAACCATCACCGAGGCTGTAATAATAAATATCGTCACCACTGCCACCCTCAAGCCTATCGTTGCCTGTGCCGCCGGTCAGAATGTCGTTACCAGAAGATCCATACAGTTGGTCATTGCCTTCTCCTCCCGTGAGAATATCATCACCTGAGCCAGCAGAAAGATGATCATCACCTTTACCACCTATAAGCCTATCGTTGCCCGCACCAGCAATCAGCCGATCATTACCTTCGCCACCATCCAATAAATCGTTACCCACATCTGAGGTTAAATTATCATTTCCGCCTAAGCCATATAAGGTGCTATCAAAATCGTAGGTTTGTAATGTGTCATTTTCATCCGTGCCCACAAGGTGAAGAATGTCGTCAGCCATTTGGATAAGATCAATTTCGCCGCCGTCTTCAAATTCGATGGATGATAAGTCATATCCCTCGATAGAAAACCAATGATAAATCGTGATGGTTTCTTGTGTGGGTATGATGGTTAATACAAGGTCATAACTTGAACGACGATATGTAATATCCGTTTTACTAAGGCCGCTTCTAAAAATTAAGCGATCATTATTTTCTCCACTACCATTCACGTTATAAATTCTGTCGTAACCATCACCGAGGCTGTAATAATAAATATCGTCACCACTGCCACCCTCAAGCCTATCGTTGCCTGTGCCGCCGGTCAGAATGTCGTTACCAGAAGATCCATACAGTTGGTCATTGCCTTCTCCTCCCGTGAGAATATCATCACCTGAGCCAGCAGAAAGATGATCATCACCTTTACCACCTATAAGCCTATCGTTGCCCGCACCAGCAATCAGCCGATCATTACCTTCGCCACCATCCAATAAATCGTTACCCACATCTGAGGTTAAATTATCATTTCCGCCTAAGCCATATAAGGTGCTGTCAAAATCGTAGGTTTGTAATGTGTCATTTTCATCCGTGCCCACAAGGTGAAGAATGTCGTCAGCCATTTGGATAAGATCAATTTCGCCGCCGTCTTCAAATTCGATGGATGATAAGTCATATCCCTCGATAGAAAACCAATGATAAATCGTGATGGTTTCTTGTGTGGGTATGATGGTTAATACAAGGTCATAACTTGAACGACGATATGTAATATCCGTTTTACTAAGGCCGCTTCTAAAAATTAAGCGATCATTATTTTCTCCACTACCATTCACGTTATAAATTCTGTCGTAACCATCACCGAGGCTGTAATAATAAATATCGTCACCACTGCCACCCTCAAGCCTATCGTTGCCTGTGCCGCCGGTCAGAATATCGTTGCCAGAATATCCATATAGTTGGTCATCACCTTCCAGCCCCATTAGGTGATGACTTTCACTATTGGAGTTAAGTCTCTCGCCATCTTCACTGCCTTTTATAATGGCCATTGGGTCTGTCGGGTCAAGGTTGAGATAAATTTCAAATCCATCATCTAAATGGTCACCGTCGGTATCTTGCTGCAGTGGGTTGGTGATATAACTATCCACGCCAGTGGTGACTTCCTCGCCATCGGCGATACCATCAAGGTCGGTGTCTTTCTCTGTTGGCTCGGTGGAGTGCAACATTATTTCATCGTAATCGGTCAATCCATCTGCGTCGGTATCTTGATGGAAGAGGTTGGTATTGAGTTCATCTTCTATTGCATTGCTAAGACCATCGTTGTCGCTGTCGTCTGCAGGTTCAACAACTTGTAAAATGATTTCTTCGAGCGTGAGGGTTTCTTGAATATAAGGATCAAGGCTTAAGGTCAGTGGATTTATCGTTATATGAATGTTTTTACCTTTATCTACCGCCGTGACAGGTATTGATAAGGTGTCTTCATAAAATAAACCAGATACTTGATAGTCGTCAGATATTTTCGCAACCAACGGCGCATGGATCAATTCTTGAGTCGATAAGGTGACTCGCTCTTGAGTTAATGCGTTAACCACTTGATTCACTTTCAGAGTACCGTTTAAGCCAGTGTTGATATTACTGGTATTACCATTTGTGACCGACTCAAAAGTATTTTCTCTCGCGGTTGCCACAACTAATCTGTGTTCGGCATTACTACCTATGAGAGCATAAGGTTTTTCGATAGCAACAAAGCTAAGTGGCGCATCAATAACTTTAGTTTCAGGGATTATAGGATTATTGAACGCGATATCTCTTAAACCAGAATCGTTGGTGCTAATAATGTAAGTAGCCCCAAGAACCATGTGCTGAGGAGTAAATAGTAGTCGTGTTTGATCATCAACTACGGCAAATGTTATCTCGCCAGGCACTGGTGTATTGTTTAACTGCCACTCCACATTACCCATATTATCAATGGCTATGAATTCATCTTTCGTGACAACGAGCGGTTCTTGGCCCAATAATTTATCGTGATATAAACGCTTATCGAAGATAATTTCTATCTGGGGTTGATTTTCATCAACAAATTTCGCACTTACTATCGTTGCGGCATCATTAGATGGCAACGGCTTAACATTGACATTAACATCTTTTGAAAGAAGATTATTTCCTGCGACAGAAATGGTTAATACCGACTCGCCTTCGCCAATAAAACTGACCAATCCGTTGGCATCAATTCGTGCGACTGTCTCCTTGCTTGACTGGAAATGTAAAATATTCTCCGTTAAATCCTTAATCGTGACGAGTTGGCTATTACCCTCATTAATGATGATCGTCGCTTGAGTCTCAAGTTGTAACTCACCACTGCCCTCACCTAACGTGTGCTCAATTTCTTGAGGGTTAACCGTTAAAATAGAAATATATTGAGGGTTAACCTTTGCCTCATTTGGATTAGCAGGATTAGATTCTGAATGTATTTCTACATAGTCTGGTACACCGTCAGCATCTGAATCGGCAAGTTCGGGGTTGGTGAAATAGATCGTCACCTCTTCATAATCGCTAAGGTTATCTGTGTCGGAATCACTATTCGTTGGACTTGTGTTGTACACATATACTTCATCAAAATCACTCAGCCCATCAGTATCAGAATCACTAAGCAATGGACTAGTGTTATAACTATTGATTTCATCGTTATCATTAATATTGTCTCCATCGGAGTCACTATTTAGGGGGTCGGTGAAATGTATTTGCATTTCAGCAAAGTCTAACAATCCATCGTTATCGTAATCAGTTGATACATCCATATAAATAACCGGATAAGGATCGACAAATGTACCTACACCATCCTGATCCCAATCAGCATAACTTGAAACAATTTTTGCGCTGTTATCTCCATAAGCACCGACAAGAATATCGTTATAGCCATCATTATCAATATCCCCTACTCCTGCAACGGAAATACCTAGGTATGCATTTTCTTGATAACCATATAGTTGATAAATAATGTGAGCGTCGCTACCAGAGAATACGGAAACCGATCCAGAATGCCGCACGCCACGATGAGAACTTAACGGTGAACCGACAATAAAGTCATTCACTCCATCTGCATTGATATCGCCAGCATTTTCAACCGTTGCGCCAAATTGACCATTACTTTCATGCCCAAAGACTTGATTAATACGGGTTCCATTTGTGGCAGAAAAAATGGTGGCGCTGCCTACAGGGCGAGCAAAATTGTCCATGTCATACGGTGCGCCAACGATAATTTTCTTTTCGCTATTAGTGGTTGGCAGTGACGCAAGTGATGCACCGAATTGAGCATTCGCTACCTGTCCATGTAGGCTAGAGATAACTTCTCCTGAAGCACCTGATACGATAAATACACTTCCAGCGTCGGTGTGGACGTGATCTGACAACGGGGCGCCAATCAGTAAGTCGCTAACACCATCGCCATCTATATCCTCTATATCGCCAACGGATTTACCGTATTGGCTGGCCGCGATTCCTTGTAGAGTGTAAATTAATTCACCATCCCCAACAGAAATCACTAAGGCTTCATCTGATTGGTACGCGCCAACAATTACATCATTAATACCGTCGTCGTTGATATCGTCGACCGCACTAATCGCACTACCCATCATTTTATCAAAAGCAAGCGATCTTATTACTTCACCATCGATACCAGAGACAACAAGCACTTGATCGCTATTATTTGCTCCCACAATAAAATCAATAACTCCGTCATTGTTGACATCATTAATATGATGCATGGCAGCACCAAAACCTTCACCTTGATTGCCATATAATGAATATAAAACTCTTTTCTTAGCCACTGATATGACATCGACTCTGCCTGCATTTTCTCCGTGGCTATTATCTTTTTCGTCGCCGATTAAGATATCTGCTACACCGTCACCGTCCACATCGCCCAGTTGCGCAACACGGTAACCATAACTTACAGCTGATGCGCTTCCATTATAAAAATAGAGCCAATCGTTAATAGTATCTATATTATCGGGTAAGCCATCATTGTCGGTATCCACTCGTAATGGGTCAGTTTTACCATCAACTTCTGTTTTATCAGACAAGGTATCGCCGTCGGTATCGGCTTTACCAGGATGAGTCCCGTAGAGTTCTTCTTCGGTAATTGTCAGCCCATCATTATCAACATCAATATTCTCTACTAATGGGTTACTGCCATTAATGATTTCATCGCCATCGTTCAAACCATCGTTATCAGTGTCGGCAATGGCTGGATTGGTGAGATACTGATTAAGCTCGTCATAATCGGTGAGGCCATCTAAATCACTATCCTGATGATCAAGTTTAGTACCCGTAGATACTTCTTCACTATTACTTAAACCATCACTGTCAATATCTTCATCGCCATCATTAACACCATTATTATCGCTATCAGCATCGGTAGGGTCGTATCCATCAAGAGTGAATTCGATATGGTTAGGTATTCCGTCATTATCAAAATCCCCTTGCACTTGTAGAACGCGAAGATGTAAACGATTGCCTGTTGTCAAAGATTGTGTGCCGCTATACAACTCGTCGACTTGAATAGCGATCAGTTGTCCATCATCTATATTTAAATCCGTATGGATAGGTATAGACAGGGTATTTTTTAGCCCTGAAATTAATGTGTTGTTTGTATCAATTAGCGATAAGGGTTCTAACTGTTCGATGCGACTGAGCGATAACCTGCCTGTTAAGCGATTGCTAATAGTATCTGCCAGTAATAAATCAACAACATACTGTGTACCTTCAAGCACATAATCATTCTCAGGCACTGTGAACATTGATTGAGGAGCACATACCGTTAGTTGCTGTTCTAGAACTTTACTATCGTCACTTTCTCTTTTTAGTGGTGAATGAGTGGTTGCAACGAGATAACAGCTATTCAAAAGCAGAGGGGCATTCGGAGTAAATACAATACGTGTTGTATTATCTACAAACTCTTTGCTGAAAGTTCCATCAATAATTTGGTTATCGTGTGTTATCGCAAGAGGAGCATTTAAGGGCTCACCATTAATGACATGCTCATTGTAGATAAACTCTATGGGTGTTATGTCTGTGTTAATAACAGGCAATACTTTTTGGCTGATAATCGCGGGGAGATATTGTTCAATCGTGAGATTAAGTGTATCGAAAATAGCTATCGTTTCAGGTGCATCACTCACACCATTACCACCATAAACGTTATTTATCGATAAAACGATATCCTCAGCAGTACTGTTAGACAAGACTAATTGCCCATAACCTTGCGTGAGTGTTAATGGGTTTTTATCTATATAAGTATGATTGCTATCAGATGAAAAATGAGCAATTAGGTTCATACTTTCTACATTACTGTTCCAAGGATTTAATTCGTTAACGGGGTTGTCATAGATATCGAGTAAGCGCACAGCAATCGTGACTCGCTCATCAATTTCTACGTTATTTGGATCACCAAATGGCTTATTTTCTTGCTCTATAATATGAAGAGATATTTTAACGGGGTCGTGAGCATAGACTTTAACCGGCACGGTATTTACCGGTAACCATACTGAGCTGTTATACGAATTTGGGTAAGTAATATGGGTATCAAAACTATTTAACGGCTCTACGGCAATATCATATTCACCAGCAACACTATGTGACGCAATAGGTATGATGAAAGCCCCATTTGTCATTGTTGCTATCGCCATTTCTCTTCCGTTGTTCAGCGTAATAATTTCAGTGTTATTCACAAAACCAAAATGGAACCCGATAGGTAATGTTAATTGAACCGTTGATATAGAATCAGCAATCGTTGGATTACCCGCTTTATCATAACTTTCTACCATCAAGGAGAATACTTCACCCGCTTGCACACCTTGAATAAAGTTGACTCTAAACTCGCTAGTTTCTCCAGTCTTAATCGTTATTTCTTGGCTTGCAGAAATATTGGGGTTCGCGCTTAGCTTTGCTTCAACCACGTAAGGCCCGGTAGAGTATTTATCATCAAGTTGAATAACCGCTAAACCATCATCACCAGAAGTACTAAAGCCTATAGAAGAAGTATAACTATTGTTAGATTTATTAACTAAAGACCAAGCGATTCTCTGATTATTGATAGGCCGGTTGTGATCATCAACCACTTTGACCTGATAGCTAGGTACATCGTCTGAGGTAATAACTAACGGGTTATAACCTTCTTCGCTGTCCTGTGCTGTAAAGCGTATGTCATTTGGCTTATTGGTTAAACGTATTGTGTAATCATCCGACTCTGATATTTGCCCTAAGTGATCAGTTAAACGAATTTTGAAGCGATAAATATCATTTTCTATCATGTTATCGGGCAACGATATAAGAAAATAGGCGTTCGCTGCAGTTGAAGGTTGAGTCTTCGTTGAAATGATTCTTTCAGTGTTATTTATCGTCTCGATAATACTTACTTGGTAAGTGTCTGCCCCATCATTCGCATTGCTGAGCTGACTCAAGCTAATGGCTACTGGGTCTCCGTAGAAACCACTTTCTGAGTATTCTAGGTTAATAACGGATATATCGGGTATTTGATCCTTAACTACTTGTACATCAATTGTTTGTTCTATGGTTTGCCCTGCATCGTCTGTAACACGTAAGGTCAATGCTTCGGTAATACTATCACCGGTAATACGGCTGGCACGATTATCTCGTAAAGTTATTGTGCGAGAAAGGTAATGAGCTATTGTGTTAGGGGTGTGTTTGCTATCAATTACAATAGGGGTAATAGCACCATTCCATTCAAGTTCTGCTGCGGAAAGTAAAGAAGTATCGGATACGTTTATAGCGACTCTGAATTGTCCATATTCATAAACTTGAGTATCTAGGATTTTAAGTTCATTAATCGTTGGCGGAGTATCTTCTACTGTCTGATAGAGTTTATCCATCAAAAAGACGTTACCTGCATTATCTATAATGGTAAGCTCATAGTAAAAGCTATCACCTAACCTCGGAGCTGCTTCCGTATAAACTAAGACACCGCTATCGAAACGTGCTGCAACCAAGTCACCATTGCGTTTAAGTATGGCCGAAGCGATACCACTTTTTCTGTCGTCAACCGTGGTACGGATACTAAATGTATTGCCAGTAATTATCTGATTGCCCTGTAATAATGGTACATCAACGGTAAAAGGTGTGGCCTGAGGAAGTTCGTTATCTTGCTCTTTAAATAACCGTACGGTTGAAGACTCTGTCGTATTACCATACACATCAATCGCTTTTGCTTTAATGTAAGTATTGTGACTATTTTCACTATAGCTTTTACTAAGCTTATAGTCTGGCCCATAACTTTTTCCAATTAATGTAAATGGGCCCAGTTCGTTCTCGCTCTCATAGTATTCAACCTGAGAAATTGCTTGTGAACTATTATAAACAGCGGCTGTTATATCGACCGATGCAGGAAGATAGGTTATTTGGTCGCTATCAGGGGATGTCAGTGAAACAGTAAACCCATTAATGGGAAGCCCTTGACCTTGCAACAGTGCTTGACGGGGTTGCGTTGTTGTTATCACATCACCATTCAAGGTTTGAATTTTTGCCGTTAATTCAAATAATTGGCCATTGGGCAGATTAGCTGGAACCGCCACTGTTGCAGAAAAGGGCGCTGAGTTTATTTCTGCAACCCGTTTATCATTAATAAAGTAACTGACAGCATTAACATTGCGTGTATTCAACAAAGAAAATTCAATGGATTCGCCCTGTTGATAAATTTGATGTTGCTTCGGATTTTTCAATGCAGGAACCATCGAATTAAACCCTAAACTTACATCGATAATTTCTAGCCCTGCGGCTCCTTTAGCAATAACAATCATGCCATCATTACTCGCAGCGATAGACTCGATGGTTTGGTCAATAGCAAATTCTGAACCTTCAATAAGAGACCCAGTGTTTGGGTCTAACGCCCGTAAGCGGGCACCTAAATCATTTTGATCCGCTAGCCATAGCAAATTATTGACATACACTAAGCCATTGATATTCAAGCTATCGCTGACAAAGTGACTCTCACTAAAATCATTTAAATTTAATCGGTGTATTGACGTCTCAATGGTAAAGAATAAACTATCCCCGGAGCTGCTTAAGTGGTTTATCACACCTACTGCATTATCTATTATCAGCTCAAGGTTTCCTTTATTAGAAAGAGGATTGATATCTAGCTTATAAAGACGCCTGTTACTGGTAGAAACAAATATCGTATTGTCTAAAGACGTTAAGCTCACAATATTTTCACCGAACGGCAAACTAATAGTGCCTTTAGTGCTTGTACTCTCTTTATCTAACCAATAAATATTATGTGCCGATACACCGACCAAGTAATTCGATGTTACCGATAACGCATCTATTTTGTAATCTTTAAAGACGACCTTATCGCTAAGGCTTTGAGAAAAGTCGTATTCTCTTTCAATTGCAGTCACTAACCCCTTTGCTTTTTGAGAGAAATATAATGCGCTATCGTCCAATGCCACTGAATGGCTAGCAATACTGTATGCCTGAGTGGGATATGCCGTTTGCGACCATAAACCGCCTTGGTATTCTAATATTTTTGCACCAAATGCTTCTTCAGCAGCAACGACAACTCCGTTATGAATATCAACATTTGACGCAAAGCCATGAGCATTTTCACTGTGATATACCTTAATAGGTTTATAATCAATAGGTTCTAGTTGGACGATACGATTATTTAAATAAACACTGCCTTTGTGCAACGTCGCATGACTAACAATATCCGCTGTAAGTTGATATGTAGCCACTTTTTGAGGTGATAATGGATTAGTCGTATCAATAAAATGCAGTGCGTTTTCATCAGCGGATATACCAATAATATAACGCCCATAAATAATAAATTGATTTATCACATGACCAAAATTGATAAGTCGAAGATTAGAACGAACATCTTGCACATAAAGTTTACCGTTTTCAGTAGAAATATAATTGACACCCAAGTGATTAACTATTGATACTGGGTTTTCTACTATTTTTTGGCTTATTATTTTACTAAGATCTGGCGTAATGTGAGTCAGTGCACGGTTAGATAAAAGGACGAAACCTTTGTCATTGATACCGACTTTTATAAATTGATCATTACTCCCCATATAAGGAAGAGCTGCATTTATTGTTTTTATTTCATTACCTTGCACGGAGAATCCAAACGCTTTATCAGCACTAATGGCTAGAAGGTAATTGTTGAGCAATGATAGTTCCGTAATAACAGCGGTATTTTGGTAAGTGCCAACAATAGAAAATTGATTTTCAGGGTCGACAATAACGAGTCGTTTATCAGCCAGTGCGAGTAATAATTTATCATTGAAGTGTATCAGTGCCGTAATTTGAGTATTCAATCTAAGCACTAAATCACCTGATTGATTGAGCAAATCACTGCCCTTCGTAAACCATGCATTATCAACACCACTTAACATAAGGTCGAATGTTATATCAGACGGCTCTTCGCTAAATGTCATTCTCTCAATAACGGCTATTTTTTGAGTGGTTGAGTTCTCGTTACCATATCCATCAGTGACCGTTGCGATGATTGTTATGTATTTTATTGTGTTTGGAACAATGAAAGAGACCGAGCGAGTATTGGACGCAAGCAATTCACCAGCATCAGTAAATACTTCTATACTACTATTATAACTCGCATCATATTCGGTCATTAATGAATAGGATGCTTGGCTATTAGCAAATATTTGAGAGCTTATATTTGTCAGTTCAATCGTTGGCGTTGCTAATTTTGGGGTTACTTTGAACGCTGATTGTGTTTCTGCATAGTAATAGTTATCGCCGTAGTAACTTCTTATTTGAATAGAAAAATCTTCGATGCTATCGACACTTGGCAACCGTAGATCTAACTCACCAGACGGCTCTTTTGTAATGATATTGGTTAACAATTTCCCGTTGATAGTATAAAGGCGAACTTGGGAAAACTTGAAGATCGCTGTTGATTCTGTTGCCGAGCGATAATCGATATGTAATAGCTCATCTTCCTGATAGGTCTGATTATTACTTGGGGATAGTATATTGACCGTTCCAATATCATTGACATTAGGCGTTAATACAAATTCCAATGTCTGTTGCTTTTCATCATTGACGTAATAATCAAATACCGCACTACCTGACTCGCTGTCTAAATCCAACCATTGATAAGCCGAATTGTTAGTTGCGGCTATAGATTCAAGTACTTCAGATTCATCTACATGCGCTCTTAACGCCTGCTGTTCTATTCGTGATCCTATAGTATATTGAGTGACAAGTGGTATGACTGCTCCACGACTTATTAATGCTTGGTCTGAGGGGCTAATATTTTGAATGTCGACATGATTATTTACAGGAACAGGTAATGACTCACGATAGATTCCAAAGTGTGTTGCCACATCAACGTTAATCGTATTTGCATCTTTTAATGCTGCATAAGGAATTAACCAAGCCTTATCTAGATGAACATCACCCGATGTAACGAGCGGTATCGCTGGAAGATGGGCATCATGACTGCCTGTAAAGCTCACCATTGATTGGCCAATACCTGTATGGCTCAAGTCAACACTCACTTGAATTCCCGACGAAGAGAATGAATACTCTAAAGATAACTGAGGCTCTACCGCTAAGTTATTTGAAGAATCAATGGTTTGATAGTTAACCGTGTCTACATGGCCTACTCTTTTAACAGTATATCCTCGCCCAGCAGCAAAGACCCTTTTCGTCGGTACCGTTTCAGGAAAAACACCGACCAATAATAATTCTTTCTGATCTGTGATGTTTGATTGATAGGCTTGCCACTGTTTCTGGTTATTCGACTGAACTTCGAACCAAAAAATATCGCCATCCACTGCAACATCCGTTACATCGCCATTGATTGGAATATTGTTGCTGATATTTGCAAGACTACCATTATTGAGAAGAGCAAAACTGGATAAGCCATCAACACCCCAAGATAACACATGGGAATTACTAACAATAAAACCGTTTTGATTCGGGATAGAAGTAAACAGATTTTCTTTGACACTAGGGATATGAGAGATATTAATTTGGTATTGATAAATACCTGACTCGGTTAACACTAATAAATAATCGCCATTTATTTGCGAATCAAGAATTTTTTCATTGAGTGATTTACCCGCTACATTAGTAAATCCAGACCCTGCCACCTGTAATACAGAAATAAAGCGCCCGTAGCTAAGCCAAATACTATTCCCAGATGCCGCCATTACATTACCATATATGGAAGTCATTATAGGAGTAGAAAAATCACCGCTTTTTTCCATTTTATAGAAATAAACTGCTTTATCACCATTAACTTCAATTTCAGCAACAATACCCGTTCCGGTAAATGCCAAATACTGAATTTCACCATCATCACTATTAAATATATTTTCCTCGTTTCTTACGATGCGATAACCACCACCCGATTGATTAATTCCCATAATTAAGGCGTGATCTAAGGCAAACGGGTTAGCCGTTATTGCAAAATCAATACGTTCATTTTTTTCAGCAGCAAAATAATTCAGAGAATTATCCGATGTAAAATAAGCCTGTTTTTGTACCATTGACTGCTGAATCTTAAGGTTTCCTGATTTATCTATTAAATTTGTGACTACATTGGTTGTCGTTCCAGCACTACTGATCAGTTTATTAATCTTTTGCCCAATAGAGACAGAAGTAACCTCTGTAGCCGTTGTAAATTCAGAGTCAAATATATCGATGACGGAAGATGGTGAAAAGTCATCCATTGATGGTGGAATTTCGCTATCCACGAGCAAATAGGTCCCTGTCAATATAGTATCGTTAGGTGTTAGTGATACCGTAACGTCCTCAGAAACATCATCATCGTTAATAATATTCAATAACGTAGACGTCTGAATTAAACCGCTATTCATGCTCACTAAAAGCGTCGTATTTTGATCGACGTTTGGTAAATTAACTGAAACAAATTGGCGGTCAGGCGCGCCTTCTTCTTTATTAATCTCCATGACATGCTGCGGAGCAGACGCTCCATTGAGAGAAAAAAGCAATTGCGCGTTATTAGTATCACCTACTAATACTTCAAAAGTAATCAATTCCCCCTCACGGAAAGTATCCCCATTTCTAGGCGACAATATATCTAAAAACGGGACTGCTACTTGATCAGCATGGGTCGCTAAATTAATTGTCGACAATGAGCTTATATTTCCGTTGAGGTCTGTAGCTCTCACAGCAACCGTAACGCCGTCTTTATCTGCTTCTGTGGGTGTAAAGATATAGAGAGACGGGTCTGCTATTTCTTGGAAATTCTCTCCATCTTTAGAGACTTCTACTTTTTCGATACCGTATTTATCAAACGCTTTGATAAGAACATTAACAGGCTGCCCCATAGCAACTGACGAACCATTCTCAGGTGAAACAATGGTTATAGTTGGTGCTGTGTTATCGGTTACTAAAGAGTAGTTTCTCTCAAACATTTGGCTTAAGCCTTCTCCATACTCGACGAGTAACTTAGCTGTCATTTGGAAAGGAGAAGAAGACTCACCATACGCACTTAAGTCTTTTATTTTAGGGTTAACAAATGTGGCTGAAACTAGACCTGTAGTAGCATCATATTGATCTGTAACATCGATAGGTTGACCGCCATTAATCTGCACAACCCCCATTTTAATGGTATTAACTTGCTCTACATCTCCTCCCAAATCAAAAGAAAGTGTAGATGGAGAAGCCTCTTCAGGAATCATTGGATTAATAGTAAAGCTATCCAAGCTAAGGGATAAATCACGTAAAGAGGCTCTAAAGGCTTTTTCTGTAGCGGCTTGTTTAAAGTCTGAAACTACTAAACGAATTTCAAAATAATCATCGTTGACATGTGTATTTTCTGAAAATTTCCTACCATGAATTTTTATTTCTGATGTTTTTGGAGCATCTAACTCAGTTGACAATCTATAATGATAAGACAGTTGCTTAGAAGACAAATAATTATCTTCTGCCGTGACGGTAAAACTATACGTATTAGCGCGAGCTAATAACATCGCTTCGTTTACAGGTAGCGAATCATGGGTGCGCACGATTTGTACGTTTCTAGGCGGTAGTGTGTCGTTAGCTAAAAAGTTATCTTTATAAACGCCTGCTTCATTATGATTAATTTGATGTATTAAGTTACCGGCTGAATCGCTGATGCCGGAAATAGAAATCACGTAGTTTGCATTGTCCTCTAAAACGCTACCAAACTTTAATCGTAACGATAAAACAGTGTCAGTGAGGTTCACAAGTTCAAAACGATGTGAAACATCTTCATCATCGTTATTACTGTAATCTTTATATTGCTTTATTACTGAAAAGCCTGATGCAGTAACAGCTTCGTTAAACGGTAAAACTAACGGACTATTGTTAGTAAAGTGATCAATGTCGCCCTCTATTAGTCGAGGTGTTGTGTCATCAATAATAGTCAGTAATTGATCGTTAGCAGCGACGACCTGTTCATTTGTACTCTCTCTAACGATTATTAACTGATAAACCTTATTAGCAATAAGGCTTGGCGTTTGATCAATAACAATATTGCCGTCTTCAAAACGGTGGAACAGACGATTAGCTTCACTAGGCGTTACCCCTTCTTGATGCGCGACTAGATGAACCTCTAGATCTCCATAGAGGCCCACTCCGGATAGAGTGATTTTAGTATCACCGGAATCACTTAATAATTTATCGCCATTCGCATTGTTCGACTGAACATCATTAATCTGCATCGACTCTGTTAGTAAAACAGCTGCAGGCAATACAGAGGAGGAGGACAGTCCTGACTGTATTGCACGTAGCGTTTTAAAGCCTGGGGTTATAAAATCAGCAGAAAATTTAAGTGCTGTGCCAGATTCGTTGATAGATAACTGATCAGCTGGGAGTATTACATCCCCTAGTTCTAAAGCAGAAATCGTATTTAATTGCTGACCATAAACTTCATATTCTGTATCGACATTCAGCAAGCTGTTTTTGGGGGAAATATCTATTAAACGGGCGGGTAACACATCAAAAATAGCTTCCGACGTGATAGACCACGGTAAATTTATCTCGACTTTTGTGCCACTCACCGACTGTTGAGGTTGATTAACTAGAGAAACCCAATATGTACGCCCTAGTTCATACTCTGAACCGACTAATGTATGCGTGACTTTATTACCTATTACTCGATTAAAGCCTAATAATGCTTGGCCCGTTAAAGAATCTTCAACTTTTATTGTTACCTTTTCCCAATCGCTAAGCTCTCCATAAATTGAAATATCAAGCAGCTCTTTAGATGATGTTATTTTTTCGGGCAGTAAACTTAAAACATTATTAAACGGCAGTTCAACATTGAAGTAATCGTTATCAGCTATCCACTCTAGCAGTCCGCCATAAATTTTACTGTTTTCAACGGGCTTATATCCTGCAATGTTTATATCTGCCAAGTGTTCAATGGTTAATCCATTCTCAGCAGGGTTAATATCAAATACGTTAAAGTGAGCATTGCTACTATTTTGAATGAGTAATAATTCACCATTAAGTGCAGCATTAACATTATCTATCGCTATTTTTCCTAGACTTGGAGCAAGCACCTGAGCTTTTAATTTTGGTGAATCTAGTATCTCAATGATGGTATTTGAGCGAATACCTATGCGCTGCTGGTCAAGTAATAAATTTTTCGGGGCGAGTAAAGTGTGTTCGTAGCTACTTTCAATACGATTAAGAGCATCCGGCTTATAAAAGTCAACGCGTGAGCGATAAAGTACATAAATGCCTTCTGAGTCATGGGCAATATCAATCACATTCTCCGAAAGAGAAGTTTGATTAATATTACTGCCATTGATATTTGTACTGAAGAGAACATTATCAACATATCCGAATAGGCTGTCCTTTAAAATGAAAATATTATCTATTAGTAAATGTTCAGGGTTATCTATTCGATTGATCAATTCTGGTGCGTATACATTGCTGATATTGTAAATATACAATGCTCTATGGCCTAACTCTTCAACGACAAATACCACATAACTTTCGTTAATCGCGACATCGATCAATTTTCCTGGTAATACACCAGTAGATAATGTTTGCGGTGTATTGTGTTCTAAGGTGCTCGCCAAGCGCCAACCATTGCCTTCTGTAAATAACAGCAAGTGTTCAAATCGGTGGAAATCATTCATCTTCTCAAGGCGCTTAGTCGCTCTGAGTTCGATCGCCAATTCTGTATTAACAAACTGATCAGCCGTACTCTCTAAGTTAGAAACCGCTATTTCTAGCTCACCTAATGTATTTAAAGGCAATCTTAGACTCAATAAGCCGGGCTTTTCTAGCACCACATCATCAACATTATGCCCATTAACTTTAACGACGGTTTGGTCACTAAAGCCTGTACCCGATAATGCGACGACGCTTTCACTATTAAAGGCAAATTGTTTTAGGTTAGGTGTAAATTGTTGGTTGATTCGATTATATGCGCCAGCTTCTACAATTACTGGATCACTAATGTACGTTAGTGCTGCTGCCTTACTGTCGCTTAACACGCCATTACTTACTTCGATGCCGACGAGTAAATTATCGCTCGGTGAAGCCTCAAGCGCCGGCAAGGTAAATACGATTTTGTTATCTAAAACTTGTGTTATTTGACTCGTTTCAAGTACTTTACCCGCAACAGAAATTGTTGTTTGGTCAGAAAAGTGGCTTCCGTTAAGCGTAATTTTCTCGCCACCTCTCCAACTTCCATAAGAAGGTGAGACATCATTAAGAACTGGAGCAAGGTTCTTAGTGGCTGTAAAACGAAAGCTAAAATCATTTTTCAAAGGTTGCTGTAAATTATCTCTAATGTCTGCTGACAGTGTCACTCGATAGCGAGTCGCATTGTGTAGAGGGTTGAGAGGCCTAAATAGTAATGTAGACCCATTTTTATGGGTTTCTAGCGATACAACGCCATCTATATTTATACCATCTAGCGTCACTTGTAAAAGTTGGTCGCCCAAATTTTCTATCTGTTGAGAATCTAAATGACGATTGAATGATATTTCTATATCAGCGTGAGTAGATAGATAATGGTTTGCTTTGGGTGATTGATCAATAATCACTAAATCATTGTTAATCACCGAATTTAAGCGGCCACCAAGCCCCGTAATATTACTTCCGGCTGTAATAGGATTTTCTGCGGGTTCAGCATTAACATACGGAAAGACACTGCCAACATATATCGCACGCGGGTGGAATGAAAAAGACTGAGCACTACCCAAAACTGAAAAATAATTTTGTAAATTAATCGTTGAGTGATAATTGCCCGCTAGCCAAGGGGAAATATCAAATAGCTGAAGATCACCTTGGCCTCCTGTGACATAGAGTGTTTGCCCGTGAAGTGCTAGTTGACCTGCATCGAGATCACCACTGCTTACCAAATAAGGTAAATACAAACTTGCAACTGGCGTGGCTCCACTGCCATTAATAACAAACAGTTCTACGCTACCCTGCTTACCTGTCGAAACAAAGAGTAGTTCGCCATCTACGAGTAAATCTTTAGGTGATAACAACTGGCCTGAAGACCTAGCTGTAGCAATATTATAAGCAAGCTGATATTGCCCCGACATTACATCAATGGCAACAATTCGTTTCTCTTCAGGTAAGGTCGCCCATAAAAGCTGTTTAGCTAAGTAAAGTTGATGTGCAGCGCCGCCTAAATTTTCTGAAGACATTATTTTTATCGAACGAAGTTGGCGCTGTTCTGTTATTTCATAGACGTGTATTCCTTCTTCACTAGATACATAAAGAACATTGCCGTCCAATTCGAGATCATGCGCATTACTTAAAAGATAGGTTTGACTTAATAGCTTAGGATCTGATGGCAGCGTGATATCAAAGTGAAATAAGCGATCACCGCCCAAAGCAAACAAGTCGTTCTCATATCCTGATAATGCAACGAAACCATCGGGTGATAGCCCACCATTAACATCATAATGATAGGGCAATAATTGATCAGAAAAATTCTTTTCTGTTATTTGTGGTCTTACAGGATCTGAAACATCGGCGACAACTAAGCGAGCCACTCTCGAACTTATCGTATAAGTATCTTCCTCATTATTATCGCCAACAACATCGTAGTGCCCTCCCGTCACTGCATAGAGAATTTGCTCTCCTAAATATAAAGCAGAAACAGGGCTAGACTTTGCGTCATCAAGATCAATAGAACCCGCTTGTTGCCCAGCATAGAAATAGTCCGTTGGGGAATAACTGATCTCACCTAAAAATTGTTGGTTCTCTGCAGTGACAGACGCATAGCCAAAATCTCCAGAGGGGGCTCTAACCTTCACTTGATTACTACTTAGCACTTGAAGATCACCCGCAATCACACCGTCAAACTTAATCATTGTCGAATGATTAAAGCCTCTGCCATATAAGGTGACCATATTGCCCCCTTGAGGAGGACCAATGATAGGATCAATAGCATCTATATTGACCTCAGGCAAAATCACTACTGCGCCATGTTGAGTGACGCTCAATCCATGACGAATAATGGTAAGGGGCAAGCTAGTCACTTCATTACTTAAAAAGAGATTAGGCAAGGTGAATTCAATTTCACGATGATTAACGCGCTTAATTTGTGCAATATCGATAATGGATTCACCCAAGAAAACCGTAATTTCTGCCGGGTCGCTACCAAAGTTATCTCCAGTAACAATGGCCGTCTCTGTATTTTCTCCATGAAAATAATGTTGACCGACGCTACCATCGCTGTCTAAACGTCTAATCGTATTTATTTGTGGTCGTGTACTGCCGCTCAATGTATAAGACACGCTAACAGGCGATGCTAATGGGACAGCACCTAAGGATTGAATACCTGTAGAGACAGTGACGGTAATTTTTCCAGAGTAAGTATTAGCTTCTGTGAAATTGATATCAATGTAGGCTCCAGCAAGGGTATTAACACCTTCAAGTGAATAGCTTTCTAGCTCAAGTCTTTCACCCGTTTCGGTGGCAATGATAATGGCTTCATTTAACACGCTTTCTTGGGTATTAATTAAGTCATTAAATTGAATGCGTATACTTTCGTTTTTCGCAACGGATGAGCCGTTTTCAGGCGTGATACTGGATACGACTAATGAGGGGCTTGCTGTATCCACAATACCCTCTGTGTTACTAATAAATGTGCCTCCTACATTGGCTAATAACTCTCCACCTTCAGCAATAGTGTTCCAGTAAATATTTTCATATTCTGATTCGGCATTGGGCTGTAAAACAATAATTTCTTTATTATTACTAACCGTCACTTGGCCAAATTGCACATGAAGTGAAGCCTCATCAATATTATCTACTGAGGCTCGTTCGACAGGCTGAATAGAGTAATGAGTAATATCTGGCAAGCTATGAAATATGGCTAAATGTAACTGATCGTCTCGTTTAAAAAGTACATAAAGTTGATTATCAAACCACTGAATATCAACCGGCTGACCACGTAACTCACCTTCAGCGAAAACAATAGTGGTGTAGCCTTCCGGTGGGTTTAATTGATCGTTTTTTGTATTATAAAAACGAATATATCCTGTACCTAAAGGATCACTGACCGACATCGCAAGCACTGAATTACGCAAATCATAAGAAACGTCGGTAGCGCTACTACCCGGAGTCGATAAGCTCTTAATTAAGAGCGGCTTATCGAGCTCAGTAATATTAACTATCGCCAAACCATTTTCGGCATTGGCCAAGTAAGCATTATTATCAACAACCTCAATACCTAATACCGGTTGCTCTGTACGTAACTGACCCAGTCTAATTGGATATTCCCAAATGCTAATATCATAAATTTCTAGACCCGCATCCATTAAAAAACGATTTTCATGGGTAGGATCTGACCCCGATTTAACACCCGCAAAGAGTACATTATCGTTAACTACAGCTGCTCCCAACACCTGATGTGGGTAATTGGGTAATTGAATACCTAAACCATTGGATAATGTATAAGAAATATTACCCACCCATACTTCTGTACCCGCAATAGATAAATACACTTGATAGCGTTCTGGCACTAATACTCCTGGCACTCGAAAACTAAAGCGGTCTAGGCTTTCAACATCATCTAATAAATCAATAACATCAAAACCTAATTCATTAGTTTCGCTGCGTATTTCATTCGTTTGCGAACGTAAAATCACACGGCTGCCAGGTAAAATACTTTGCTTCGATGCAGTAATCGTAATATTTTTTCCACCCAGCGTATCGACTGAATCTGCGCTTAGTGTAAAGGTCGTTTTCGCTAATGTATCAGCAATAATAATAGCGCCGGGCACCGCGACTTCTAAATCAACATCTCTTAATCGTAGGTGATGCTGCCCTACCGATAATGGAAGAATATCTAATGCTGACGGCGGAATTTTTAGTGTTTGCTCATCAACCCAATTAACCGCCACAAGGTAATTGTCGATAAGGACTTGAATATTCGGGCGGAAATTTTCACCTTGAATGGTTATCTCTTCTTGTGACCCCATATGATACAAGTTATTAACGATGCCAGAAAAAATAGGCCGCAGTGCGTCGGTATCGGTTTGTTGAATGGTTTCTGTAAAGGCAACCCACTGATCGGTACCCCGTAGGTTACGTACATTGTCTACCGTCACCTGATAAGACACACCTGCCTCTTTAGGGAAATCAATGGCAAATTGACGAGCACTAGAATCGACCTGATCAACAGCCGTTACAGTGGAGGGAATAATCTCATTAGTATCCACGCGTTTAACGATAACAGTGCCTGGCTGAGAGACAGAATCGGTGTAAATGGCCTCATTGAAATGAATAAGGTAACTCTCGTGAGCACCAATAAAACCCCCTTGCGATACGGACGAAGAAACCACGATAGCCGCAGGCAATTGCAAGGTGCGCAAGCCGGTGTTGCCACCACCAGCAATTAAGCGATCTTTATAAACATCGAAGGAATTAATATATTCTTCATTACCCGCAGAAACAACACGCGGGGACATAGGCGCTGTTAGGTCTATAACAATAACACCCGCATTACTCGCTGCGACAAAAAGCACATTCCCAAAGCGTTTTAAACGGCGTGCGCTACCTCGATGTTTTTGTAACCCGGTGAGTTCAACACGTGTTCTTATACTCGGTGTATCACGGTGGAATATTTCTACACCTTTAACACCAAGAGCAGCGATAACATAGTCACCATAGGTCAGCAGATCATATACCGTTGCATCGAAGGTATATTCACTGCGCTGTAATGGGTCAAAGATATTGACACTGCTTATCTTGTCGGTGTGCCATTCAAGAGCGGCAACCGACGTTATGGTTTGCCAATCCGTTCGGCAGCCTGTGAAACTCTTAGACAGCGCCCCACCACCATTAAACAACCACCCATTGGCATAGTGCATCACTCCACCGCCGGGTAGATTAGCCAAGTAGCCTAAATTAACAGGGTCGCCATAGTTGGCATAATTATATAATGCTGTACCTTTAGATATAATTGGGGCAGGGGCTGTAGCTACACCACAAAGACTTGGTTTATTATCGGTGCCTCCTGTGGCAGTAATGGAAGCAAATAAGCTAAAACCTGTTTTGTGTAAATCACGAGCAATATCACCACGTCCAAGACTATCAATTTTTTGCAGACCGTTTTGCTCATCAAAATTTAAGCGCGTTACCCCCGCTACGCCAGAGGCCACATAAAGCCGTTTACGCTTAATACCGTTTTCATTATCTTCGGTGGCTTGTAAACGCAGTGAATCGACAGAAAACGATAGCTTACTACCTTCAACACGATCAAACTCTATTTCATCTTCGTCAGAAAGAACACCATTGGCTAAACGTTTATTATTAAGATGTATTTGTTTTGCATAACGAGAAAGTTCTTGGACGCCTTTTTCACCTGCCGGTAAAGTATTCGCGCCGCCAACCAGTAATGGAGCATTAGGATTTTGTATATCGAAGGTACCAGCAAAATATGATTCATTAAATTTTTCTTGTTTAAATATTCTATCGGAATTTTTCTCGTCAAAATATCCGGTAGCGACCGCTGCAACTCCGCTCTCGTGATCGATAATTACATCTTCTGGGTTAATCAGTTCTGCATTGATATTAGCGAGCTGTTTAATTCCGTAACCAAAGCCATTTTCACCTTGGAGCGTTGTTTTATTTCCATAACGATCTTGGCCGTATACCGTATTAAGGCCCGAAACACCTCGGGGGGTCACCATCGTCAGTTTAGTGGTTGATAGCACTTGTATATTTTGCACCGGCTGAGAACCGATACTGATATTCAAGCCATCCATCACAGTATTACCGGGTTCAAAACCAACACCAGTGACGGTGACTGTCGTACCCCCCACTAATGGGCCCCATTTTGGGGTGATGTTCGTAAACTGAATAGGGGCATCAACAACAACGCCGCCATGCGCTATGCGCTGTTCCCACAAGCCATCTTTTTCGACTAGAACAGTGACATCGTATTGGCCTTTATGGGTAATCGGTAATGCAGTAATCTGCGCAATGCCGATGCGTTCATCGCTAGAGTTTTGCTCTATCGAGTTAACGGTTGCCTCTTTATTACCAATAAATACTTTTAAACGGTTGATGTCGTCATCGATACCGAGCATTGAAATGGTCATATTTTGCTGAGTATTGAGCGGTATGCGGCGCGGTAAAATACTATCAATAGCAATGGTATCGGGCCTCACTCCTCGATAAGTGACTGGCAATGTTTGAGTTGCATTGAAACGATACAGCTCTATATTAATTTGCTGCCCGTGGTTCAATACCGGTTTTGTTGCCAGCAACCCTTCACGTATTTCAACAACTAATAAGTCACCAACATTAAGTTCCTCAGTATTAAGCAAGGTTATAATGGCATCATTATTGACAATACTAATGCTGGACTCTAGCGTATCGCCACTCGCGGTTTTCACAGAAAAATAATTTTTATTTTCTGGATATAAATCAATGGCCTTGTTAAAACGTAGCCTCAGTTTTATAAAGCCCTCCACATCTTTATCAAGAATGCCACTGACCGGTTCCATCTGATGTAGTTTTAATGTGGTATCTGGGGTTTCTTGTAAAACGCCACTCCCAGAGGAAGCGTTAATACCTAAACCTATCCCTGAATAATTGGTAGCCACGACCAAGTCAAGTTCGCTACCGTTATGGGGATATAAGCCATGCTCTTTAATGGGGTTTAAAGGATCGACGATATTAAAAATAGCGATGCCCGCTGTACCTTGTGCGACATAGAGAAGGTCACCATTGATATCTATATCATGAGCAATCACCTCAATCCGTTTTATGATTTTAGGGGCATAAACATCGGAAATATCAACCACCACCACACCGGCATCACCCGCAGCAAGATAAGCATACTGACTAGAAGGTGCCGAATGCGAACCAGGACTGACAAGCACTTTACTTGAGGGAATATCAAGGCTAGATAGAATAGATAAGCCTTTGTTTACGTCTCTTTCGGCTAGATAAAACCCTCCTTTACCCACGACTTCTTTATCAACTAAACGACGATTATAAAAATCGTACTCTCCTGCAGCGACGGCATATCTTGTTATACCTGCTGGTGCATCTAGTTTGGCAACATCTAATGCTGGCTTGTCTTCACTGAGCGGTAAGTAATCACCAAAATATAGTTTATTGTGTAAATAAATATCGGCGAAGCCCAACCCTTTATCACCCATAGCCAATACGGCTTGATCATTTTCAACCACCAACCCTTTAGCAATAGTTGCATCGAGAGGTAACTCATTAATGATTGTGGCCTGGCTAATATCATGGCTATCAACTGCAGCGATAAAAAGTTTTGCGTCATTGCTGTGACCAGAAAAGCCTGCCGAGGTCGCAGCGGTAATAAATATGCGGTCTGTATTGTTTTCAAAAAATAGATCAACACCTAACGCAAAATAGTTATTGGGTAATGAAATACGAGCCACAAGCCTATCATCTTCTCCGTTACCGTCTTTATCCAGTAGGGCTAGTAGATCATCGGCATTCGTCACATCACTCGCATCAGCAATAAAACCGGACGAATTAATATTGTAGATATGGACACCCGCAGCACCCGCAGCAACAACGGCGTAGTTACCGGTAGGGTCAATATGGACGTCATAGAACTGAACACCCTTGTGGGATATGTTGAATTTGGCTGGTTGAAGATAAGAAAAAACATCAGGCAAGGTTTGCTCTTGCACGCCACTGACCACTTGAATGTCTGCTTCTCCTAGCTGCCCAGGAGGAGTCACAAACTCTAGTAAATTTGAACCAATCACTTTCGTTTTTTCTGGACTCGCTAACACTCCATTAACGTAAACCTGTGTCTCTCCGCCCCCATTTTGAAAACCCAGACCAGAAACTCTAACGGTTGTTCCACCCACAACACTGCCTTGTATAGGGCTAATAGACTCTATTACCAAAGGCTCTAAATATTGTAAGGCGCCAATAACGGTCATGTGACGCCCATCAATATTAGTGATTTTTACGCTAGCCGGGCCGGCAATGTTACTCGGAACTTGAATTGTGTACTGTACTTGACTCTCATCTAACACTTGCTGGTTAATGATATTTGCAGGTAAGCCGGCAATTAAAAACGCAGGATCTTTTGTATGACGAGCAATCACTGTTGTAGTATCACCGCTAATATTTACAGCGGCGGGAATGACTGAAACAATTTCTGGACTAACACCGTTGCCGATGCCGGTTGTAAAAGTGAGTGTGTGATTAAAAAGCCCTGTGGCTCTTCTTCCACCGTCGGTAGGCTCTGCAGATAATACTAATCGATATAACGTATTTTCGTGCAGCAATGTGGTTGGCGTAATATAAACAATTCTAGAATCATTCGCATCGAGTGTGATATCAACCGAGACGGGCATTCCGTTTTCACTGCCGTCATCATAAAGTAGAGCGAGATAACGAGATAGGTATTCTCCGGTTGTTTGATCACTCGGTACTTGAATATCATGCGTAAATTGTAGTTTGATCCCTTGATCGACACCGATACCACTAGCCCCTTGTGCAGGATAAGTACTGACGAGGTCTATCATATAGGTATCAAGAATTTCTAAAGACCAGATTCCATCATTTTGTACCGCAGTCACTACCAAACCATCGTCACTGTGTACGAAAGGCCATTTATCTAGTTGAGAAAATGCATAGCGTGAATACTCTAATTTCTCTTCATCTATCAGTTTCACGACATCCTGTAAATTAATATTATCGCTGTCACTGGTATCATATAACCCTAAATAGTAACTTCCAGGCCCGACCAAGGTAGAAACCAACGACGTATTCGTTCCTATTGCTTCAGGTTTTCCGTTTTGTGCTAAACCGCCGGTACTATATTCTGCTACCTCTAAGGGGTTATTAATATTGCGATCATCCATAATACTTATGGTATTCGTGCTGGCGTATACCGTGTGATTTAACGTTTTTATACTCGCCATATGATTGATATTTTGGCGAGAGCTAATAGCCGATGATTGAATTTGTGGCACACCCGGTTTACTTAAATCAAATACTAAGCGACTGGAAGAGAGCAATACTGAAAGGTAATGTCGCTCTATACTAATATCTTTAGCGTTTATTATGTTGACTAAATTATTTTTGGTGTAATGAGAAATTGTTTTTATCACTACCGGCTTGAGCGGATTGGCCAAGCTAATAATGAGAATCCCTGATGCGCCTCCATTTACCACTAGCAAGTGGTCTTTAATCAGTAATTGACTCGGTGCTTGATCAAGAGGCAATGACATTTTATAAAGAATATCTCGATCTTTCGTATCGCCACTAGTATCACTCGGATGACGGTCTTCACGATCGTATACGAGTAACCATATGTCATTTTCGTGGGGTGTATTAATATGCGGAAAGTTCATGCCTTCGGCGGCAACATAAACATGTTGTTCACCTAGAACCATACCAGAGACATTAAGATCTTGTGGTAAATCAAAATATCCTAAGCCCACCATTGGAGCTGCATGCTCGATCTCTTCTCGGTTGTAAGCAATGAGCTCCAACCAGCTAGGAGACATGAAGTGTTGCATCTCTTCTTGATTAAGAATGTTTTCAGGTCTTGGGGCTCCAGTACCGGTTAACGGCCCTCCCCTTCCTAGAGCATAAATAATGCCTAAATCACTATCAACGTCTATACCCACCAATTGACCTGCGGGTAACTTTGACGGATCTCTGGTAATCAATGAATAACCGTTTTGATTGGCTAGCAACTCATTTTGTATCTCACCAGGAGTAAATGCTTCTTCTAAATCTATACTCACGCCTGATGATAAATTACCGTAAAACAATATTTGTGGCGCATAATAAAAACGCCCTTTATTGTCTGTAATTTCAATATCGATAAATCCTCGATAATTATTACCAAAATCAGGCACGACCCAATGCATGAGCTGGGGAGTTTCTAACCTCAGGCGATTTAAGTCGACCCTATCAACAACGGCTAATTCTGGTTGACCCGATGGGTATGCACGAATACTCACCCCGCCATGAAAACCATAGCCGATAATATCGACGGAGTTATTCACACCCACCTGACTAACATCAACAACAGCAGGGCTAACAAAGGAGACTTGTAGAATATCTAAGTAATTAAAAGCACCGATCACGGTATCTTCTAAGCGATGCTCTGTTTCTACTTTTACGGCGGCCGGCCCTGCGGCGTTAGGCACAGTAGTCGCAACAATTCGGTCAAGACTTTCATCATCTATTGCGGGTTGGTATTCATTAATGACTAGCGGTAAACCTCCTAAATATAACGCTGGCTTTTCACCAAAATTTTTGCCCTCGACAACCAACGTTTGCTGACCTTCAATAGAACCTGAATTAGGTGCTATCGATTGAATATCTGGTAGCACCATTGCGCCCGCAGGAGAGGTGAAAAAAGAAAATGTATAGTCTCGGCTTAATGCATGCCCTGTCAGCGGTGTTAACCCTTCTTTTATGACAACAACATACTCATAATTATGTCTTAGTTCTTCTATAGGTGTTAGCTCAACATAACGATGCGCTGGTTCACCATTACGTGTTTTAAAAGTGACAGTAAACTTATCGGTGATTTTTTCTCCCAAGCTGTAATTGCCGTTACCATCTGAAATGACAGCGCCTTCATAAACATCAAAAAAACTCGCTAGGTCTGTAGCTGGAGGTAAAACTGATGATAGCTCTATCGTAATAGTCTCAAGCTCACTACTTACAAAACGTTGATTAATCGCTGGAATATGATCAACAACAGCCAATTCTGATAACTCAATACGATTAATACCCGAACGGCTTGCAGCGACTTGTATTGCCCCACGAGCAAGCGTTAAATCCCTTATCTCATAATTATCGTTTGTTGCTTGTTGATGAATAACCGCTGGAATTGATGGGTCTACACCGACTTTTTCTAGCTGTTGTAAGTCAATGATTTCTACTATGCTTTGTACTTGACTATCTTCTTGATCAGAATAATAAACCGTCGTGTACGCTTTATTTCCTGAAACATGCACATCGTAGACTCCGTCGCTAACAAAGTCTGCACGCTGCGGTGTCAGTGATATAGTTCGCTCTAATACAGGCGACTGAGGGTTACGGATATCAATAATATTGAGTTGCGACACTTGACCATCACCAGACATGTCACTGACGTAAAGTTTATCTCCCACGATATGTAAACGATTAGCAATACCTAAAGTATCTAATGTGCTCACGATTGGCAGGCTAGGATTGCTAATATCTGCAATAACGACTCCTTGGTGAGAAGCGGCAATAAAAGCATAATTACCCGATATTTTTACATCACGCGCGTAGCCATCTGGTTTGATAAAACCAATACGGTAAGGAGCGGTTGCATTTGAAATATCAAAAATTTGGATACCGCCGTTACCATTGGCAACAAATACCAGGTCATCACGCCGGTCTAAACCGTAAGCCTCTTTAAAAGGCAGGTCCATACGAGCAGAAAGTAGATAAGGCAAGCCAAATTGATTGTCGCCGTTTTGAGTGGAGAAAATTAATAATTCAGCGCTATGGTTATCGTAATAAAGGCTCCCACTTTCTGGATTTTCATTGATTTCATGTTCTAAGGCAGCAACAAAACTCAACTTTTCACCGAGAGAAGGAACGTCAATTGCACTCTTAGCCGCAAAGACAAAGTTGGCATCAGTATGTATCTCAGAGATTGCCCCTATAAATATTTCGCTGCTGCCATTTAACAATGCTGAGTAGACGCCGATATCTCCGTTGTCCTCTTGTTCATCAGCCGGATCAACAAGAAAGATACCGGTATAAGGTATATCCGGCTTTTCGTCTATAACAACAGGTTTGTGAACAATATTTTCGTAGGTTAAGGCAGGATCTCTTGTAGACCAAGCTGCGACCATAGCACCTTCTCTAACAGGGCTAATGTATTGATCTATTGCTGTGTAATAAACAGTTTTACCTAGACTAATGTCACTTTGGGGAGCCAAAAAGCGACGTTCTGATACTGGCATGCCTACTTCATGTAATGTAGTAGAGTAAGCATTGTGGTTAGGCGTCTCTATTCTTGTTTCTATTCGAACACGCTCTCTGTCGTAGCCTTGTCTACGAAGAATAGAGCCATCTGCAAAACGAGCCCAATAAATGTAATAGTGGTTATCCGGCTCACTTTGAAAAATATCTGGTCGTTCGGTACTTGAATCATCGCGAAAGAGTTCTATTTCTTTTTCATCCAATGTCACCCAGAGACCATCTATATTTTGATATTCTCTAATCCATGTCATATAAACACGGCGCTCTTCTTCGATGCCAATATCTGTCACACTGACGACAGAAATTAGCTCTTTTCCTGTGGTTAAAATATCTCCATTAAAAGGTTGAAGCTGAGACAGTTTTGGCGCTACTGTATCGTCGATACGACCGACAGTCAGTGACTGCGTAGATCCAGACTGATTTCGAATATCATAAGCCACTGCTTGTAGAGTAAAACCATCCACCGCTTGAGGCGGGTATATCACCGCTTTATACAAGTTATTACCTGCCGCAAAACCATCATTGGTCGATATGCTTTGATAGGCGGTATACACAGGCTTATCGTTTACATAGAACACTACCCTATCAACACCCTGAAGCCCTAGGTCATCAGATACTTCGACGTATACTTCTAATGACTGACCATCAATAATCACCGCGCCTTCGATAGGCTGAACTATTTTTGCTTCGGGAGGCTGATCTTTTGATATTGACAATGAGCGCGGAGCTGATAGATCTGAAGAGTGACCATCCATATCTAAAGCGCTGGCCCGATAATGTAATGTCTCTCCTACTTTTCCTTCTGGAATGCGCACATTGAATTGAAATGGTGCAGCACCATCAACGCCAATTTTTTTATATTCAAGCTCGTCCCCATCGCCCATGGCAACATATAAAGTGGCAGCATCTACTCCTACTTCTGGGTCAGTAGCCGATATACTAACAACGATTTCTCTCCCCTCCGTCATACTGTCTACCAGTCCAAGATTATTTCCACTCTCATCTAGAAAACGGATAGCAGTGACTTCTGGAGGAGAATTGGTCACTAGTGATATTGGGCGTTTTTCAATCGTTTTATTACCAGCGCCGTCTTGGGCAGTAATGACAAATTGCATGTCGAGCTGCTGAGGTAAGTCATCCGTCCTACCCAAATATTCAGCTATCGAATCTACCGAAACACTACCAAAATAAGGCCCCGTCAGTAATATCTGCTCACTTTGCTTTTCATCTTCACTAAATACGCTATCTTGGTTGCTATCTACGAGTAATGCGACACTGACGGTGCTAACACGCACATTATCGCGAACCTCCATTTCATAAGGGAAAGTACGCTTTTCAGCAATAGCAGTGCCTTCGCTCAACGGATAATTGATATTCACTACTGGGGGAATATCATCTTCATTGACATTAATAATGACAGGATTTGTTGTAATGACAGTGCGGGGGGTGCCTGCTTTCCTTAACTCGGTTACAGAGGCACTAAACGTCACAGGAACACCCGCTTGCCCATAGGGGATTTCAACAAAAAATTCGTAAGGGAAAACAACATCGGTAAAGACTCGATTGCCATCAATAAGCCCGTTAGCAGATAAGATCACCTTATCAATAGCAACATCATCAATAGCATTAACCTGAACAAGAATATACTCCCCTTCTGTGACGTTATCGCCATTTTCAGGGGTTGCAATGACGATTTCAGGGGGCACATCCTCAACTAATTCTATAGCAATGGTTTCCGTTGCTATGTGCTTGTCAAGATCACCAAATGCCGCACCATAAGCGTCAATAGCTTCGACATATAGAGTCACCTTATTATTTTTTATATCAATGTCATCATAGGGAGGCAATGGAACACTGAAACTATAAGGTGGCTGCCTAAGGAGTATATTGTAAATTTCTTGTTGATTTGTCCCTGCACCGTGATCTGCGACTAAACGAAGGGAGTCAATACCTACATCATCAAATGCGCCAACATTAACCGTGAGATTAGTCGACTCAACCGCTTTACTACCATCAAGAGGCGTGATGATATCAACGACCGGGCGATCATCTATTCGTACAGGAAAACTTATTTCTCTTTCTCGTTCATTACCTGACGTATCTCTTGTCACAAAACGCAACCATATATCGTATTGGTTCACATCCTCAATTGATATATTTTCAAATCTATTCGCAATTTCTGCTAGGCGATCAACATGAATATTTTGCTCATATATAGGTGTGTCAATATTATTTGTAGTAACAGGTTCGTAATCAACATCGCCAATATTAGTGATACTTTTTAAAGTATTAGAAAATGCTAACCGTTGATAACTGCCATCAGTAAGCTGTGCACCATATGTTGTGTATAATTCAAGCTCACTAATTTTGACATTATCAAAAGCTCGGTAACTGACGGTAAAATCAGAAGATTCTGGGGGACCGTAGCTAATATTAGGTTTAACAATTGCTATTTCCGGTTTAATAAGATCTGCTGCCCCAAAAAAATCAATTTCGTGGTTTGTTAACACGCCATCCGAATCTTTAATTTGTGCAGTAATTGTTATTTTTTCATTAAAACGAATTAAACCGCTCGATAAACTATAAAGCGATATTGAATGTAGTAGGTTTTCGCTATCTGCCCGAGCATAAGTTTTTGCCGTATCAATATCGTATTTTTCTTCATAGGCATCATAGATAGAATCTAAGGCTTTTGCATACGATGCATCCTTTTCTTGACTATCTGCCAATCGTGTTCGCGTTAGCTGGACACCATTAACAAATAAATTGATATCTTTATCTGACAACTTTCTATCATCTGCTGCTAAAACGCCAATTTCCATTTGGAATGTTCCCGCTACTATAAATTGATCGGGAGAAGGCGTGGTAATCCGTATTTCAGGAGAAATGTTATTTTGTGGATGAACTAAAAAACGGCGAGTGGTAAGTTGCCCAAGGTTATCTTCTACAATGACTTGATATTCTGTAGGTTCTATTTGATTGAAAAGAATATCTGCGACTTCTGTGCTTTTAACATCGGGTAAAATAGGGCATTGGTAGCCGTAATGGCGCTGATATTCAGTAGCTATAGAGCCATCACGATTTATTCGGTTTATCGTATACTTTACTAAACCCGAGTCATCACTTATGAAGGTTTGAAAAGAAAATGTTTCTCCAATACGAACCCAAAACTCTCCGTAATTGAGTCTAGCAGGGTCATTAATTACTTTTAAGTAACGGTTATCTACCTTATATGTCTCAAATTTTTCAAAGCTAAGTTGAGGTAATTCATTACTATCTATGGGCAAAGTGATTTGCGTTGATGACGTGCGCCCTGAATGATCTTCAGCTATAACGGAAAGATTGAGTTCACCACCTAGCAAATATTTTGGAACGGGATAATGAAAAACATAAGGCGTTTCTTTTTGGTAAATACCGCCTAAATCAGCCACAAATCCATGTTCATCTAACAATTTGATGTTAGACAAGCCTGCTGTATTATCACTTGCTGCCACCTCTACCTCAATCACTGCCCCTGGTATAGCAACTGTCGCATCAGCGGGAGATACAATGCTCACCAGTGGATTGGACGAATCTGCTATTACCTCGGTACTGAAGACAAAAGCTGCTGGATTCACCCCTCTTTCTATACTTAATGAGTCATGTGCCAATGCGTACAAGGCAACATGTTCTGTATCAGCAAGCGTGCTTATAGAGTGATAATGTGAAAAACGTTCAATTTCGTTTTTAGCAAAAAACTTAGGTGAAATATTAATGAATGCTATATTGGAAGGCGACTCACTATCATTAACTGTGAGTTGTAATGAATCTTGTGTACGAAGGGTTTGATTTAATTCATCGTCAACGGTTAAGTAAAGCGGAAGCTCATCTTTTAGTATCACTATAGTTTTTAAGAATTGTTCTGATGCTGAAACACCCTCTATTTCCGGGGTAATGACCAAACGGGTTCTACTATTTGGAAGGTATTTTTCAAAAGATAGTAAGCCATTACTACTTTCCAAATCATCAGCAGTGATAAAGTATTCCTGATGAGAAGCCGCACATATATCATTTGAATAAATACTTAAGTGATAATTCACTCTATAACCATCAATACTAAAATTAAGGCTGTTGATTTGCCCAGTATCGGTTTGCTGTAACGGAGAAAAAGTCGATTGCCCTTCTTCAAACTGCCAATATTGCTTGGCATTAATTTCTAACTTGCCTGAAAAAGAGCCACTTTCAGGGTAATTCAAAAGAAATCGATCTTGTCTTATTAGTGTTTCTTCATCTTTTATTACTTCGGTTGATAAGTTTCTTTTTGCAACTTCGGACAACCCCGATAATGAAGTATAAAACAACGAAAACGGATTTTGATAACCGCTGGAATAGACATAATCGTCCTCAATTAACAGTCTTGGGGTAATCAGACTTCCTTTGATGCTATTTTCTGTTGATATGTTTTCTTCAAGGGACACAGTAGGCGGCATATCAGGAATGACCCTAATAACTTCTTCAAGAACTTTTTCATTACCCGACGTATCTTTTGCCTCTATTCTCAAAGTGAACCCTGTGCCCTCTTCCGGCACGGGAACATGGCGCTCAAGATCAATAGCTTCATTATAAATGTTAACTTTTTTTCGATCGATACCATCATCTTCTAGAACAACACGAGATTCATGGTCAGTCAGTGTTACTTTATAGCTCGACAATAAAATATTATCGGAGATACTGGCTTTTAATAACTCGCCAGAAACCTGTCGATCAACTAAAATCTCATCCGGTGATTGAAGGCTAATAATTGGAGGTTCGTCATCGTGTTTAATCGTTATTGTTTTCGATGCTGAAACACTAGTATTAACGCCTTCATCACTTGCTTTCATAACAAAATCAAAGCTGCTACCAGAATGAACGGTGAAATCTAATGGAATTCTGATGCGTCCCTCATAATCAGCATAAAAACGCCTTGCGACAATCGCAGTACCAAAAGAGTCCGTATTGGCAACACGAACTTCTTCTAACCTGTCATTTCTTGCGAAAGACTCCCATTCAACGGCGATTTCATCTCCATTCTCAGTGATAAAATAGGGGGTCAGTGAGGCTACATAAATATTATCACTAGCAATTCCTTGAACATCAAAGCTTTCTCCAGGGTAAAGAGATAAATCACCCGCAGGATTTGAAAAGCTAACAATGGGGCTTTCTGGGTCATCCAGTATTACTAGATCTAGTAAATATTCTGCAACGGTCCCATTACTATCTTTGGCTCTGACCCCAATACTGACGCCACCTGACTCTGGTTTATTTGGCACTCTTAAATTAGCGCTAAAGTAATCGTTACTCGCCATAGTTTCGCGAATTTCTTTAGAATCAAACGTTTTACTGAATAAAGAACTGCCGTTTTTTTCGATGAAAACTTCTACCTCGGTGACTAAACGATCATCTGTTATCAAGGCATTCACAATGAAACTTTCGCCCTCTACGTAACGGGACCCTGCTGCAGGATGCCTAATTGATATGACGGGAGCTTGATCACTTTGTATTTGATAAGGGTATGTATAAGTCTCTTGATTACCATGGACATCTGACACATTCAATTGAAAGTCGACCGAAGAGACACCTTCCGGAACATGATAAGAATAAGATGAAGAAACGTTTTTTTTGTCTTTTAAAGCAGCGGCAGATAGGGCAAAGAGTTCGATATTTCCCACACTCATCGTGACTCTGCTTAGTCCACTTTCGTCGATGCTTCTAAATTGAATCGTTCTGTGTTCACCCGCATATAATGGAGCACCGGGAACAGGATCAAAAACAGACGCCAATGGAGGGTTATCGTCAGAGAGAATAGATATGGAATGTTTCTTAACGGCTGACTTCTGCCCTAGTAAATCGTAAGCATTTATTTCAATATTTATAATATTTTCTTGGTTGGGTAATGTGAGTGTTGATAACTCTACCTCATCTCTAACCTGTAATATTGACATCGGGATAAGACCATTAGACTTATCTTTAACTGTTTTTTTGATTTCGGTGTTATTGAGGATATAGCGTATCTCTAATCGCTCAACCGAGCGGTCATCTCGGCTTAAAATATCTAGCTTTAGGATATCATTGTTAAAATATGCCTCTCGACTACTAACAATATCCACGACTTCAGGCGGGCTATCCGCATGTACGCCAACGATGATACTAACTGTAGAAGAGTTCCCCACCTCATCGAAAACGATCACATTTACTGGGTATCGATCAAATTCACCGTCCGTTAAGTTCTGGTACTCTGGCGCACTAACCAGTTGTAGTGCGCTGTAGGCTTTTAATGCTCCTGGAATATTTTCAATCGGAAAGTCAGCTTCTGTAATTACATCGCTAGTATTTCCAGTTAAAACAAAACGGTTACCTTCCCTTCTAATGCCTGTGGCTTTCGCTCTTACCGCTGCAACATTATCAAACCCTGATACTTTAAAAACAAACTCACTCTGCTCAATAATTTCCGCGATATCATCACCCGCATCAGTTGCAGAAATTACCGGTGAACTGACATTAACGACTGGCGGCTCTTCATCATATCCAAGTGTGACATTAACCGTATTACTAAGAGACTCTTTACCTTCTGAGTCAGTAGCCACAGCATGAATTTTTAGTTCTTGCTCTGTCGACAAGCCGTCTTGGGTATCATAATGAAAGGCGTAAGGTGGCTGTGTATCCGAACCTACCAGTCGAGAATTAACATAAAAATTGACACTGGTAACCTTAAGGTCATCGACGGCGTCCGCACGTAACTGAATGGGTAAACCAGAAACAAATGAGGCGCCTTCAGTTGGGTTAGTAATGGATACTGTTGGAGCCTGATCCGCCTTAACTTGAATACGCAATACGTTCGTAGTATTTATATCTTGGTGAAAGTCGGTCACCCTTGCCATAAAATTAAGCGTACCCCCTATGTCTTCTTCAGACACAGGGAACGAAAAGCTTTCAACAACAGATTCAACATCAAAGCTATTCGGATTAATACTATTATCACTGTGCTGACGTGTAAATATTACTTCATCATTTAGCAACAGCTCTATAGTTGTACCAAGAGGTAAGGTTTCATCAACGGCTTCTACCTTTATATCAAGAACCTGACCCGCTGTGGCAATACTACCAACATCTGGAGAGATGATATTTACCTGAGGAGAAATGTTTTCTACTATTCTGATGAGTTTATGGGGGGCATCGCTATGACCGTCTGCTGTATATACTTTAGCGCTAACCCCTAATGATGTCTCCCTAGTGGAAATCGATGGAACATGTGACTTCACTTCCCAAATTTCATAAACGCCCTGATCTCGGACACTCATTTTAGGATAACTAGCTGTTGCCACTTGAGCATCATCAAACAAGAATTCCACTCGTGTAATGCCGCTACGTAGTTTGTTATTTGGAAAGGCCCCTAAATAGCTTTCAATCTGTAAAGTAATTGGAGAGGACTCCGTGCTTCGCTGCCCATTTGTCGGTGACGAGAAAGTATATTCAGGGATAGGTGCCTTAAATGGTGCTTTAACAATGATCGCCTTTTCTTGAGATAAGGCCTTTTGACCACTGCTATCGGTTACCAAGGCACTAAATGACAAGGTTCTTCCCTCTAACTGCTCTGATATAGGAAAGATCAGCTCATACGGAAAATTATTTACCATTGTCACACTACCGCCATCCTGAAAGTATTCGACACTGCTGACGCCCACATCATCATCAACAATTGGTTTTAATACTAGATCGCTCTGTGAAACGATTTGGCTAGGAATATCGAGTTCAATAGTCGGCAAACGATCTGTAGCAACGATCGAAATTTGAGACGACACTCCCTCTAACTCGTCTAAGCTAATATTAATTGTCGCTGGAAAATCATTCCCTATCGCTATATTAGATCTAATTTGACCGAATGCATTTTGAGTTAAGTAGTGCTGGGCTGATTCATTGATTGTAATAACTGGAGTCCAGTGACCGCTAAATACGGTTTGGCTACCATCATCAAAAAAACCAATGATATTCGGTAAATGATGGTACTGATTGAGACTTGGTAGTTCGAAAGCCCCATTAGAGTCGACACCTTCTAGCCCGATACCCACTAAAGACTTAGAGAAGTCAGCCTCAACAGGAACATCAACAGGTTCTAAACCGGGGTAGCTGACCTTAATAGTCACCGGAATTTCACCACTCTCCTTGAGAGCATAAATAACGCCCGCCTCTGTTATACCTATTATTTCTGGGTGTGATGATAAGTAGGTAATATTACGGCCAATACCTGCAAGTGGGACAATACCACGAAATTGAAATTCAACTGATGGTGTTATTACTGGAGTTTGAAGAGGGCTATTAATAACAATTCCAACAGTGGGAACAATCAAGTTTTTAGCTTCTTCTCGTATAGTGTCACCGGTAAACGAGACTTCCGACAGTGAAGCTCTATTTCCTGACGCATCTGTGACACTAACATCTGACAAAACAATACCATCAAAGGCAATTTGTTCAGGTGTAAGTATTTGGCTTAGCGGGATAGAAAACTGAAATTGGGTCTGGGATTCTTTTGTCGGGTAGAGCCTAGTAGGTAACTCTGTGTCAGCGAAGGCATATTTACTGGCTTCAGCAACGACACCGCCATGGCTTCTGAGTAGCGATGCCTGTAACCCCGTAACATCAAAGGTTAAATAACTAATATCTGTATCATCTGATGCTACAACCTCAACAATTAGGTGCTGTTCAGGGTTTTCATTTTGCTGGTCAGTCTCAATAAAAACATTTTGAAATCGTATGGTGGGAGGCGTTTGTTCAACCAAAAACTGCTCTTTGTAGGTGGTTCTTAGACCTTCCTTATCGACAAGAGCAACTGCTGGGTTAAGGTTATTCGCACCCTCCAGCGAAAATTCAACCTCACATGAGTTAGATAATGAAAAGGCTGAACTTATTTCATCGGTGTTATATAGCTCTAAAGAATCGCCAGCCCCTACGTGTATAGAGGTTAGTTTGTCGCACTCTAGAATAGTAGCTATATACTTAACAGATTCAGAGCTATGACGAACATTCAGTGGATCTGCACTTCTAATATCAACTCGTGCATGTGCTGAAACTGTGAGTAGTAATAGAAAAAAACAGGAGGTTGTAAGATCCTTAAAAGCTTTCACAAAGAGCGTCCGAGCAGCAAATATTTTGAATTATGATTGTTCTGTCACCAGAATAGACGTTTGAAGCTCATATGTAAATAATAACAACGTTATTTTTTCTGTGAATATTGGTCGGGTTGATTACGGCTATCTGTGTAACGCTTTTTCATAATGAGATATCCTAAGGAGTAAATTAAGTGGAAATCCCAATAATGTCATAGGTTTATTTAGGGATGGGCCAGGTTTGATCGATGGCGCAAAAGAAGCATAGTTATAATTCTACAGAAAACGGATTTAAAAATTGCCGCTGCCAAAGTAATTTACGATCAACGCCATTCAACTCAGCCTCATCACATGTGGATGCCCAGTATTGCTCAATAATAGATTTTTGATGCTCAAAGATTATAGAGGCTTGATCTTTACTGAGTAAAAAACGTTGCGCGGCAGACAAACATGTTTTGAGCTGGCTTAAATTATTTTCTCCGATAATACGCATAGCTTGCCCAGCCTCATTACCCGCTCGCCCCTGGGGGCAGATATCATAGGCCGGTGTCAGACTTAAATGTTTGCCATCCCAAAACGCAGCATGGTTTCGGGCGTGATCGTCAGTATTACCACATAGGATATTGAACACTAAACGTGAGAACAGCTCTCTGAGTGTATCTTTAGGTTCAACGAATCGATGACGAATAATTTCAGCTAGAGTTTCATAGCTAGCGTAGCGCGCCATCATATCATCGAGGCCAAATAGGGTGAGGGCTGAGACCATAGGCCTTCGTGTCCAGCCCTTGCCATTATATCCCCTATCAAAGCGTTCAATGAGCACAACATCTTTATTGGCCGCTTTTACCATTTTCACTGAGGCGACATTGATACCGACTAATTTTGCCAGACGCATTGCTATAAACTCAGCCTTCACCACGCTGTATAAATCGTTGGTAGCAGAAAATTTAGCAATATATTTTGTGCCTCCCTCTTCAATTAACGCTTTAGGGCGCGCGCCGCCAATCGAACTACCATGGTAGAGCGCCTGATCTAATTCCGGAGTGAGCGGCTCTCCCCTCTCAACGCGCTCCGCAGATTGCACCAACTCATCCATGCTGACGTTTTTGGCCAAACGCGGTATATAGTCAGTGGGGGATTGCTGAAAGTCTAATGCACCAATCCGATCTGATCCGGACTCTAAAAGGTAGGTGAGCTCATCAAGTGTGGCCGTATCGGTGTTAGCGCCTTTTAGACCGAGTTTTTTATTAATAATCACTCGCCGCCCCCAAGCATCGGGGGCACTATCACGAATACACCCTGGCATAGTCAACCCATCCAGATTAGGAAGCACCCCAGTTTTTAATGGCAACTCAGGCTCGTAGATGGGGATAGCTAGCGATGTATCCTTGATACGTTCCAAGTAACTTTTACCGTAGTTAAATAAAAGTGCCTCGCCATCGACTTCAAGTTTTCCAGCAACAACAGGATGTACTTCTCCCGGCAGCCATATCCAGACATATCCCTCCTTGTATTGATTCTTAGAAGTCATCATCAACTACCCTTGCACGTTTACGAGCCTTTTTAGGGAGCAGAGCGAGTTTCTCTTCGGTTTCTTTCATATGTTTTGCAAGGGTAAATGAAGACGGCTCAGCATTGAACAGATTCACCCCGAGGATAGTCGCCACTTCAAACACCGCACCGATCTCACATTTCAGATCGCCTTTCTCAATTCTCTGAAGCATGCTTCTGGAGATACCCACGCGCTCAGCCACCTCTTGGGCGCTTAACTTACGCCCTAATCTGGCTGCACGAATGAGGCCCGAGAGAAGCGTGATGGCTTCTTCGGTATAGCGAGAATATGAACGCGTCACTGATTTTGGCATACTTTTGATTCACAAATAAGTCAATAAAATACATATAGGTTTATATATAAATCAAATTGTAGTTTGCTTTTGAAAAGTAATCAACCTTATAAGCTTGAAGCTGAAAAATCAGGAGAAGCCTTATCAATCGATGAGCGTGAAGAACTCAAGCGCTTGCGCAAAGAAAACAAAGAGCTGCGAATGGAAAAAGACATTTTAAAAATACCCCAAGGGCACGTAGAGGCGAGTGCCTTCTTCACGAAAGAACTGAAGTGAGATACAGATTTATACGACAGCAGTCATGTACTTATCCTGTGAGGTTACTGTGTCGAGTCATGCAGTTCAGCAGTTCAGCAGTTCAGCAGTTCAGCAGTTCAGCAGTTCAGCAGTTCAGCAGTTCAGCAGTTCAGCAGTTCAGCAGTTCAGCAGTTCAGCAGTTCAGCAGTTCAGCGTATTATGTATGGAAAAAACGCCCCGCCAAACTGATTACAGCTCAAGAATTAGACCTTTATCGTCGTGCAAAAGCCTTATTTAAGGCAAGTCGTAATAGCTTGGGCAGTCGAACGTTGTCGAAGAGTTTACGTGGAGAAGGTTTTGTTGTTGGTCGTTATGTCACCCGCACATTGATGCGAAAATTAGGCTTAAAAGTACAGCAGCGAGTCAAATATAAGGTCACCACGAAGCGTAAATACAGCGATAGCGTTGCGGTTAACTTGCTCAATCAACAGTTTAATCCTGTTGGCATTAACGAAGTCTGGGCGGGTGATATTACCTATTTAAGAACGAGAGAGGGTTGGATGTATCTCGCAGTGGTTGGCTTATACTCTCGGAGAATCGTTGACTGGGCGATAGATAAGGGTATGACACAAGCATTAGTGAGTCGAGCCATGATCAAAGCGATTCACTTAAGACAGCCACCTAAGGGGTGGGTGTTTCATAGTGACCGTGGTTCACAGTATACCAGTAAGCATTACCGCAAACTGCTGAAAGGTTATGGAATAAGTGCCTCTATGGGGAGTACGGGTGCTTGCTGGGATAATGCGGTGATTGAGAGATTCTTCGGGAGCCTTAAACATGACTGGATTTTTAAAGTGGATCAACCTACGCGTGACCACATGAAAAAAGATGTGGCGGATTATATCCGCTACTACAACAATGATCGGCTACATGCGAGCAACAACGATATGTCACCGGTTAACTATGAACTGTCTGAAATAAAAGTGTCCTGCTTGGGTTGACCAGAACAGTACGAGGGGGTTCAACTTTACATTCGCTCTACTGTTATCTTAATGTAGATAATCGTGCCACTATTACTTTCCACAGTATATGATTATTACACTCAGCGTTCATGGCTTAAATATTGAGAAAAAGTTATTCGGCACAATGTCAGCCCCGCAGTAGCGAACTCTGTGAAAAATTAAATCGAGTGATATGAGCTTGCCCTAATAAAAACTCGTATACTAGGGGGATAAACCATTCATTCTTTTTACGTTGCCTATGCCCTCTTCTAAACCTTCTACAACATCCACAATCAACACTTTTAATGACTTTACCCAGGCGGTTGATTATTCTCTGATGAATACGCTCCGCTGTGATCCAGAGGCGACGGAGGATGGTGAGAATTATCGTGCTCGCCAAGTATTTTCTGGCCATTATGTACCAGTAAAGCCAACACCTTTGGCTCAACCAGAATATGTTAGCCACAGCCGTAGCTTGTTTAAAGAGCTGGGGCTAAGCGATAAACTGGCATTCAACGAATCTTTTCAACAACTGTTCTCTGGCGATATATCGGCGGCGCAAGCACCGATGCGAGCATTTGGCTGGGCGACGGGTTATGCCTTGTCGATTTATGGCACGGAGTATAATCAACAGTGCCCATTTGGTACGGGTAATGGCTATGGTGATGGTCGAGCTATTTCAATATTTGAAGGAGTTTTCAACGGCCAACGCTGGGAAATGCAATTAAAGGGCGGCGGCCCAACGCCCTACTGCCGAGGTGCTGATGGGCGCGCGGTACTGCGCTCCAGTGTGCGCGAATTTTTAGCACAAGAGTATATGCATGCATTGGGTGTGCCGACGTCTCGCTCATTAACTTTATATGTCTCTCAATCCGAAACGGTGACTCGTCCGTGGTATTCAGAAGACTCTCGCTCCTCTGACCCCGACATACTGATGGAAAATCCGGTCGCGATTACTACGCGCGTTGCGCCCTCTTTTTTACGTGTGGGGCAATTAGAATTATTTGCCCGTCGCACTCGAAAGCAATCACCTCAAAACCTTTCACCTCAAAACCCGTCACATACCGAAGCGTTCACCGAGTTAAAACTGATCGTGGCGCACCTGATTGAACGAGAATATGCACAAGAGATTGACCAAAGCCTCGCCTTTGACGAACAAATTATTGCGCTAGCCACACAGTTTCGTCAGCGCTTAGTCGCGTTAGTTGCCAATTGGATACGCGTGGGTTACTGCCAAGGTAATTTTAATAGTGACAACTGTGCTGCGGGTGGCTTTACCTTAGACTATGGCCCCTTTGGTTTTTGTGAAATTTTTGATCCTGAATTTCAACCGTGGACAGGCGGTGGTGAACATTTCTCCTTTTTTAATCAGCCGATGGCCGCAGAAGCCAATTACCACATGTTTTGGTCTGCCGTGCGGCCATTGCTGGCAGACAACACAGCAGCTACTGAAACGCTCGATCAAATACGCCGTGAGTTTGCAGAGGTGATGCAAGACGCCATCAACAATATGTGGGCAAGCAAACTGGGGTTAACCGAATACAACGCGCAGCTAATGAAACAACTAATAACACTTATGGCGCGCTCCGAAGTTGATTACACGATATTTTTTCGCGAGTTATCACATATCCCTAGTGATGTATCAGCATTGAAAAAGAGCTTTTATGTTACAACTTCAGCACAACTAGATGAACAATGGCAAGCTTGGCTAAACCAATGGCATGAACACATTATGCGCAATAGTAATGTCGAGGCGGTTTCCACCAAGATGAAACAAACCAACCCCAAATACACATGGCGAGAGTGGCTAATTGTTCCAGCGTATCAACAAGCCATGCAAGGTAACTATCAACTCATTCAAGAACTACAAGAAGTCTTAAGCCACCCCTATGAAGAACAAACATCGGCAATAGAAGAGAAATATTATCGACTCAAACCAAAGACATTTTTTAATGCCGGTGGTGTGTCGCATTACAGTTGCTCGTCTTGATCAAAACCACACAGGATGAAACCATGAAAAAAACTATTCTACTGACCGGTGCCACTGACGGTATTGGTTTAGAAACGGCAAAAACATTATCGGCTCAAGGCCACACCTTGTTATTGCACGGTCGTAGCGAAACGAAATTAGATAGTATTAAAAAGACATTATTAGCGTTAAATTCAAACGCGAGCATTGATATGTTTCAAGCTGATTTATCGAATCTATCCGCCGTTAGACAATTAGCTTTGGCAATAAAAAAAGAGCATTCCATTATTGATGTACTTATCAATAATGCGGGTGTATTTAAAACCCCTCAGCCCATCACTGATGAGGGTTTCGATATCCGTTTTATGGTCAATACCATTGCACCTTATTTATTGACACAACAATTATTACCCCTATTAAAGCGACAAGGGCGTGTGATTAATCTTTCATCTGCCGCACAAGCGCCTGTGAACCTTGAGGCACTTAAAGGGCAAACATTACTTAACGATAGCGAAGCCTATGCTCAGAGTAAATTAGCGATAACCATGTGGACGTATCAACTCGCGAAATCACTGGGTGACAATGCACCTTCACTCATGGCCGTTAATCCTGCCTCGTTTTTAGGCAGTAAAATGGTAAAAGAGGCCTACGGATCAGATGGTAAAGACTTAAGTATTGGCGCAGATATTTTAGTACGTGCCGCACTAGACGATGAATTTTCCAATATTAAAGGGCAATATTTTGATAACGATATAGGACACTGGTCTCAACCACATCCCGACGCACTAGATGACTCTAAAAATAATGCATTAGTTTCAGTCATTGATGAAATAGTCAAAAAGCATGATGCACGTAGTCATTAAAAAGCTATGGGAAAAGTCGTAGTAACGGTTGATTAAAAAAAGAGCGCTGTATTCATCAATACGCGCTCTTTTTTAATGCTAAAAACTAAGGAAGTTAGATAACTTATTTATGAAAAATGGTTTAGCCTTCTTCAGGTAAAAAACCGTCGATAGACAGATAACGCTCACCAGTATCGTAGTTAAAACCTAGCACCGTCGCGCCTGCATCTAATGAAGGGATGACTTGATTAATTGCCGCAAGCGTCGCGCCCGATGAAATACCCACAAGCAAACCTTCTTCGGTCGCACAGCGGCGTGCCATCTCTTTGGCATCTTCAGCCTCTACTTTGATCACGCCATCGAGTAAATCAACGTCTAGGTTTTTAGGAATAAAGCCTGCACCAATGCCCTGAATTGGATGAGGGCTAGGATCACCACCGGATATCACTGGCGATGCGGCGGGCTCGACCGCGAATACTTTAAGGTTGGGCCACTGTTCTTTGAGAACTTTAGCGCAGCCGGTAATATGTCCGCCGGTACCAACGCCGGTCACAATCGCGTCGAGACCATCGGGGAAGTCCGCTAAAATTTCTTGAGCGGTATGCTTAACATGCACGTCAACGTTAGCAGGGTTATCAAATTGCTGCGGCATCCACGCGTTTGGTGTTGCTGCTAATAATTCTTGCGCTTTCGCAATCGCACCGCTCATGCCTTTTTCTTTTGGCGTAAGCTCAAACGTTGCGCCATAAGCCAACATCAAACGGCGGCGCTCAATCGACATGCTTTCTGGCATCACTAGCACTAACTTGTACCCCTTCACCGCCGCAACCATCGCCAAGCCGACACCCGTATTACCCGATGTCGGTTCGATAATCGTTGAACCGGGTGTAAGCGAGCCGTCTTTTTCTGCCGCCTCGATCATCGCCAAGGCGATACGATCTTTAATAGAACCGCCGGGGTTTGAGCGCTCGCTTTTAATCCATACCGATGCGGCATCATCAAATAAGCGCTGGATTTTTATGTGGGGTGTATTGCCGATGGTGTCTAAAATCGTTTGAGTTTTCATGATAAATATCCTAAAAATTGAATAAAAATAATACCGTTCAAAAAGTAAAAAATCGTCTACTACAATACCTGATACTGCACAGACAGCAATAAACAAATACGTTAATATGCAATCATATAATACTGAATACCCTATCTAAAGATGGAGCGACCAAATAACAATCTCAATCAAGCCTGAAAAGAGTAAAACGTCTATATTGCTATAGCGTTGCTTTTATTCGAATAAGACAACAACCATGATTACTGACAAACAATTAATTGCCCTAGCGGGAAAAGGCGCGTTTACACGAGGAAAAGATTATTTTGCCTCTGACGCGGTCATTGAGTGGAATAAAAAAGGCACGAAGATCAACGGGCTAGTTGAAGGCAGTCAAACCTACACAGTAACGTTACACCATACCACTACGCACTTCGATGGTAGCTGTGACTGTCCTGCCTCTGAAGGCATTGATTTTTGTAAACACTGTGTGGCTGTAGCACTCGCTTATCGACAAGAACAGACAGAACAAAAACAGCTAGAAAGTGGCAAACCTTTACAACGAATAGAAGCCTATTTGAATAAATTAGACAAGCCACACTTGCAAGACGAACTTATTGCGCTCATTAAGAATGATCGGGTACTCCGTGAGCAATGGTCGTTACGTGCTGACTTAGCACTCAACAAAATCGATGCTAAGGCCATCAAAAAACGTATTACTGCCGCTTTACCTTACAACCGTCATTATTATCGTTACCCGCAGGTGCGCAGCTATTTTGCTCAAGCCGAGCCGACGATAGAACTATTGGTACAACAAGCTCCCAACCTTGAAGTCGATAAGGCGCTAGCATTGGTCGATTACAGCTTACAGCGTTTAGAAAAAGCGTTGTAGACCATTGATGACTCTGGCGGTTTTCGCCTTGATATTGAAGAGGCCTTACAGGCTCTACATATTGAGACACTAGCGAGAACAGATTGGAGTAGTGAGCAGCTAGTCCGTTACTTAGAATCTCTAGAGGAGTCTGCTTATAGTGAATCGTACCCTGCCATACCCGATGCGTATCTAGATTTGTTGGGCGAACAAGGTCTACATTTATATATTCAGCATAAGCAAACTATTTGGGATGCATTGCCTCCATTGCCAGCCCACTCAGACTGGGACAAAAAGTACCCTTATTTACGCTTATCAGATCTACTTATCGCTCATGCTAAGGCAAACAACAACACGACGACTGAAATAGCCATTCTAGAAAAAACCGTTACCTGCACAACAGATTGCATCAAACTATGCGAACGCCTAATCGAATTAGACTTATGGCCACAAGTGGATGCGTGGTTAAGCAAAGCTAAACAGTGGCAAAAGAAATCACCTTACCCGCACAATCAGCGTGGGGGTAACACTAGCCTAGAGCAAGTAGAACTCAAATTATATTTACATAAAGGCGACACCCCATCCGCACTCAAAAAACAATGGGAAATTTATCAAACATCACCCAACGTGAAGCACTACGACAAACTACTGGATCTAGCCGAGCAATGCGGTGAACATAAAAAATGGCGTGACAAGGTGTTCGACACTTTACATGCTGCCATTGAAAAACCAGACCAGCAATATTTTATGCATTACAAGCTAGATCATCTTATTCAATTATATCTACATGAAAATAAACCAGATAGTGCATTAACCGTGGTAAATACATATAAGGTGAATGAGCGTGCATTACATGCAGTCATTAAGAGCTTCCACAAACAACCCACCATCACTCTACCCCTTTATCAACGCTTAGTTGACATGCATATACGACAAGGCAATAACGATGCCTACAAACAGGGCATTACTTTTTTAGTAGAGTGTAAAAAAAGCTTACAAAACCAAGCCCATAAAAATGCTTTCGCATTGATTGAGGAAGAGTTACGCACACGTCATAAAGCTAAACGTAATTTTATAAAATATTTAAATGAGGCTATGGGTTAAACACCATTGCACGAAAGTCAGGTTACCCACATACGTCGCATCGACGCATTAAATATAAGTCATCATTGCATTAGCCGTTCTCCAACCACCTTAAATGATAACAATTCTCAATAGCGCTGACAGAAATCAATAGATTCTCTATGATGCCTTTCGTCTGATGGATTCGGCGTTTTGCACCCTCATCAAGACCCTCACTGGCAAAACAAACGAATAGCCGTCTCTGGCAGCTTGATTACTGAAACCATTTATCAATTAAACGCACAAGAAAAAATTGTGGGCGTTGATTCAACCAGCCAATACCCCCGCTGAAGCGAAAGAATATCCGACACCGGAGCAGTCAAAAGCATCGAACCAGTAAACGCGGCTGGCGTTATAATCAAAGCATCTAAGTAATTAACGCAAATGCAATTGACATCGATTATTATTTGCAACAAAATAAACCTCTCATTATCACAACAAATCAACTCAGACTGCTATGTTCGTTTGCCTTTGTAAAAACATCACCGACACGCAAATCAGACAATCCATCGCTGATGGCGCAGCCAGCCTACACGACGTTCGTAAAGAGCTAGGGGTTGCCACTCAGTGCTGCAAATGCCTACCTGATGCCCGAGCAGTCGTTAACGATGCGCTTGAGCAACAAGCGCTACAAAACCATACAACAAACCCTCTAACAGCGCTCTCTTCGGCATTATTCTTCCCCGCCGAATTATCTCGCTAATCCACCACCAGCCAACGTGGAGATATGGATTTCCAACCACCATTCAAAGCACGCCGTGAATACGTCCATGCAGGCGATAGCTTCGCCTAATAGCTGGAATTCCGCTATTGAAACGTTAACGGAACAGCAGTGATAGTTTACAACTCACAATAAAAAGCTAAAACGAAATTATTAGCATTAACTTTTATTAAATAAAATCAATAACTTACATCCATATTGTTGACTTTTGCGTAGAACTGGCCAGAATACTCTCACACTTCAACCGGAGAAGGTTATGAAAGGCGATCCAAAAGTTATCGAGTTTTTAAATAAGGCTTTAGGCAATGAACTTGTTGCTATCAATCAATATTTTTTACACGCCAAAATGTATAAAGACTGGGGCTTTGATGTTCTCGGTGATTATGAATACCACGAATCTATTGATGAGATGAAACACGCCGACAAACTTACTGAGCGCATTCTGTTTTTAGAAGGGCTACCCAATTTACAAGACTTAGGCCGTCTCTATATTGGAGAACATACATTAGAAATGCTGCAATGCGATCTAAAGTTAGAGCACCAAGCCATCCCTCTATTACGCGAGGCAGTAGCTTATTCTGAAAGTATTAAAGATTATGTTAGTCGTGATTTGTTTAGTGAAATTCTCGATAACGAGGAAGAGCATGTGGATTGGCTAGAAACTCAGCTCAATCTAATCGAAACCATCGGCATTGAAAATTACTTACAGCTGCAAGTAAAAACACCAGTATAGTATTCGTTTATATGCCCATTACAAGCACAGGTAATAGGCATACACATCAAAACTGAGTCATTACAGCAGATACTTTTGTTTATCCGAAATCCAGCCACTGCAGTCTATCGACTTCCTTGTGGAACCTCTGAACAAATCATGCGTGGTTTTTCTCTAGCTTATTCAAGGGTTCCTTATCTTTGGTCATTACCCGTATTTATTTTGTTTACGTGTTATAAAGACAAGGCCACCATAATAACGCAAAGCGGAACCTATATTGTCTCGACGACTTAGCAAGCTCTCATCCACATTACCTCACTTATCTGCTGGTTTAGCCACAGTCATGATTGGCTATACCAGCTCAGTTGCCATTGTGATTCAAGCGGCAACGGCCTCTGGCGCTAACGCAGAACAGATTATTAGCTGGTTAACCGCCTTAGGGTTTGCGATGGGGCTATCGACGATTGTTTTATCCTATTGTTATAAGCTCCCATTGCTGACCGCATGGTCGACACCGGGAGCGGCCATGCTGATTGGCATTGCGGCTGATCACACACTCAGCGAACTAACCGGTGCATTTATCATGACTGGTTTACTTGTTGTGCTTACCGGATTAATTCGCCCATTAAGCACCTTAATTGCTCGCATACCCAGCCCCCTAGCTACCGCAATGCTAGGGGCGATTGTGCTGCCGTTTTGCATCAAAGCATTTATGCCGCTTATGGATGACACCCTGCTGTTTGCAGTGCTATTTGCGACCTTTGTTTTGTGTAAACGTTTCTTTCCCTCGTTAACGATGTCGGCATTACTCGTCGTTGGCATTGCCTATGCTGTGCTAAGCGGACAATCCATTAACAACATCGACATTTCACCCTTGCAGTGGACGAGCGTTATGCCGGAATGGAACCTATCAACCATCATTAATGTCAGTATTCCGTTATATCTTATTGCGATGTTGTCGCAAAATTTACCGGGTATCGCCATGCTAAAAAGTTACGGCTACCCCGCCCCTATCAAACCAGTATTAATTGGTACGGGAGCCACTAATATGTTGTTGGCTCCATTGGGTGGATTCAGCTTAAATTTGGCTGCAATTTCAGCCGCGGTTTGCATGAATGAACAAGTTGATGCCGATAAAAACCAGCGCTATAAAGCGGCAATGTGGGCAGGGTTATTTTACTTAATCGCCGGATGCTGGGCTGCCGCCGTAGTCACTTTATTTTTAGCACTACCACAGGCGTTAATGGCAATGCTTGCGGGCTTGGCCTTACTGGGCACATTATTAATGTGTATGAAAACAGCATTCAGCGACACGCCATACCAAGAAGCGGCGTTGATAACATTAGTACTGGGATTATCGGATATTACTTTATTGGGCTTAAACTCGATTATGTGGGGATTACTCATTGGCTTAGGGTATTTTTGGGCAACAACGTATTATCGTCGCCAGTAAATCCATCTTCAGTCATTAATAATAAAAACCACCTCGACACACGTATCGTAAAACAATCAACAGACACAACTGGGCAATGATAGTCGCTTACCAACGACGACTTACCTGCCCAGACCAAGACACACATCGTTCAAAACAGACCGTACAAACAAGGTATGGATTTTATGGCACAGACGCAGACCAAAACACGATTTTCTAACGCCGTAGACGCATCGACATACACGATATTACCAAACAAAAACTGCTCGCTGTCTGAGCATTATTCTATACCGACATCGCATACCAGCGATGTCCACGCTACCGTAAATATGTCTGCTAATATGGACAAACGCTATAGCCAACAACAGCCTCTGGCCGATGGCGAAACCGCCATGCCATACGCTCCCACGGTTGAACTACCCAATGGCAATACGGCCATTCCTCAACATTACCTACACTATCACCACACGATCGACTCTATTCAATCGATCATTCACGATATTCATTCACTTGATCTTACCCCTATTTTCGCCGACGAAGATGAGCGTGGATGTTATATTCAAGTGGGTATTATTGGCGAAGAAAATTACGATCGCAGCGGTGGTGAGCTGCCTAAGAAAATTGTCTATGGGCGCAAGTGGCGAATTGAACCGACAACCCCCACGTCAGAAATTATTCAAACGGCGTTTTTAGCCGTGAAAAAAGTGTGGGAGCACGAAGCACGAGAATTTTTAACCGTTAAAGAAACCAACAGCAATAAGACAAGCGCGCTCTTTAGCAGCCACCACGATTTACCATTAATGGCACATAATGCCGATTTAATCGACCAAGAAATACACCACGACAATAGCGACGACATTCACGCATTTTTATCGCGAGTTACCTTTAAAAACTGCACGTTTGTCATTGATGACATACTCGCTCGGCCACGCAATATCATCGTCGACATTCGATTACAACCGCCTGAAAACCAACACGATATAACGCTAAATAATGCGAAAGATGGAGCTGTCAGGTTCTACACCTTTCAGGCTAGTCTCGTTCTTGATAGCTTATCACCCGGCGCCCTGCTTTATGCACTAATGGATGCATTAATAGCGCACAGCAATCGATATATTGAAGAACATTTTGCTTATCAGGGGTTTACCCGTTTTAGTCGCCAAAACAACCCGCTGAGTATCGCGGCGCTCTCCATTGCATCACGCCCCTACAGCGAACACATGCAAGATAATACCTTTGCCTCTACTTTTGAGGAAATGAACTATGAGACCGATGCGTGTCGAGTCCCGTGTATGGGCAGTGGCAAACTGGCCGATAAAAACCGCCAGCTCATCGAACAGATCGAAGGGCTAACAGGGCATTTGCCGACAGAGCTATTGCAAGCCCCATCAAAATAATACGTATAAGACACCTCACTGCTATACCGTTAACTTTTCAATAATGGAATTCCAGTCATTAGGCAAAGCCATCATCCACATGGACGTATTCACGGCGTGTGTTGAATAGATGAGATAGCAGTGAAGACACCTATGTATATACCTTGCACTCTTATTCGACAATTCATAACAGCTAGCACATCACCGCCATAAGCTCTATAATCGCTCCCTTTTTTGATCAATTAGCAGCCAATCCCGATGCTAATAGCATCACAAACCCAGCCACTTATTAAATAGCTATCAATTATGTCGCAAGATTCAGCTCCTCAAGATTCCGTAACGGTAGACGCACCAGCCAAGAAACTCTACATCAAAACCCATGGCTGTCAGATGAACGAATACGATTCATCACGCATGAAAGACCTCCTAGGTGAGAGCCACGGCATGGTAGAAACCGATGACCCTGAAGAAGCCGATGTGGTGTTGGTAAACACCTGCTCTATTCGTGAAAAAGCACAAGAGAAGCTGTTTCATCAATTAGGGCGCTGGAAAAAGCTGAAAGAGAAAAACCCAAATGTGGTGATTGGTGTGGGCGGCTGCGTGGCCAGCCAAGAAGGTGGCGATATTGCGAAACGCGCACCCTTTGTGGATTTAATTTTTGGCCCACAAACATTGCACCGCTTACCCGAAATGATCGAGACGCCACGTGATAATGGCGTGGTCATTGTTGACATTAGCTTTCCTGAAATTGAAAAATTCGACAATTTACCTCAGCCCGAAGCTGATGGTGTGTCGGCATTTGTCTCTATTATGGAAGGCTGTTCTAAGTACTGCAGTTTTTGTGTCGTCCCTTACACACGTGGCGAAGAAGTGAGCCGCCCAGTGAACGACGTATTAATCGAAGTAGCGCATCTTGCTCAACAAGGCGTGCGCGAAGTCAATCTATTAGGGCAAAATGTGAACGCTTATCGTGCAGATGCCGATGACGGACATACCGTTGATCTTGCAGAACTCATCGGCTATGTCGCGACTATCGACGGCATTGACCGTATTCGCTACACCACCTCACATCCTGTAGAGTTTTCAGACAGTTTGGTTCAAGCGTATGGTGAAATACCGGAGCTGGTCAGCCATATTCACTTGCCCGTACAAAGCGGCTCGGATCGTATTTTGATGGCTATGAAACGCGGCCATACCGTGCTTGAATACAAGTCTAAATTACGTGCGCTAAAGCGTATTCGCCCTGACATTAGCTTTTCATCCGACTTTATCATCGGCTTTCCTGGCGAGACTGATCAAGATTTTGAAAACACAATGAACCTGATTCGAGATATGCATTTTGATACCTCGTTTAGCTTTATTTATAGCGCTCGTCCCGGTACACCTGCATCAGATTTACCGGATGACACACCTGAAGACGTTAAGAAGCAACGTTTGCGCATCTTGCAAGATCGAATCACTCAACAAGCCTTTGATATTAGCCGCAAAATGGTCGGCAATGTTGAACGTGTATTAGTGAGCGGCTACGCCAAAAAAGACCCCGGCCAATTATCGGGGCGTACCGAAAACAACCGTATTGTTAACTTTCGCTGTGATAGAGCCGAACTGATTGGCAAGTTTGTTGATATCGACATACAAGAAGCGCTACCTCACTCGTTGCGTGGCGTGATGGTCGGTAACGAAATCGATGGTAATTTAGGCCAAAAAAATCTATCGAAGCACCTATCACAAGAACAACAACCCCTATCCTCTACTACGGAGAGCTAACCTCTTTTGTCTTTATCACCCCCTTCAAAAAAGTCGCACAACACACCACAGACGCATGCAAAAAATGCGTCTGATAATTATCAAAAAGTGATCACGCTAGAAGGCGCATCAGCACAAGATATTGCTGCGCTATGCGGTCAATTTGACCAACATATCCAGCAAATTGAACAACGCTTATCGATTCGCTTACTACATCGTGGTGAACAATTTTCGATTGATGGACACAAAGAAGTGGGCGCTATTGCCACACAAATTCTGCGCAGTTTGTTTGATGACATTCGTAAAGGCACCGAGATCACACCCGATCATGTACACCTGACCATTCAGCAGTTTTATTCTGGCACTGATGCATCCGATACAGATCATTCTGAGCAAACTGCAAATAGTGATAACAATGAGGTGGATAACGAAAGCCTCACCATGATTCGCACTAAAAAAATGTCGATTAAACCCCGTGGGCGCAATCAACAATCTTATGTGAGAGCGGTACTGACGAACGATATTAATTTCGGGGTTGGCCCTGCGGGCACAGGTAAAACTTATCTGGCCGTTGCTTGTGCCGTACAAGCCTTACTCAACGATGAAATAGAACGCATTTTACTGGTACGCCCCGCCGTTGAAGCCGGAGAAAAACTCGGCTTTTTACCCGGCGATTTATCGCAAAAAGTCGACCCTTACCTTCGCCCTTTATTTGATGCGCTTTACGAAATGATGGGATTTGAAATTGTCGATAAATTAATTGAGCGCAATATTATCGAAGTGGCACCGCTCGCTTATATGCGAGGACGCACACTTAATAATGCTTTTATTATTTTGGACGAAAGCCAAAACACCACGCGCGAACAAATGAAAATGTTTTTAACTCGCATCGGTTTTGGCTCAACGGCGGTTATTAATGGTGACCCTAGCCAAATTGATTTACCTAGAGGCCAGCAGTCAGGCTTAAAGCATGCCTGCGGCGTGTTAGAAAACGTCAACGGTATTAGCTTTACCTATTTCACCTCTAAAGATGTGGTGAGACATCCTCTGGTACAGCGTATTGTCGATGCCTATGACAAGTTCGATGAATCGAACGCTTCGTCATAAAAAGCGAATTTTGATAATGGCTCTCACACGATGAACTCCACAATTAATAATCCTATTGCGGCGATTGTTGACCGACAGCTCAGTGAGGAGATAACTGCCGCGCTGAGCTCATCGTCACCCGCGCCCTTCTCACTACCCAGTGACGAACAGCTTAACGTATGGGTAAACCACACCTTATCTCACCCCCATGTAATCAATGACGTTGTAGTCTCTCAACCTTCTTTACAGCAAGCAGAGTTGAGTATTCGCTTGGTGGATCACGATGAAAGCCGAACATTAAATCGCGACTACCGACAAAAAGATAAGCCTACCAATGTGCTGTCTTTTCCTGCGGATCTGCCTGACATTGTCGATTTACCTTTGCTCGGCGATTTAATTATTTGCGTACCAGTGGTCCAACAAGAAGCTATCGATCAACATAAAGCGGCGGATGATCATTGGGCACACATGGTGATACATGGCACGTTACATCTATTGGGTTATGATCATATAGAAGAGCCAGATGCGATACTGATGGAATCCATCGAAACTGACATACTCTCAACGCTGGGTATTGCATGCCCATATACCTAAATATACACATGCCCTTCAAGAACATACCTGTCGCCACGTTCAACATAACGACACCCCACCGGTACGACAGGTAAAGAAAAAATTGACTCACCCACCGACTTTCTCATACCATGACCGGCCGTAATTTTGAACCTAATACTATGAACGATGAACCTCCCAGTAGCCAGTCGGATAAATCGTGGCTCGATAAGCTACTCAGTGCTTTTTCTGGTGAACCCCAGTCTCAAGAAGAGCTGCTTGACATTATTAAAGACGCTGCGTCTAACAAGCTACTAGATCAAGAAGCCTTGGAGATTATTCAAGGCGCACTCGAAGTTTCAGGCCAGCAAGTGCGAGAGATCATGATTCCTCGCAAACAAATGGTCACCGTTAATATTGACGACTCGAATGAAGCCTTCCTATCAAAAATTATCGATTCTGGACACTCTCGCTTTCCTGTTGTTGGTGAAAACCTTGATGATATTCGCGGCATTTTGCTAGCGAAAGATCTTCTGCCTCTGGTTCTTAAAGGCCATGAAGGGTTTCAACTAGAATCCATTATTCGTCAAGCAACCATCATCCCCGAAAGCAAGCGCCTTAATGTACTACTGCGAGAGTTTAGAGAAAATCGTTATCATATGGCGCTCGTCATCGACGAATACGGCGGAATATCGGGTCTAATTACCATTGAAGATATTCTTGAAGAAATTGTCGGTGAAATTAGTGATGAAACCGATGATGAGCACGATGACCTTTATATTCGAGAAATTGGGGGCGGCGACTTTATTGTTAAAGCACTCACCCCTATTGACGAGTTTAACGAGCACTTCTCTGCAGGTCTTAACGAAGAAGCCTTTGATACGATTGGCGGCTTGTTAATGAAAAACTTCGGGCATTTACCCCAAAGAAATGAAAGTACGGTTATTGATCAATTTACCTTCAGAGTATTGTATTCTGACACACGACAAGTACACCTCATTCGCGTGTCGATTAATACAGCTACCAATGACGATGACATCGAAGAGGCTGTATAGGCCTCTTTTTTTTATGGCATCGCTCAATAACGCTACCTAGGCCATATTCATAACGCGATGCGAAACCATACTTCACACAGCACCTATTTTTCCCTATTACTCTGCTTATTCGCGGGTGCCATCACTCCCCTTAGCTTTGCTCCCTTCCACTTATGGCCGGTTAGCCTATTATCACTGGCCATTTTGGGTGCCTTATTAAGTCGCGCACCCACCGCTAAACTTTCTTTACTATTAGCGCTCGCCTTTGGCTTAGGTTACTTCGGCACGGGGGTCTCTTGGGTCTATGTGAGCATTTACTATTTTGGCTCAACAGGCTGGTTTCTTGCCATCCTAATGACCAGTCTTTTTATTGCTTTTGTTGCTTATGTTTTTGCACTGCCCTTTTATTTGCTCCGCTATTGCAAACCGACACTACGCCTACTTATTGGATTTCCTGTACTTTGGGTACTAAGTGAGTGGTTACGTACTTGGGTCTTTACGGGTTTCCCGTGGCTTTTTTTGGGTTACAGCCATACCGATACACTATTGAGTGGTTGGGCACCTATTGGCGGGGTCTTACTCATCAGCTTTTTCTCGGTGCTTAGCAGTAGCTTATTAGCCATGCTTGCCTTATGGGCGCGAGACCAACGTCATAGCAACTTACCAAATAAAGTGCGCACAAAAATACTCTATCCCACCATTGGATTGGTTGCTGCGTTATGGATCGCCGGATATCCCTTATCTCTTATTTCATGGACAACAGCCCTACCTAATAACGTCAGCGTAGGGCTTGTACAACCTAATATCCCACAACATTTACGCTGGTCACCTGATTATCAAGAGACCATTAGAGAGCGGCTTCGAGAACTGAGTAAACCACTGTGGGGCAAAGATTGGATTATCTGGTCAGAGGCCGCGATCCCCGCCCCTTACCAATACGCTACCGACTTTATCAACGAAACCAAACATCGCGCCCAACAATCAGGCAGCACGGTCATTAGCGGTGTCTTATATGAAAAGCCCATTACCACCAGCAATGTACACAAAGGGCAACAGTATTTTAATAGCGTAATAGGCATTGGTGACAGTGACGGCATTTACCATAAACAACGCTTAGTGCCCTTTGGTGAGTATGTGCCGTTAGAATCATGGCTACGTGGACTTATCGAATTTTTTGATCTTCCCTTTTCTGTCATTACGCAGGGAAGCAACCAGCAAGAGCCTTTACGCATTGGTGAGCACTTACTTGCCAATGCTATTTGCTATGAAATAGCCTACCCAGCACTTGTCGCTCAGCAAGCAGCTAGCAGCCACGCGCTGCTAACCATCAGTAACGATGCGTGGTTTGGTGATTCAATCGGCCCATTACAGCATTTTCAGATGGCCAGAATGCGCGCGATTGAGATTGGCCGTTATGTCATTCGCGGAACGAATAATGGTGTCAGTGCCATTATTAATACAAAGGGTAAGGTGACTCAGAAAAGTGATCAGTTTGTCATGGATCACTTAGAAGGATATATCACCCCAATGACTGGCAACACGCCTTTTATGATTTGGAGGAATGGGCTGATACTCAGCCTGTTAATCGCATTATCAGCGATTGCGGTATTGCCATTGTGCCGATGGCGCTCAATGATAGGGGGATAACCCCCACTAAAAATGACGCCTTAACTTGCCTGTTGAAGTATCTCTTGTTTATTGAGCATCGCATGATGAACATGATTAACCATCGGTTTGCTTAATCCATGATGGTTCGCATTCATGGGCGAGTTACCTATCCACTTAAAACGCCACTGTCGCCACTTGGGCGATTGCCCTGCTTTTATATGACGATCGACATACTCAACTATCGATAAGGTAGTACTCGTTGGCGCATAGCGTTGCTTCAATTGAAAAGCGATATGCTCAATATTCTTTTCTATTGTCGAACGGTGATAACGCTCATTCGCCCGCACAACCAAAATCAGTTCATCCTCAATATGAATAGAACAAAGATCGATATCTATTTCCATATCTAATCGGTTGTGTATTCGTATGGCTTCAAAGGGGTATGATGACGATTCCATGATGTCCTATTCTCTACTTCACTGCTTACAACACCCACCTAACGAACAGGTGAATACTTCTGAGAAGAACTAACGCCCTCCTTACTATGGCGCGCACTCTACCTGATTTAAGTAACAGTTTTATGAATATTTTTGAATGAAAATTCAAAAACGTGACGGAGCGCTCAGTTGTCAGCAACACTTGTATTCTACTGCGTCACAATTATACGTATTGCCTGAAAAAGAAGTGCTACCTATGTTGGCGCCTATGACTTAAGACGATAAAACAATAAGCCAAGATATTCATGCAGTGCCAAATAGCTTTGTCTTAACCCTTCCGTAGAAGGCAACCAATGTAACCAATAAGCAGTGACGATATGCGATTGCTGGCCGGTAGGCATAGGCATCACATTAATACCCGTTTGCTGAAAAGCGTAAACTGACCGCGGCATATGGTAAGCATGTGTGACTAACGCAATATGCGTGATGTTTTTAGCGCGTAATAGCTCACTGCTACGCTGTGCATTTTCCCATGTGTTACGGCTACGATTCTCCGGCCATGCCACCGCGACACCCATCTCATTACGTAAAAAGTGAACCCCCATTTCTGCTTCGGTAATACGATCGAACGGCCTAACATTACCGCCACTCACCATTACAGGTAGACCCCACAACTTAGACAAATAAGCACCATAACGAAGCCGCCATAATGCACTATGGCTCAATGTATCAGTAGCACTTAAACCCTTAAGCGACTCCTCCGAACTCACCGCATAATCAATACCCGCGTACTCATATGCGCCATAATGACGCCCCGCACCTAATACGACAATCGCTTCAACACCATTCGGCTTATCTAAGGGTGAATGAGCCGGAAAACCGACTTCTAAAGGTTTATGTAACCATGCACTGGTTACTGGCAAGGCAAGTACCCAAAGGCTGAGAAAACCCAAAATAATCAACAGCCAAGCCACGGCGCGTGATAGTGGCCGAACACTACGAGACAATAGCAGCCCCCATATCATCATCAGCAATTGCAATGCGGGTGGCAGTAATAGGGTTTTTATCAGGGTAGTCAGTATCATTTTAACAATCTGCCGAGTTTATCGTGTAATAAGTATGACAATAAAGAGGCTGACACTCTATAATCGCCTATTAAATTTTTGTTTCGCACTAACAAGCGAATAACGTCAACACATAAGGCCGCCTGCAACAATGGAAGAACAATATCACCCACAATCAATAGAAGCGAATGCGCAAACTTACTGGAAAGATAATCGGTGCTTCGAAGTCACCGAAGATCCAGATAAAGAAAAGTTCTATTGTCTGGCCATGTTCCCCTACCCCAGTGGCAAACTCCACATGGGGCATGTACGCAACTACACTATTACCGATGTCATTTCTCGCTTTCAACGTATGCAAGGTAAAAACGTTCTGCACCCTATGGGGTGGGACGCATTCGGTTTACCGGCAGAAAATGCAGCTATTCAAAACAATACCGCACCCGCAAAGTGGACATACAGCAATGTTAACTACATGAAACAACAGCTCAATTCACTCGGTTTTGGTTTTGACTGGAGCCGTGAATTAGCCACCTGCCAACCGAGCTACTACAAATGGGAACAATGGTTTTTCACCCGTTTATATGAAAAAGGCCTAGTGTATAAAAAAATGGCGACGGTAAACTGGGATCCGGTTGACCAAACCGTATTAGCCAATGAGCAGGTCATCGACGGTAAAGGCTGGCGCTCTGGGGCCACTGTCGAGCGTAAAGAAATACCTCAATGGTTTATCAAAATCACCGATTATGCTGACGAATTACTGTCTTCTCTCGACGGCTTACCCAATTGGCCTGAGCAAGTAAAAACTATGCAGCGCAATTGGATAGGTAAATCCAAAGGCGTAGAGATCACCTTTGATATGCCCACGCCTGTTGCCGGTGTCAGTAATCTCGACGTTTATACCACTCGCCCTGACACACTGATGGGCGTGACCTATGTCAGTATCGCCGCCGAGCATCCTATAGCGATTGAACTCGCAGAAAACAATCCGGCATTAAAAACCTTTATTGCTGAATGTAAAAAACAATCGACGGCTGAAGCCGACATGTCTGCGCTTGAGAAGCGCGGTATGGATACCGGCTTAACCGCTATCCACCCGATTACCGGTGAAAATGTCGCGGTATGGGTCGCCAACTACGTACTTATGGATTATGGTTCAGGCGCGGTCATGGCCGTACCGGCCCACGATGAACGTGACTTTGAATTTGCCAAGAAATTTGCATTACCCATCAAACAAGTCATCACCTCTGCCGACAATACGATCACTGTCGACATCAATGAAGCCGCCTATACCGAAAAAGGCATTTGTATTAATTCGGGTGAATTTGATGGCTTAGACTTTCAAGCCGCGTTTGATGCAATAGCAGATAAGCTAGCCACATTGGGCAAAGGCAAAGTCACCACCAATTTCCGTCTACGTGACTGGGGGGTTTCTCGCCAACGTTACTGGGGAACGCCTATTCCGATGTTTAATTTACCTGAAGGCGGTGAAATCCCCGTACCCATGGAAAAGCTACCGGTATTACTACCCGAAGACGTAGTGATGGATGGCGTCAATTCACCGATTAAAACGGATAAGGAATGGCGCAAAGCTGAACATAAAGGCATGGCGGTTGAACATGAAACCGATACCTTTGATACCTTTATGGAATCCTCGTGGTATTACGCACGCTATACCTGCTCAAACCTAAACGACGCCATGCTGGATCCTGATAAGGCAAATTACTGGCTGCCTGTCGACCAATATGTCGGAGGTATCGAACATGCAATTTTACATTTATTGTACGCGCGTTTTTTCCACAAACTAATGCGCGATGAAGGCTTAGTCGCATGCGATGAGCCCTTCAAAAGTCTACTGTGTCAGGGCATGGTGCTCGCCGACACCTATTATCGTAAGAATGCTGACGGCAGTACCGATTGGTTTAATCCAGCCGATGTTGCCTTAGAAAAAGACGATAAAGGCAAACCTATTTCTGCAACGCTTAGCTCCACAGGAGAAAGCGTCGAGATTGGTGGCACCACCAAAATGTCAAAATCCAAAAACAATGGGGTAGACCCACAAACCGCTGTCGACGCTTATGGCGCCGACACTGTTCGTCTGTTTACTATGTTTGCTGCACCACCGACACAAACGCTGGAGTGGAGCGATTCCGGCGTTGAAGGTGCTAGCCGTTTTTTACGTCGCTTATGGAAAATCGTCCACGGCCATATTGGCGCAGGCACACCAGCGGATTTATCCGTGGAAACCCTCAATCAAACCCAGCAAGACCTTCGCCGTAAAACACACGAGACTATTGCGAAGGTAAGCGATGATTACGCCGTTCGTCAGCAGTTCAATACGGCTATTGCTGCGGTTATGGAGTTAATGAATGAGGTGAGCCGACATGCCGATCGTACATCACCATCGACACTGGCCGTAGAGCGTGAAGCCATCGAGGCTGCGATTAAATTACTCGCACCTGTTGCACCGCATATTGCGCATTCATTATGGATAGCATTAGGTTATACCAACAACATTATTGATGAATCCTGGCCAGCCGTTGATGAGAGCGCACTCGTGAAAAACAGCGTGACCATTGTGCTGCAAGTGAACGGAAAAGTTCGCGCTAAAATTGATGTTGCTAACGGCTTATCAAAAGAAGCATTAGAAGCTGCAGCTTTGGACAATGATAGCGTTAAGAAATTTACGGATGGCAACACCATACGCAAAGTGATTGTCATACCCAATAAACTAGTCAATATCGTCGCTAATTAAACTGTCTGATAACGGCAAATGTTATAGACTCCCGACAATGGTAATAGGGTTGTAAACGTAGAATGATGAAAAAAACAACAACAACAAAAATAGCAGTTTTACTATCCGTAACGCTTCTGTGTTCGATGGTATCGGCTTGTGGATGGCGTTTACGCGGCAGTGGCGGATCACTCGACATCCAGCAAATGGTTTACTTGGAAGGCGGTGATGGACAAGTTTACGAAGCCATTCAGAAAAATCTTACACAAAAACAGCGTCTTGGAGACATCGCCAATGCTGATATTCAATTAATTTTAGGCGAAGAGTTTTATGAACGCCGAAGCGTTACTGTCGACAATAGTTTACGAACGATTCAGTACCAGTTGACGTTTTCAGTATCTTACGAAATTCTGAACAACTTGGGGCAACCCTTGGCAGAAAAGTCTAACGCAGAGTTATCACGCTATTACACGTATGACCAAAATGCGATTAATAGCTCAGAAAAAGAAGAGCAAGCACTACGCAAAGAAATCGTTCGACAGTTGTCTCAACGTATACTGCGTCGCGTTAATTTTATTAGTCAAAAAGCAGCGAACGAATAGCCTATTTATCAGCATGGCTAAATTACGAAGCGACCAACTTAACACCCATCTACAAGGTAAACTCATGCCCGTTTACCTTGTTAGTGGTGACGAGACATTACTGGTTCAAGAAGCCTGTGATGCGATTCGACAAGCCGCTCGACAAGCTGGTTTTACCGAACGAGAACGCCATCATGTCGATAAGCAGTTCGAGTGGCAGCAATTACTCACGTCGGCCAATAGTCTATCTCTGTTTAATGATAAAAAAATTATTGAACTACGGATTGATAACGGCAAACCTGGCGCCGAAGGCAGCAAGCATATTTGTGAATATTTAGCACACCCAAACGAAGACAACTTGCTGCTCGTCGTCACACCAAAGCTTGATAGCGGCACCCAACGCTCTAAATGGGTGAAGCAGATTGAAAAACAAGGTTATTGGATACCTATTTGGCCCATCAGTGCTGCACAGCTGCCTCGCTGGCTACAACAGCGTTTACAGCAAGTAGGGCTGCGTGCCGATAGCCAAGCAATTGAGTTATTAGCAACACGCATAGAAGGCAATTTATTAGCCGCACACCAAGAAATTGAGAAATTACGTCTACTCTCAAAAGATGAATGGTTGTCACCAGAATTAATTGCCAATACGGTTGCCGATAGCGCACGCTATGATGTCTTTGGCTTAGTTGATAAAGCCCTACTTGGCGATTCACGCGGCGCTGTACGTACACTCAATGGGCTAAAATCTGAAGGTACAGAACCTATTACTATTTTGTGGGCGCTAGCGAGAGAGGTTCGCACCTTAATGAATATTTCTGGCGCTATCGCTAACGGTCAAAACCCCTCATGGGCAGCAAAAAATGCAGGGGTATGGGATAAACGCCAACCACTTGTACAGCAAGCACTCAACCGTCTGCATCACCGACAGCTTAGCGTGTTACTGCGACAAGCCAATGGTATTGATAAAGCGATTAAAGGTTTACGCTCGGCCGATCCTTGGAACGAGCTGACAGAACTGTTACTAAATCTATCAGGCACTCTCGCGATTAACTCCGCGAACCAGCGCTTGTCATTACACCCATAAGCGCTATATTGATGAGTATGAATAAGATAAAGACCAAACATCAAATACGGCAAGAGCTGGAGGAAGAAGTTAGCGCGTTTTTATCGAAAGGCGGAGCCATTCAGGATATTGAGCGTGGCGCGAGTGGCAAAGAACTAGGAGCAAACCTGAACAATAGTATCCCTCTCAACCAAGAAAAAAACACACGCACACTGCTCGTTAATGAGATTAAAGCGCTTGATGAGAGAAAAAATGCCAAAGTAGCACCTACGCCTAAACCCCCATCTCGACCTAAAAAGAAAATCATTTACGATGACTTTGGTGAACCACTACGAGAAATATGGGAATAGCGCAAAGCCAATCTCACGTCACTGATCTAAGCGATGTTCTATCGCATAACGTACCAAGCCTGATGTCGTATCAATTAATAGCTTTTGCTTAATATTACGTTTATGCGTTTCAACCGTACGAGCGCTAATATCTAACTGAGCAGCAATCGTTTTATCATTATTACCATGAGAAATTAAACGTAATATTAGTTGTTCACGTGTAGTCAATATACCCCCTGCATCGGTTGTATCTTCTTGCACTAATATTTGTGCTACCTCGCCACTAAAATACTTACCGCCTTCGTGTACTTTTTGTATCGCAGCAATCATTTCTTCACCGGATATATCTTTGAGTAAATACCCTTCAGCTCCGGAGCGAATCACACTCACAATATATTCCTTATCATCATGCATGCTCAGCATAATAACTCTCACATCAGGGAATTTTTCTTTAACAATTTCCAGCGCGTCCATGCCGTTAATTTCTGGCATACTAATATCCATCATCACAATATCAGGAGTTGCCGCTTCTAATTTTGTTAATAATTGCTTACCGTTTTCAGCCTCAGCGATCACCTCTATACCATCATGCATATTCAAACGAGACGCTATGCCTTCACGAAATAATGGATGATCATCGACGAGTATTATTTTTATCATATTATATTAACTGCCTAGCTCTTTATTATTTTATTATCGTATCAAACATGTCTACATTGCCACCCAATGATTGAAAAATTATTGGCGAATAGCTAACGAAAACTTAGTGATATTTGAGATAATTTTTCGGAATTTTTGCCTCAATACAAGTGCCGCTATTACTCGACTTAATCGAAAAAATTCCTTTATGATAACTCAAGCGTTCATGCATATTACGTAAACCAATACCGACCATCGGCGATTTATTTCGATTAAGTGAATCCACATCAAAACCATGGCCATTATCTCTAATCGATAATGCTAGCCAGCGACCATGTACGCCGATATCAATATGCACTTCTGTTGCTTGGGAATGGCGTTCTATATTCGTTAAGGCTTCTTGAGCCACACGATAAAAAGTGGTTTTTATTTCAAGTGACAACATATTTTTTACGGCGACTTTATCCAGATTAACCGTAATACCTGTGCGACGAGAAAAATTAGTTGATAAGGATTCTATACCCGCAGAAAGCCCATGATCATCGAGGATACGGGGGTGTAAATCTCTAGAGATACGCCGTAAATCCGTTAGTGTTTGCGTAATTTTCTCTGTCGTAGAAGCTAAGTCTGCTTCTGGATTTTGATTTTTTTTGATTTTCAACCACGCCGTTTCTATCGAGAATTTAGCGCTAGCAATCAACTGGCTAATACCGTCATGTAATTCGCGAGAGACTCGACGGCGTTCCTCTTCCTGCGTCGTTAAGATACGTTTTGTTAACTCCTGCAATTTACCATCCGCTAATTTTCGCTCGCTAAACTGCAGCAATAAACCCGTAATAAAGATGGCTATAACCGCGATAATACCAATCGCTAAAATCACATAGGATGCACTGATAATTTTACGATTGATGGCCGATTGGATACTCGCCACTTGCTCTTCTACGTCATCAATATAAACACCCGTACCCAGCATCCACCCCCACTTTTCCAACATCACCGAGTAAGCCATCTTAGTACCTACTTCGCCGACTGAAGGCTTATCCCATAAATACTGCAAATAGCCACCACCCGCTTGAGCGTTTTTAATTAACTCTCTAATTAGAAATGTGCCGGCTTCATCTTGCAGATCCCACCAATTTTCATCTATTCGAAAGGGCTGAATAGGATGTACTACTCCGGTACCATCAAGGGTGTAAGCAAAAAAGTAGCCGTCTTCTTGGTAAACAAGATTAGTCAACACATCCTTGGCCAACTCTTGGGCAACCTGCGGATCAAGATCATCATTATTATAAAGATGATCGATAGAAGAGAGCGCCAGTAAGGTATAGTTTTTCAGCTCTGCTTGGCGTCGCTCGATAACATTAGTCTGATAGGCCGTGGCAGTATCTGAAGATAACTTATCAAATTGATACTGCGTGACTAAGACGACCAGCAACATCGCCACCACAAGGGGCAATACGGCAAGCAGCTGTATTTTTTGCTTAAGGTTCATTAGTAATTATTCTTATTTTACCTGTGGTGAATTCTGAGCTAAATAGTATTCATAGAACAGAAAAGCAGGTTATTTTTTCGAAATTCCAGAATGTACCACGGGATTATTTGATAATCGCTATCAAAGCACAAGGGCGCACCAAAAAACAACATCCTGCGCACTTATCACTCAAAATTTGCACAAAAAACACGCAAACTACGGGAAAACCCGTAGTCACTATGTGGAACTTACGGATGTTTTATTAGTGCACAGCTCTATAATGAAGAAGCTTAAAAAAATTCACGATAACGATAATCACAGGTGATTTATGATGAAAAAGTACATTGCATCCATAGCGATCGGGCTTGCGGCGATTGCGCCCTTTAGCAGCGTATCAGCTGCAGAAAAAGTCATTAAATGGCGATTAGCCGAAACATGGCCTACGAACTTCCCCATCTTTGGTGATGCGGCCAAGCAAATGGCACAAAATATCAAGGAGATGTCCAACGGTCGCCTTGTCATCACCATCGACTCAAAGAATAAGCATAAAGCAGCACTCGGCATTTTTGACTTTGTTAAGAGTGGTCAATACCAAATGGGGCACTCAGCCTCTTATTACTGGAAAGGCAAAGACATTAACACTCTATTCTTTACCACTATGCCTCTAGGTATGATCACCGCAGAGCAATATGCATGGTACTACTATGGTGGCGGCGAAGAACTTGCGAAGAAAGTTTACGACAAGCACGGCATTATGTCGTTCCCTGGTGGTAATACCGGCAACCAAATGGGCGGCTGGTTTAAAAAAGAAATCAACTCCGTAGATGATCTAAAAGGCTTAAAAATGCGCATCCCTGGGTTTGCGGGCGACGTATTAGCCAAACTAGGTGCAAAACCGACGAACATTCCGCCCGGCGAGCTATACACCGCACTAGAGCGTAATACGATTGACGCGCTAGAGTGGGTAGGTCCATCACTAGATTTACGTATGGGTTTCCATAAAATTGCTCCCTTCTACTACACGGGCTGGCATGAGCCTGCAACTGAGTTGCAGTTTATGATCAATAAAAAAGCCTTCGAGAAACTGCCAGCAGACTTACAAGCCATTGTGAAAATTGCCGTCAAAGAAGCCGCTTTCCAAGTCACCGCGCAGTCGTATCATGAAAGCGCTGTTAACTGGGAAACAATGAAGTCTGAATATCCAAATATCGAAGTTAAATCATTCCCTGAGCCTGTCATGGCCGCGCTTAAAAAAGCGAACGCAGAACTACTCGCTGAATTTGAAGCAAAAGGCGGACTTACGGCAGAAATCATCAAATCACAACGTGACTACATGAAAAAAGCACGTACATGGACAAATATTTCAGATAAGGCTTATCTGAACAACCTGTAATCTATGTGTTAGAAAGATAAAAGGCTCCTTCGCAGGAGCCTTTTTTGATTGATACGTGAGAAGTAAAGTAGTATGAGCGAAACACGCGCTCAAATCATAGAGATTAAGAGTGCGTGCACGGCATAACGACTCCGTTTGAGGTAATAAAAATAATGAAATTCACCCTACGTTTCCTAAATAAAATCATCGATATTTCTGGCTACATTTGTATCGCTGCACTGTTGCTGATGATACTCAATGTATTCATTGACGTTTTTGTACGCTACGCCATTTTCGGTTTATTCCAAAAATTTCAACTGATTGCCGCTATTGACTGGTACAACGAACACTTAAGCTGGCTCGGCGGCATTGGCATGCAAGAACTCGAATGGCACTTCTTTTCACTGATGTTTATGATGGGACTGGGATACACCCTACGAGAAAACGGTCACGTGCGTGTTGATGTGCTATATGACAACTTTTCACGAAAAACACAAGCATGGATCAACATTACAGGCGGCATTATTTTTGCGTTACCTTTCTGCGCGCTAATGGTTTATTACGGCAGCGGCTTTTTTTATGAGTCCTTTATTTCGATGGAAAACAAAGGCGACCCCGGCAGCTTACCGAGACTTTGGCCGGTTAAGTTAATTATTCCTGTTGCCTTTAGCTTTCTTGTACTCAGCATCGTTACGGTTATTTTAAATGAATGCTTAGTACTCCAAGAAGAAAAACAAAAAGAAAAAGACGGCTCAGTAGGAGACGCATCATGATTGGTATTTATCTCTTTATTTTTGCTCTTATTTTACTTTTTGCGGGCTACCCCATTGCACTCACTTTTGCAGGTTTATCACTGCTCGTAGGTTTTTGGATTGAAGGCTTTGAGCTCTTTGCTTTCATGCCTTATCGCTTATACTCGATTATGGGTAATACCATTTTAATGGCGATACCTATGTTTATATTTATGGGCATCGTGTTACAAAAAACAGGCCTAGCGGAACGCCTGTTAGAATCAATGGCAAAATTATTTTGTAGCCGCCCCGGGGGCTTGGCCATCTCAACAATTTTAGTAGGCGCTTTTTTAGCCGCATCAACCGGCGTTGTTGGTGCTAGCGTTGTTGCTATGGGCGTCATCTCATTACCGGTAATGCTTAAATATAATTACGATCAACGCTTAGCAACAGGCGTTATTTGCGCAGCGGGAACCTTAGGGCAAATTATCCCACCGTCGATCATTCTTATTATTTTAGGTGATGTCATGGGTGTTCCTGTCGGCGACTTGTTCAAAGCAGCGATGATTCCCGCACTTATTCTTGTTGGTTTTTATTTAGTCTATGTCGTAGGTTACACCACACTGAACCCTTCGGCAGCGCCCGCCATCCCATCTACTGACGACAACACCTCTGATCTCATTAAAAATGCCCTTAAGAATATTATTCCCCCACTCGCATTAATTGTGATTGTTTTGGGTTCAATACTGACCGGTATTGCCACACCGACAGAATCCTCTGCTCTCGGTGCTATTGGCGCATTACTTCTAGCAAAATTTTATGGCAAGCTCGACTTTTCGATGATTCATGATGCGGGGAAAGAGACGGTTAAAGTGACATCAATGGTATTCGCTGTACTGATTGGCGCAACCGCTTTCGCCATGATCTTCACCTACTCTGGCGGAGACATTATTGTTGAAGAGTTTATGGCTAGCCTACCTGGAGAAAAGTGGACATTTTTACTACTATCAATGCTAGCTATTTTCATTCTTGGTTTCTTTATCGACTTTGTTGAAATTGCCTTTATTGTCGTTCCTATTCTTGCACCCATTGCAGAACTTATGGGTTTAAATATGGTGTGGTTTGCCATATTAATTGCGATGAATTTGCAGTCATCATTTATGACGCCACCTTTCGGTTTTAGTTTATTTTACCTTAAAGGGGTTTCCCCTCCCGAAGTTAAAACCGGCACTATTTATAAAGGCGTAATCCCTTTTATTTGCATTCAAATGGTCATTGTCATTTTACTTGTTGTTTTTCCTGAGTATTTAGGGTTTGAAGTATAAACCCTCTTTTTTACAAAAAACAGATGACGCAAGCCTCTGCCATTTACTAATGAGTGTTCAGAGGCTTGCGTTTTTTTACGTTATTTTTTTGTAAACTATGGATAAATAAGCTGACTCAATAACAATAATAACGCACCAAAAAAGGGATTTTCCGCACCAAAACAGTGAAAACTTCGTCAAAAATAGTTTATTTTCTTTAAAAATCATCAAAAAATACCAAAAAACACTCTTTGAAAAAATAAGGCTAGTTTTTTATTGTTAGCTGAATTACTCTGCATAGGTTTTTGCAAATCAATCATTGAAAAAAAACAAATAGCCTGTACTGTTTTTTTATTCAATTACTACATGCAACTTTTATTATGGGAGTACGCATAATGGCGACGATTTGGTCAGATACATTGTTACTCATGGCACTAGGTATGGGCACGGTCTTTACTTTTTTAGTCATACTGATTGCTTCAGTGACCGCCATGTCTGCAGTTATTAAGAAATTAGAACCTGCTCCAGAAGAGAAAAATTCTGATGCAGATATTGCTGCGGTTGCGGCAATTGCCTATCAACTTCATCGTAACGCGACGGTTAAATAAGTGACGCTCATGAAAAAAAATAATACTCCCATAAAAATTACCGATGTCGTACTACGCGACGCTCACCAATCATTATTCGCAACACGTTTGCGTATTGATGACATGCTTCCCATTGCAGAAAAACTTGATGAAATAGGTTATTGGTCACTAGAGACATGGGGCGGCGCAACCTTCGACTCTTGTATACGTTATCTTGGTGAAGATCCGTGGGATCGTATTAGAGAATTAAAAAAAGCGATGCCTAATACTCGCCAACAAATGTTACTTCGCGGTCAAAACTTATTAGGCTATCGTCATTACGCTGACGACGTAGTAGAAAAATTTGTAGAGCGTGCCGTTACCAATGGCGTCGATGTGTTTCGTGTATTTGATGCGATGAACGACCCTCGCAATATGACAACCGCTATGCAAGCCGTAAAAAAACAAGGCGGCCATGCACAAGGTACAATCTCTTATACAACCAGCCCGGTCCATAACTTGTCAGGCTGGATCGACCTCGCCAAACAAATTGAAGATATGGGCGCGGACTCACTTAACATTAAAGATATGGCGGGTATATTAACGCCATACGATGCATTTGAATTGGTCTCTCAGCTCAAAAGTAGTATAGATATTCCCGTCGCGTTACATGCCCATGCCACATCCGGCTTATCATCGATGACGTTACTTAAAGCGATTGAAGCAGGCATTGATCATATCGATACAGCGATTTCATCCATGTCGATGACCTATGGTCATTCACCCACAGAATCTATTGTGGCAGCCTTAAAAGGCACAGAACGCGACCCGCAACTCGATCTTGATAAACTAGAAGGTATTGCGGCCTACTTTAGAGAAGTCCGTAAAAAGTATGCTTCATTTGAGGGTTCACTACGGGGTGTTGATTCACGCATTCTTATCGCTCAAGTACCGGGCGGCATGTTGACCAATATGGAAAATCAACTGAAAGAACAAGGCGCTAGTGATAAGTTTGATGAAGTACTCGAAGAAATTCCTCGTGTACGCAAAGACTTAGGCTATATTCCATTGGTCACACCAACATCACAAATTGTAGGAACACAAGCCGTTATTAACGTGTTAACCGGCGAACGCTATAAAAGTATTTCTAAAGAAACACAAGGCATACTAAAAGGTGAATACGGTGCTGCACCAGCCGCATTTGATAGCACTCTTCAGGCGAAAGTACTCGACGGGGCTGACGCCATTACCGGCAGGCCTGCTGATTTACTCTCCTCAGAAATGGATAAATTAGAGAGAGAGCTGAACGTTTTGGCAACGGAGAAAAACATCAGCCTTGCTGACAATACAGTAGACGACGTGCTCACTTATGCACTCTTCCCACAAATCGGTTTACAGTTTTTGGAAAACCGCAACAATCCCGATGCTTTTGAACCAGCACCAACATTGAATGCCTTACCAGAAAAGACACAAGCGGCTACACCGGTTAACAAAAGCGCTTATGTTATTAGCGTCAACGGCAAAAACTATCACACAACGGTCGATAGCAGTAACGAAACTGATGTACGCGTGTCTGTTGACGAGCAATCATTTATAGCCCAAGTCTACGATGAAGAAACAACAAACGATGGTGATGACAAACCCGTCAGTGCCACAGGCGACCCTATTAAATCACCACTTTCAGGCAATATCTTTCAAGTGCTTGTGCAGCCACAAAGTACTGTAAAAGAAGGCCAAGTGCTTATCATTTTAGAAGCAATGAAAATGGAAACTGAAATCAAAGCTCCGCGTGATGGCGTAGTCAGCACCGTCGCTGTAAAGCAAGGCGATACCGTTGTTGTCGATGACATACTGTTAACACTGTAAAGCTATATATTTGCGTAGATTTATTTGAGGGTTTTTGATCGTGGAAAAAATAATTAACTTATTATCGGATTCCGGTATTGCCAACATGGAAGTTGGGCAAGCAGCGATGATGATTGTTGGCCTAGCCTTACTCTACCTAGCCATTGCCAAGCGCTTTGAGCCTTTGCTATTACTGCCTATTGGTGTGGGTTGTATTTTGGTGAATATTCCTGGTGCGGGTTTATATGCCGAACCCATTTATACTGCCACTGGTGGTTTAGAATCACCGGGTGGTTTGTTTTACTATATTTTCCATATCGGTATCGAAACGGGTATTTTCCCGCTGATGATTTTTATGGGCGTCGGAGCCATGACTGACTTTGGCCCCTTACTTGCCAACCCTAAAACATTATTACTCGGTGCCGCCGCACAATTTGGTATTTTTGCGACGGTCATTGGTGCTATGGCGTTAACACAGACAGGGCTTGTCGATTATAGTCTTGCACAAGCAGCAGCAATTGGTATTATCGGTGGCGCTGATGGCCCAACTTCTATTTTTGTTTCCAGTCAATTAGCGCCCGAATTATTAGGAGCTATTGCCGTTGCCGCTTATTCATATATGGCGCTGGTACCACTTATTCAGCCGCCCATTATGCGTGCTTTTACCAACAAGGAAGAGCGACAAATTGTCATGCGCCAATTGCGTAGTGTCTCTAAAGCAGAAAAAATTTGCTTCCCTATTATTTTAGTTATTCTTGTCGCGTTAATATTACCCAGTGCTGCACCACTATTAGGCATGTTTTGCTTTGGAAACTTAATGAAAGAATCCGGCGTCGTTGATCGACTCAGCGATACCGTACAAAATGCCTTAATTAATATCGTTACCATTATGCTCGGGCTAGGCGTCGGCGCTAAATTAAGTGCGGACTCTTTTCTAAACTTAGAAACCATTGGCATTTTATTACTAGGGCTTGTGGCATTTTGCATTGGCACCATGTCGGGTGTGTTGATGGCAAAAATAATGAACGTATTTTCCACCAATAAAATTAACCCTCTTATTGGTTCGGCGGGTGTATCTGCCGTACCTATGGCGGCTCGCGTATCCAATAAAGTCGGATTAGAAGAAAACAGCCAAAACTTTTTATTGATGCATGCCATGGGGCCCAATGTTGCCGGTGTTATTGGATCTGCTGTTGCTGCAGGTGTGATGCTGAGTTATTTAAAATAAGCGGGTTAAAAGCGCTATACCCTAATGTAACAAATCCTGAATTGATATTTACTAACTCCAATAGCCTATAAATCTGCGTCCACTCCTTCTGTATTTTTTAAATACACTATATTTCGAGGCCTTAATTAAAGGCCTCTGCCATTCACTTCTTCTATAAAAACGTTACCTATGTCACATGTTTGATAATTGACTCGTGACGGCGCTCACAAAAACAGCAGCCCATCCAATAACTGAAAGTATATTAACCTACAATCGCGCAAAAATAATAACAGCACTACTGCTTATTGGTCTACACCGCTTCGTTTTAATTTTAATTATTTGATTCGCAAAAACTTGCACTCTTCGTTGTAGTTGCAACAATAATAACCAGCGTACAATAAAAATGTCACTTAAGAATAATGTTACTGGCAGTAACATCGCTAAAGTAGAATTTATACATGGTGATGTTACGGCTTATAGATCTATCAACAACAGCATTAATGCATTTGCGTTGAATGAAGAATCTATCATTTATGAAAACGATTTCATTAGTACATCATCAGACAGTAGCATTTTACTCAATAGTGATGGCACTCCCATTTTTCTTAGCAGCTTAGAAAGCTTACAATTATCTTCCAACACACTAACCACACTACAATCCATCTACAACCAAGCATCTTCTAGCTTTAATGGAAACCCAATCTCTTTTAGCGATTTACAAGAAGCTTTATCATCACAACAGAGCATCGAGTCTCTACTAGAAAATCCCAGCGCCACATTTAGAGAAATAAGTGAATCTATTTCTCTCTATGGAAAAAGTATTATCTTATGGCCTAGAGAAAACCCTGAAATCATTCCTGACAATGACATTTCTCAAAGTTTTTTACAAAGTATTCTTAGCACCATTAATGACGAAGAATCTTTACGAAAAGAGGCAGAGTTTTTTGTTGAGCCTACAGCAAACAACGATGAATACTTTTTAAATGAAGATAGTCCATTAAGCAACATTAATGTTCTTAGCAATGATGTTTTTATGGGCGAAAACCCCATCAATCAATATGACAACACTAGTGCTAACGGCGGCATTGTTACTTTAAATTCGAACAATACATTTAGCTATACGCCTGTCAATAATTTTAATGGGATAGACACATTTACATATACAATTACTGGCAATGCGGGCCAAAAAATAACAGCAACAGTCACTCTATATATTAAACCCGTAAGTGATGGTTCTCCTCAAGCTAACGACGACACGGTGTCAATCGAAGAAGACAATTCTATTGTCATAGATTTTTCTAAAAATGATATTCTCCCAGATGAAGCAGAACTACTAAATTATTCCCAAAATAGCATTAACAACGGACAAGTATCTTATAATAGCGACGGTACTTTCACCTATACTCCGGCTAACAATTATAATGGAACCGACACTTTTTCTTACACGATTAAAGATAGTGATGGTGAAACAGATACAGGCACAATCACTATTAATGTTACTCCTGTCTCAGATGGTACTCCTGCAGCGCTGGATGACCACATAAACTCTCTAGAAGATACTAGTATAAACATCACGCCCTTAGCAAATGACACGATATTCGATGAAGCCGCTATCATCGACTTTCAAACAACCAGCCTTCAGGGGGGGACTGTTTCAGAGACCAGTGAAGGGGTTTTAACGTATACCCCTTCCGCTAATTATTTCGGCACCGATAGTTTTACTTACACCATCCAAGATAGCGACGGACAGAGTAGTACCGCAACTATTTTCATCACCATTGAGGAGGTTAATGATAAGCCCGTCAATAATTTGCCAGATAATGTCAGTGTCTTACGTAATCAACAACTAAATTTCAGCGAGGCTAATGATTACTTAATAACACTAAGTGATGTTGATGAAAACATTACCACTGCCGAATTATCTGTATCTCAGGGGACGCTTAATATAATCTCAGCTGAGGTTGTCATCTTGGGTAATGACACGGGCAATCTTTCTATCTCAGGCACTCAGGCAGCCATTAATAACGCACTCAGTACATTAACATACCAACCTAACACTGGTTTTGGTGGCTTTGACACACTAAACATTCAAACAACTGACAGCAAAAACGCTACTGACACCGACAGCTTAACCATAAAAGTGACTGTCACACCCAGCGCGGTAAGTTTCAATGAGGGAATTGGCCAACCGCCTGCCTCAACGGGATTAACTGCAACGCAATATACGGCAAATACAATTTATGACGAAAGCCATTTGGCACTGGATGACTCATCTTCGATTGAGTCTGACATAGCTGCGAATGCCACAACGTTCAACGCATCAAGGATGACTGAAGGGGTCGGCGCTTTAGCGCAAACAACCGTCATTGACACCAGCAACTCAATACAATTAGGCGATATGGACGGTGACGTCTATGCATTAACTGGCCTTATTTATTTGGAAGCTGGCAGCGAATACCGCTTTGCAGGCAGTAGGGATGACGCACTCTACATAGAGCTAGGGGGTCAAACCATGGTAAGTACGGCTGGCGATTCAGCAGGATACTTTTCTACACGTGTTAGCGATAACACGGAAGGGCTCACCGAAAATATATTTACGCCTACCGTTTCAGGTTATTACACTCTAGAGGTTTATGCCGCTAACTTACTTGGCTTAGGTGAACTTGCTCTCAACTTTTCACAAGACGACATTGACTATTTATTGTCAGCCAATAACTTTTCTTTTTTTGCTAACGCAAAAGAAGTTATTTCTGCGGGTGGATTGATCGATGCATTCACATCAAATACTAGTGTCGGTGAAAACCCTGACGGAGGTTACTTTGCCCACAACGGAAATGTCGATGTTATTGGTATAGAAGGACAAACAATAAAACTAACCAACTTTTCTATAGACCTTGCGCCTGACGATACGCTTATTAGCCTTATCATGGAAATTCCAGAAGGAAGCACCTTATATGGCGCTCTAGGTGAGATATTTGTGGCAACAGCGGGTAATAACACTATCGATCTCATCGCTAATAATTGGTCACTTAAAGATTTAAGCCTATCACTACCTGATGCATCCGCAGGAGAGCTTGTAGACTTATTTGTGAGCGCAACAACACAAACCGTTTCATTAGACACGCTACAAAGTGACCATACTCTCTCAGTGAGTATTTTACCTGAAGGTTTTACTGGCACCATTGACTCTGCAATAACAAAGGACTCTATCAATACGGGTAACGACGATGTAATAACAGGCTCTGGCTTTAACGACGTGCTCACTTCTGCACCGACAGGTAACACCGTTATTTTAGGCCTCAATGGTGATGATACATTAACTGGCAATGATAATAACAACACACTTTTTGGTGGAAACGGAAACGATATTATTACGTCTGGTGCAGGCAATGATATGATTTTTGGCGGCCAAGGTTCAGACACGCTAATAGGCGGCGTAGGTATCGATCATTTTATTTGGAAAAATAACGACGCCGATGGTTCAACAGATACCATCGAACAATTTACGCTAGGGAACGGAGGAGATTTACTCGATTTATCTCAGCTACTTGAAGGAGAAACGACTAACACATTAACTAATTTCATCCAATTATCAGGTTCTACACTGAACATTGATAGCAATGGCGATGGCTCTGGTTTTGATGACTTATTTATTGATATTAGCGATCTTGGCTCCACTTCATTAGAAAGTCTAATTGAACATAATATTATCTATGATTCTGGGCGTTCTATTTTACGAGGCACTGAAGAACAAAACCAAATCTCAGGGCGACAATCTAACGGAATCACGACTAACGAAGATTTCTTCGGTAACGGTGGAGGCGATGACTTTTGGGGCAATGGTGGAGCGGATCGATACATTGTAGAAGGTGATGACTTCGTTGAATTTATTCCTACACCCGAGGAACCTAACTTCAGTACACTTCGCATCAAAGACTTATTTACATTCGGTAATTTTGACGGAGTTTCAGAAGCCGATGCGATTGATCTTTCGCGTATTTTAGCAGGCGAAAATTATACGAACATCCATAATTATCTGACTATTGACACACGCTTCTCTTTTGGAGGAACAATGATAGAAGTGGATATTGATGGCAATGGTTCAGGCACAGACTTTGAAATTCATATTCAACAAGACAATCTCGACATTGAAGCCGAGCTGGGTTACACCGATGATACAAATCAATTAGAAATACTACAATTATTGATTGATTACGGTAATATCGTCATCGACTAAAAATCATTCCACTTAATGTTTACCTACCGTTACAACCTGCCGATTACACCACCCCATGCTGCCATGCAATGGCATAACTCAACACACTCAACACCACCATCGATACCAAAATAACACCGAGTAAAAGCCAGGGGCGAAACGGTTTTCGCTCTACCTGATGAATTGGCGAACGTAAGTAGTGATCAACTTTTTCTTGATCTTTTGAAGTAAGCTTAGTCTCTATCATGTCATCTCTTTTAGATTATATTTTTGATCGCTGCCTAAAAACCTTCCAAAACAATTTTTCCAATCGAACGACCAGATTCAATTTCTGTATGTGCGGCTTTAAGGTTAGCCGCATTGATCACCCCCATATGTTTGCCTATCGTTGTTTTTATATGGCCATCATCAATCAGTTGGGCGACTTGTTTTAGTAACGCATGCTGTTCTGGCATATCCTCGGTTTGATACATAGAACGGGTATACATAAACTCCCAATGCAGTGAAATACTTTTTTGTTTTAACACGCGAATATCCAATACACCGGGATCATCAATCAAACCTATTTTCCCGAAAGGCGCTACTATTTCCGCATAAGCATCCAAGTAAGCCTCTGTACTATGTAGGCTCACCACGTGAGTCACAGGCGCAATCGCTAAAGCATCCACTTGTGGCGGTAATGGTTGTGTATGGTCGATCACATAATCTGCACCAAGCTTTTTTACCCACGCCTGTGAGCTTTCACGAGACGCCGTAGCAATAATGGTTGCCCCACAAATCACTTTTGCAAGTTGTATTAAAATAGAACCCACACCACCGGCAGCACCTACGATCAAAATCACTTCATCAGACGTTTTTCTTTCAGCAATACTTTGTCGCTGAACACCTAATCGATCAAACAGTAATTCCCATGCCGTAATCGCCGTGAGCGGCATTGCCGCTGCTTCTGCATTCGTTAATGTTTCTGGCTTCTTAGCAACAATACGCTCATCCACTAACTGATATTCAGCATTACTCCCTTGGCGTGTTAGATCACCCGCATAATAAACACGATCACCCACAGAAAAGTTACCGACCTCATTACCTGTCGCAACCACTTCACCGACCGCATCCCAGCCAATCACTTTATAAGCATCAATCCCTGACGATACCTTTTGACGAATTTTACAATCGACGGGGTTAACCGCAATCGCGTGTACCTTTACTAATAGATCGCGACCTGTCGCACTAGGTTTTTCTAAGGTGATATCTTGTAATGATTGATCATCAGTGATCGGCGAAGCATTGATATATCCAATGGCTTTCATTGTATTTTCTTTATGCATGAGCGTATTTACTGTAGGAACCTCTGATTAACCTCGAATGACTTATGCGTGAGTCTACAATGCGCTTAGACTAGGCGAGCCTCGCCACTAATGGCCGTAGTCCTTAGTAAGAGGCTCAACGCAGTATAAGCGCATTGTAGCCACGCCCTACGGGGCCCACAGACGTGACCGATATCTGTGTTGCCACTTTTGCTAAGGTCTAGACATTAGCTGCAAGTGCCGCCTTGATCTCGGCCACGCCTGCGGGCCAGAAGTTATCCGAGGTTAATCAGAGGTTCCTATACCGACTGTCGTGATGATTTGATCACCATGATAACAACTCAGTCAAAAAAAGCGATGTTATGGTAACGCTGTTTCTAGCCTTTCATTTAATAGGGGGAGGTTGCGGAAATAAACAGAAGGGGTATCAAGAATTTAACTAATAGGAAACCGGTGATTGCCCGAGAATCACCGGCATATGACAAAATTTTCTAGGCAAAACGGCTAACGATGCTACCTAATGATTGCGCAGGCTGCTGTGCACCACCGATGGCAACGAGTTGCTCAGTTAGCTCATTAAACATCGCTTCTTGCGCTTCATTGATATCATCCACAGCGCTGTCTTCACGCGAAACATTCGCGCTATCAACATTGGATGTATTACGTGTATTCTCAGTCTGGCTCACAATCACATTCTCCTGTGTCGAACGAGATTCTTGCTGTTGTTGTTCACGCTGCGCTTCCTGTAGGCGCTGCTCTTCTATGCGCTGCTCACGCTCAATCGTCAGTAACTCGATGCGTGCTTCAGCTTCCATTTGCACGGCTTCTGCAGCCACTTTACGATCCTGTGCGGATGGATCAGCCGGTGCTAAAGCCGCACGACGAATAATTTGCGCTTTTTCTATCGTCATCTGCGGATCAGACGTCGCACCTGTACTAATGGGTACCTCACCGGCGACAGCGTAATTAACACCATCGGGGCCGCGTTCATATTCATAGCGTGGAGCGCCAGCATACTGTCCGCCTACTGCTGCATGTGCACGCTCATGATTACGCACCTCTCTATCTAGTGTAGCCAAGGATTGGATTTTTTGCTGGTCAATGTGCTCTTGCTGCTGCTCTTTACTGTCTTGCTGCGCTGCTCGCTCTGCGTTTAATACTTGCTGTGCTTGAGCATCCGCTTGTTCACTAGGCTGCTCAGATGTAACCGCTGAATGGCTAGCGGCTGCTACCGACTGCTCGATGGGAGAAAAAATGGCCTGTTGATCATCCGTCGACTCTTCACCCACTGCAGATCGCAACGTATTCATTGCGGCTAGTGTATTCGGCGTATATGCCGTTGGTAACATACTGTTAATATTCATAACGCCCTCCTCTTCTTTCTATCTAACGATCACTCGCGTTTTCTATATTTTTCTGTATAAGAAGCATCACGCCTTAATATCTATCAACGCACCTAGCGCTTGGTCGGCCACATCTATTACTTTGGCCGATGCATTAAACACATGCTGCTCTTGCTGAATTTTGATGAGAGGCTCGACTATATCCGTGCTCGCTGTCGGCGCTCGCTCCAAGGTGCCCGATAAGACAATCTCATTGGCAGATTCCGTCACCGAGCGCACACTGTTATTTAAGCCGGACACACCCTGCTGAAATACCGTACTGATGCCTGTCGATGTGTTAATCATAATATCCACCTACACAATTAATAAGAGAAATCACCCATTCCAGAAAAAGCATGATTCTCTTCCATGAAAATATCTCTACTACCTACGACATAGTGTACGTAATGATTGTGCAAAAAACACCCAGCAAAAGGGCGACTTTAAGACTATTTGTTTTTAAGAAAAGACGGGCGGCAATAATTTGCCTATATCCAAGTCGTTTTTAATATGGATACCCTGAGGATTAGATAAAAAAGGAATATGCCCCAAACAAGGTGCAGCCAAGCCTTGCTCAAGATCGACAAGCGATTCAGCATAGGCCGGCATATCCGGGTCGATATGATTTGATACCCACCCCGCTAATACAAGGCCATCTCGGCGAATCGCCTCTGCGGTTAAATAGGCGTGGTTTAAGCATCCTAGACGCATGCCCACCACCATAATCACCGGTAGGGATAATCGTTTAGCCACATCCGCTAGCGTCTCACGGGCATTCAATGGTACCCGCCAGCCTCCAGCGCCTTCAACAATCACCACATCATTTTTCTGTATCAAAACACCGCGGCAAAAACCTGCCAGCCTATCAGCACTTAAGCGTCTGCCTACTTGTGCAGCCGCTACATGAGGTGCCATTGGTGGCGCTAAAGCAACCGGATTAACCTGCTCATACGATAACGAGGCACTCATTGCTTGCTGCAAAATTAAGGCATCATCATTGCGCAACCCCTCCTCAGTCATCACACAACCTGCCGCAACCGGCTTGAGTGCCGCGGTCGTTAAGCCTTGCGCATTGGCGGCATGAAGTAAGCCTTCACTGATGAGCGTTTTACCGACATCGGTATCGGTTCCGGTTACAAAAAAATGGGAGGGCATGATGATCCTTTATTGGTTATTCGGGTAATCACCCTCGATATTAACATTCTGGTTTTTTTATAATCCAGCCATCAACGGCATAAGTCGCTGGCACGCCTTGAGTTGCTCGACACTTTTCATAAGCGTCAAGCAGTTGGGCAAAACGTTGTTTGCCCGTTAAGCCTGACTGTTGCTGACCTTTAATAATATTCGCACCGATGGTTTTCAGTGAGCGCATCACACTGGTGGGGGAATCGAAATACTCGATCATGTCATTTGAGTAATGCTGTTTAACCACAAATCCAACCTGTTTAGTCGCTTGCTGCCATCGGCTTGAGGCCATAAATTGATTAACATGTGTAATATTATCTACGTGCTGCCAAGCATTACGCAGCTCATGTAATGTGTTTTCACCTAAACTAGTAAAACATACTAACCCGCCGGGCTTCATTACACGATAAAAGCTGCGCATCAACGATGGTAAATCATCACACCATTGCAACGAAAAATTGGCAAAAATAATATCCACCGATTCATTGGCTAATAATAAATTTTCTGCATCGTGGCAGCACCATTGCGCCGCTGTCGAGCTTGCTAAAAAATAGTCAGCATTATTTTCTTTAGCAACAGCCAACATGCCTTCAGCGATATCGATTCCTAAATATTGTTTGGGTTGAAACAACGCAACTAACGGCTGCGCAAAAAAACCGGTTCCACAACCAACATCCGCGATAACGCTACCGCTAATAACACTGTCTGTTTCTTTATTAATATATTGCTGCACGCATGATAATAACTGCCTACCGGCTTGCTGCTGGATATTCGCAGCGCTATCGTATTGGCTGGCTGATCGACTAAACGAATCGGCAATGATATTTTTTGTTGCTGTCATTGCTGACTTCCTTGCTGGCACTCTTGTTGGCATTTTTGCAAAAAATCTCCCAGAAAGGGGGATAACCGATCGACCGGCATATGTAACAAATGGCCTGCATGAGCAACAACATGGTATTGCACATGTTTATTCTTCGCTTGGAGTTGTTGTATCGCCGCAACGGCAGAAGCGGGTACTAGCGCATCATGCTCACCAAAAACATGTAGCGATGGACAGCGAATATTTTGTAATGCCGTTTGATTATTTATATGGCGTAAGAGAGACAAACCCATAAGACCCTGCGCTTTAGACACGGGCTCATGTAGAGTATTTTCTTGTAGATAGCGATGCTGTTCACGCCGACAAGCATCGCCTTTAACGACGAGCTGCGCAAACTGCTTTTCGGTTTTTTGCGGATCTTCGTTATACGACTGATAAAATGTTTCAAATATCTTAGCGGGCATTGCTGTCGCCCACTGATCATTGGCGACAAATTGCACATTCGTTGCGAGGGTAACTACACCGATGATTGCTTGCGGATAATGCGCTGCAATATGCGTAGCTAACATCCCACCTAAAGACCAACCCACTAACACGCAGGGCTGAGGTAATTGTTGAACAATATGCTCGCAAAGTGCACCCATAATTTTTTGCGGCTCTTTTGGCGGTGTTAGTGACTCTTGATGTTCTTCACATTGATCGTATGGAACATTAATTTCAACTACATCACCATACAGCTGCAAACATGGCAGCAGTGATTGCCACATATTCGAGTGCATATTCCAGCCATTTAACAAAACTATATTCATTAATTATGTATCAATTTTTGAGTTGATTTTAAGCAGTGCTTATCAATAAGGTCTCTTTACAGCGGTGCGGATTGTAATAGCGATAGTAAGCGATCAACATCGTCTTTGTTATGGTGCGCATTAAAAGTAATACGTAACCGACCAGAACCTTCGGGGACGGTAGGCGGACGAATAGCGCCCACTAGCACACCATGATCTTTTAAATAATTTGCCACGGTCATAACACGTTCATCACTACCCAAGACCACCGGTTGTATGGGTGTGCGCGACGCCATTAGCGGAAGTTGCTGTGCTTGCGCGCCTTCACGAAAATAATCAATCGTGCACTCCAACTGTTTTCGTAACGCAACGCCTTGCTCAAGCAACTGTAAACTTTTAAGGCTGGCGGCCGCGATAGATGGTGGTAATGCGGTGGTATAGATATACGGGCGGGCAAACTGAATAAGTGTTTCGATAAGTGCATTGGAGCCCGCAACAAATGCCCCAAAACTACCAAAGGCTTTACCTAATGTACCGACAACAATCGGCAACTGCTCGGTCGATAAATTAAAATACTCGGCGCAACCGCCGCCACGTTGGCCTAAAACGCCAAACCCGTGCGCATCATCAACCATGAGTTGCGCATCATACTGCTGACACAGCCTTGCTAATTCAGACAGCGGCGCTATATCCCCATCCATACTAAACACACCATCGACAACCACTAAACGACGCCTTGCTTTATCCGTCGTGAGCCATTTTTCTAGCTGCTCTAAGTCATTATGGCGATAGCGTTTCATTGTCGCGCGGCTAACAATACCTGCATCCAGAAGCGAGGCATGATTAAGGCGATCTTGGTAAATACTATCGCCACGGCCAACTAGGGCAGAAATCGTCCCCATATTCGCCATATAGCCAGTAGAAAACAATAGAACACGTTCGCGCCCAGTAAAGGCGGCTAAGGCCTCTTCTAATACGTGATGATGCTGTGTGTGTCCATGAACTAAATGTGACGCCCCACTCCCAACCCCATTTTCTACAGCGGCAGATTGTAGTGCGGCGACCACCTCGGGGTGATTCGCCAAACCAAGGTAATCATTACTCGAAAACGCAAGATAGGGCTTACCATCAACCGTCACATGCGCATGCTGAGGTGACGAGGTGACCGTGCGCTGGCGATAGCGGTGCTGATGCTGGCGTTCGTCTAACGCACACTGAAGTTGCTCGTTAAATGTTGCCATTGTTAACCAGCAGCATTAGCTCGCAGCGTTATAAAACAGTGAAGAATCTTTCGGTGCTTGCGCTTTAGGATCAACGATACCAACGGTAGGTTGTGCCGGTGTGCGACGATTCTCAACCGCAGAATAAGGCTCTGGCTCTATGCCTAAACGCGCAAACAATTGCTTATCTTTATTGGCTTCTGGATTCGCCGTCGTCAGCAGTTTTTCACCATAAAAAATGGAGTTAGCACCGGCAAAAAACGCCATCGCTTGCATTTGCTCGTTCATTTCTTCGCGGCCTGCCGATAAGCGCACATGAGACTTTGGCATTAAAATACGAGCCACCGCGATGGTGCGAATAAAGTCAAAGGCATCAAGATCATCAAGGTTTTCGAAGGGTGTTCCTTCAACGCGGACTAACATATTAATAGGCACAGATTCGGGGTGAGCAGGCATATTAGCTAGCTGAATGAGCAAACCGACACGATCTTGCTCACCTTCGCCCATACCAACAATACCCCCACTACACACTTTCATACCGGCATCGCGCACATTCTGTAAGGTATTTAAGCGATCATCGTAGGTACGCGTGGTGATAATATCACCGTAATATTCTTTTGACGTATCGAGGTTGTGATTGTAGTAATCTAACCCTGCATCCGCTAATTCTGCCGACTGCTTTTCGTCGAGCATACCTAATGTCATACACGTCTCTAAGCCTAAAGCTTTAACACCTTTGACCATATCAACCACATAAGGGAGATCTTTGTTTTTAGGCGAACGCCAGGCGGCTCCCATACAAAAGCGCGTCGCACCACTGGCTTTGGCCGCTTTAGCCTCTTCGATAACAGCTTCAACCTGCATGAGTTTTTCTTTTTCGAGGCCGGTGTCATAACGCGCGCTTTGCGGGCAATATTTACAGTCTTCGGGGCATGCGCCAGTCTTGATAGAGCACAACGTGCTTACCTGAACTTGATTAGGGTTAAAGTGCTGACGATGAACAGTCTGCGCCTGAAAGAGCAGATCGTTAAAAGGGAGAGCAAATAGCGCTGCCACTTCGTCGCGCATCCAATTGTGCCGCAAAGGGGAATGGCGTAAGGGAGATTCACTATCACTAACAGAAGGGCTATTCGCCGAGACGGTATTCGCATTAAAAGCAGAAGACATAACACTCTCTCTATCGTTGCATTAACAGGTCATTCCATCCAAAATACTATGGTTCATACTGCTGCTACGGAGAAGCCATCCTCTCCGCGCGACTAGTCAACCAAAAATGGATTTTTATGGAAACCACTATGATACCGAAGGAATGGGTACGACTCTACCGTCAATTGCGCAATACATTGCAAGCGCACACATCTACATTCAAAAAACACCTTCATCTGCCCCATACGTGTGCACTATGTGACAGTTATAGCCCAAACAGGCTGTGTCCAGCCTGCATTGAGCAGTTTTTGCAAACCCCACGCTTTAGTTGCCGTGCTTGCGCGCTGCCCCTGCCTCATAGCGCGCTACTGTGTGGCGAATGCTTGCAGCACATACCCCCGTTTGAAGAGACTTACAGTCCTTTTATATATCAAAAACCATTATCTGATTTGATTTTTCAGTTTAAAGACCAAGGGGATTATTATGCGGGTAAGGCCTTAGCCGATATTTTTTGTCAACAAGTCCAACAGCATCTGATGCAACACCATAAACCCTTACCCGATCTTATCACCGCCGTACCGCTGCACTGGAAAAAGCAACAACAACGAGGGATCAATCAATCGGCATTTTTTGCCCATTATTTGAGTAAACAATTAAATATTCCGCTGTTTACACAAGTAAAAAGAACACAAGCATCACCGGATCAAAAGCAGCTCACTCGCCAACAACGTTTACAGAACATACAAAACAGTTTTGCGGTTTCTAGCACGCTACAGCGTCAACATATCATTCTCGTCGATGACGTCATGACAACAGGAGCTACCGTCAGTGCGCTCACCACAGCACTTAAAAAAGCCGGTGCGGGCAAGGTGAGCGTTTGGGTTCTCGCCCGCGTTCCCAAGCAACCATTGTGATACAACAAAGATAAATGGAGACCATGATTGAAAGTAGGGCGTACATATAGGAAGATCATTCACCAAACACTAAACATTATCGTCAAAACAGCATCACGGGTTACTACTTTATGTCCGCTCAACCACCGAAAGCACACGCTTTGCTGTCACCACATCAAGACACCATTACCAATTATATGTACCTAGGCTTACTGCCTTTTTTTATCGGTGCATTTGGACCTTGGATTTTTGCGAGCCAAGAAACGGGATTAACGCATCTTTTTTTGCACTACTCGACGATCATCTTTAGCTTTTTAGCCGGTAGTCTATGGGCCATCGCTTTATTTGCGCACACAGAAAACAGTGCTGCGTTTATAGCCAGACATATACATGCGGCCATCGCCTTTTCATTATTACCACTTGCCGCTTATTTTTTACCGCTCATTTATCATATCGGCTTGCTGATGATAGGGTTTCTTACACTGCTGTTTTGGGAAAAATTGTTTCTAAAAACGCTTTATCCTGCTTGGTATCAAGCACTACGTCATCGAGTGAGCTTTATTGTGGTCGCTTGTCACATGCTGGCTTTGTGGAACATATTACATGTTTAACACGCCAATTCTCACCTTCATCTTGCAAGGCTCAAATCAATGACGCTATTACTCATCTACTTAACCATTGCGATTGGTGTTTCTTTTCTATGTTCAATTTTAGAAGCGGTATTACTCTCGATTACCCCAAGCTATCTTGAAAAAATTCAAAAAGAACGCCCCAATGCTGCGGTTAGACTTGTTAACGTTAAAGAAAATTTAGATAAATCACTATCGAGTATTTTGATCCTCAACACCTTTGCTCACACCATGGGTGCTGCCGGTGTAGGTTCTCAAGCGCTACAAGTATTTGGCCCTGAATGGGAAACGTTAATTGCTATCGTACTCACTCTAGTCATCCTATATGTTTCTGAAATTATTCCTAAAACATTAGGGGCAACTTTTTGGCAGCAACTTGCCGTGCCTTCTGCCTTAATCATTTCACTTTTAGTCAAGCTTGTTTATCCACTAGTATGGATATCAACGCGTTTGACACGATTATTTAATCAGCAAAAAGGCAACGAAATTACACGGGAAGAAGTCATTGCTCTCGCGTCTCTTGCTCATAAAGAGGGCGGTTTATTTCCCCAAGAAAACGCCTATATTTCCAACTTACTGGGGTTAAAAAGTGTAAAGACAGAAAATATTTTAACGCCAAGAACTGTTGTACACATGCTGGATGAATCGCTAACTGTAGAGCAAGCACTCGAACAAATAAGAACCCATCAATTTAGCCGCATACCTCTTTATGCCGGCAACCATGACACCGTTACCGACCAAATTTTTCTCATCGATTTACTAGAAACTGCCTACAAAGGACAATCAAACACCACGCTAGATAAGCTCGCCAAACCCATCATCCGAGTGTCAGAAAAACTCTCTGTACACAAATTGCTCGATATGTTTATCAAACAAAAAACACACCTATTCTTAGTCGAAGATGAATTTGGTCAAATGGCAGGCATAGTCACACTAGAAGATGCCATTGAAACCTTGCTAGGCCGTGAAATTGTGGATGAGCGCGATACGGTTGAAGATATGCAAGCACTCGCAAAGAAAAAATTTCGTGACCGCCTTCGTGATGAAAAAAAACAACCAGAGACTGGCAATAAAAAATAACTAAAAATTTTTATTTAGCCTCACGTATGATAACTCACAGTTAGCGCTACCCTCTTTTATTCTAAGTTGAATTTTAGAGTCAGACATATACGCCGCTAAAAGTGATGAATATACCTCACTAAAATTCTTTGCAGCTGGATTCAGGACAAAATAACTACCAGCATAAACCGTACAATTTGCCTTTGTTTCATCTAGCGGAGTGCTAACATAGATTAAGCCATTGGCATTGGTGTACAACTGCTCAATAGTTGAGGTACACCCCCAAGAAGCACACTGATCTGCCCAAGAAAACATTGGGCACAAGCTGGCTATCGCAAACGCTACTGTTTTTTTAAATATCATAACTGCCTCATTAATAATCGACGCTAAAAATACAAATCATTCTTTAAACTGCCTATCAAACACACAAAAGTCGTAAAACTTCAGCAGGCTTCGCTCTAAATCGATAGTTTTCACTATCAGCTTTTCTCATATATTCCGTATTATCGTGAAACTCTAATGCCGCTTCCGACACCCACCTTTCCACTAAAACAAATTTATTCTCGTCACCCTCTACAGCTTTTAAGTCATACTGCAAACAACCTTCTTCGGCAGAAACTAGCGGCAGCAAGTTATTATATGCTTTGATTTGCTCGTCTCTTTTTCCCGGCTGCACTTCGATCATGACCAATTGTGATATTTCTGCCTTCATTTTTACTCCAATAATGCAATGGTTATTCGTCGATAAAAGATCTGCAAACACACCTATTATTATTCAGTGATGATTACAGAAACGAAAAACTGAGTAGACGATGGGATAAATACCGCCCCGTCTCCGTTGATAAACAACCTTTAGTCAATTCCGTGCCACCCTTAATATTCTCGCAACGCATATATTTGGCAAGTATTCTTATTCCAAGGGCTTACCACGTCTGTGTAATAATAAACCCTTAATTTTACATCCTTGGCTTTTGCAGACAGTAGCATTGACACTACTGTCTGCTCATCCTTATCAAGATAAACTCGAGAACAAGGGGAAGAAAAATCGACATCTAAATTAAAGTCGATCATCCCTCGAGCACTAACTCTAGAATGAGTTTCTAGGTATGTAGTGATTTCTTTAACGTGACCTATTGTTGACTCTTTAGTTTCTGCCTGAGCAAAACCCGCCCCAAACAAAAAAACCAATGCCAAAAGTGATTTCTTCATACTATTTACCTTCTGCTATTTTTATCACTTTTCAATAAAGATTAAATGTGAATGATATCCTTGTGTGGCATCAGCTTTATCAACCTTGTCAAAAACATCAACAACCTTCTCTGTATTAAAAAGTATTCCGGGCTCTCTTGCTCTAACATCTATAATAATACCTTTACCGACTTCATCATATTGGCTATTGCTACGGACCGGATAAAACCTCGATGAAGCCATAGCAATATCTTGCCCCATATCGTCTTGGCTTGCTCCATACTGCCACTTATTTTTTATTCTCCATTATTTCTATATTTCTTTCGAGCAGCCGGATATTTTCTAGAGTTACGGCATGACCATCATAACTCATAACATTTCCAACAGTTTCAAGGTCAGTAGGATTTGGAAAATGAAAAAAACCTATGAGGTGACCTACCTCATGTGCAACAGCAACCGGGTTTCGGGCAATTATTGAAAGGTTGTCCATAGAACTATCCGCATGAACGGCAAAAGTGTCGTAATTTTTAATACACGCCAGTTCAAGCGAGCATTTCCCAAAATCGATTACAAAATCAGCCCCTCTCATAAGACTGGACAAATCACCTCCAAGCGGGCTTAAGTCCGTATTGAGAATATATTTGGTGTTATTTTCTGGGTCTTCGAACTCTCCTGACCAAACGTTCTCAGCAACACTTTCTATAATATCTCCTAATCCAACCCTATCATCATACGTCCCTGATACATTAATGTTCACAATAGTCATACCCGACTCATCAACCTCGCGATTAAGAGTCATATTTAATTTAGTAGGAGCCATATACTTTGTGTCTACCCCTTCTGGTTCTGGGATATCATAATCGAGAGTAGAAAACCTTCCTGAATCAAATAATGACTCATGATTTATAGCGTGCAAGGCATGGTGTAAATCTTCAACCTGTCCTTGCCCCATCGCATTAAGCTCTTCCATTGACGCCTGATGAACTATATGGGCAACCTCGTCCGTCAATTCATAATCGCTTTCCACTCCAAATAAATAATTTAATCCTATAGATAACTCATCACCACTGAGCGCTGCCCCATTCAACAAAAAGCCCTCTGAAGCCAAGGTGTAAAATTCCTCAACGGGTGAGTAATTAATAGACCTCGCGATATCTTCATAATTATTACCTTCGCTCTGCCGAGCCGCACGGAGGTTATTTTCGTACACCGAACGAATTGCCACTCTATCTTCTTGAGAGCTATCTAATAAAAATTGATTTACTACACTAGTCATTTCCTGATATTTAACAGACAGTTGGTGAAGCCTTTCATAATTTTTGTCCGCGATACTAATATATTCATCCAGGATATCTTGGCTATGAACTGGCAAGTAGACACTTTCTGTTACCTCAAAATAAGGCACTCCATTTTCATTGACTTTAATATCTAAATTATCTTGAACTTCTTGACTCAATGTTGAATAAAAATCAGCTGTCACTTCTGCATTCAATTCTACAGGATCAAGTACAGCGAATTGTTCAACCAAGAATTGCTCACGCGTTGCTCGCCCCTCAGCCAATGCATGTGATACAGAAATAGATAAATGCTGGAGTGTGGAAGAAGCGACTGAACTTGCTGAACCAGCAGCAATATTTACATTACCAGCATCTGCACCCGCAAGCATTGCTCCAAATGCTGCCGATAAACGACTCGCATTTGCACCACCAGCAAGTAACCGATTTACCCCCTGACGATAATGATCATCTCTACCTGAAACAAAACTTCCTACTTCTGCATGAGAACTACCACCTGCATACAAGCCAGCTATATACTCCTGCTCTTCAATAAGAAATGTATTGATTCGATCTTTATTTTTCGCTTCATAAACGTCCGTAATAGCAACTGAAGCAACCGCACCCAAAGCACCACTGGCACACCCGCTATTAGGTGACTCATCATTTTGAGCGGCACTAAAAACACCGACCATACACCCCGAGCCTGCATGAGCAATATATTCAATAGCCTTATCAATATCACCATTAGCTGCAGCATCGGAAATTGCATTTGTCATTCTTTGACCAATAAAATTTACTGAGTTTTGAATAAGAGAATCAACCAAAGAGTCACCCAAACTACCACCATCGATCGCTGTTCGAACACCAGCATTAACAACACTACTAGTCACGGCTTGAAGCGCTTGCGCACCTAATGTTAGGTTTAACTCGGTCACTGTTGTGGTGACACCTGTTGCTGAATTGGTAACCTGACTAGTCACTTCCTCTGTAAACGATGAGCTAGCACCCAAGTTATCTGCTGTAAAAAGCTGGGTATTAATAGCATCCATAGCGCCAGCCGTTACCATAGCAATGGCTACGGAACGTAGCGTGTCACTAGATGCAAAATCTTCCATCGCTCCACTAATATCTCGGTTCACGGCACCGTTGGCAAGCGCAACTGTTGCTTGACTTAACAGCGATACGCTGCCGGCGGTAATTGCGGCAGCGGCCACACTATTACTCACCATGCTGCCCACTAAACCTGCTGCTGCGCCACCTGTTGCAACAGCAACAGCTATTGCAATCACCGCCGCCAATGCTGGTGAAATACTGGTACTGCTTTCATTCCATTCTTTGTAAGTTGTTTCTATCTCTTGCCAGTCAATATTTGGATTGTATTGGTTCTCGGCGTAAAAATCGGCCATCCATTCCATGCCTTCAAATTCGCCAATATTGGCAATTTGTTCTTGCATGGTGAGTTCTGAATCACCTTCGTATTCAACATACACCCCGCCCGTAGCGCTGACCTGTAAGCCACCGACTATTGTGTTATGAACCGCAGTTTCAATTTCATGACCACGATTTTCTGTTTTTATAGTAAACAGCCCTTTATCAATCGATGAGTAGCTGTAATGATCTAGCTCTTTGGTGAGCAACAGTTTTATTCCGCCGTTTTCTGCAGTAACTGATGCTCCTTGGCTTGAGCTAATCTCACTACCTCTTAGGGTGATATCTCCAAAAGCGGAGTGCATGCGTACACCTAAACCCGCATCTAAAATTGAGCGTACCGCTACCGTTTGATACACCGACTCATTAATATCACGGCTTCTGTAAGTTCCCGTACGATTTTGACGGTGCTCCTGCTTGCCATCTAAAACGGTAATGCCTAGTTCAGCGAGTAATTGGATGTGCCCTTCATCACTAATTAACTCTGATGCCGTGATTACAATTTCACCGCCAGCAATTAGTCTGAGTGTGTCTTTTGACGATAAAGAAGATTGTAAATAAGTGGTATCAGAACGAGAAAGCGAGACACCTCCTTGCTGCTCAGTGTATTGGTTGTTTAGTTGCAAGCCTTCGATATAAATATCACCATCAGCCGACAGCGTTAGTTCAGAGCCAGCAGATACCTGCCCACCAAGGAAAGAAATATTGCTCATGCTATTGAGCGTCACGCTACCATCAATAGCGTTAATTCCTGCTATTTGAGCATAACGTGTACCCGACTCATGCGCACCGCCGCTGAACCCTACGTTGCGCTCTGTATGCCGGTAAATGATGGTGCGATTTTCTATACTATGCGCACCTATTGTGATGTTTCCATTGGCTTTAATGTCGCCCGATAGATTCCTTAATGTGCCACCTGCCACCAAGGTTAAGTTACCACTGCTTACAATACTTCCTCTGTAATTCGTTAAATCGTTAGCAACATTGAGAAATGCTTCTCGCCCCAGATGCACGTCAACGTCATCGATTCTGAGTGCGGCAAGTGATACAGATCCATTCAACTCTGTGACATTGGTCGTTACTTTTTGTTGGTTCACCGTGTTGTCGGATAAGTACACAACCGGTACCACAACCGACTCACCGTTTATCTCTCGGATTTCAGGCCAAATCATATCTTGAGCTAGACCACTACCCGACTGACTCATTGGTAAGCGGTCGCCATAACGAAGAGCGGGTGCGTTCAACGTATAATTGAGAGCATTTTGATAAAGTGTATCGATTTGCTGATTTTCATTCGTATAAAGCTCAGCATCAATTAAACTTCGTCCTAATAACGAATGTATTTGGCTGCGTATATATCGATTTTGCAGTAGAGACGTACCCACTTTTTTTGTTTCTGGATATATTGGAACGACCGTATGGGTATTGCCAACTTTTATTGGGACATATTTGGGTTCTAAGGCATGCTTGTACTGCTGTTTCATGGCGGCATGAAATGCATCAATATCCATGCTAGGCGCTTGCACAGGTTCGTTAATATAGTCGACAGCCTGAAATTGGTAGTCACTAGTACTTGACCGCTCAAATAGAGCAAAACTATTGAGCTGATCTTGAATGTAACCGTCAGAAAAGCTGGCGCTTAGTACAGGAAGCGGCTGCATAAATACAGAGAACATTGCACAATATGCTATCGCTCTAGTTGACCAACAAAGACTCTTTGACATTGTATTTTTCTCGCCAGAAGGTAAAGGTTTCATTGTTTTTTTCTCAACATATCGATTCATTAATTCCACCAATCTTGCTCATCAAAGAAGTCTGCGATTGCGCTTAAAGCCGAGTTGTAAATTTCTTCTAGCTTCTCGACCAAAGAAAATTCTTTGTGGCCATTGCCATCAATAGAAATTACGCCTGACTGCTTAGCCTCTTCAGTCGTTGAGTTACTTGTCGCAGTGATATAATCAAATATGTTCGAGTTTCTATTATTAAGAATCGACAATGAATCTTGGACAGTATTCACCGTATTAGCTATCGCTTGTTCAACAAAAAAATCGAACGGTTTGTGATTCTTAAACCAACCTAGTGAAGCGTCTGCCTCTAAAGAGCCATGAACAAAGAATAACGAGTCTAGCTCAGAAGGTACCGACAGCTCCTCCAGAACAGTATTTTCGGTTCTCTCAAATCTATCAATTCCTGTCGTTTCACTCCATTGATCGGGTGGATAATAATAGGTTGTTGTCGTTGTTCTTGATTCATCAATGCCTTGATGCTCAAGACCGATATCATTAATAATGGGGGAATGTATTTTTGCATCACCAAAAATCTCTACATAAGCAGTGTTATTAACAACACCCTGAGAGGCTGTAATATTAATATTTCCCATAGTGGTAATAATACCCGGCGGAGAATAAGCCAGTGTTTGAGTGTGAAAGCCTAAAGTATCCGTTTCTGAGCTACTGCTTTGTGAGTAATCTGTATTTTTAACTAGACTGTTAACTGTTCGGTAACGTTCATTCGTCAACAACCCCGTTCTAATTTCCATAAGACCATCAAATTGATTTACCGCGAGATGTGCCGATGAATTTTTAACGTAGTTTTTTGCGTGAATAGTCAATGACTTTTCAGTAGAAACTTGTACCTGCCCTACGTATTTTGTATTGAGTAAAAATTCACTTTGAGAATTTTTACTTTTAGAATAATAAGGATTAATATTTTCAAAAGCCGCTGCATTTATGACTAGAGAGTTAGCTATAATTTTTGCAGAGTTATCGACAGCCATTACCCCTAACGAAGAACCTGTACTTAACACAGATTTTTCTAATAAATAGAAGGTTCCCAGCTTATTCGACGACAAATTAAGTGCCTGATCAATGGAGTTATCTAAGAAATAATTATTTTCTGACTCCTTCGAAATATAGGGCGTCCTTGAACCATTGCGCACGATTTGGTGCATAGACGTCAACGTTACTTCATCGGCACTAATCAAACCACCATACTGATTAGACATCTGTTGCTCAGACCATACATTAACCTGCTTTTTAGATAGCAAGTCACCCTCATTAACTACTTGATAGCCCGCCACATCAATGAGTTCTTCTGTTTTTATATAGGACAAATTGGTTAAGTGCGTACCTGCAATTAAAGTCACTGACTTAGCGTTTATATCCGTATGTATTGAATCAAGAGAAAGGCTACCTGCTGATTTGAACGACACATCACCCGATGATGACTGATCACCCTTTACAGATAGCATATGCTGATCACTACCGAATACCTGCACCGCAATGCGCTCGTCAGGAATATAAGTATTCCCTTTATAGCTCAGCGCTGAGATAAGATCGGAATTTGTATCAACCGATGTATTCAACACCAGAGGACCGGATGCAACCACGCTGAAACTGCTAGCCTCTACATAACCATTTAGTGTGTAACTGCCCTTACTATTCAAAGCAAGTACAGCACCGCTATTATAGTCCCACGTCATATCGCCTAGCATAATATTAATGCCACCACTGCCTATATCCAGCGATCCATTTACATCGGCGACGTACCCTTCAACCGGGTGACGACCGCCAGCTTGGTGCGTCGTAAGCATACCTTGAGTAGTAACATTCGCCGCCATAATATCGACCGCTATAGCGCCGGGAGCAGCAAGATTATTAATCGCAATAGTACCCGAAAGCGCTGAGCTTGAACTAAATTCGCCTATGTCGTTTATAGATTCTGATAATGTGTTTTCTGTTTCAGCGACGACCAAACCAACCCGCAGTGCATTCTCGAAACGACAGTGACCACATGTAATTGTCGAGTTACTCTGCCTACCAACAAGTAGCACATCCGTTTCTGGCCCGACGACTTCAATTGTGTTTTTCAACAAGAAATCGTCCGCCATTAGCACAATTAATTCTGCTGGCGAAGGGCCCACATTAATCAATTTCAGTGCCTGATCCTCAACATCGAATTCAGAAAAATGATTCACTGATATACCCGATGCGTTAGCGGCCCTAACAGTGACTAAACTTTCTAAGCCAGAATCAGAAATTATTGATCTAACATGGCTATCTAGTGGAACAACCGCCGCATAACTACTGCCACAAGAAAGGCTCAAGACTAAAGAAAAGAAACGGATTATTTTCATATTATTTACTTACCTTATTTAACATCTTATTTAGCACTTTATTTAACTGCATACGTTACTACGACCAAAAACAGCAGCATTTTAAAAATGCAGAAATTAACCTCTTGGTTTCATCTGCCAACAACAAAATTCTTATCACTTAAAACCGCTATCAATCTTTCAACCTAACCTTCCAACAGCGAGGGTATTGCCCTTTAGACCAACAGGCATTTGATGTAACACCGACCTTATGACCACCTAATTTAGCCGCTAATACAGCGCTATACATTTGATCTGACGCCTTGGTTGAAAAATCAATAGCACACCAATTAGTTTTTTTCGGGCACTCTGTAAAATTAGCGTTTTCGATATACACATATGCCGCCCCAGACTCATAGTTAACCACTTCAATACGATCAACCTTGCCAAAAAACGTTTGCTCAGAAAACGCACCAACAGAAAAAAACAATAAAAAAATAGAAATAATTTTCATAAAGAACACCAAAAGATAAGTATTTACACAATTACTTTACCTCAAACCAAACATTCTTAAATTCCATATAACCCCAATTACATCCATAAATATAAAAATTCAACTTTTTATTGGTTGCGCTCATTGTTAAAAGAACGGATAAAACATCATCATAGGTTGGGGAGTTTCGATTAATCGCTACTACACGCCCGGCACATGAAGCATTGACATTCGAATTGTGCACACTAATCTCTTCAGGCAAATATACTGACAGATAAGCAGGGGTCACCCTGACACTAGAAAATTCAATTTCACCCGTCCAAAATCCAGCATGACTATTAAGAGAAAAAGCACTTAACATGATAAAAAACGTTGTTGTTTTAAAAAACATAAAAACCTCTTGCAAAAGCATGTTTATTTATTTGTAATCGTAATAAAATTAATATCCGCCAAACCGTTATAAATCGTACATTTGCCGGTACTATAAATATGGACTTTTTGCTGAGTCGCTTGAGCAGCCAATGCAATCGACAGCAAAGCTCCTCCCATCGAGCCATCGCCTCTAAATTGCATACGATCAACATTAATGGTATGACACGCATCTTTGTCAACAATAGCTTTATCAAAGGTAATCGAGCACATATTATGAACATCTTGATAACCACAATAGACGCTTGAAATAGTCGCATCTCTAACATGTCCCACTGCATTAGCCTGAAGCGAAAACAAAAACAGCGACACCAAAACAATACTCTTACCGCTTAAAAATAAATTTGAAAACATACGAATAAACCCCCTAAAAAATACCAAGTCATCAATACGGAAAAAATTCTACTGACTACGAAAATCTTCGATCACTGGAAAGCCTCGCTTTTCCCCACCACAAGATGGCACAAAAACGTCATTAGCTCCTGCTGTAGTGAGTGTTACCTCGCCACCAGAAGACCACGCAGTTAACACTTGAGCATATAACCGGTCGCTGACTTTTTCATCGAGATACTCGCCTCTGGGATCTAAACATACCCACCCTTTTCTTCCACACTCGACATTATCTACACGCACTAATGAGCCATAGAGCTTATTCGACAGCACCTCTTCTATTTTCACACTACCGCAAGAATTCACTGCGAATACTGAATTGGAAAGTAGTAAGGCAAAAACAAAACAATACTTTTTCACAAAAACACCTTTAATTGACTAAAAAATTCATTTTTTGGGCGTAAAAATCCTGCCTACGAAATATCGCAGAAAAATATAAAAGAAATTTGGAGATAGCGAGTCAGACTAGCTGACTCGCTACAGGTTATTAACGCATCAAGTGCGAATTATTATTAATATTTATTAGTTACGCGCACCCATACGCTGACCGGGAATACGGCAAGCAGAATCAGCCGCTAATGTATAAGCCTCTGAGTTAACGGCTAATACTTCTAGTGGTTTTATGCTGGCAACATCAGTGGCTTCCCACCAGCGATAGACTTCTGACTTTTGATTTTCTGGCCATGATATAGGTAAGTTAAGGCCTGAATTCACGTCATCATTAACGAGTACTGAATTTGCATCAAAACCTAAAGCCTGCCAACTTTCCCAACTGAGGGGCTGTGCTGGCATATAAAAACCGTAACCGGGGCTAGCGGGGCCATAGAAACAATTATGATTGGAATACACTTTATCGGGAGTGCCCTTGCTATGAAGAGATACATCTTCTGCATTAAGTAAGTATGTCCATAAGCTCATAAAGTGTGGTTGACCTGCAAAAGAATAAACCGTGGCATAGCGTTTCGTTAAAATATTATTGTGAAACAGATTATTGCCATCAAGCCCCTCTGTATTACCCAAGTTTATTCCTTTAACCGTGAAGTTCAGGATGGAATTATTTGACACCTCCATATCCTGAAAGGAGTTATACCCCTCGGTATGCAGAAGGTCAGCACCAATGCGGTTATCATCAAAAATATTATATGAAAGAATTGAACCGTCATCGTACCCCTGATAAGCAACTTGGCTTTTTATTGCGTAATTGCCATGAAGTAGGAGCCTGCCGGAACCAGAATGTTTGGCCTTAAAGCCAGCACCACTACCTTCTGAATAGTTATGCAGAAGATAAACTGAATCTGGATCCTTTTGCACGCCTTGAATTACTTCATCATTGGTCAATCTTTTATTCAAGAAAACCATAAAGTTTGTATTATTAGTTTCTGGAATATAACCCTCTGGGTTTGCACTGTGGTTATTAATACCTTTTGAACGGTGCACCACAACATTTTTTCCTTGCACTTTAAATCCGGCCACATTCGAGGTAGGGGACCACGCACCATCTCGCGCAGTCACTCGCGTTACAAAAACGTTATCTGCAGCGATGTGTAGATTCGCCCTTGCACTCGCTCTCATAAATGTCAAATTACTGATATACATAAATTTGTCGTTGTAGCCGGCAATATCGTAACCACCCGTGTTATAGCCATAGTCGATGATCGCTTCTTCGCCCGGGAACCCCATAATTTCGATGGGATCACCGGCTTCACCAACAACGTTGCGCCAATTATGCCAAGGATACTCTTCTTCGTCCCATTCATAGAACACCTCCATAGGGTAGGTACCACCACGAATAATTAATGTACGACGATCGCCTACTTCTGCGTAACCGCGGAGTTCGCGTAACGCTATTTTTATTGACGAATATGGATTTTCAAATGAACCGTCACCATCAACATTGCCATCCGTAGAGACAAATAAAAACTCATCAGTATTCACGTTAAGAGTAATATCTATTACTGCCGGATTGTTCTGCCCATCGTCTACGAAGATTGTAAACTCATGCTCACCTAGCACAGGCTCTGCCCAACGGATCACACCTAGGGCATCGATACTCATACCCGCAGGAGCATCGGCCAAGTCGTATATCAACGTATCATTTTCTGGATCATACGCGATCACGCCGTACTCAAGCGGCACGCTAGGATGTGCTCGCATATAAGAGGAGTAGCTTTGCGCAGGTTTTACGACTGTCGGCGCAGATGATAGCGCTGGAAATTCTGGGACGTTACTGCTCGCAGGCCAAAACACAACGGGCGCTGCACCAGTGCCACCATCAATACCCCATAGCTCATCAAAGCCTGTTTGAGACATCGCCGGAGTCGGCGCAACCATTATTACTGTTCGCGTAACCTCAGCTGTTTCACCAAGAGAATCCGCAAACTGATACGTCACTTGATAAGTCCCTGCTTGGCTAGTATCTACAGTCGAGTTAATTGTGAACGCACTAGGGTTCGCGCTGTAATTGGTCTCACCATCTTCAACATCGTAAGCAATTACACCTAACTCTTGGTAAGCCTGACCAACACCAATATTAAGTAGGCTTGCACCAACTAAGTTAAGTGTTGGCGGAGTATTGGTACTCCACTCGCTATTATCAGGATAGGCATCGTCTTCGTTATTTACACCATCGCCATCGCGATCATCATCCAGCGCATCAGGAATAGCATCCCCATCTAAATCTGCTGGCACACTCGATATATCATCTGGGTCGGTGCCTACAGCCACTTCATCGACATTAGATATACCGTCACCGTCACGGTCTGCATCAATACTATCGGGGATACCATCGCCATCCAGATCACTTGAAGGCAACGCATAGTTAACGGAAACAATCGGAGAGGCCGAAGAGCAACCATTACTATTACAGGCTTGAACAAAGTAACGGTATTGCCCTTCTTCTGTCACAGTAATAGTTTTCGTTAACGATTCTAGGTGATACCAATCAAGCACCTGCCAGCGCTCAAATAACTCACCAGCGGCGGCATAGACATGATGAATACGGAAGAAAGCTCTGTCCTCTACTTCCGACCACTCTATATCGAAGGTGGCATCTTCTGTGTAAGACGGTGCGGTTAGTGAAGCGGGTGCAGCCAGCAAAGGCTCAGCAGGTAATGCCAATAAGGTTTGCTGAACGGTACGGCGATTACCTTCTGTATCGTATACTTCTGCAGTGATCATATGCGCCCCCTGACTTATGCTAGGGACGGTCAAGGGTGAACCTTCGCCCAACAGACCACCCACTCTATCGATACTTGATCTCCATTCGATATTTTCAACGACGCTATCACCATATCGATCACTCGCATCGGCCTCAAGAGTGACGGGCTGCCGCGCGATCACATAACGACCATCGCTATGCGAAGTGATATTGATCGTTAGGTCACCTTCTATTGTAAAAATACGACGAACCGATTTTGTTTCTCCGAGACTATCCGTTACACGCGCCATTACGGAATGCTGCCCAGGGGTAAAGCTATCCACACTAAAGTTATCGCCCGTATGGATAAGCTCACCTTGGTGATACCACTCAATAGACTGGCTAATATCGCCTTCTTCTCTGTCATTCGCTGAAGCGTCAAACGTAATTGATTCGCCCTGATCGAAGGTTAGACCTGATATCACAGGAGATTTAACATCGAGCGCTGGCTGCTCGTTATCGACTGCATAAGTCACTGTCGCTATTGGCGAACCAGATTGACAACCTATGTTCTGAATACATCCGCGCACCATAAAGCGGTAATGGCCTTCGCCATAACCATAGCTCTGGCTTTCATCAACATCTATAGACAGCTCTGTACTGTAATGCACCCACAAACGTGTCTCCCACGAACCAAACTCACCACCTAGCGGTGCGAAAGACTGGGCGATACGGTAATAATCAGCCCCCTCGACGGGCGACCAGTTTATTGTAAAATCACTAGTCGTTGCATGCGCAGGGCCCGTGAGTGACTCAGGAAAATCTAACAAGCTATCTTGGTTAAGCACCAACAAACCGACTTGATCAGCATATTCACTACCATCGGCACGAAGTACCTTAGCCGTAATAGTATGTACACGTGCACTTAGGCTCGGCACGGTAATTTCAGCACCGGTACCCAACGCTAGATCAACACTTGAGTGCCATACTATTTGATCACTAATATCGTTACCGTATTCATCCGTTGCCGTACCCTGTAAAGTCACCTGCTGCTGATTAATTCGATAACTACTATCCTCTACTGGGGAAACTACCGTCACATTGACTGTATCAAATACTGCCACATCTGAATTCACCAAATCCGCGGATGCACCTTGGCTATCAGTCACTCGCGCGGTAATAACATACTCACCAACAGGCAATGTACCTAAGTAGAACTCATCACCGATATGTACAACTTCATCGTCACGCAACCATTCCACTCGACTGCTGATATCATTCTCTTCTGGGTCATTTGCAACAGCGACTAGCTTGGCTATTCGATCTCCGCGAGGGACGACGGTACCACCATCAGGAGTAGTCACCGATAAGTTTGGCGAGCTATTGCTCTGCGAGTAAAGTACCGTCGCAATTGATGAACCTTCAGAACAGTGAGTCTCATCATTATTTCGCACACAAGATCTCACTATATAACGGTAAACACCTTCCTTTTCAGCCTCTTGCTGATAAGTCGTTGAGCTATACACCCACCAGACCGTCTCCCACTTTTCAAACAATCCGCCAATTGGGGCATACGATCGATCAATACGATAATGGGATGCACCCTCAACCTCGGACCACGTCAGATCGAATAGGTTATTTTGTGTATGCAAGGGTGCAGATAAGTTTTTAGGCGCCGCAATTGAGTGCGTATTATCCTGAACCAGCAGCGACATTTGATAAGCTCGCCTATGGCCACTAGCATCTATTACTGTTGCAGTAATAGTATGAATACCCAAACCAAGACGAGGTACTTCTACCTCACTACCAGAACCTAACGTACCGTTAATACTGGAGGTCCACTCAATAGTGTTTTCTAAATTTGAGCCATAGCTCTCGACGATTTCAGCCTCAAAAGACACAGACTCTTCGTATTCAACCGTCGCCCCATTTTCGGGATAGGTAATCACAATAGCTGGCGTCTGCTCAACCGAAAAAGCGGTTTGAAGGCGAACAGTCATACTGTCTGAGCGAACGCTGCCATTTTCGGCATACACACTGTATTCATAAACGGCACCAGAAACTAATCCACTGTCAGTGAAAGTATTCACACCACTACTTAGCACCCAACGCGAGCCATTATCGATACGCTCTACAATATATGCTGTTTCGTTATCGGCATTATCTCTCCACGTCAACGTGACTTGATTCTCAGTTGCTGTAGATTGCAGATGACTAGGCGCTACCGGTATAACCGGCAAAGTACTTATCGCGATCAAATCATAGTCTGTGCGCTCGGTACCATTAACTGCGCTTAAGCGATAAAAATAATTCGCATCAGCAACAACATCGTTATCAACATAACTCAGCGTATTAGCAGACAAGGTGGAAATTAACTGCCAATTATTATCGCCATCGTGACGCTCCAGATCGAAGTGCTCCTCGTTATTTGAGTCACTCCAAGACAAAGTAATACGATCACTCATGGCTTCATTAGCGGCAGAAAAGACAGAAGGTTGCAGCACAGGGTCGGTACTAACAACCGCATCTAACACTAACGAATCACCCCCTGCATTTTGCGCATAAATACGATAGCTATATTCTGCTGAGGGGCTAAGATTAGCATCATTAAACGATGTCGCATTTTCTTCCAAAGTCCAAACATTACCGTCCATACGCTCAACAACATAACCTGTTTCGTTGTCTGCGTTATCCTGCCATGTCAAAAATATTTGTGTAGAACTGCTATCTAACTGCAGACCACTAGGCGCTGCGGGAGCAGGGGGAGCAGTATCCGCTGACATTTCATTATAAGATTGGCGCCTAACTGCAATTAACTGATAGTAATAGCGAGATAACGGAGTGAGGTTGCTATCCGTATAAGCTGTGACATCCGCCGGAATAGTCGCCAAAGGTTGCCACTGACTATCTCCTGAATGCCGCTCTAGCTCATAATAGTCTTCGTTATTAGCATCCTGCCAAGAAAGGGTAATAAACCGGCTACCCTTTTCTTCAACGACAACATCAGGCGAAGCAAGAAACGTCTGCGCCGACAACAATGCGCTAAATAGTAAGCACGGAAAAACACCTGCAGTGACAACCACTTTTTTGGGCAGCGCGCTTATTTTTGCGAACATATTAACTAGATGAACAACCATTACTTCCCCCAAGGATAAAACTGAGTTCTGGACTTACACACGCCATCCGTAATGTATGCAAAGAATAAAAAGAGGGGTGAGGCACCCCCAAACGACTACAGAGAATCAATTATTATTTAAATGGAGTAGTCATATAGTGGTGATCATACGGGAAGAAAAAGGCGACACTTTCACGATATTGCTCAAATATTTTTGATTCTTGCTAAAAAGCATCAGTATTTTTTATGGGAAGAGAGAAGAAAATTATAAGAGCCATCATAATAAAGAATATTTAATTATGAATAAGACTTATTTTCGGTAGTGTTACCATATTATTTTTTATTGCACTGTCACAAAAGTGCAATATAGGTCACACTTTTTTCAAAAAATTACTCTCACTGCTAGTAAAAAATAAAAAAGCATTCAATCGAATCACTTATGCATCATGCGACTGCTAATTTTTATATCTGCCTTTAGAAACGTATGATGTCATCTTCTATAACATAAAATGTTGTACCTTTATGAACGATAGGGCTTTAAAAGAAACAAGCGCAGAACTTGTCAACCTTGACAACTTAACTGAATACGTACCTGGTGAATGTGATTTTTCTGTACGATCGAAAAGTGATTCAATGATGGTTAACCAGTGGTATTTTCCACAGGTGCTAGAAGATGCCCCACCTTTATTAGCACGCAACCACCATGGTTTTGGTCTACTTATTAGCGGGTCGATAAAGGGCAGCTTTCAACACAATTATGGCAAGTGGAAGAAAGCTGAGTTAGGAAACAACCAGTGGATAATGAGCCCAGCAAAGGGCAATGCTATGAACTGGCGCTGGAAGGCTGACTCCCCAGAGGACGTGCCACTTTCTGTTGTAGATTTTCATTTGTCGCCAAAAGTAATGGCCGACGTGGCTTCACAAGCACTTGATATTGATGGTGACAGCGTCATTGAATTGCCACACAAGCTAAATATTCCCGACAAACAACTGGGAGAGCTGGCTTTATATATTTTAAGTGAGTCAAAAAAGAATAACCCTTACGGGCAATTATTTATCGATACAGCGGCGCAACTCTTTGCGGTACACCTACTTAACAATCACTGCTCTACACCGAATAAAATATTAAAAAACGAGTACACAAATAAATTGTCTTCCGACCGATGTAAAAAAGTCACAGAATATATAGAGGAACATATCACGGAAGATCTATCACTTATAGAGCTCGCTAACGCAGCTAACTTAAGCGTTTATCACTTTTCCCGCGAATTTAAGCAAACAACTGGGTGCTCACCTCACCAATATGTAACTCAACGAAGAGTCGAAAAAGCAAAGCATTTACTGGCAACAACTTCATTGCCCATTGACCATATAGCATGGCAAGTAGGTATTAAAAGACTATCTCATTTTTCTACATTGTTTAAACGCTCAGTCGGTGTAACACCAACGACCTATAGAAAAAATACCTGATAACGGATTTTCGGTTATTGAGGGCGCTGACCACATTGCTCTAACAATATTTGCCAATACTGAGTGTGCCGTTTGATCGCGGTTGTAAATCTCGCCCACTCACTATCATCTGATTGATACACTGACTGCCAAAAGAGATGTGTTTTATTATCCATCTCTAACGTTATTAATAATGCATCGATAGCTGAAAAAAGGACAGATGTCTGCTGATGAAGAGTGGAAAAATACGTTTGCACCTGCTGAATATAATATTTATGAAAAACATTATCGACGATCATAAATTGTGAGCTTTTCTGCTGACTAACGCACAATGGACGCTCATCCATTCGCTGCTCTAGCATTTGGTCTGCTTGCTGTAGCGTATAGGTGACAATCTGCAACGACAAGCGAATTTCCCCTATATACTTAGACGACTCAATCGTTTGATAATGTGACTCGACACCATTCACAAATACATCAGCGGACTCGGTTTTTAACAATTGTTGATAACCTTGATTGAGTTGCTTTAATGCTTCTTGCAACTGTAACGACTGGCGTTTTACTTCAGTAAAAGACAATGCTTGAGTACCTAAAGAAAACAGATAAGAAAACTCTTTGCTTGCCACCGTCGCATTCCATACCGAATACGGCAAGTACTCCTGCTTATGCTGATAGGCTTCTTGTAAGGTTTGCGCTAATAGCGTATTGCTGGGCAACTGCTCCAAACAAGTTTTTGCTAACCGCAAAAAAGTAGCGTCATAGGCAAGCTGTTGTGTCGCCTCCATTACTCGCCCCAGCGCACCATTTTTAGCGCCAATATGTCGTTGCAATTCACACTCGGACAAGCGCAAAAACTCAAGCAAGTTGATATTAATACGGGGAATCGATTTTTGTAAGTCTCGCCGATCAGGATAAGGCGTTAATGGCGGTAACGCTTCTAAGGCATCGGGGTTGCGTTCAACTTGTAAGCTATTCGATAAACGGTAGAGGTAATTATCCATTATATAGCGTGCGGAATCACGAGATTCACAAGACACTAGAGCCGCTAATAGCAATATAAAAAAAGGAATACGACAAGCGAGTAAACATATCGTGTACGCTTGTCGTGTTGTTAATGGCATGAAGGCGCCTTAACTTAGGGGGCGTGTACTAGGCAACATCCACGCCATGCGCCTGTTGATCAGCATGATAAGACGATCGCACCAGTGGCCCACAAGCGGCTCGCTGAAAGCCAATACTGTCGGCAAAGTCTTTGTACTCTTGAAACTCTTCTGGTGTAACAAATCGCTTAACTGGCAAATGATCTTTTGATGGCTGCAAGTATTGCCCAATGGTGAGCATGTCGATGTTGTACTCGCGCATATCTTTTAAGACATCAAAAATTTCTTCTTTCGTTTCTCCTAAGCCAACCATTAATCCTGATTTAGTCATGACGTCTGGACGACGCGCCTTATATTGTTTAAGTAGTTCCAACGACCATTTGTAGTTGGCCCCTGGTCGGGCTTCGCGATATAAGCGAGGCACAGTTTCTAAGTTATGGTTGAATACATCAGGGGCTTCGCCTGCCAGAATATCTAAGGCGATATCCATACGGCCGCGAAAATCAGGAGTCAAGATTTCTACTTCTAAATTAGGAGAACGATCACGCGCCTCACGAATACAATCGGCAAAATGCTGGGCGCCGCCATCGCGCAAATCATCACGATCGACCGATGTCACAACAACATATTTTAAACGCATTTCTGCAATAGCTTCGGCTAAACGGATAGGTTCTTGTGCATCTAAATCGTTCGGTTTTCCATGCCCCACATCACAAAACGGGCAACGGCGAGTACAAATATCCCCCATAATCATAAAAGTAGCGGTACCACCGGAAAAGCATTCACCCAAATTAGGACAGGCGGCTTCTTCGCACACGCTCGACAAGCTGTTTTTACGTAATACCTTTTTAATACGCTCAACTTCTGGCGAAGCTGCGACTTTAACGCGAATCCAATCTGGCTTACGCAACATTTCGTCAGTGGCAATAACTTTTACGGGGATACGCTCTACCTTATCCGCATCACGTAGTTTTTCGCCTTTTTCGCGCCTAACAGTACGTCGTACTACGCCGGTGGGTGCAGCTGAATCGGTAGTGGGAGTATTCTCTGTCATTGCTGTTACCTCTAATCACATGGGTCGGCGCTAGTGACTACTGGCGACCAACGGTCTTGTGTATGCTCAATGGTTGATATTTTCATTAATTGAACAAACTGCTTGATAAGCGCCTCGGTGAGCGCTGCCTTGCTAGGAAGTGGAGCGGCTATCAAATCCTCGAGTTGAGTCATCGCGAGCCCCTCGTAACCGCAAGGGTTGATATACCCAAACGGCTTAAGATCCATATTTATGTTGATACTGACACCATGAAAACTACAGCCACGGCGTATTCTGAGCCCTAGAGATGCAATTTTAGCATCTTTTGTAGAGCTATTTTGAGGTTCGGGCGCTACTGAAGATAACGAAACGTAAACACCGGGCGCGTCCGGCTTAGCGTAAGACTCAATACGGTAGGCCGCTAACCATTGGATCACTAAATTCTCTAGCAGCGTCACCATATCACGCACACCCAGTTGGCGGCGTCGCAAATTAATCAGCGGGTACAATATCAGTTGACCAGGCCCATGATAGGTCACTTGCCCCCCTCGGTCTGATTTTACAATCGGAATATCACTTGTTTGAAGAATGTGTTCGGGCTTACCTGCCTGACCTTGAGTAAACACCGGCTCATGCTCCACAATCCACAGCTCATCTGGTGTGCTGTCATCACGCGCATTCGTAAACTGCGACATTAACTGCCAAATAGGTTCGTAAGGCTGTAAACCTAGATGACGAATGCATAATGGAAGCGTGCTACTCACCACAAACACCCATCATCATAATACAATTTTAATCGCGGGGTTTGCGCGTAAGGCTTTATGATACTCATCAAGCTGTTGCGGACCTGTCGCCGTAATAAACACGGTTACGGATGTAAATCGCGCTTTACCACTTTGCTTAATCGATACTTTATCGCGATTAAAATTAGGGGCAAATTGCTCTGTAGTCGCCAATACAAACTCTAACAAGGTATCACTCGACTCCCCCATGATTTTAACGGGGTAGTCATGGCAAGGGAACTCGATAAGCGGGGCTTTATCAGTACTTTCTGTGGTATTAATGGGTATTTTATTAGACATGATCATCTCTTAATTGTTGAAGTAAAAAAGTACACATCAGATAGTATGAGTACTATTTTTATTTAACACTAAAAAAACCACCAAAAAATAGCTGAATGCTGTCGATCATACGAGAGAAAAATCCGGCCTCTTCAATAGTGGCCGCTGAAACCACCGGTAAATTTAACAATTCTTCTTCATCTAAGGCGATAACCACATTGCCCAACTCTTGGCCCTGAGCGATAGGTGCAGAAATAACATCGTCAATATGTACTGTCGCTTTCAGGTCATTTTCGCTACCTCTGGGTACCGTTAAATACACATCGTTAGGGACAACAATAGACACTTGATCTGCCTGCCCTTTCCACACCATCGAAGTGTTGACAACATCCCCTTGGCTATACACTTTATGGGTATAGTAATAGCGAAAACCGTAAGATAAGAGTTTTTGTGACGAGGAAGCACGCGCAGACTCCGACTGTGTTCCTGTGACAACAGAGATGAGACGCATACCGTCACGTTCTGATGAGGCCGTTAATCCATAACCCGCTTCTTCAGTATGTCCGGTTTTGATACCGTCGACACTTTTATCAGTGAATAATAGGCGATTACGATTCGGTTGGTTGATTCCGTTATAGGTAAAATATTTTTCAGCATATAGCGCATAGTGATCAGGAAAATCCCTAATCAATGCCTGTCCCAAAATGGCTAAATCACGCACCGTACTAATGTGACCGTCGGCAGGCCAGCCGGTTGCATTTTTAAACGTTGTATTCGTCATGCCTAACATGGCCGCTTGCTGATTCATAATATCCGCAAAGGCTTGCTCGCTACCGGCAATATGCTCGGCAAGTGCAATGCTCGCATCGTTACCTGACTGAATAATCAAGCCTCTGAGAAGATCTTTAACGGTGACTTGTGTGCCTTCACGAACGAACATTTTAGAGCCGCCCTTTTTCCATGCTTTGACACTAATTGTTACCAAGTCATCGGGGTTAATCGATCCACGATCTATCTCGGACGAAACAATATAGCTGGTCATCATTTTCGTCATACTAGCCGGTGGCAATTGCATGTCGGCATTTTTTTCAACTAACACTCGACCCGTATTCGAATCCATCAAAAAATACGCCGTTGCTGATAACTGAGGGGGCGCAGGGATAATGACCGGTCGTGCAAAAACCGACATTGCCAGCAACAGGCTGGTGATAGTGAATAGTGATCGTATGAAGAACGCCATAAATAAACTCTTATAAATGTGATACGGGGAAAATTGCGCTGTATTCTACCACAGCCAACAAGATCTAGAATGGCACCAATTACACCTCAAGTATGTATAGCGATATTCGATGCATGTATGTATGTATGTATGTATGTAGAACGGGATCAATATGGAGCAGAATATACAAGAATGACGTATTTTAGCTAATTAGGTGTTAAAGCAATCCTTATCAACTATTCCATTTAATATGAAATCCGCACTATCGATTCTAGGGTGATTTAACCAGCTGTGGCTTTTTAACGCCTTGTTCGTAAAGTAATTGCTTGGTTTCTGAAACACGCTGAGCACTTGTCAGAGGCCCCACACGCACACGATGCCAGGAACCCTCTTGATTTGGCACAACAACAACTGGCGCACGGATAGCTGAAGATTGCAGTTTTTTCTGTAGCTTATTCGCACTATCAAGCGATCTAAAAGCGCCCGCTTGAAAATACACAGGCTGAAAGCTTACCGACGATGTAGAAGATGACGATGTATTGACTACGGGCGCTAACGGAGGGGCAACAGGAACTACGACGGGCACCTCATTGACAGGCTGAGTTTGAGCCACTGAAGGCGAGGCAGGAGAAGAAATTGCTCTAGGTACAACTGCAGATTGCTCTAACGGTGTCACATCCATTACTTCGACGTCTGCTACGCCTTGCTGTGCAAAGCCTAGCTTCAAGGCCGCCGCATAACTTAGATCAATAATGCGTTCGCTATGAAATGGGCCACGATCGTTGACTAATACAATAATACTGCGACCATTCGCTAGATTAGTAACACGAACATAGCTGGGGATAGGCAAGGTTTTATGTGCCGCCGTCATGCCCCACATATCGTACACCTCACCATTAGCGGTACGCCGACCGTGAAATTTAGTGCCGTACCACGATGCTCCACCCTGCTCTTGATAGCCCTCGCTGCTGGGTAATAGCGTGTAGGTTTTTCCTAACACCGTATACGGTGACTTATTACCCGCTCGAGTACGAATAACCGGCTGAGGTTGCGCATCGGCAATTTGCGATATATCTCTTTGCTCACTCGGTGCACTATCACCACGATCACTAGTGCTAATCGATGTGGGAATCAGATCAGACATACTAGAGCATGCCGAAAGAAAAACCGTGAGTGATGTAAGTAATAAAATACGTTTCATAATGAACTCGGTAAGAAGAGTGTGAACAAAGCGCAAAATATCTGAGCCAATCATTTCAATAGGCCATTACCTATTGTGAATTCTGAGCTAAATTACGCTCATAGAACAGAAAAACGGGCTATTTCTTCAGCAACTCTCGGCAGCAAGGGCAGATTTTTGCTCCTGCAAAACCTGCATTCCCTACTTCCATATAGGTCAAGCTGCCGCGAAGCTTATAGGATATATTTACAGCGTGTTGCTGAAGAAATAGCCTGTTTTTTTGTTCGAAGCCTTAAAGTGTTCCACGGATAGCCATTACAAAAAATCGCTTATTGATTTTTAGCCGCCGCTATTTCTTGGCTGAGTTGCCAAACAGCCATGGCATATAACCGGCTATGATTATAGCGAGTAATGACATAATAATTGTTCAGCCCTACCCAAAACTCCATGCCATTATCGCCCTCTAAACGAATCGCATTAGCGACTTGCTCGTCAAGCGACTCAACAGGCGTATATCCCTTCGCCGCCAAGCTGCTAACCGTATGTTTAGGCTTTAATGAATCGTTAAGAATGCTCGCGTCGTACGTATCACTAATACGCGTTCTAACAATGACCGGAGCGTCCTTTTTCCAGCCATGCCGCTTGAAATAATTCGCTACACTACCAATAGCGTCAGTCGCGTTATTCCAAATATCAGCGAAATCATCATTGGTGTAATCAATAGCGTACGCTCGGTAACTGGATGGAATAAATTGTCCATATCCCATTGCACCGGCATACGAGCCTTTCAGCGTTAGAGGGTCTTGCTTTTGCTCTCGCGCCAGTAAGAAAAACTCTTTGAGCTCTTTTCTAAAAAACGTAGAGCGCGGGGGATAATCAAAACCCAATGTACTCAACGCATCGATTACGCGGAAACTGCCTTTGTTACCGCCATAACGTGTTTCCACACCGATAATAGCCACAATCACTTGTGCGGGCACGCCAAATTCGGCCTCTGCTTTTTCAAGTGTCTCTTTGTTTTCGTTCCAAAATTCTACGCCTTTTTTGATGCGTGATGAGGTAAGAAAAATTTTACGGTAACTCCCCCACGTATGCGTTTTTTCTGCCGGACGAGAAATAGCATCGAGAATATTTTGTTTTTTCTTTGCTTCAGCGAACCAAGCCTGCATCTCCTCGCGAGAGAACTGATGCTCACTCACCATTTCATCAATAAACGCGTCAACTACAGGGCGATTCTGGTAATCGCCAGCAGCATAGGTCACTGGACTTATCAAAAATAAGGCAGCCACTAACAATGCGCGACTCATGATGGCTGCTTTTTTCATATCGATCACTTTCATATCTCCGTTTTTCACAACCTATTCAAAGGTCGCCATTAATTATTTATTAACCACCAAACGCTGCTCTGTACTAATAGCCATTAACAAACCAAAACCCAGCATCAGTGTTACCAATGATGTGCCCCCCAAGCTAACCAAGGGTAAAGGCACGCCAACAACCGGTAATAAGCCACCTACCATACCTACATTCACAAACACATAAATAAAGAACGTGAGAGTAATACTACCCGCCAATAAACGACGGAAGCTATCTTGCGCATTAACCGCGATCATAAAACCTCGTGCGATAATCAGCAAATACAAACTCAGTAGCAGTAATACACCAATAAAACCCAGCTCTTCTGCTAATACCGCAATAATAAAATCCGTGTGGCTTTCTGGCAAAAAATTTAAGTGCGACTGCGTCCCTTCTAACCACCCTTTACCGGAAACACCCCCAGAACCAATCGCCGTTTTTGATTGAATAATATTCCAACCGGCACCTTGCGGATCAGACTCTGGATTAAATAAGGTTAACACTCGTTGACGTTGATAGTCACGCAATACATATTCCCACATTGGCCAAATACTAGCGCCTAGCAGAGTAATGGCAGAAAAAATATAACGCCAACTTAAACCGGAATAAAAAAGTACAATAATGCCGGAGGTGGCAACGAGAATGGAAGTCCCTAAATCCGGTTGGCGAATAATCAACACTGTAGGAATAGCCACCAACACTAATGACCAAAATACATGCTTAAATTTGGGCGGTAGAGTTTTACTCGATAAATAAGCGGCAATAGCAATGGGCATAGCCAACTTCATAATTTCTGAAGGCTGAAACCGAAAGCCGCCTAAACTTAACCAGCGTTGTGCACCTTTAGCGCCAACGCCAATAAAAATAACAGCAATAAGCAAACAGACGCCGCCCACATAAAATACAGGCGCCCAACGAGAGACTAGTGACAAACGTATTTGCGCAACAGCAAACATACCCATATAAGCCAGTGCAAAAAAAGTCGCTTGGCGCTGCACTATTCGCATACTGCCTTCACTAGCACTATACAAAATCCACATGCCACTTAACGTTAACACCAGTAATAGAACGAGCAACAAAGGATCAATATGTATTGTTTGCCACACGCTACGCCTTTGCCGCAAGTCATTGCTAGCTTCTGGCATTCGACGCAAAAAGTCTTGCTGTCTAACTGAAGACATCAGGGCTGCACTCCATTAGCTTGGGCAACACGGTCGGGTGAACGAGACAAGTAGTCACCTAGTAAGTGCGCATCAAACAATTTTCTCGCCACAGGTGCTGCTGCAGATGAACCGGCCTCACCATTTTCAACAATAACAGCAATGGCAATCTCAGGATCTTCATACGGTGCAAAACCAATAAATAAGGCATGATCACGATGCCGCTCTTTGAGCGCCTCGGAATCATACTCTTCACCCTGTTTGATACCGACGACTTGTGCGGTCCCGGTTTTACCCGCGATATGGTAAGACAGGTTTCGACTAATACGGCGCGCAGTGCCGTTAGACGCATGTACCACATCATACATTGCCTGATGAATAGCATCCCAATGCTGTTGACTGACCGAATCCATTCGAGACACTTCTATAGGTTCAACCACCTCATCATTAATCGACTTCACTAATTGAGGTTTTAAACGAACACCTCGATTAGCCAGCGTGGATGTCATGACTGCTAACTGCAAAGGTGTCGCGGCGGCATCCCCTTGACCGATGCCCACATTAACGGTGTCTCCGGGAAACCAAGGCAAGCGCTTTGTTGCTTTTTTCCATTCACGTGATGGCCACAAGCCTTTACGCTCATTAGGCAAATCAACCTCGGTACGGCTACCCAATCCAAACATAGTGCCATATCGGTGCAAGGTATCAATGCCCGTACGATAAGCCATATCATAAAAAAAGGTATCGGATGATTGTACGATCGCCTTATGCACATTTACCCAGCCATGCCCGGTGCGCTTCCAGTCGCGATAAATGCGATCATCATATTCAAGCTTGTAGTAGCCCGGGTCAAATAATCGATGACTGGTAGTAATCGTTTTTGCATCCAAGCCCACCAAACCAAATGCCGGTTTAATGGTCGATGCTGGAGGGTAAGTTCCCTGAATGGATCGATCAAATAAGGGTAAATCAAGATTCCCCGTTAACGCGTTGTAATCCTTATGGCTTATACCGGTCACAAATAAATTCGTATCGTAAGTCGGTGTACTCAACATGGCGAGCACGCCTCCGGTTTTCACATCAAGAGCCACTACTGAACCACGACGGCCATTCATCGCCTGAAAGGCAGTTTCTTGTAAACGCCGATCAAGGTGTAAATGCAGGTCTTTTCCTGGTGTGGGCGGTTGTCGCTCTAAGGTGCGCAGTACTCGCATGCGCGCGTTAATTTCAACATTCTGAAAACCGGTTGTACCAAATAAAGTATCTTCGTAGTACTTTTCTAAGCCAATTTTCCCGATGGTTGAAAAGCCTTTATAGCGATCCTGCTCTACCTCATCGAAGCGATTCCATTCTTTATCATTAATTTTACCCACGTAACCGACACTGTGAGCAAATAAGAAAGGTGACGGGTAACTACGAACCAGTTGCGCTTCGACATCAACCCCCGGCAAGCGGTATTCATTGACGGCAATCAGTGCAATTTCCTGCTCCGTCAAACGATGACGTAACGCAACCGCTTGATAAGGGCGGCGGCCACTCTTACGTGATTTCTGGAAACGTTTAATATCGTCGTTATCGATAGTGATGAGTGCTTGCAGTTGCTCAATGGTCTGATCAATATCTGAGACATTCTCTGGTGTCAGGGAAAGTGTGTAGCTGGGGCGATTATCGGCGAGTAATTCACCATTGGCATCAAAAATTAAGCCACGCTTAGGGTGGATAGTTTGCACCAAAATACGATTATTATCCGACTGAGTCGCGTAATTTTCGTAGTTTACAACCTGTAAATTGTAATAACGTGTTAAGAGGATACCCAACATCAATAATACTAATAACATCGTCACCACGATGCGGCCAGAAAAAATTCTGGCTTCACGATGATGATCTTTGAAATGTTCCAGTTCTTGCATTATTGTCTTTTTGCTGAGTAAGTTTTATGTCGCCCCTATTTTTTGTCGCCCCTATTAAGCCATAAGAGGATCTATAGGTAAGCCGCAAAAGAAGCTACATAATAATCGTACTGTTTATACGAACACCTTTAGTATTACTTATGGTATGGGTGATTTTTTAAAATACTCCACCCACGATACAGTTGCTCGGCTAATAATACCCGCACCAATGGGTGAGGCAGTGTTAGTGGCGATAATGACCACGTTTGATCAGCTCTTGCCAAGCACTCGGCTGCAAGTCCATCAGGGCCCCCTACTAGCAAAGCCATATTAGCGCCAGCCATTTGCCATGACTCCATTTGCGCCGATAGCTGCTCTGTACTCCATGACTTGCCTTTGACATCAAGCGCGATCACGCGTTCACGTGGATGAATCGCTGCCAGCATAAGGCTACCCTCTTTGGCAATCGCCTTTTGTGGATCCTGCCCTTTGCCACGATGCCCTAAAGGTATTTCAACAAATTCGACCTGCCACTCACGGGGAAAACGCTTGATATAATCCTGTGAAGCCTCCTGCACCCAAGCAGGCATCTTAGTGCCAACAGCAATAACTCTTACGCGCATATTATTTTGGCATACTGCCGTCGTAATCTTCATCGCGCGTTAAAGGCGACCATAATTTTTCCAAATCATAGAATTTGCGCGTTTGCGGCAGCATAACGTGAACCACAACAGAACCGTAATCCACCAGCACCCAATCGGAGGAATCCATACCTTCCACACCGACAGGCTGAATCCCTTGTTTTTTCAATTCATCAACCACGTTGCCCGCAAGCGATTTAACGTGTCGATTAGAAGTACCTGTGGCAATAATTAAATCATCCATTACATCGCTAAGGCTAGTTACATCAAGGGTCACGACCTCTTGCGCTTTAAGGTCGTCTAGAGCTTCTAACGCTAGCTGGCTTACATTTTCTGTCATTCTATATCCTATTTAATCTTTCAATTGACTGTTCTACTGAGGAAACCGCTAAATAAACTAGAGGCTCCTTACGATGTTAAGTGACGACTCACTTATGTGGTTTGTCGTCGGCATATAATGCTTCGGTTTCAATATACTCACGTACGGCATCCGGCAAATATTGCAATACCGACGCGGCCTGTTCACTGCCATCATTACGCCGCAATTGATCACGGATAGCGGTTGCAGAAACAGCGAGCTCAGGTTGCTGCAAGACCATAAGCCCACCGGCGCACTGATGATGAACAATCACTGCATCATCCGCTTTATTCAGCCATTGCAAAAGCACGTTATTCGTCGGCAACACACTGTGAGGACGACGCATGACCGCAATATGTGACAGTTCACGTATGCGCTCCCACTGATACCATGTATCTAACTGCGCAAAAGCATCCGCACCCATAACAAACACAAGCGATGTCTCTGTGCCAACCTCTGCACGCACCTGCTCAAGTGTTGCGACAGTATACGAGGCCTGATCCCTCAAGAGCTCACGGGTATCAACCACGAGATGCGTATCATTCTGTACTGCTCGCTCCAACAATACCGTGCGTTGCTCGCTGCTTAACATTGGCGCTTGCCGATGAGGCGGTCGGTGACAAGGCACCAAACGCACTTCATCTAGCCCTAACATTGTTAATGCATATCTAGCGATGGATAAATGCCCCTGATGCACAGGGTCAAATGTTCCCCCCAGTAAACCGATGGCACGCGTTACGGCTGACATTAGGTACGAATGTGTCCATCACCAAAAACAATCCATTTTTGCGAAGTGAGCCCTTCCAAACCCACGGGCCCTCGCGCATGAATTTTATCGGTTGATATACCAATTTCAGCGCCAAGACCGTATTCGAAACCGTCGGCAAAACGTGTTGATGCATTCACAATAATTGAACTGGAATCGACGACCGTCATAAATTGACGAGCGCGCGTTACACTCTCGGTCACAATAGCTTCGGTATGACCTGAACTATACTGAGCAATATGATCAACCGCTGCCTGCATATCAGCGACCACTCGAACGGATAAAATAGGCGCTAAATATTCTGTTTGCCAATCGGTTTCTGTTGCAATCAACAGTTGCTGATCTAGCGTACGTGCAATATCGCAACCTCTTAATTCCACACCTTTATCACGATATGCTGCGGTCAATCTTGGTAGCAAGACTGGCGCTATAGACTCAGCGATAAGCAACGTTTCCATGGCATTACACACACCATAACGATGCGTTTTTGAATTAACCGCAATATCAAAAGCCTTATCGGTATCCGCAAGATCATCAATATAAACATGGCAAATACCATCTAAGTGCTTAATGACTGAAACCTTCGCATCATTAGCAATACGCTCAATCAACCCGCGTCCACCACGAGGTACAATGACATCAACATACTCGCTCATGGTAATTAATTCTGCCACGGCTTCACGGTCGGTCGTATCAATGACCTGTACAGCCGTCGCGGGCAAACCGGCTTGCTCTAAGCCTTGCTGAATACAAGTAGCTATCGCCTGATTGGAATTTAATGCTTCTTTACCGCCACGCAAAATCGTTGCGTTACCCGACTTTAAGCACAGACTCGCTGCATCGATCGTCACATTTGGGCGCGATTCATAAATAATACCGACAACGCCCAAAGGCACACGCATTTTCCCAACTTGAATACCACTTGGGCGATATTTCAGATCAGAGATTTCACCACAAGGGTCAGGCAATGCAGCAACCTGACGCAAGCCCTCAATCATCCCGTCAATACCGCTGTCATCAATCGACAACCGATCTAATAGCGCGGCATCAAGACCATTATCCTTGCCTTTACTCATATCGACCATATTGGCAGCAATCAACGCCGCTCGCTGCTCATCTAATGCGTTTGCAATGGCCAGTAGCGCGGCATTTTTTTTACCCGTATCTGCCGCAGCAATAACACGCGATGCCGCACGCGCCTGCTGACCCAATTGCTGCATGTAAGCCTTAATCGTCATTACCTTATTCCAAATAATCTCTTTAAATATTAACAAATATGTTGCACAACATAGCACTCGCGATAGCCACGCAAGCGCCATAAAATAGTGCCTAACTAAACTATTATACGGTATTAGGAAATTAATTGATGACTAAATTAGGTTTCAGTCTGAGTTCAGTTTTAACGCAGTAATCTAGAGGCTATTAACACTTATTGAATGCTCACTATCTTGTTAACCAGCGCTAAGTAACAAGATCAACAAAAGAGGATATGACAATGCCTAACACTCATCATGCATTAAAAACTCAAACAGACACTCAAAGACAACATTGGCAAAAAAGCAAAGTCGCACTCACCCTTTCACTCACTGTATTATTGACATCAGGGCATGCGTTAGCCGGTTCAACCACAACCTATGCCAAGGTCACCTCAGTCACCCCAATATACGAAACACTCACGGTAAAAGAACCTTATGAAAAATGTCATCTAGAAAAGACCTTACTCAAGCAACCCAAGCGCCATCACTCCCGTGAATACTCATCAACAACTCCCACCATTATCGGCGCACTGATTGGGGGTGCTATTGGCAATGAGCTAGGGCACAACAAAAGTAACAAGCGTGTTGGCGCCGTCGCGGGTGCTATCTTAGGCGGGTCAATTGCCAATGACCTCAAGCATCGTTCATCGAATCAACACTCGCACAATACCCGACGCCACACATCGCGATATGTCACCGAAGAAGTGTGCGAAACACATTATGATATCCGCCATGAAAAACAGCTCTCCGCTTATGATGTCAATTATGCGTATGATGGACAAATTTACACAACCGTCATGGATACACACCCGGGCAAGAGAATCCGTGTAGCGGTTGATGTTACGCCCATAGATTACTAATATGCAGAGACCTTTGCACGAAAGCCATTTCACTCTCATACGGCGTTTACCCCACAAGGGGGTACCGAGGAAAAATGTACTCAATCAGTCATTTATCATGCATAAACTCCCTCTCTCCGTGCATTTTTGCCTTGCCTGAGAGTAAAATCATCTTCCGTGCAAAGGTCTCAGTTTCCTATTTAAGGAACCGCACAATAAAATACACTCGTTTTCACCACTGATGGAGTTATTACTCTTGCATCGCGAACCGACTCAATATAACTGGCGACTACAGCACAAATGGCTGCTTATTAGCGCCATTGTGGTTTGTAGTTATACAAACGGTGTAGTGGCACAGAATCTTTCGCCATCGGAGGCGGCTGATAGCGCACGGCAAGTAACCGACGGAAAGGTGCTAAAAGTAAAACCCATCAATGGCGATACAATACACTACCGAGTGAAGATACTTTCTCCTGAAGGACGTATTCGCTACATTGTCATTGATGGCAATAACGGCAGCTTGCACCCAAGACCGCCACACACTCATCACTATTCAGACAAGCAAGCTCGCAAAAAACGCAAGCCTAATCCCCAACCTAAGCCCCAACCTAAGCCCCAACAAAATAACTATACAGAAACAGGTTTATAGTCGAGCCATTATTATGCGTTTATTATTAATTGAAGATGAACCCACCTTACGCAACAACTTACAACTTTTTTTAACGCAACACAGCTACAGTGTGGATAGCGCCGAAGATGGTCGTGAAGGTTTGTTCTTAGGCTCTGAACACCCCTACGACATTGCCATTATTGACATCGGCTTACCCGAAATTGATGGCATAGAAATTATTAAACGCTTACGCAACAACAACATCACCTTTCCTGTATTACTGCTAACCGCCCGCAGCAATTGGCAGGATAAAGTGACGGGCTTAGAAGCCGGCGCTGACGATTACTTAGTTAAACCGTTTCATAATGAGGAGCTACTCGCTCGATTAAATGCCTTGACTCGCCGCTCGAAAGGCCATGCTTCACCCGAAATTACAATTGGTGACATGACAATTAATACGGCCAGCAAAACTGTCGACGTTAATACAACAAGCGTGACGCTAACCCAATATGAATACAACACACTGGAGTATTTAGCCTTAAATAATGGACGGGTGATTTCAAAAACAGAACTCACCGAACACCTATACGATCAAGACTTCGATCTTGATAGCAACGTTATCGAAGTACTCATCGGCCGTTTACGCAAAAAACTAGATCCCGACAACATTCGCAAACCCATTACTACATTGCGCGGTCAGGGCTATCGTTTGACAGACCCCATTGCGTAATTCAATAGGCGGCGCAGTATGAAGCTCACGCTTTTTTCTTTTTTTAATAAGCGCTCGCTCTTACAGCGTTTTTTTATCGCATCGCTATTAATTTTACCGCTATTTATTGTGCTTAGCGGCACACTGCTATTAAACGCATTTCATCACAGCCAACTCAATGCCGAAGAGGAAAAGCTACAAGCACAACTGTATTTATTACTCGGTGTTGCCGAAGTCGAAAATGATGGGCCACAATTACCACAAGCACTAACAGAGCCGCGCCTTAATCAACAGTCATCCGGTTTATATGCCTTTATTACCGACAGCAAAAATACACTCCTATGGCGCTCGGCATCATCAGAATTATTGCCCACTTCATTGTTACCCCGCCACAACACGTTTCAACTCAATCAACGTTTATTCTCCCAAGCCAATCTTGAAAAGCCTAAAAGCTTATTAAACATGCTGAGCTATGATACCGAATGGGTGAACCCTAACAATGACGTAAAACGTTTACGCTTTATTATTATCAGTGATGCCGCCTCGATGATTGCCGAGCTTAATAGCTATCGTTCACGCTTATGGCAATGGCTAGGCTCTATGGGAGTTGCGCTCATTCTTGCACAATTATTGATTATGCGATGGGGCTTACAACCGCTAAAAAGGCTATCAAAGCAACTCGCACAATTACAAAACAATACAACTGAGAGACTAGGCAATGATTACCCTGCCGAAATACAACCGGTAATTGATGACTTCAATAACATTTTGCTGTCTGAAAAAAAACAACGTGAACGTTACCGCAACACCATGTCTGATTTAGCGCATAGCTTAAAAACCCCGCTTGCGGTTATTCAAAGTGAATTAACAAAAGAGCACAACCGTAATGAAATCATTGAGCAAGTCGAACGCATTGATCAAATTATTTCTCACCAACTACGCCGAGCCGTAGTACGAGTTAATCAAAGCCCCATTAACCATAATACCGATAAAATTTCTGTGCATACGATGGCTAATCGTCTCATTAAAATATTGGAAAAAGTGTACCCAACCATTAGCATTCGCAACCTATGCCACGACGACAGTTATTTTTACGGAGACGAGGCGGATTTATTAGAAGTGCTTGGAAACATTATGGACAACGCCTGCAAGCATGGTCATCAGCACGTCGTTATTAATGCTAATAACACAGAGCATGCACTAGACATACAAATCAGTGACGACGGCAAGGGCGTTGCTGACAACCAACAACACATTATCTTACAACGAGGCACACGGGCGGACACAGCAAAACCCGGACAAGGGATAGGGCTAAGTATTGCCGTTGATATTATCAGTAGCTATGGTGGGGAGATCAGCGTTAGCAATAACAATCCTGCTCCGCATTTATCCGGCGCTTGTTTTTGTATTCGCTTTAACAGTTAAATGACCAAGTATTTTTTCATTGACGATACATTTAGCCAGTAAAAAATCACACATGACTTGCTCAGAGATTCCCTAAGTAACGTGTTCCACCCAAGTTGCGTATGGCAAAGCGAATATTCAATGCGCGGTCGTAAACGTATGCGGAGGGCTTGGCCACATCAAGCACTTTAGGGTTAGGTAATACTGCAGCCAACAATGAGGCATCAATACGGTTTAATTGCGACGGAGCTTTATCAAAAAATGACTGGCTCGCCGCTTGCACGCCATAAATACCCGGACCGAATTCCACAACATTCAAATACAATTCAAGAATTCTTGATTTCGGCATTAACAGCTCAACAAAAACGGTTAAGTAGGCCTCAACGCCTTTACGGAACACGCTTCTGCTCGACCATAAAAAAATATTTTTGGTTAGTTGCTGACTAATCGTACTAGCACCACGCTTTGGACCACCCGATTGCGATAACACTATCTGCAACTGCTCAAAATCAAAACCATAATGCTTAGGAAATTTTTGGTCTTCTGATGCAATAACCGCCATTTGCATCATAGGGGCAATATCCTCTATGTCGGTCCACTGCTGATATATCCATACAGAATCAACAGACTCATCTGACAAAATAAAACTTGTTGTTGCTGGATTTAGCCAACGCAATGGCAAAACCAAAACGACGGTTAATACTAATACGCCGCATATTAGTAGCAAAATATAGCGCATTACATAAGAACGTAACGAACGTTTATTCATCACTTTCCTCTCTTCCTTTACCCAGCGGCTTAAGTACGAGCATCAATTGAGGTAGTAGTGTAAGAGAAGAAACAATCGCAGCCAGCATGGCTAAGCCGGTCAGCAAACCAAAATAAATAGAAGGAATAAACTTAGACAAGGCCAATATGGAAAACCCAACGATGACTGTGACGGAGGTGTAATACATAGCTCGGCCAATAGAGCCGTGAGCACGATGCATGGTTGCCACATAATCGCCATCTTTAACAAATTCTTCTTTAAAACGATAGATATAATGGATCGCATCATCCACGCCAATACCGACGGCAATCGCGGCAATCGTAATTGTCATCATATCCAGTGGAATACCCACCAAGCCCATCCCTCCAAGTACCACCAATGCGGCCAGCATATTGGGCACTAAGGCGATAAGCGAAAGCGATAATGAACGAAACAGTATTAAAAACATGAGCAAAATACCAATAAACACTGCTCCAATTGTTAAAATTTGCGAGGAAAACAAACTTTGCAACATATTATTATAAAGCACCAATACGCCCGTCACGCGAACATCTTTCTCAGCAAAGCCCATTTCTTCAACCGCATAACGACGCACTTCTTTTACCAATTCATTCCGACGCAAATCAGGGTCTGTTTCTTTCACTCGCATGGTAATACGCGTTTGATCAATGTCAGCCGCCAAATAAGGTTTCAGTAAGAAGCCTTTAATGTCGTCCGGTAATAAATTTCGCATTAAGGCTAATTCAAAGTCATTCACTTTCCGACCGTTAAGGTCATTCGCTACCTTGTAGGCAGTCGCCAGCGATTGCACCTTACCAATTTCAGGAAGGCTATTGAGGTAATCGTGAAAGCGGTTTATTTTCTCCAGCCCCGCTTGAGTAAACCAATAACTATCATAAGAGATAGCACTTGTATTTTCAGACTGATTCGCCAATGGATCTTCACCAAAAGGATCAACATCATCACCAAACTCTGCACCACGCTGAATATCCTTTGCGGGCTCAAAGGTATCGGCAAAAGGATCACTAGCATCGTGACCAAAGTCATCTTCAGGCGAAGCGAACGAGTCAGCGAATGATGTGTGTACAGGTGTCGATGGTTGCGGGTGATCAATAGTAATATCTAGAGTAATCGTGCCACCCAACTGTTGATCTATCACTAACATACCCTGATGAATTTCGGTAGACGAATGAAAATAATCAATAAACCGATTTTCTACTTCTAGCTGTTTTATACCAACAATACTGATTAACGCTGCAGCAATACCCAAGCCCAAAATTAGACGCCCGTTCCGCTCAGTGAAGCGTGAAAATAATAAGGTCAACGGTTCTTTTAATGGCTCATCTTGGGTTTTAGCTGAGCTTTTAATCACGTTACCATTAGCCACTGATACTTTTGGCAACATTAATAAACCGGCGGGAATCAATAGAAATGCTAATACAAAAGCAATCACTAAACCGATGACCATCATCCAGCCAAAATCGATCACGGGGCTAATACCACTCACCACTAAAGAAACAAACGCCACCATAGTCGTCAACACGGTATAGATACAGGGTCTTGCCATGTGATTAATCGTTTCTCGCAACCAATCGATCGGTTCTTTATCGGGTTGCAGCTCACTTTCTTCACGATAGCGAACGATCAAGTGGATCGTAATCATCAGGCAAATAATCAGTAATAGCGCTACAAAATTAGAAGATATAACCGTCAATCGCCAATCTACAGCAGCAAGAAATCCCAGCATAATCACGACGGCCAAAGAACATACGGTTAAGGGCAGGATAACCAATTGCCATTGACGAAAAATAACCGACAAAATAATGATAATAAAAATAATAATTCCCACACCAAATACAACAATATCGCTACGGATAAAGTCGACCATATCGGCAGCAATCATCGAGACTCCGCCCAAAAATATTTGGGCATCGGGCTTATAACGTTCAACAACACGACGTACATTCTGCACACGCTGATGGCTTTTTTCTGTCGCAGCCGTGCTGTAAATTAAAAACGCTTGAGACACTTCCTCTAAACGATTTTTCTCTGCCAGAGTTAGGCCTTGGGTATCGCGCTGCAAGCGTAAGGCATCACGCTCACGCACTAAACGAATAAAGGTTTCATCGATAGCTAAGTTAAGCAAAATAGCGGTGGTTTTACCGTCGGGGCCTAACAGCATATTTTTATAAATAGGTGAGCGTAAAAATTCTTGTCGAGCTAATTCACGATCAACGCCATCATCGCGCAACGTTTTAACCCCAGAGGTAACGTCGGTGAGAGACACTTTAGGGCTATATAGCAAGGGGACATCTAGAATAGAGTTGGCACTAACAACACCATCGACTTCCAATAGTGCAAAGCGCAACGCGGCTAGGTGATCTAAGGTTTTATCTTCAAACAAATCGCCATCGGGGGTGTAAGTGACAACCAAAAAATCACCCGATTGATAGCGCTTACTTACCTCACGAAAGTAATCGAGATCTTTGTCATATTCCAAGGTTAACGCATCTGACGATGCATCAATGGTGAGATTGGGTAGCTGAATAGCTAATACAATAGCGAGCACCATTATACTTACTACCGTTAGCATCGAATGCTTAAGAACTAACGAAAAATAGGCAGACTGTATTTTTTGAAACATAATTATTCCTACTCAGCGCCACTCAGTGCGGCCATTCTTTTTTATTTTTGATGTTATCTATTCATCGATTGTAGCAAGGGTTGATTGGCACTCATCGTGAGTGATCACTGTGCCCAAGATTTTTGTCAGGCGCAATAAAATCTCTTAGCCGCTGCTTCAATGCCGACAGTTCAGGAAAGCCTCCATCGCGCTTACGCTCCCAGATGCATTCAGTATCCACCCATATCGAGAACGCACCGTCATTATTGGGCACTAATGCGAGCTCGTGAATTTCTGTATCAAAGGTTGTTAACAACTCTTGCCCCATCCATGCGGATCGCAATAACCAGCGACATCGGCGACAGTAATGAATCGTCACTTTGCAATGAATAGGCTTATCGTCTGTCATTTGAGAACCTGCACACTGAAACTCCTATGGGAAAAATACGGTTAATGATTACCCGAGCTAAGCTTGAGAAATTTCACCCCACCTCGGCATCAAATCCTGCGGTAAACCTAACTGATCTAAGATACGAGCAACAATAAAGTCAATTAAATCTTCAACCGTATCGGCATTAGCATAAAAGCCAGGGCTTGCTGGCAACACCACGGCACCTAGCTGTGTCAGTTTTAGCATATTTTCTAAGTGTATTTGCGAGTACGGTGTTTCGCGAGGAACCACAATAAGTTGACGGCGCTCTTTCAGTGCCACATCGGCTGCTCGCTCAACGAGGTTGTTACTTGCACCATGAGCAATCGCAGATAAAGTACCGCCACTCGCAGGGCAAACCACCATACTCGCAGGGCTACTGGAACCCGAAGCTACCGGCGAAAACCAATCTTCGCGACTAAAGAGAGTCAATTGCTCTGACTGGGCACCGTATCGTTCACTTAAAAAATGCTGCTGCTTTTCTAAGCTATCAACATGCCCCGATTCAGGTAAACAAATAGACGTTTCGGTGGCAATAACCACTTCGGCTGCGCGCGACAGCAAAAGGTAAACACGACAATTAGCGGCCAATAAACACTGCAATAACCGCAAGCCATACTGCGCTCCGGATGCTCCCGTTATCGCCAAGGTAACTATTTTCTGCATAGTATTAGATGGATGATCGCTCATGACATACTCTCATTGCTTATTGGTTTACACGTAGCGCATTGTAGACTCACGCATAAGTCATTCGTGGTTAATCAGAGGTTCCTATAACTATTTATTGGTTTTGTAATGCCTGAACCAGCAAGCCATGAACACCACCAAAACCGCCGTTGCTCATCACCACCACATGCGCTTTTACCGATGGCTCGAGTGCGGCACGACACTTAACAACAGCAGCGACTAATGCACCTAAAGTATCGTAACGCTGACTAGGGGCTTCACTTGCCTTAATCACACCATCAATATCCCACGATAACGAGGGCGGATTAAACCACAATACTTGATCGGCTTGCGTAACAGAATCAGCCAAATGTGCCGCATGCACCCCCATGCGCATCGTGTTGGAGCGCGGCTCAATGACAGCAATAATATAGTCATCGCCCTGCTTTTTACGCAAACCTTCAAGGGTTGTCGCTATCGCCGATGGGTGATGAGCAAAATCGTCATAAATTTTGACACTTGCCACTCCAGCATCACGTATATCAGCGATACATTCCATACGACGCTTAACACCACCAAACTGTGACAACGCCTCACAACTAACCTCGGGCGTTACCCCCACATGCTGAGCCGCCGCAATAGCCGCTAAGCCATTAGCAATATTATGTTTGCCTAATTGAGACCAGTTAACTTGCCCTTGTTCTTGCCCTTGATAATATACGGTAAAGCCATCGCCTTCAGGTGTGACCATACGGTTATCCAACGCGTTATTATCTATCTTCTTCGCATGCCACGTCGCAGATCTATCTTGATCGTCTGAGCCCGCTTGAGACATCGTCGCCGTTTCACTCCAGCAACCTTGATTAATCACCTCATCAATAGCGGTGACTCCCGCTGGGTAAATCACACGCCCATTCTCAGGAACAGTTCTTACGACATGATGAAATTGGCGCTGAATGGCTGCCAAGTCATCAAAAATATCCGCATGGTCAAATTCAAGATTGTTAATCACTAAAGTACGTGGGCGGTAGTGGACAAACTTAGAGCGCTTGTCGAAGAAAGCACTATCATATTCATCCGCCTCAATCACAAAAAATGGGGTGTTTCCTAGGCGCGCAGACACGTCAAAATTTTGGGGCACTCCTCCAATAAGGTAGCCGGGTGACATATTGGCATACTCTAAAATCCACGCCAGCATACTGCTAGTGGTGGTTTTCCCGTGCGTACCCGATACGGCTAATACCCATTTATCTTGCAGGACATGGTCACTTAGCCATTGCGGCCCTGATATATAAGGTAGGCCTTTGTTTAATAATGCCTCCAATAGAGGATTACCTCGACTAATCGCATTGCCAATGACAAATTGGTCAGGTTTAAGATCTAGCTGATCAACACCAAAGCCTTCGATCAGCTCAATACCCGCCGCCTCTAATTGCGTACTCATCGGTGGATACACATTCGCATCGCAACCGGTCACTCGATATCCTTTCGCAATAGCCAATTGCGCCAGACTCCCCATAAAGGTGCCACAAATACCCAATATATGAATGTGGTTCATGTTAATAGACCTTAGCATTAGGTTGAGATAAATCGCAGAGCTTACACGATAACACGATGAAATTGCCATTAAATTGCCGTATCATTGCCGCCTTTCAGAATGCCTGCGCAATGAGCACAATCGGCTCTTACGCTGCGCTCCCAATGAGCAACCCAACCATCATTACTGACATTGTTCACCACTAAAAAGGTTCTTTGATTATGGCGAAGAAAAATGCGTTTTATGCACAGTCCGGCGGCGTTACCGCTGTGATCAATGCGTCAGCATGTGGCGTTATCGAAACGGCACGACAACACAAAAAACATATCGGTAAAGTGTATGCCGGAAGCAACGGTATTATCGGCGCATTACGCGAAGAACTTATCGACACAAGTAAAGAAAGCGCAAAAGCCATTGCAAGCCTAAAGCATACGCCGTCAGGCGCATTTGGATCTTGTCGTTATAAGCTCAAAAGCCTTGAAGATAACCGCGCCGAATATGAGCGACTTATTGAAGTTTTTAAAGCACACAACATCGGTTATTTCTTTTATAACGGCGGTGGCGACTCTGCAGATACCTGCTTAAAAATATCCCAACTCTCCGAGACCATGGGCTACCCCCTACAAGCCATTCATGTTCCCAAAACTGTCGATAATGACTTACCTTTTACGGATAATAGCCCAGGGTTTGGCTCGGTTGCTAAGTATGTCGCCATATCAACAAAAGAAGCCGCGCTGGATGTAAAATCTATGTGCGAAACCTCGACTAAAGTTTTTATTCTTGAGGTGATGGGGCGTCACGCTGGCTGGATTGCTGCGGCTGGCGGATTAGCGGCAGAAAAAGAAGGGGATGCCCCACACATCATTCTTTTTCCCGAAATTGCCTTTAATAAAGAAAAGTTTTTAAAGCGCGTAAAAAGCACGGTTAAAAAGCACGGCTACTGCGTTATTGTCGCCTCTGAAGGCGCACAATATAAAGACGGCCGTTTTTTAGCGGATGCCGGCAATACCGACGCTTTCGGCCACAAGCAACTAGGCGGTGTCGCGCCCACCTTAGCAACCATGGTAAAAGATGAGCTGGGCTATAAATACCACTGGGCACTGGCAGACTACCTACAACGCGCTGCACGCCATATTGCATCAGCTACCGATGTAGAACAGGCCTATGCCGTCGGTAAAGCGGCTGTAGAAATGGCAATAGAAGGAAAAAATGCGGTAATGCCTGCGATTATTCGTGGGAAAGGCAAGAAATATAGCTGGGCGATCAAAGAAGCCCCCCTTGATCAAATTGCCAATGTCGAAAAAATGATGCCTCGCAGCTACATTAGCAAAGATGGCTTTGGTATCAGCGAAGAAGGGCGTCAGTACTTAGCACCGCTCATTCAAGGGGAAGACTACCCGCCTTACGGCAAGAATGGCTTACCCGACTATGTGCAACTCAAAAAAGTACTAGCCGACAAGAAAATCAAAAAGAAATTTGTCGTTTAACTGACATTGACCTTATCTCAACCAACATATCTCTTGAGCAGCTACAAACACCATCACCTTGTAGCTGCTCACAGCTCGGTTCTATTGAGCTCACACATAACCTTAACAGCCCTTAAATTACTCTCTCTTACTATTAAACCCACATAATCGCCTATATTAATGGCTACCTAACTATTGCCTGCTACACTACATACGATGGCCTTATTATTTCCATCAAACATCAAGTACTTTTGTATAGAAACCTCTGCGTAGGCCATTCGGGCATAAGCCACCCCATGTAGGCTTTATCGGGGCTAGGAACAACGAGCGCCTAATCAGAGTTCTGCATTGCTCGCTCTTCGCGGGTTAGCAGCAATAGCAATGGATAAATAATGGATCGATACCTTTCTTATTTGCGAGCAAAACTTCGTGGCAAAGTCGATTTTATCGTGACGGACGATATTATTGCGCATCCAGAAGGCGATGTTGCAAAAAAAGGCGATATATTAGACAAAGAAAAATATCTTGAGCTCTCTCACCTCAATCTTAATGACACATTAGATAACCTGATCAAAATCGCTGAACCCCTCACATACACCGCGATATACGACGCGATTAATTTGCTCGTCAGTAAAGATAAGTCATTTAGCGAAATTGATGAAAACTTTGGCAAAGCCTCTTTATTAAGCCAGTGTTGCGAATCATTAAAGCGCTATCCCGAATTATTAGAAATAATGACCGTTATGAAGGTTGAAGCCGAAGAATTGTATGAGCAATCTGTGCTATCTGCTTACCTTGCCTATATTTCTGGCATCACCGCAAAATACTCTCAAGCTAAAATTGAGGCTGCATTTTTAGCCGGTCTACTACATGATATTGGCCTACTATTTATCCCAAAGAATTGCCTTGATAAAAGAAAAAGGCTGACAGCCCAAGAGTGGAAAGAGATACAACTTCACCCCATCATTGCCTTCAAACTATTGAAAGAAGTGGATGAGTTTTCTGCCACTAGCAGAAAAGCCATTTTAGACCACCATGAACGGCCCGACGCCTCCGGCTACCCCATGGAAAAAGAAGAAAAAGACATTAGTGAACTAGGCTCGCTAATTAGCTTATTGGATGATGTTATTGTCATTTACCAAAAACAGTTTAAACCGCTAAAACGCACAATCAAAAATATTTTCCCGATTATTCAAATGAATACTTTCGGCTATCACCAATCTGCAGTTACTGCGATAACGTTAATTCTCAAGCAGTTAAACGAGCAAAAAGTAGAGGATGTCGATAAAGAGACGGTCAAAGACCTTATCGATTACACTTACCAACAACAACTGTATATTAATAAAATCATGGATGTCATTAAGCAGGTTAACGACATTATAGGCTTTACTCACAATAGTAAAAGTGTGACCGCCATACAAAATATTGGCAATAAGATATCTGCTGTTATCGCAAGTTCGGGATTGCAAGAGTCTTCTTACATTGAATTACTGCAACGTTTAAACCAAGAAGACCACCAAACATTACATTTGGAAGTTGAAGAGACACGGCTCATGCTAGAAGAAATCATTTTTCAATTACAAAGTTATTACAAAGCTGCTAATTTATTCAGCACTAAGAACTCAAACAGTCTGTCTGAAAAAGTGGGGATATTTGCTGACGTATTTTCATCCACCGATCGACCACCAATCCCCGAATCCATTGTAGATTATTGGAACAGTTTGTCATCTAAATAATCTTTTTAAAAAATAATTACAATGTAAACATTTACACTGTCACCTAAACATTCATCTGCAACCTATTCTTTTTGCAAAGGATTTTCACTTCACTATACTGACCTTTACCGATGACAACATCGCATTTACAGGTTTGTAGATCCCCTATGAGTGAATACGCCAAAAACATAGCAAAGCTTCAAGAAAAAATGACGCTCGTCGCGACAGAAGATATTCTTAGTGATCAAGGAGTATTACTCGCTAAAAGCGGACTCGAACTGAATAAAAAAACCTGTGACACCATTCTTAATTTTAAATTATTAAAACCTTTAGAAAACTCTATAGCAATAGAAAACCAACTCAATGCCAAATCTATTTATGATCATATTAATCGCATTATATTGACGAATACGAGCATTCAATCTTTACATAAAAAAATATCAACGGATCGAAAACCATTACAAAAATGTTGCTTACGCATCGAAAAATTCCCCATGCTGCAACAAAAACTCACGGTATTGTGCGCACAACTACCCGACACATTCGATCAATCGATAAAATCTGCTTACTTCGCCTATCTATGTGCCACGCTAGATAATAAATCACAAACAGAAATTGAAGAATACTTTCTCGCAGGCTTAGCTCACGACATTGGTTTCTTACATATTGACCCTAACATTCTGAAAAAAAAGGGAAATCTAACACCTGAAGAATGGAATAGCATACAAGCCCACCCCATTATTGGCCATAAGATTCTCAGCGCGATAGCTGCATTTCCTAAAGTCGTTTCTAGAGCCGTACTAGAGCACCATGAAAACATTGATGGTACGGGATACCCAAGAAAAAAAGTCGGCGAAGGTTTAGGCGAACTTGGGCAATTACTCAATTTATTAGATAACGTCATTGCTATTTATGGGAAAAAGTTTGCAGCACAAGAACGCAGTTTCTGCAGTGTCATTCCTGTATTGCAAATCAACGTACACTCTTACTTTGCCAGCGTATCATCTACTATTATAAAGATGCTGAAACACGCACCTACACTCCCTTTCAAGTCTAGCGACCCTAATTTTGCTGCAAACACCGTTGCCCAATCAGAGAGTAAACAAAAATACATTCAGCAGACTACAAACATCATCAAAGATACTAATACAGAAGTTGGCTTTACTCACAATAATAGTGAAGTTTATTTCATCCAAAATATCGCCAATAACATAATTTTTATTGTTAATAGTGCAGGGCTATATGGCTCCTTTTATTTAGATGACGGTAGTGATTTAGATAAAGAAGAAAAACAACGACACTATAACGAGCTTGCCGATACACTCGTTATGCTTGAAGAGGTTATCTACCAATGCAGCTCTTATGAAAAAACAGCAAACTTTTTTGTTAACAAAAACCCTAAGAACCCCTTGGCAGCCATTATTGGCCAAGGGCTGAAGAAAATTGAAGCACTACCTTCGCCAGACTCCGCACCACAAAATGGAGGTTCTTTCCCTCGTACAGCCGTTATCTAGCTCCTCTTAGTGCGATAGTAAACACCTACCCTCCTCAAATACGATAAAAACGACCTAAAAGCTTGGTAAGCCTGCGACTTATGGTAAAATTTGCGCCAGTTTTTACGGGCAAAGCCCTATTTCCTCCAACTTAATACGAAAGAAACTATACTATGAGTCTTAATTCTGTGCCTGCTGGCAAAAAATTACCTGAAGAAGTGAATGTTATTATCGAGATCCCCCTTAACGGAGAGCCCGTTAAATATGAAGTGGATAAAGACAGTGGTGCCCTATTTGTTGATCGTATTTTAGGCACTTCTATGCACTACCCATGTAATTACGGTTATGTGAATGACACTCTATGTGGTGACGGCGACCCTGTCGATGTATTAGTTATTTCGCGATTTGGCTTTGCGGCTGGCTCTGTCGTTCGCTGCCGTCCAGTCGGCGTATTAAATATGACGGATGAGTCAGGAGAAGATGCCAAAATCCTTGCCGTTCCAGTGACAAAAATCAGCCCTATGAATGCACATATCAACGATATTGATGACGTTCCTGAGCTGTTACTCAAACGTATCAGCCACTTTTTTGAGCATTACAAAGACCTAGAAGAAGGCAAATGGGTAAAAGTAGAAGGCTGGGATAACGCTGCAGCTGCTAAAAAAGAAATAACCGATTCTGTTGAGCGCTTTAATAAAGGCTAAATAGAAACGACTCACCGAATACTTAACATCGTCTGCTTCAACAGAACAGGCGATGTTATACCCCTCTAGATATAACCACGCTCCCTATACGCTACCTTCAGATTCAACTACCAATACACGTGCAATACCTACTGGATGCGCAACATGCTCTGTGCCCACAGAGGCATAAAATATATCTCCCACATCAAGTAATACCGAGCGTTCAACCCCCTCTTCTCGGAAATACATCATTACCTGACCATCAAGTACAACGAAAACCTCTTCGCCATCGTTCACATGCCATTTATAAGGCTGATCCGTCCAGTGGAGCTTCGTACTAATACCGTTCATTGTCGTAATAGGCAACGAACCCCAAGCGGAGTCAGCAGTAAATTCACAAGGCTTAATCACTTTCAAGCGTATATCTCCGAGCTCAATGATAAATACAAATATTACAAATACAGACGCAAATATGTCACATCAAAAGGCAAGTGTGAGATTTCTTTAGTCTCACCTTCCTCAAAACCTAAACTGATATACCACGACTTTAGCGATAGGTGAGCGGCAATAATCCCAATACTAATGGTCGAAATAGCTAACTGTTCTGCGTGCGACACAATATACTCGACCAACATTTTGCCAATACCCTGCCGTTGATATGCCGGCAATACCGACAAGCGATTAAGGTATGCGGTATCCGGGCGCGGATGCTCAAATGCGACACAAGCAACAACACGCTCACCTTGCCTGCAAACAAAATATTGCTCTCCTCTCGCAATATCACTGGCCAACCATTCCTGCGTATAAAATGAAGGATGCTTAGGGTTATTTTGGCGAGAAATACCAAACTGCTCAGCAACGACTGCATTGGATTCAGCAATCACGGTAACAACATATTCGTGATCACTTTCTTGAATTTTTGCTAACGTGAACTCTTTTTTCATTCTTATCCTACTAATGACTTATGCGCTGAATATTTTACCAGTAACCTAAACACCCCTCAGTGCATAAAGTTAACTTTCTACTATTATGCGTGTTTTTACCGAGTTGGCGATAAAGCATTGCTCATGAGCCTGATGGTGCATCTGTTGAATCTCTTGCGTGCTCACTGTTGAACCAACCGAAAACTGAATAGAAGGACGAAGAGTCACCGTTGTCATCGCCATATTACCCTCATCATTTCGCTGCATCACACCCGTGGGTCTGTCTACATAGCGCTCCACAATATACTGTTGTTTGGCGGCTATCGATAAAAAAAACAACATGTGACAGCTGGACAATGAAGCCACAAAGGCTTCCTCAGGGTCGACACTTTTTTCACAAGAATAGGGCAAGGGAACAACATACGGAGATGAAGACGCCGGCACAGTAATACCACCATCAAATAACCATTCGTGTGCACGACTATATTTATTGTCTAGATAGACTTCATTCTCTCGACGCTGCCAAACCACTGTGGCTGTATATTCAGACATAAACCGACCTATAGAGATTAGCTCATTGACGTTTTTTGAAAAATTGATGCTTGAGTAAGCGGCCATCAATACCTAGCAAGCTAACAATAATAAACCCCATACCGATAAAATGCTCAACATATAATGTTTCACCTAATACAAGCACACCCAATAAAATGGCCGTCACCGGAATTAAAAAAGTTACCATTGATAGATTAGTAATTCCCGCTGACGATAAAATACGGAAATATAAAATATAAGCTAAACCTGTTGAAAATACTGCCAAGCAAATAACCGAAAACCACACGCCAAGGCTCGGAGATGATAATAGATAAGGCTGCTCAACCCATAAACTGATCGGCAGTAGCATTAAAGAAGAAGTGATTAACTGACCTGTGGCTATCGCTAAGGGCGGCAAACCTAGCGCCTTAAAACGCCTTCCATATACCCCTGAAATACCATAGGAAGCCGCTGCACAAAGCACCGCTAATTGAGCAAATACATTAGCATTTAAACCATCGAGCGATGAAGGACCTATCAGCACCACCACACCAATAAACCCAATGACAATACTCATCACTTTGCGAGAGCTAATACGCTCATCCGCGAGAAAAACACCCGCCATAATCACGGTAAACAACGGTGTGGTTGCATTAAAAATGGATGCTAACCCAGAAGGGATATGCGTTTGCCCCCAAACGATTAATGAAAATGGTAACGCACTATTAAAAACCCCCATCAACGCAAATTTTTTCCACACCCCAAACTGAGTCGGCAAACGTTGCCCCATCGCAATCATGGCAAGCCAAAGCGTCAATGCTGCTAACACTAAGCGTAAAGCAACAATCGTTAACGGAGGCAATTCTTGAACTGCCACCTCAACAAAAAAGAAAGACCCTCCCCACAAAATCGACAACAGCAACAACATTAGCCACTCTTGCTTGCCCATGGTTTGATTAATACTTGAAGACATTAATAACTACCTTGATAAATGGAGGCTAGGAAAATAAGGGGACAGCTAAGCATGCAATAAAATAATAAACAACGCATACTACAATGAAAAAGTATAAGTCACACCATCTTAGTTATTGCCAGCATCTACTCTCGAACTATCGCGCCCTTGGGCGTACTGGGGAAGTGGCTGCTCAATCTCATACCAGCAGGCCTTATTCTCAATAAAAATGTGTGCATCGGGCTTATAAGGAATATCTGTATCTAACGTACCCAAGCTAAACTCAACTATATCACTCGGCATGTTTGGTGATTTAAACAGTAAACTAGACCCGCAGTGAGAACAGAACGTTCTTTTTGTACCATTTGACGCTACATACGTTTTTAAGAAACTCTCGCCCGACAACCATTGAAATTGCTCTTTGCTGGCTTCGCCAAAAGTCGCAAAAGCAGCGCCGTGAAACTTACGACACATAGAGCAGTGGCAGTGCCCCATGTGTCGGCCAAGATTTCCTACCGAGTAACGAATCTCACCACACAAACACCCACCTTGATACCTTATTAACTGATTATCAATACTCATCATTATTACTCCATGACTATATTTAATGCCTCAAGCTATTCGCTAAAAATGTATGCACTATCTTCATCAACCTAATCGGCGGGAAGATAGGATGAGAGGTGATTCATATCACGCATTTCAATCACTTTTTTAGACTCTCTAAATTCGTTAAGAGCTATGCCAACACTCCAAAAAACAAGCATACTAGAGGAGACAAAAATCACCAGCCATTTTCGGCACTCACACGCGAGCCACTACATTTTCTTTAACGTTCAAGATTTTAAAGCCAACAAATACATAGCTGCATATAACCAAAAATCGCATTTTGCAAAAATAAAATTATAAAAATTCCGGTGAACTATCACTCGCATAACCACTCTTAATTGCGCATCAATTATTTAGCACATTAAATTTACATTAACTTAAAAGGTACATCATTATGAAAAACAAAAAATTAGTTTTAGTCGGCACTATATTACTAACCTCTCTAGGCTTAAGCCTAAATGCTTCTGCAGGAAAACTCGCATATGGCGGCGGCGAAAACAGAAACACTTTTTCAGAAGACATTCCATTTGGCGGCGGCGAGCACAGAAATACATTTTCAGAAAAACTTCCATTTGGCAGCGGTGAAAATAGAAATACGTTTTCAGGCGAGCATCCATTTGGTAATGGAGAAAACAGAAACACTGAAAACACACCTATTACCGAAGCGGGTCGCCGATAACACAGCAACCAGTAAAAAAATTCATGCTAACCTAGCAATAGGTGAGCATGAATTTTTCAAAAAACATCTACAGCAAGCGCAGTTGTGTATCGATAATACGCTCAAAATCATCATCTAAAAATCCAAGTATACTATTAGCAATAGGCTTAAGCTGCTTATCTATATAATGCTGATAATCAATTGAGCTTTGCAGATAATCAACCGGCTCAGGGCCATTAACTGTTATCACATAAGCAATCAAATCACCTTTATGCATAGCCTCGCCACAATGTGCCTGATATTTTTTTGCAGCTTTAATATGCGGAGGGTTAGACTTTTGATAATTCAATACATCACGACGAAGACGCTTTTGGTAAAGTAAATCGTCATCATATGCGCCCGACAATACATTATTAACTGTATCCACGATATAAGATTGATACGTCTGCCGGTCAAAAATTTTTTGATAGAGCGCTGTCTGAAATCGTTTTGCTAATACTGTCCAGTCAGTACGCACTGCCTCCAAACCTTTAAACACCAACTCACTATCGACGCCCTTTCGAATACGCCCCGCATAACGTTTTTTACTGCCTTTCTCAGAATTACGAATCGTCGGCATTAGAAAATCATAATAATGCGTTTCAAACTCAATCTCTAACCGACTGGTAATATTGAGCGTATCCGCAAGTGTTTTTTTCCACCAAGTATTCAACTGGCTAGCCAAAGCTTGACCTATCTGACTTGCCGCACCATTCGCAACATCAATGGTATCGTGCTGCTGAGAAAATGCATCGCCCAACCATACAAACAATGAATCTGTATCACCATAAATCACGGTATAGCCTTGCTGCTCAATAAATTCATGGCTCTTCTGGATAATTTCATGACCACGCAGTGTAATAGAACTACATACCCTAGGATCAAAAAAACGACAACCTGAAGACCCGAGCACGCCATAAAAAGAATTCATTATAATTTTAATCGCTTGAGACAAGGGCTTATCATTATCGGCTTTTGCTTGATCACGCGCTTGCCATAAACGCTCTATCAGTTCAGGGAGAATGGATTGTTCTCGAGAAAAAAATGCGCCATTAAAACCCTCAACAACATTGTCAGCCGATAACGACTGCTGCTGAGCAGACCAAAAACTGTAAGGGTCAATCATAAATGTGCGAATAATGCTGGGATACAGACTTTTAAAATCCAATACCAACACATGCTGATACAAACCCGGCTGCGATTGCATAACATATCCGCCGGGGCTAACAATATCCGATTCCATTTCACCTAGATTGGGTGCCACATAACCTTTTCTATGCAATTTTGGCAAATAGGCGTAATCAAAGCTAGCGACCGAGCCTCCCGCTTTATCCAAAGACATACCCGTGAGTCTTGAGCGCGCAATGGCAAATTCAAGCAGATTGGTCTTTTTAAAAATATCCCATACGAGTCGGCAGTCTTGCAAATTATATTTCGCCAAGGCAAGGCGATCATGCAGATCGTTAGAATAAAATAAATCGCTAATCGCTTGCCCACGATCATCATGAGAAATCAACTTACTTTCACCCAGCAATTGATTAGCCACAAACTGTAGGCTAAAGCTATCAAAGTGATAAAACGCCGTACGCAACAATTCTATTCCATCAAGTACGACTCTACCGGGCACACTCATATAACGACGCTGGCGATCAACCCAATCACCCTCATGACCGGTATCCGCTGAGCCCGACTGACCCTCAACACGCCAATGAGGGGCTTGTTGACCACGCCCTAAAGTGAACGAAATACCTAAACGCTGACACAACTTGGTCAGAATCCAACAATCAAATTGCACCACATGCCAACCAATAATAATGTCAGGATCATTTTTCTCCAGCCACGAGAGAAACTGAAGCAAACAATGTCGCGCCGTATTACATATAATCACCGACATATCTTCTGGCACATCAGGCAGTTCAGTATCACCCACCATAAACACAATGGCTGTATCACTGCCATAAACAGCGATTGAATACAGTTCTTTTGCATCCATTGATGTTTCAATATCTAACGATATGACGGAAAGCGACGGCTCATATTCGATTGGCTGACAGCGTCGCGTTTTTATTGTTGGGTGCTGCAAGGACTGACTAGCAGATTGAGATATAGAAGAGCTAGACGAAATATCATAGCCGTTTGATAGCGCCGCATCGGGCAATAAAATATCACTAGTGATAAAACGCTCCATCAAAAAGCGCTCTGTCGGGCGAATATCCGCTTCCCAACAGGTAATATCTTTAGCCCGCAATTGCTCAACAATGGTTTTTAATTGTCGCTGCTGAGAACAATAAACAGCAGTCACCGCCTCTCCGGTAGAAGAACGTAACGGCAGAGATTTGAGCGTTAAAAAAGACTGATTAGAAAAAAAGTGCTGTTGTTGCTGTGCGTCCAACTGCCGAATAAAAAAAACGGCACGCTGGCGAGGCACAATACATTGTACCGCGCCCTGATCCGTCGACAGCCACAATTCTATTTGTATACCATTAGGCGTATCCCGCCACTGGCGCGTTAGAATAAACCCCTGCAGCCCCGTCATGACATTCTCAAGTGGCTACTTGGCGCTGACTATAGAACCACTTAAAAAATCGTAGCATAAACGCCTTCGTATTTTACCCTTGTGCTAAAAGCTCTCGAATATCGATAATGGCCGCATGTGCGCGCGAAAGATAAGATGCCATCACCAAGGAATGATTTGCCATCATACCAAAGCCACTACCATTTAAAATCATCACACTATAAACAGGTTCTTGCGTCGCTTCTAATTCACGAATAATTTGGCGTAAACTAATCAGTGCATTTTTCTTTTCAAGTACATCCGCAAAATCAACCTCGGCTGCTTTTAAAAAATGAACCAATGCCCACGCACTTCCCCGCGCCTCGTAGAATACATCATCAATTTCTGTCCACGGGGTTTTAATTTCTAATTCGCTGGGTGCCGGCGTGGCCTGACTCGCATTTTCTTCGCCCGCCAAGTCTGTATTAATTCTGCGCTGTCCTACACTGGCACTTAAGCGCTGCGACAAACTGCCTAAACGAGACTCAACGGTGGCTAACCATGAATGTAAATTGTCGGCGCGCGCATAAAATTGCGCATTAGTTTTATCATCATCAACTAAACGCGCCTGATAAAGCCTTAAGTGTTTTATACCTTCACGGTAAACGGATTCTGATGAAGGAAAAATCCAACTTTGCGTATCAAAATTAAAACGAGGCTCGGCAATCACAAGGTCTTTATCTTCTGTCGACTGTGATTGCGAACGACTAAACGATTCACGCAATGTTTTACTGAGGTCGCGCACCTGTATCAACGCGCCATACTCCCAACTGGGGATATTATCTAACCATACGCCGGGGAGTGATATATCATTCGACAAATAGCCACCCGGTTTGTTTAACACAGTATCAGCAACATTAATTAAGGCGTTGGTTGTGGATACCCCGACAATAGCCGGAGTATTAGTAAGTTCAAGAGAAATAGGATCAGGTTCGCGACTCCAGTACATCGCCAACAAAAGGCAAACAATCAGATAAGTTAACACCAATACGATAAGCCAGCGACGCCACGACGAATTATCCGCGGTATCATCTCGCCAGTCATCATACCAATCACCCATGCGGGTAAAAGTGCGGGAAAGCCAAGAGTTAGAGGTCATAAAGAATACTCGCTGCGTTGATTCAACAAATCTCAAGTGATTGTTAACGCATCTATTCTAACAGTCCCTTAAAAAGAAACCAGCACATGAGTCAGCCAATAATATGCTGTAATGACGGCTTACCTAGCCAATACCCTTGACCACCTTGAATACCCAAATTAATCAGTGCTTGCCACTGCTGCTCCGTCTCAACGCCTTCGGCAAGTATTTTAATATCGCAACTATTGGCAATCGCCACCAATGAACGGATGAAGAAACGCGTATCCGCATCAGTGACTACATGTTGTATAAACTGCCGATCTATTTTCAGACAATCCACAGGCAATGTTTGCAAATAGGCAAATTCTGCCGAACCTCGCCCAAAATGGTGGAGGGAGAGTTTGGCATTATGCTGTTTGATCAGCATGGCAAAACGCCTAACCGCATCTTGCGAAAAAGACAAACCATTGGCAGGCAACTCAAACGTTAATCTTGATGCCAGCTCTGGGTTATTGGTGAGCATTTGCGCTAAACGTGAAATAAATGTTTCGTCCTGAATAGAGGCAATCGAGCAGTTGATGCAGATATTTTCAGGCAATACACTAAGACCACCGATAAGATTTTCAATTACTAGGCAATCAATGGCAGGAAGTAAGCGAAATCGCGTCGCCATAGGCATAAAAACACCCGCCGAATATTCGGTTTCGCCGGATCGCATACGAATCATAATTTCGTTAAATAATAAGCGACGCTCACCGTGCACCAACTCCCAAACAGGCTGAAAATAAAAGAAAAAATCCTTTTTCTCAATGGCATCATGAATCATTGCCGACCACTCACCCGACGATAGGGTTTGCTCGGCTTTGCCTGCCTTATGCCAAAAACAGCCGCTCACATTTTCACTTTGCGCTTGGCTTAATGCACCATCAGCCAATGCCATAAAATTGGTACCTGACGACAACACAGGCATGTATAAGGCACCAATAAAAACAGCGCACATTTCATCATTTTGCCATTCCATTTCTTGCAGAGCACTGTATATACCATCCATTAACTCTCGACTCTCGCTCTCCGTAACCGCCGGCACAAACAAAGCAAAATCAGCTCCTGAATGACGGGATACAATATATCGAAGATCTTTTGTCAACGAGTGCGTTTCTAGCAACTGTGAAAGTCGGTCAGCAATACTGCATAAATAGTCGTCGCCTTGTTGACGACCATGCGCCGCATTCATCGCCATCAAGTCGCCCGCACGAATAATCATTAATACGCCACTAGCTGCTGCACGCTCAATACTTAGCGCAGCAGTAAAACACTGATCAAAATGCTGGCGATTAGATAAGCCCGTCACCGAATCGGTATTCAGTTGCTGGCTTAAATGATCATTCATTTCTACATGATGATGAAACATGCCTTTGAGCTTTTCCACCATACGATTCATTGCCAAGACAACATTGCGCAGCTCAGGAATATTAGGCAAAGGCTCTTGAATGGTAAATTCACGGCGGCAAATCGCATCGGCCTGCTCTTCTACTCGTTTCAGCGGACGAAGGACGAACTTCAACCCTACCCCCAGCAACAAATAACAAATGACCGTCGCCACAAAGAACAACCATATCTGCTCTTTAAAAGAGCGCCACATATCTTGATAAGCAAAGCCGGGATGACTCACCACTTCTATTTCACCAAGCTGATACCACCCCGAATTCACTTGAGCAACACCACTCGGCTCCGGTAGAGGTAACCATTGCACAAACCAGTCAGGCACCTCGTTGCTTGCAATTGGTAAGGTACGATTAATCACTTCGCTACCGGTAGTATCTCGAAAGACAATTCGACGGTAATAACCACGATCAAAAATGGCATCAACCATTAAGCCCATTTGCACATTATCTTTATCTAATGCGGCTTGCGATAGGCTAAACCCCAGCGATGTTGCCGTATCCTGCGAATGAACCTTTAACTGCTCATAAATATTAAGCCGCGCGTTATAGAGTGTAATCACCATATTAGCAGCGAGCAAAAATAGAATAAGAGCAATAACGGCGAAAATAAGGCGGCGATGTAATGTCATAGGAGCGTCTTTTTAAAAGGCAAGGCTTCACTTAACTATAGCAAAGGACACCAAAAAGACCTGACGACAATACTGATATTTTGCTGAACAAAGCTCAGGCATCACTGTCTGAGCTACCATTGCCTCTATTTGAAGCGAATTATTTGAGAAATGTATAGGAGCCTCTGATTAACCTCGGATAACTGAGGCTCCTATAGTAAATGAGTCACCCCCAGTTCAGCCTTACACCTTATAATGGCCAACATATAGGTTATTGGCCTTGGGGATAACGGTGTTTATCCTTACTGATGTCACTGCACCACCTTAACTAACCCATTGTTTTTCATAAGGTATCTATGAATTTGAGCCAATCGCCAATCCTCACCCCCGGCGCAAACAACATAAAAAATACAGACAAGCGAGGATCAATCGCAACGTTATTCACGATAATAGCTGCAACCGTGTGCTTTTTGCTGAGCATAACTCACCAAGCTCAAGCACAATCCACACCGTTATTTTCCTCAAACACTACAGACAATCCTTTTAGCAATCCATTTGCGGGCAGCACAGAAGAGTTCTTACATGTTGATGAAGCCTATCAATTATCTGTTCGAGCAACAAAAGACCATATCATCGCCCAGTGGATCGTGGCCGATCACTACTTTTTATATGGCGAACAGTTTCGCCTATCCATTAACGGGCAAGCCGTAGAAGCAACACGCGCGGCCGGCGAAATCTCTTATGATGAAATTTTTGAGAAAGATGTCGAAAAATATTATGTTTACACAGAATCGATCATCGACAGAAAAGCACTGACCCAATCACTCGGTGGCGTACCCCATCCTAACGATATCCCTCTTACTTTATCCGTGACATATCAGGGCTGTGCCGATGCTGGCTTATGTTATCCACCGGAAACCAAATCATTTACGATTGAAGGCACTTACGCTCAAAAGTCCAGCGTTCAACAATCCAGCGCCCAAAAGGCCCTCAACGCTCCAGCAATACAGACCTCGACAGAAAACAACAACGACAGCATCACCCTTACGGCACTTATGCTGCTATTCGCGATTGGCGGAGGTGTCATTCTTAATCTTATGCCCTGCGTTTTTCCTGTCCTCTCAATCAAAGCCCTATCTATCGCTAGCCATACCGATACGCGATCACGCATTGAGCATGGCTGGAGCTACACCGCTGGATGCGTACTCACATTTATTGCTGTAGCCGCTACATTATTAGCGATACGCAGTGCTGGCCAAGCCGTTGGCTGGGGGTTTCAACTGCAATCGCCCGCGGTGATTACTTTTCTTAGCCTGCTATTTTTTATTATGGGCCTTAGCCTTGCCGGACACATTCAATTGGGCAACCGCTGGATGGGCCTAGGGCAATCGCTCACACAAGGGAATAAGCGCAGCCACTCATTTTTCACTGGTGTGCTTGCCGCCGTGGTTGCCAGCCCCTGTACCGCGCCATTTATGGCAACCGCTTTAGGCTATGCACTCACACAACCCACCAGTACTGCCCTGCTGATTTTTGCAGGCCTTGGCTTTGGCATGGCTCTACCTTTTTTATTACTAAGCCACATACCTCAACTCAGCCGAATACTGCCAAAACCCGGGCAATGGATGGACACCTTTAAACAAGCCATTGCCTTTCCTTTATACCTCACCAGCCTTTGGCTACTTTGGGTACTCGGTCAGCAAATAGGTATCAATGGAGTCATAACTACACTACTTGGCGGACTATTAATACTATTTAGCCTATGGCTATGCCATATTGGGGCTGGCAAGCGCCACTCTCGATTTAACACCGTTATTTTACTGCTCTGCGGTATAACGCTAGCGAGCATCATTTGGCAAAACAGCGACGCTCCGAATGACAACGCTCAGCCATCGACATCTCATACGCTTTGGCAACCTTACACGCCAGAAACCTTGGCGCAACTACGTGATAACAACGCCACCGTGTTTGTCAATCTCACCGCTGACTGGTGCATTACCTGTAAGTGGAATGAAAAACGAGTATTCACATCTCAGACACTAGAAGCGATGAAGAACAAAGGCATTTACTTACTCGAAGGGGATTGGACACGATACAACAAAGACATTACCGCATTACTTGACGAATATGGACGCGGCGGCGTACCGCTTTATTTACTGTTTCGCGGAGATACGTCAACACGCGCAATGATACTGCCCCAAATTTTAAACCCCACCGAATTTGAGCAATTACTATCGCAACTATGAGCACAATCAGACAAATCGCCAAAAAAGCCAAGACAATGGCAACAAATTAGCCGCTATTAAGGCGATTTTTGGCGAAAATACGACAACTTCTTAAAAAAGCGGCAGAAAGCGGGGTTAAAAGAGGGAAAATCTTGCATCTTGCTAAAAAGCCAACACACACATCATTATCTGGCCACAACATTTCCTTCAGGTACTCGCAAAATCATTAACTTCTTCTAAAATCGGCGAAAAAGCAGATAAAACAACAACAAAAACAGGTTTCAATAGACAAAACTTTTCTTTTCGTTCAGACTTGGCAGTATTAGTCAATTCACTAACGTACACGCGATCGCTAACAACAAGCCTTCCATTTATTTGAGCATATTATGGCATCGATACTTGCTTTACATGGCCCCAACCTTAATCTACTCGGTACACGTGAGCCTGAAGTTTACGGGTCAACAACGCTAGATGACATCAACTTAACACTAAGCACTCTGGCACATGATGAAGGCCACCACATGATGTGCTTACAAAGTAATGCGGAATACGAACTCATTGACCGTATTCACGATGCCAAAAAAGAACAAGTCGACTTTATTCTACTTAATCCCGCTGCATTTACGCATACCAGCGTCGCTCTGCGCGACGCACTGGCAGGTGTAGACATTCCCTTTATTGAAATTCATCTATCCAATGTTCACAGCCGAGAGAGTTTTCGCCAGCAATCATTTTTTTCCGATATTGCACAAGGGGTCATTTGCGGGTTTGGCGCCGCCAGCTATACATTAGCCCTGCAGGCCGCGTTTGAACATCTACAGCACACTAAATAACACCGCGCTTTTCACATTTTTTATTATTTATTACCTACATTACAGAGAGACATTTTATGGACATTCGTAAAATTAAAAAACTGATCGAGCTACTCGAAGAATCAGATATTGGCGAATTAGAAATCAAAGAAGGCGAAGAGTCGGTTCGCATCAGTCGCGGTAGCGGCAACCAACCCGTAATGGCCCAACCACAATTTATTCAACAAGCACCGGTTGCGCCAGCACCCGTTAGCGCTCCTGCAGCCGCGCCTGCCGTCGAAGCCGCTGCCGAAGCCAGCCCTGCTGGACATGTTGTTAAATCACCGATGGTTGGCACATTTTATCGCTCACCAAGCCCAAGCTCACCTCCGTTTATTGAGGTAGGACAGCACGTAAAAGCGGGTGACGTGATCTGTATTATCGAAGCGATGAAAATGATGAACCAAATTGAAGCTGATAAATCGGGAGTTATTGAAGCCATATTGGTTGACGATGGCGAGCCTGTCGAATTCGATCAACCAGTTGTCACTATTGTTTAATTAGCAGAGAATTTGGCTCATGATAAAAAAAATGGTTATCGCCAACCGTGGCGAAATCGCTTTACGCATTTTACGTGCCTGTAAAGAACTCGATATTAAAACTGTCGCTATTCACTCCAAAGTAGATCGCGACTTAAAACATGTACGCCTCGCGGACGAAGCTATCTGCATAGGCCCTAATGCATCAACCGACAGCTACTTAAATATTCCTGCAATTATTAGCGCAATGGAAATCACTGACTCCGTAGCCGTTCACCCCGGCTACGGGTTCCTCGCTGAAAATGCCGATTTTGCTGAACAAGTACAAAATAGTGGCTTTATTTTTGTTGGCCCTGACGCCGATGTGATTCGCATGATGGGCGATAAAGTATGCGCCATCGAAGCCATGAAAAAAGCCGGCGTACCGACTGTTCCCGGATCGGATGGCGAATTACCAGAAGACAAAGAAGAGTGCATGCGCATTGCTAAGCGTATTGGCTACCCTATTATCATCAAAGCCGCCGCAGGTGGTGGTGGTCGCGGTATGCGTGTTGTTCATACTGAATCAGCACTGATCAACTCCATTCATGTGACAAAATCAGAAGCGGGCGCCGCCTTTGGCGACGACACCGTGTACATGGAAAAGTTTTTACAAAACCCTCGCCATGTCGAAGTACAAATTATTTCCGACGGGCAAGGTAACACCGTTCACTTAAGTGACCGCGACTGCTCGCTACAACGCCGCCACCAGAAGGTGATCGAAGAGGCTCCGGCTCCCGGCATTCCACAAGATATTAGAGAAGATGTATACGCTTCATGCATTAAGGCCTGCAATGACATTGGCTACCGTGGCGCAGGCACCTTTGAATTTCTCTATGAAGATGGCGGCTTCTACTTTATTGAAATGAATACCCGTATTCAGGTAGAACACCCCGTATCCGAAATGGTTACCGGTATCGACCTCATTAAAGAACAAATTCGTGTTTGCAGCGGCGAAAAACTAAGCATCACTCAAGACGATGTCGTGGTACGCGGCCACTCGTTTGAATGCCGAATCAACGCCGAAGATCCGAAGACTTTCATGCCTAGCCCAGGCTTGGTGAGCACCTATCATCCACCCGGCGGCATGGGCGTACGTGTAGATTCACACCTTTACTCGGGCTACAAAGTGCCTCCTTATTATGACTCAATGATCGCCAAGGTGATCACCCATGGCGAGACGCGTGACATTGCTTTACGTCGCATGCGTAACGCTCTCGATGAAATGGTCATTGACGGCATTCGCTCCAATATTCCGCTACAACAAGAGCTTGTGCGTGATTCCGCCTTCGCTGAAGGTGGCGTTAACATTCATTATCTTGAGAAGAAACTCGGCCTATAATATGCCATGGCTACAACTGTTTGCGGATACTAATAGTAAAACGGCACCGACCATTGAAGATGCACTACTCAATGCCGGTGCCGTTTCCGTCACCTTTAAAGAACATATCCCTGCCGGAAAAGAAGAAAAACCCATTTTGGAACCGTCGCTCGGCGAAACACCTCTCTGGGAGCATACTCGCATTGTCGGCTTATTTGATGCCACTATTGATACGCATACCGTTAATAGACAATTAGCCGAGCAGTTTTCATCAAGCCTCTCTTTGACACTACGCTGGGAGCAACTCGAAGACAAAGACTGGGAACGAGAGTGGATGAAGAACTATCATCCCATTCAATGCGCTGACAACCTGTGGATTTGCCCTAGCTGGATAAAGCCTCCCGCACCCGAGGCCGTCAATATTTTACTCGATCCCGGTTTAGCCTTTGGCACAGGCACTCACCCCACCACTTACTTATGCCTTCAATGGCTCGCAGAACAGTCACTCGATGCACAACATATCGTTGATTATGGTTGCGGCTCCGGCATTCTTGGTGTTGCCGGTTTATTATTAGGGGCAAGCGCTGCAACCGGCATTGATATTGACCCACAAGCACTTATCGCGACACAAGAAAATGTTAGGCGTAACCAGTTAGCTTCGACACAGTTCCCGGTTTATTTGCCTGACGACTGCCCCGCATTAAACACGCCTGTACTCGTAGCGAATATTTTAGCGGGGCCTCTGGCAGAGTTAGCGAACGACCTCGTATCTATTCTTGCTCCAGGCGGAAAAATTTGTTTATCCGGTATATTGCATCATCAAGCAGAGGCCGTCATGCAGGCATATGCAGATCATATCGTATTCGACCCCATCGCACAGAAAGAGGAATGGGTCAGGCTCACCGGCTACAAACCTGCTCCCGCAATCGGCGTATAATCATCAACAATTAACTTAGGGAATCGCTAAACCGGTCATGAATGGTTTTTCGCTGACTAAAATGAACGCTACTGATTACACCGAGTTTACGTAAACACCGACAAGACACAACGAGTACAACACGTGACAGCCGACAACGATATAATCACCCGATGCCCGCAATGTGCAACCGCGTTTCGAGTAACCGCAGAGGTGCTTCACGTGGCCAATGGCGCTGTGCGTTGCGGTTCATGCCTTCGCGTCTTTAATGCCAAAGATTATCTCCTAACCGATAGTCAGCAAGACAAACCAACAATCCCTGAAGAAGAGCACTCCCCCGCTGAAGATGAAGGTTTTTCTGCTATCAGCGAGCCCCTTTCCGACGAAAAGCCCTTAGCACATGAAGAGCCCTCAGCACATAGAGAACCTTCAACACAAAAAGAACATTCAACACACAAAAAAGTATCAGCAAATGACGCTCACTCAAATAGCCCACTACCATTTCAAGCACCTGAATCAGAAGTAGCATCAAAAAAACCAAATCATCTAGCCAGCCAAACCCGCCTAGCACCTGAAAGCAAGAGCTCTTTGTTCTCTCATGGCAGCAGCGCCAATGACGAACCCGATGAAAGCTGGGCATTAGAATTACTACAAGAAGCTGAGCAAACCGAAGCCGCACTCGCCGAAGAAACACTCGATGAAGAGTTGATTTTTGCCGAAAAAGCCGACGATTTTTCTTATGAACCCATAGTCCATGAACCCTTTGCTCATGAACCCCAAAAAACATCTACTGACTATAGTGACGAACTCTCGCTGTCTTCGTTAGAGACGAGCATCAACCCTCAACTTACCCAAGAGACATCATCCGACGCTCTCAGCGCCGACATCAGCATCAACGACTTACTTGATGAAACAGAAACTCTTGAAAGCAGTGATCAGCTGCTCGATACGGAAGATGAATACTCTACGTTAATCCCAAACAATGACGCACTAACAAGCAACACTGAGCCCGCTATCGAGCCGATTAACGAAGTACTTAATGACGATGGCTGGGCGGATGACTTATTAGTGGATGAGCATAGCGCTCCCGATGCGATACTCGTGCCTTCAATGGTAACAACACCAAACGATAATGACTCAGCACAACAAGAATCAACGATCACTTCTGATCCAGTGCTTGCTGCAATAGATGACCAAGCTGTTAACGCATCAACAGAAAACGAAGCACCTAAAGCAAGCGACAAACCATCCGTCAATTTAGATTTTGAACGAGACAACATTCACTTTCATGAAGAACCACCTGCCCGCAGGCAATGGCCTTGGGCAGTAAGCAGTTTATTATTATTGATAATACTAGGAGGGCAAGTCGCTTGGTCGCAACTTGATCACTGGAGTACTCTACCCAGCTACCGAGCGTACTACGAAAGCGCCTGCAAAATAGTCGGTTGCCAATTACCAATCCAAACTAATATCAAGCAAATTCGTTCTACTCACCTCGTGGTGCGCAGCCATCCCGACCAAGCAGGCGCTTTAATTGTCGATGCTATTATTGCCAACGATGCTGCATTTTCTCAGCCCTTCCCCGGTATTCGTCTAATTTTTTTAAATATTGAAGAACAAACCATTGCTAGCCGCATTTTTAAACCGAGCGAATACGTAAAAGGCGAGCTTTTCGGTGAAACCAACATGCCTGCCGAGCAATCCATTCAACTGTCACTCTCTATCGCTGACCCGGGAAAACAAGCCGTTAATTACCGCTTAGAGATTGTACCAACCCCACCCTAGCGTCAAGGTAGGCTTATCAGCCTCAATATTGACAATAAAATGACCAATTTGTGACATTTTTGCTTTCATCAACATTGCGCTGACGGTATCATATGCCTCCTTTTTGGCACTGCCCAAAAAACAACCACTTTGTTCCACTTGTGCACAATATCATACAGCGCACATTTCTAGGATAAGCATGTTTACGATAGGTGATTGGTCAATTCCACACGCAACGATCCTTGCACCAATGGCAGGCGTGACCGATGAGCCTTTTCGTCAATTGTGCCTTGAGTTAGGCGCTGGCATGGCCGTATCAGAAATGGTGACCTCAGATGAGCGCCTATGGAAAAGCCGCAAAAGCCAGCAACGTTTATCGTCCTTAAAGAACCGTTCAAACAACAAGAAGTTGTCACCGACAACACTACAAGCACAGCCTGACTTTACTCAAGTACGCTCCGTACAATTAGCCGGCAATGATCCATTAATGATGGCGAATGCAGCAAAAGCGAATGCTGCTATGGGTGCCGACATCATCGATATCAATATGGGTTGCCCTGCCAAGAAAGTCTGCAAAAAAGCAGCAGGATCTGCACTATTACGAGATGAAAAACTCGTCGCTGAGATTCTACACGCGGTGGTTAACGCAGTTGATATACCCGTGACCTTAAAGATACGCACCGGCTGGAGCCAAGACGAAAGAAACGGCGTACAGATCGCACGCATCGCAGAAGATAGTGGCATACAAGCACTAGCGGTACATGGCCGTACTCGCGCTTGCGCCTTTAAAGGCGATGCTGAATACGACACCATTGCAGAGATTGTAAACCGCGCTGCTATTCCTGTTTTTGCCAATGGCGATATCACTTCGCCCGAAAAAGCCAAAAATATTTTGGAATATACACGCGCCAAGGCCGTCATGATTGGTCGTGCAGCTCAAGGGAATCCGTGGATATTTAGAGAGATCAATCATTATCTAGCCACTGGAGAACGATTAGACAAACCCTCTAGCGTAGAAATTTATCAAACCCTCAGCGGCCACATCCATGCCCTCCATCGATTTTATGGAGAACTGATGGGCGTACGTATTGCACGCAAACATGTCGGCTGGTACCTCAAATACCATGCTCAGCACGCCGAGAGTGATAGATCAGCGCAACATTACGAACAATTTAGACAAGTGTTTAATGCATTAACCATTGCTAACGAGCAGCTCGATGCCATCGAACACTTTTTCACTGGCACAGTAACATCAACCGATATTTATAGTGAAAAACAATCAGTAAAAAAGCAAACCATTATGACAAATAAAACAACAGGGGAAATAGCCGCATGAATACAGCTGAAAACACCGTTCTTGATACACCATTTCAAACCTCGGAACAGCAGCAAACCAACAATGCATCGGTATCCAGCATCGACTCATCAGCACAGAGCCAGTCACTTCGTGCATGTGTTGAAACGACAATGGAAAATTACTTTCGTCATTTAGACGGCCAAAACGTCAGCGATGTTTACAACATGGTATTAGCAGAAATAGAAGCTCCCATGCTTGAAGTTGTGATGAAAAACACACGTCAAAACCAAACGAAAGCATCAGAAATTTTAGGCCTTAATCGCGGCACACTACGCAAAAAGTTAAAACAGTACGGCTTACTGTAACGCGCCGATGTCAAACAACTATTGAGGGATACGCCACTGGGTGTATCCCTTTCTTTTTGCAAAAATCATCAATCACAGTCTTTAACTTGATACACAACTCATAGGATAAACACCCTCATGCCCAACACCGATCTCGTTACTGTTAAACGCGCTCTTATTAGCGTGTCAGACAAAACCGGCATTGTTGAATTCGCTCAAGCCTTACAACAGCAAGGCGTAGAAATATTATCGACTGGCGGCACCTACCGCCTATTATGCGACAACGACGTTGCGGCTATCGAGGTATCAGACTACACCGGTTTTCCAGAGATGATGGATGGACGTGTAAAAACACTTCACCCTAAAATTCACGGCGGCATTTTAGCCCGTCGCGACATTGATGGTGAGGTAATGCAAGCACACGGCATTAATGGTATTGATATGGTGGTAGTTAACCTATACCCATTTGCAGCCACCGTTGCAAAAGCGGATTGTTCATTAGAAGATGCCGTCGAAAATATTGATATTGGCGGCCCAACGATGGTTCGTGCAGCCGCTAAGAACCATGCGTTTGTCAACATCGTCGTGAACGCTACCGACTACCAAGCAGTGCTCGAAGAAATGAGCGCGAATAACGGTAGCACGTCTCTCAAAACACGCTTTGATTTAGCCATTAAAGCCTACGAGCATACCGCCGCTTACGACGGTATGATTGCCAACTATTTTGGCCGACAAGTCCCCGGCGGCAACGACCATTTTCCACGCACATTTAATACGCAATTCATTAAGTCACAAGACATGCGCTACGGTGAAAACCCTCATCAAAATAGCGCATTTTATGTTGAAGCGAATGCAAGCGATGCCAGCGTGTCAACCGCTACGCAACTACAAGGTAAAGCATTATCGTTTAACAATATTGCAGATACCGATGCTGCACTAGAAACGGTAAAACTTTTTGATGAGCCAGCCTGTGTCATTGTGAAACACGCTAATCCTTGCGGCGTTGCCACTGACAGCGACTTGTTATCTGCCTATGAAAAAGCATTTGCCACAGACCCAGAATCGGCCTTCGGTGGCATTATTGCCTTTAACCGCGAACTAGATAGCGCCACGGCTCAAGCAATTATCGATAAACAATTTGTTGAAGTCATTATCGCGCCTAGTGTTGCCAATGGCGTCAGTGATATCGTTGCCGCTAAAAAGAATGTGCGTCTACTTGTCTGCGGCCAGCTAGGTCAACCACATAGTGCCCTTGATTTTAAACGCGTCAATGGCGGCTTGCTGGTGCAAGATCGCGACCTTGGCATGATTACCGCTGATGATCTTAAAGTCGTCACGCAACGCCAACCTACCGAGAGTGAAATTCGTGACTTACTTTTCACATGGAAAGTCGCAAAAATGGTTAAATCCAATGCGATTGTTTATGCTAAAGATGGCCGTACTATTGGCGTGGGCGCTGGACAAATGAGTCGTGTCAACTCAGCTCGCATTGCGGCTATCAAAGCAGAACATGCTGGCTTACCGGTAGAAGGTTCGGTTATGGCTAGCGACGCCTTTTTTCCATTCCGCGATGGCATGGACAATGCCGCGAGTGTCGGGATTAGCTGTGTTATTCAACCCGGTGGTTCTATGCGTGACGATGAAGTCATTGCCGCCGCCGACGAACATGGTATGGCAATGGTCTTTACCGGCATGCGACACTTTAAACACTAAGGTCTATTAATCGAAGCGCCATTCATCGAAATAAAATGGTTTGATAAAAAAATCGAGTAACTATTCAGCAAAGCCAGTAACTGTTCAGATTACGTTCAAATTTGTGCAGGATAAGGCGAAAAATTTGAACGTAAACTGAATAGTGGCAACATCGACAGCTCATCAACACAGGTACATTACATGATAAATGTTTTAGTCATTGGCTCTGGCGGCCGCGAACACGCCCTAGCATGGAAAGCAGCGCAAAGCACACAAGTCGAAACGGTATTTGTGGCTCCGGGTAATGCCGGCACGGCACTCGAAAGTAAACTCGAAAATATCGCTATAGACCCAATGGCGTTTGAAGCATTAGCTGACTTTGCTGACCGTAATAACGTTGGTTTAACCATTGTAGGTCCGGAAGCTCCTTTAGTTGAGGGAATCGTTGATTACTTCCAATCACGTCAATTAGCGTGCTTCGGCCCTTCAAAAGGTGCCGCACAGCTTGAAGGCTCTAAGTCATTCACCAAAGATTTTTTGGAACGACACAATATACCAACGGCTGACTACGCCACCTTTACGGAAGTCACACCTGCACTCGCTTATTTACAAGAAAAGGGCGCGCCTATTGTCGTTAAAGCCGATGGCTTAGCCGCAGGCAAAGGGGTTATTGTTGCTGAAACACTCGAACAAGCTGAAGATGCCGTAAAAGATATGTTGTCAGGTAATGCCTTTGGTGAAGCCGGCTGCAAAGTCGTGATCGAAGAATTTTTGCAAGGCGAGGAAGCCAGCTTTATTGTCATGGTCGATGGCAAAAATAGCCTAACCATGGCCACCAGCCAGGACCATAAACGTGCGGCCAACGGTGATACAGGCCCCAACACCGGAGGCATGGGAGCTTATTCACCCGCTCCTGTCGTAACAACAGAAATCCATCAACGCATTATGCGAGAAGTCATCGAGCCAACGGTGGCGGGGATGGCAGCAGAAGGCAACGACTACACTGGTTTCTTATACGCAGGCTTGATGATCGCTAGCGATGGTACACCTAAAGTGATCGAATATAACTGTCGCTTTGGTGATCCAGAAACACAACCGATTATGATGCGCTTACAATCAGACCTAGTCGCTTTATGCCTTAGTGCTCTTAATGGTGAACTCGATCGCTGTGATACACAGTGGGATTCACGTCCCGCGGTAGGTGTCGTATTGGCTGCAGGGGGCTATCCCAATGCTTATCGCAAAGGCGATGTCATTAGCGGTTTACCTAGCAACGACGACCACAGCCGTAAAGTCTTTCATGCTGGCACTGCGCTCAATAACGAGCAGGTCACCACTCAAGGCGGTAGAGTATTATGCGCAACTGCACTCGGAGATGATGTCACCGACGCACAAAAAAATGCTTATCAACTTACACACGCCATCGAGTGGGACGACGTATATTATCGTGATGATATTGCATATCGAGCAATTGCGAGAGAGCAAGAAAAAGCGGACGCTTAATCGGCTCGCTTTACAATTGAAGCTGTGACTTTGGAAGAACAACGAGCACTTATCGGAGGTTATTATGCAACGCAGACCATCACTATCATTGATTGATCGCTTAATTACCGAATCGGATAAGGTACTGCGTACACTCGCCACGGGGAATAAGGCGAGTGGACAAGCCTCGCCATCACGCACCATAGAAGAAGGGCAGCTTAGCGATAGTGAGCGTTCACACGCTGCCAACCTTATGCGTATCAACCACACTGGGGAAGTCTGCGCCCAAGCGCTTTATCAAGGACAGGCACTCACTGCAAAATTACCGCACGTTCGAGAAGAAATGGATACAGCCGCCAAAGAAGAGGTCGATCATCTCAATTGGTGCCATGAACGCTTACAGCAACTGGATAGCCGCCCTAGCCTCCTTAACCCTGCATTTTATGGTTTATCATTTGGCATGGGAGCGCTCGCAGGCGCTGTCAGCGACAAGGTCAGTTTAGGATTTGTTGCGGCAACCGAGGATCAAGTCTGCCTACACCTTGAGAAGCACTTAAGTGAGCTCCCCGCTAATGACAATAAAAGCAGGGCAATCGTTGAACAAATGTTAGAAGATGAAGCGCGACACAAACAGTCGGCCTTGGAAGCTGGCGGAGCTGAATTTCCTGCACCAGTTAAACTCGGCATGCAGCTGCTATCAAAAGTAATGACAACAAGCACTTATCGTATATAGCGATCAATAAATCCGGCACTGCAAAAAGCTTATTAGGCTTCCTGCAATGTGTAACCGTGAGTCAGCTCGACACCCGCCGCTTCCATCATCATTGATGCCGAACAATATTTAGTCGCCGACAACTCCACCGCTTTTGCGACCTGCTTTTCTTTTAGATCGTGACCGCTAACAATAAATTGCAGATGCATACGTGTAAATGGCGACGGCACACCTTCTGCACGTTCACCCGTTAATTCTACTCGGCAATCAACCACTTGCTGGCGCCCTTTCTTCAAGATACTCATCACATCAAAACTGGCACAACCGCCTACGCCCAATAGCAGCATTTCCATAGGCCGAATACCCATATTGCGACCACCATGATCTTCTGGGCCGTCCATCACTACACTATGACCGCTACCCGACTCGCCCAAGAACATTGCGTTATCAACCCACTTAACCGTTGCCTGCATATCGTTATTTCCCGCTTAACCATTGATTAACAAAGAAGCGTAGATTAGCACACTACGCCGCCAATTTAGGCAATCAAGGCTGACACGAATAGAAAATTGCTGGTATCATGAATCTATTAGACGATCGTCGTAAAGCCTTACGCCTTGAAGCGGTCTTCGTTAAACACGATTAAAACATTATAAAAAATACAGGAGTTCTCGTGGTTTCTTCCATAACACCACATATCGATAACGTAGAGACCTTTCTTAGTCACTGCAATATGCGTAAATGCTCCCCCAAGAGCACGCTGATTAGCGCGGGAGACAAAAGCGAGCATCTCTTTTATATCGTCAATGGTTCAGTCACTGTCATTATTGAAGATGATGAAGGACGAGAAATTATCGTTGCTTATCTTAACGAAGGTGACTTTTTTGGCGAGATGGGGCTTTTTGATGATGACGGTGATGAGCGCAGCGCTTGGGTTAGAACAAAAACACAATGTGAAATTGCGGAAATTTCTTATGAAAAGTTCCACGAATTACGCGTTACTCACCCTGAATTCATGTTCGCACTCTGCTCACAAATGGCTTACCGCCTTCGTAACACAACACGTAAAGTCAGTGACCTTGCCTTTTTAGACGTGACTGGCCGTGTTGCAGGTGCGCTGCTAGATTTAACCCGCGAGCCAGATGCACTAACGCACCCTGACGGCATGCAAATTAAAATTACGCGTCAAGAAATAGGCCGTATTGTGGGTTGCTCACGTGAAATGGTTGGGCGTGTGTTGAAAACATTAGAGTCTCAGGGACTCGTTTCTGTTTCAGGAAAAACCATGGTCGTTTACGGCACTCGCTAAAAACGACTGTCAATCCCCTAAAAAAACATCTCCGCTAGGCGCTGACCCGGATCATCCGCACGCATAAAGGCCTCACCCACTAAAAAGCTATTCACACGATGCTCACGCATCGCTTGCACATGCTCTAATGTATGTATTCCGCTCTCAGTAACAACGATGCGATCATCACCTATTTTTTCAAGCAAGTCATACGTGGTGTTTAGGCTGGTTTCGAAGGTGTGGAGATTACGATTATTAATACCTATCAAACGATTAGGGATCGTCAGAGCCGTTTCCAATTCTTGAGAGTCATGCACTTCAACTAAAACATCCATCCCCAATGTTTGAGCAAGGTCATTTAATGTGGTGAGTTTTACCACATCTAACGCCGCGACAATCAATAAAATACAATCTGCCCCCATCGCCTTGGCTTCATACACTTGATATTCATCAACGATAAAATCTTTACGAATAACCGGTAAATCGACAGCATTTCGCACATCTTTTAAATAGGCATCGGCACCTTGAAAAAAATCAACATCGGTTAATACGGATAAACAAGCAGCACCCGCATCGGCATAACTACGCGCGATATCTGCAGGGTAAAAAGGATCGCGAATCACCCCCTTACTGGGCGATGCTTTTTTAATTTCAGCGATCACCGCCGACTGGTTAGCGGCTAGCTTTGCCTCCATCGCAGCGACAAAACCACGCGCTACTGAGGCTTGTTCAACCTGCTCGCGAAGCTGCCCAATCGGCGTATGCTGGCTACGTTCATCAATCTCTTGAAATTTTCGAGTAATAATTTTTTTAAGCACCGTCGGTGCAGAATCAGGGGTAGACATAGTCGTTACTTTTTATTCCTTTCAATATTCATATCAATTTTTACCCGTGGTGCATTCTAAAATTTCGAACAAAAAAGCAGGTTATTTCTTCATCAACACGCTGTAAATATATCCTATAAGCTTCGTGGCAGCTTCCCTGCTGCCAAGAGTTGCTGAAGAAATAACCTGCTCTTCTGTTCTATGAGTTCAATTTGGTTCAGAATGCACCACAGGTATTTTTAATTGTTATTAAATCGACCGGCAGCACTCAGTAAATGCAGCAAGTTCTTGTATTTTGGCTTTGGCTAGACCACTGCCGATAGCATCTTCAGCCATACGCACGCCTTCCTCTAAGGTAGAGGCGATACCTGACACATATACCGCCGCGCCAGCATTTAAAGCAATAATATCAGCCGCCTTATGTGCAAACTGACCTTCTTTTTTACCCAGAGCATCATTGATCAAAGCAAGAGACTCCTGTGCGGAACTCACTGACAAACCATCAAGATTGGTTGTGGATAGACCCAGCGCTTCTGGACTGATGGTGTATTCAATCACCTTATCTTCTTTTAATTCAGCAATATGGCTCGTACCTGACACCGTTAACTCATCAAGGCCATCACTTGCATGCACAACCATCACGTGCTCACTACCCAACTTTTGTAATACCTCGGCCATAGGACGACACAGCGCTTGATCAAAAACACCGATCACTTGGCGCTTTACACCGGCAGGATTGGTCATGGGGCCGAGCATATTAAAAATAGTACGCATCGCCAGCTCTTTGCGTGGCCCAATCGCGTGCTTCATCGCCCCATGATGGGCAGGAGCAAACATAAAGCCTACGCCCACCTCTTCCACACAACGCGCCACTTGTTCAGGTTTTATATCAAGATGAACACCTGCAGCTTCAAGTACATCAGCACTACCGGTAGAGCTCGATACGGAACGATTACCGTGTTTAGCTACTTGACCACCACAGGCCGCAACAACAAAAGCCGATGCCGTTGAGACATTAAATAAATTGGCGCCATCACCTCCGGTACCGCAGGTATCCACCAAGTGATCGCCATTGATCTCGACCGGCGTCGCTAATTCGCGCATGACTTGCGCCGCGCCAGTGATCTCTTCAACCGATTCGCCTTTCATTCGAAGCGCCACTAAAAAGCCTCCAATTTGCGCCGGCGTTGCCGCGCCCGTCATAATCTCGCGCATTACACTGGCCATTTCGATTTGGCTTAGTGAATGTTGAGCAACGACTGTATGTAACGCTTGTTGGATATTCATAGTTAACGCCTTTGAATGAGGTAATAAATGGCCGGTTAAACAGACTGGACTGCCGTCGAGTAAGCCGTCAGAAAATTATTGAGCAACTGATGACCATGCTCGGTGAGAATCGACTCTGGATGAAACTGAACGCCTTCAACATCTAGCTCTCGATGCTTAACGCCCATAATTTCATCTAATGAACCATCGTCATTTTGAGTCCATGCGGTAATTTCTAAACACTCAGGCAAGGTGTTTTTATCAATAACCAATGAATGATAACGCGTAGCATTAAATGGGCTGGGCAGACCTGAGAACACACCTTTGTTATTATGAAAGACAGGGGATATTTTACCGTGCATAACCTGTGATGCACGAACCGTTTTCCCACCAAAAACTTCACCGATACTTTGATGTCCTAAACAAATCCCCAATACCGGCACACGGCCTGCGAAATGTTTAATCGCCGCTAAAGACACACCAGCTTTACTCGGATTACATGGGCCGGGAGAAATGACAACATACTCTGGTTGCTCAGCCGCCATTTCATCAACCGAGACTTCGTCGTTGCGAACGACTTTTACATTCGCATTTAACTCACCAAAATATTGCACCACGTTGTATGTAAAAGAGTCGTAGTTATCGACCATTAACAACATAACTATTACCTATTTATTATCGTAACTGTTCAGCTTACGTTCAAATTTACGCATGACTGCGTTAAAAAACCTCTAAAAAAGTCAATCCACTTTATCCGCAGGCGTTTTCGCGGCTACAACTCTATCAACAAAAAGTCGCTCACCCACTTTCCAAACTGCATAAAACAGCACGCTAACAAAGGCGTGGAAGACAATCATGACAAATTGCAGCGCAGCGCCTTCTTTGATCGCCATTAAGCCAAATTGATTAATCAAATTGACATTGGCTTCAAAAAGGTAAAATAAATTAATCGAAAAATAACCAAAACCTAAAAAACTCACCGTCATGATGCATAAAACAACAATAGGCGAACGTTCTAAAAAATGAATAAAAGAAGATAGCATGTGCACGCCCTTTACAGTCAGTTAAAAAGAGTCAGTTAACAATTCCGAATTAAATCACCTTATCAACAGCACGGAACAACGCTCGTGCCTTATTCATCGTTTCTTTCCACTCAAGCTCAGGGATCGAGTCAGCCACTACCCCTGCGCCCGCCTGTACATAAACTTTGCCGTTTTTAATAACGGCAGTACGAATAGCAATAGCCGTATCCATATTGCCATTCCATGCAAGATAACCAACAGCTCCGCCATAAATACCGCGCTTTTCTGTTTCGAGTTCATCGATAATTTCCATAGCACGAATTTTAGGCGCACCAGATAAAGTGCCTGCGGGAAGCGCTGCGCGTAACACATCCATTGCCGTTAGACCTTCTTGTAGTTCGCCGGTGACGTTAGAAGTAATATGCATGACATGGGAATAACGCTCGACAATCATTTTTTCAGATAAGCTGACAGTGCCGGTTTGCGCAACACGCCCAACGTCGTTACGACCTAAATCAATTAACATTAAATGCTCTGCAATTTCTTTGGGGTCTGCAAGCAGCTCTTTTTCCAAAGCAATATCTTCTGCATCGTTATAACCACGGCGACGAGTCCCCGCGATAGGGCGAACCGTGACTTCATTATCTTCTAGCCGCGCCAAAATTTCTGGGCTAGAACCAACAATATGATGATCATCTAAATCAACAAAATATAAATAAGGCGACGGGTTAATACTGCGTAGTGCACGGTATAGATTGAGTGGCTCGGCCTCAAAGTCCATCGATAGACGCTGCGAAACAACCACTTGCATGGTATCGCCATCCAACACGTATTCTTTAATATTATCGACTGATTGAGCAAACGCAGCCTCTCCCGTATTGGAGGTAAAAAGCGTTTCAGCACGTTCTTGGGCTTGCAAGTTAATTGCCGGCAGCAGTGAAAGCGGCTGTTGTAATTGTCGCCCCATTTCATCTAAACGCTGCTCGGCTTTAGTCAAGGCGTTATCAATGGCTGGATTTGCCATAATGACAAAATTTAATGTGCCCGACAAATTATCAAAAATAATAATTTCATCCGAAACCATCAATAAAATATCAGGCGTACCAATAACATCTTTATTAACACCAGCCGCTAATGTCGGCTCAACGTAGCGCACACAATCATAAGCAAAGTAACCAACCAAACCACCATGAAAGCGCGGCAAGTTTTCTAGTTCCGGCGCACGATAACGCGCTTTAAACGTTTCGACAAAAGCAAGAGGGTCTTCAACTTTATGGGTCTCAGTAACAACGCCATCAACCTCTATCGTCACACGGTAACCATGAACGCGAAGCAAGGTACGACAAGGCAAACCGATAATAGAATAACGCCCCCATTTTTCACCACCTTGCACCGACTCGAATAAGTAAGAGTAAGGCCCTTTTGCTAATTTAATGTATGCAGACAATGGCGTTTCGACGTCCGCCAAAAAAGTACGCATAACAGGAATACGATTGAATCCCTGAGCAGCAAGTTGTGAAAAGTCGTCTTGATTCATAATAATTACTATTTTAAATCGCTGCGGATAACAACGAAGGTGTTACAAAAAAGTGGATAAAGAATTAAGGAACCCCTTAACAATCACGCAAGCCCATTTTATTTAGCTAATTGTTCTCGCATCGCAGATATTGTTGCCCGATAATCGTCTTTTCCAAATATTGCCGATCCGGCAACAAATGTATCGGCGCCTGCGGCAGCTATTTCGGCAATATTATCCACTGTCACGCCACCATCAATTTCTAATCGTGTATCGCTACCAGTAGCATCAATAGCTGCACGAGCTTCGCGCAACTTATCCAATGTGTAAGGGATAAATTTTTGCCCACCAAAACCTGGGTTCACTGACATTAACAACAACATATCTAACTGTGGTAACACGTGACGAATACTATCGATAGGCATTGCTGGGTTAAGCACTAACCCCGCCTTACACCCTTTTTGCTTAATCAGCTGCAAAGAACGATCGACATGACGAGAAGCATCAGGATGAAAAGTAATATAGGTCGCACCGGCATCGGCAAACATCGAAATCAAGTCATCCACAGGATCAACCATTAAATGCACATCAATCGGTGCTGTAACACCATGTTTGCGCAAGGCACTACACACCATTGGGCCAATGGTTAGATTAGGGACATAGTGATTATCCATCACATCAAAATGCACAATATCGGCCCCTGCAGCAAGGACATTATCGACCTCTTCACCTAAACGAGCGAAATCAGCCGACAGTATAGAGGGAGCAATCATGGGGGGCTTTTGCATATCATACCTTTGCTTATATCAATAGGCGGCCTTAGCGCCAAGTAACCGTATTTCATAAAACCACTCATCACATGTGAAGGTAATATGAACACGGGTTAACGTAAAGCTGAGCATTGTAATTGATAACGCTAAAACACACCATGTGCGGCATGTGGTCTACACTCTATATATGGGTAAAAAACATCACTTAGCAACTATATTCGTCATCTGCCTAGGTTTACTAGCAAATACTGGGTGGGCTCAGAATACTGAACCAACGACAAACACGGCCGAGAATGAAGAGACGGAGAATACTGACAAGCAACAAACGCCTGAAACCAATACACCTTCTCGCCTTTCTAGCAAAATAACACGATCGACAATTACCGCTGACCGAAAACGTAAGATGCAGTTATTAGCCGACCAGTTACCCAGCGGACAACCTTATTGGCTAAACGATGGCACCAGCGAATTTCTCGGTATCTGGCAAGAGGACCGATCAGGTGACGCCCAAGGCGCATTGCTCATACTGCACGCCGAAGGCGAACACCCTGCATGGCCTCAAACCACACAGCCACTTCACGATTCACTCCCAGAGTACGGCTGGGCAACCATGGCTATACAGCTCCCCGATCCGCTGAGCAAGCCTCTCCCCAAACGTACGTTAGCAGCTAAATCCATTGCGCAACCAACCAACCGTGACATTGTGAACGAAGGTGATGAGAGTGAAGGCGCTAATGACGAAAACAGTAGCGATGAAAGCACCACTAGCCAAGCTAACCCAGAAAAAGAAACGGCTAAAAATATGCAGCCTACTGAAAACAACAACCCCTCACCCCAAGCAACGCAAGATGTTGAAGATATTGCCGAAAAACGGCTAACAGTAGCCATCAAATTTTTACATGACAAAGGGCAATTTAATATTGTACTAATGGGCAGTGGCACTAGCGCCATTCGCGGGCATAAGTTAATGAAAGAAATCGTGCCGGTTATTGATGATGCCAGACTAAAAAAGAAGATAGAGAAGCCTATAAGAGGATCCATTCTCTTTAACGCCAAAAACACATTGCCGACCAGTAGCGAAGTATATAAAGATTGGTTTTTCGACCCTGAAATTCCAATTTTAGATATTTACACCGCAACCAACTTACAAAATCAGCAAGACGCTAAGATGAGAAAAGTCTTATCCAAAAAAAATAAAGCCATCGCTTATAAACAATTAAAAGTATCTGAATTATCTTACGAAAAAAGCTGGAAAGAAAACCGACTCTCTCGCCGCATTAGAAGCTTCTTAGATGCTTATATTCAAGGCATTGAAGTAACCAACGCCAAACTAAAAAAACAATAAAATAGACAGATTAACCTTTTAAGTTCGAGAATAAATAGAGAACAAACATCACCCGACAAACCACTCCTTCGCTATACCCCCAATACTCGTAAACAATAATAAAACACCAAACACGCGATAAAACTTAACACTATCGGTTGAAAGTAGATATTCATGTAAACGCAAGCCAATAACATGGCCTACCGCTGCACAAGGAAGTAGCCACAGGTGGTGCTCAAGCTGTAAATCAACACCATAATAAATAAAAGATGCCATCTTAATAACAACTAAAATAAACCACAGTACAAATAACGTATCGCGCAGTTGCGCTTTCGCTATATTCTTCACAAAAACCGCAACGATCAATGGCGCACCAATAAGTGATGTGCCACTGATATAACCACCTAACATTAAAAACACAACATCCAACACTTTGTGATTACTTTGAAAAGGCTTATTAAAAACGTAGGAAAAAGCATAAATTGTAATAATGCCAAAAATAATCACACTCATTATTTTCGGTGGCAATGTAAGCAAACCAAACACACCAATCATTTTTGGGATAATCATAATACCCAATGCTTTTTTCAGATAACGCCAATCGACGTTATTATTCACCGAACCGCCGCTTTCTGATATTTCCGGCTGTTTTTTACGATGATTTTGATAAACCGTTAGCGAAGAAAAAACCAGCAAATGAACAGCAATAATTGGTAAAAAAACAAGCGGCTGATTATCAATAATCAACAAAAATGGCAAAGCAAAAACAGCGCCACCAAAGCCAAAACCAGAGCGTACAATACCACTCCAAATAAATAGCAAACCAATCAAGGCATACTCATACCATTCTAATCCGATCATGGTGCTGCCGATTCACTCGCTGCGGAACGTACCGAACGATCATTATTGTCAGTTTTCTGCGCTCGCCACTTTTCCAGGTGCGCCACTATCGCCTTAGGCTTATAAATAAGCGGATTAGAATTTTCTAACCCTTGCGCCGCCTCCCGCCCCTTAACAATATCGCGCGCACGCTCAAAAGCGTCAATAAACGTTGCTGACGGGGCATCTTGATTGAATAGCGCATCTTTGAAGAATGCCTCACCAAAGTAAGTCATGGTTGAACGATCGCTACAACCAAACGACGTTTTATCAGCAGAGGCCGCAGTAATAACCATCATATAATCATCTTTAATCTCTTTAATAAAACCACCGGAGTAACAAGCAGAGATAACAACCACCTTATGACGCACAGGTAAGGCCGAGAGTATTTCGCCCAACTGCTCTGCCGGTAGCGAATCTAAAGACAACCCCGGTTGATACAGGTAAAAGCGAAAATCTGATGAGCCATGACTAGAAAGATAAACAAAAAGCACATCATTTTCGTTATCCATTTTTTCTGCGACTGCGTCTAATGTTTGCTGAATACTCGTTTGGGTTGCTAACGGATGCTGGTCGTACTCCAGTCGATTATTGATGAGCGCAATTGAGCGATGAGCGGTGTGGTAATATTGGTCAAACCATTGTTTAACTGAACTCACTTCACGACGAAATACCCCTTGCGACCCATCACCACCAATACCCACAAAATATAAATCAATCAGTTCAGGATTTTCTTGTTCTATGGCAGCTAAACTCGATTGCAATAGTGCCGACTGGTGATAGAGCGCATGCTCTGCCATCACGCTTGGCGACACCGCTAAACGTGGATCATCCGCCGATACGAGTTGACCACGATCCCACTCACCCTTGACCATCGCAATACCATCTAACGGCTCTGCATAGGTTAATATGCCTTTTCCATGTTTGCGCCCGCGAAGAAATTCACCCTCATACTTATCACCGTTTTCGGCAATTAACACGCCTTTTCCACTATAGCGACCATTTAAAAAACTTCCCGTATATTCTTCGCCATCATTATGCTGGTAAACGCCCACACCATGATAATAACCGGCTGTAAACTCACCTTCATAGCGGCGATCTTTTTCCTGATAAATCCCTTTGCCATCGAAAGCGTAATTAACAAACTCACCCTCATAAAAAGCATCTTCTTTTTCCCAACGCCCTTCCCCCGTGAAGTCATCATTAACAAATGTTCCAGCGTACACCTCTTCTAATAACTCGCCCTCTGCACTTTCATAAGAACGCGTATACACGCCGTCGCCATGAAATAGGTCTTTCTCAAAACCACCCTCATATTGATAACCACTCGCAGAAACTAAAACGCCTTCGCCGTGATAAAGGCCATCAACAAATTCACCGGTGTAGGTATTTTCGCCCGAGGTAAAAACACCGAGACCATTAGGTAACCCACTGTCCATTTGACCTTCATAAACATCATCATTGCTATAACGAAGTTTACCGTTACCTTGCATATCCCCACGCGAGAACATACCTTCATAAAAAAAGTCACGCGCATGTAAGACGCCTTCACCATGAAACAAACCTTCTTCAAACTCACCCTCATAGTATTCCTGATTCGGCCACACTAAACGGCCAGCACCGGACAATAAGCCTTTACGCAATTCACCTTCATATACCGCGCCATCGGCCAATGTCGCGACAGGCACAGGAATAGCTTTTGTATATCGATCTTTATACTCAATCGCTAATGCTCCAACGATAAGGCCACATGTCATTACAAACGCGTATTTAACCAAAACATTTTTCCTCTTAACGAGCCTATGATTAGAAGGGGATGATAAAAATAATAAAGAGTAGAGGAGAGCCGCGGCGAACTCAAGTACAAGCGACTATAGCAATGGCTTTTACCCAGTAACTTTTACTCAGTCTCTAGCATCAATTCAACCGCACAATCTTTGCATCGATAGCGCTGCTCACCTGATTGAATTTTTCGATGCCTCTGCGCCGTCAGCTCAACAGTGCGACAATCGCAACGATAAGCATAACGTGTTATTTTCCTTACTGGGATACCGCGTAAATCGTAATTCGCTCTCACCGTTGGCTTTGCCCCAAAAACACGCATTACATCACGCCACTGTTGCCCATGCGGGCGAATATGCCGCAGACCAAAAAGGCAATCCGTTACGTAATGTGCCACTTCATGAGGGATCGTATTACACCAACTATCGTCAGCATATTTTGCGAATAACCATGGGTTAAAACGAATGCAGCGCTCGTACGTCGGTGAACGCGATGAACGGCTAACACCCAACATGTCAATGACACCTTTTACGCCGACTCTTGTCATTCTTTTTGGCATCATCGATTTAACACGATACATCCCTGCCGTTTTACCTTTAATATCAAATAACACAGGAATCTCAGGAAAAGAGCGTTGATAATAGTTTTCAGCGACCAACAAATAACGCTGTACTTCTTGTGCGACACGTTGCTGTTGTTGCTTATCAATAGGGGAAATTAAAGGCGCTAGAGCCATCGAAATAAACCTTTACCAAAAATAGGTTTTGGGCACTCGTCCTGATGCCGTAAAAACAATGCCTTCTGACTCCAATTTTTTACGCTGATCATTCGCACCGGCAAAATCCGCAAGACATCCTTGAGCATTGACGATACGAAACCATGGCAAACTGGAGTCCTTAGGCAAGCGCTTCAATAGACGCGCACTTTGTCGAGGATTGGTAAGTTCTGATAGAGCAGCAAGGCGCCCATAACTACATACATGACCTTTAGGCACTTGAGACAACACCCAACAAAAACGCTCAAATACGGCATCGAATTGGGATGAAAGAGCCTCTGACGGGGAGTTATTTATTGCAGTTAGATCTTGAGTCATGCGAGACAGCATAACATCTCGCCGCGCTATTTTCAGCGGCAGTTGTGTGATCTATCGGTAAGATTTTTTCACGCGAAAAAACACACGCACCCCCAACAATACTGACAACAACAGGGCGTATACTAGCGGCCATAAAACATCCGCTTTTACCAACCACCAGTAATGCAATATAACAAGAACAGCCACAAGATAAACTAAGCGGTGCAGACTAATCCATGCTTTACCCATTCTTTTTTGCCAAAAATGCAACGATGTCACTGCTAGTGGCAACATAAAGACATAAGCAGCAAAACCGAAAGTGATATAAGGGCGCTCGACTATGTCATCAATAATCGATAGCCAATCAAAGAAGTGATCGAAGAGTAAAAAAACGCTTAAATGTAGAGAGGCATAAACAAAGCTCCACACCCCCAATAAGCGACGAAAACGGGATAAGACATTCCAATGAAACAGCCGTCGAACGGGCGTTATCGCCAAGGTTAACAAGAGTAGATATAGGGCCCACTCACCGGTAATATGGGTCAGCGCTTCAACAGGGTTGGCACCCAATCGATCATAGGCGACGCCCAGCACCAAATAACCGATATGCCCTATAAAAAAGCCAATAAGTAAGAACTTTACCCAGAAAACCCAATGGCGCACTCCCCACATACTCTATCACCCACTTCGATATTATGGACCCAGCCACAAAGGCATCGATTAAAAAAACCGGCGTAAATCCATACCCGCATACAAACCAGCGACATCATCAGCATAGCCATTAAACAGCTGTGTTTTTTGCTTAAACAACTTCCCTATCACGCGCTCTCGACGCTGGCTCCAACGAGGATGGCTAACATCGGGGTTAACATTGGAATAAAATCCATACTCTTGAGGACCTGACATATTCCAGCTGGTTTTGGGCTCGGTCTCACTAAAACGAATCTTGACGATAGACTTAATACTTTTAAAGCCATACTTCCAAGGAACAACTAAGCGCAACGGCGCACCATTTTGATTAGGTAACGGCTTTCCGTACAAGCCCGTCGCGAGCAACGTCAACGGATGCATCGCCTCATCTATTCGCAGACCTTCTCGGTAAGGCCACTCCAATACATCACGAGTCTGCCCGGGCAAAGGATTTTTAGGATCAAATAAGGTTTCAAAAGCAACATACTTCGCTTTGCTATTAGGCTCAAAACGTTTGAGCAAGTCTCCCAATGGAAATCCCACCCAAGGAATCACCATAGACCACGCCTCGACGCAACGAAAACGATAGATACGCTCTTCATAATCATGCGGCTTAAGAATATCTTCCAAGGTGTATACGCCGGGCTTCGCACATTCACCCGCAATTTCAACTTGCCAAGGGTCTGTCACCAAGGCACTCGCATTTCGCTTAGGATCGCCTTTGCCATAGCCCAGTTCGTAAAAGTTATTATACGTTGTAATATCATCAAAACTATGAGGAGTTAGTGCAGAAGTATCAGGCTCCACCTTGGCAAATTTACTGGCTAATAATTCATTACCTAAGGATCCATAAGAAGACATGGCTAACGTCGGTAAATAAGCAGCCAGCGATAACGCCATCGACTGTTTAATAAAGCGCCTTCGCTGTTGAAACAGTGCTTCATCGGTTACGTCATTTTCGGTGAGCTGATGTGCATTTTTAGCATGCGGTAATGAACGTAACATAGCGTAAAACCCTTACAAAATAATCGTTTTGGTTAGAGTGAACTGCAAACAGATAGTTCAACTCATATACCACTAAAAAACAGTATCATCTCGTGATACATGAATTATTTTTATTTAAAAAAAGCAGAATTCACTGTATAGTGGCGCTCGCAACAATGTCGTTCAGCAGGTTCGCGAACTGGCGTTTACCCACTATGCAGCAACAACTCAAGCATAGACGACAGTGCGATTAGCCACTCACTGTTATGGTATCGCTACCCAGCATAAGCGCTATATTGAGCGCTATCGCCCTATTAAGTACTGACTATTTAGTCACAGATTAACTTAATCTATTGCTTGCTTAAATTTTGCTTAATCGCATAGAAGGTATCGCGACCCCCTTCAGTCATCTTGCTCTCTTGATTTGTCCACTATACTGTACGGGCAACACTGAACAGCATCGAGCGCAACAAGAGCCAGTAACGCAAAAGACAATATCTTATGTTACGGTGCTTACCATTAATTGACCAACCGAGAAGACGCAGAGCCAATGAAAAAGAAACCGTTATATATCCAGTACGCAGGCCCAATGTTGTTAGAAACACCCCTTTTGAATAAAGGTAGTGCATTTACCAAAGAAGAGCGAAAGCATTTTAATCTAAGCGGACTACTACCGGATATTACGGAAACCATTGAAGAACAAACCGCTCGCGCTTATCAGCAGTTAACATCGTTTACCACCGATATTGATAAACACATTTATCTACGAAACATTCAAGACACCAACGAAACACTGTACTACCGACTCATCACTGAAAATCTGAATGAAGTCATGCCTCTTATCTACACCCCCACTGTTGGCCAAGCCTGTCAGCAATTCTCTCGCATTTATCGCCGCCATCGCGGATTATTTATTTCTTATAATGATCGCGACACCATTGATGACATGCTACAAAACGCGACCAAACGTAATATCAAAGTAATTGTTGTGACTGATGGCGAACGCATTTTAGGCTTAGGTGATTTAGGTATCGGCGGCATGGGCATCCCAATTGGTAAACTGGCGCTCTATTCTGCTTGCGGTGGTATCAGCCCTGCTTACACATTACCCATCACCTTAGACGTAGGCACGAATAACCAAGCATTGATTGACGACCCTATGTATATGGGTGCGAAGCATCCTCGTATTACCGGACAAGAATACGATGACTTTGTTGAGCGCTTTATGCAATCTGTGCAGAGCCGCTGGCCTGATGCGCTCATTCAATTTGAAGATTTCGCCGGACACAATGCCAATCGTTTACTTGACCGCTATCGCGATAAAGCTTGCAGCTTCAATGACGACATACAAGGCACTGCCGCGGTTACCGTAGGGACATTGCTAGCCGCTTGTAAAGCCAAAGGCGAGCAGTTAAAAGATCAAATCGTCACTTTCTGTGGTGCAGGTTCAGCGGGCTGCGGTATCGCAGAGCAAATCGTTGCACAGATGGTCTCTGAAGGCCTTAGTGATATGCAGGCACGCAAACGTATATTTATGATTAATAGCCGCGGATTAGTCATTGGCAGCATGAGCGGATTGAAAGATTTTCAATTGCGACTTTGCCAATCCGATGAGCGCTTAACCGAATGGGGTGTTAGTGGTGATACTGCCACGCTGGCGGAAACCGTAGAGCTTTCTAAATCGACAGTCATTGTTGGCGTATCAACCGTTGCCGGTTTGTTCACAAAAGAAATCATTGAACAAATGCAGGCTAATACAGCCAAACCCATTGTACTTCCCCTATCCAATCCAACCTCAAAAGTTGAAGCGCTACCAGAAGACATTTTGACATGGACAAACGGCAATGCCATCGTCGCTACCGGCAGCCCTTTTGATCCTGTCGAGCTCAATGGTAAGACATATCCCATCTCACAATGTAACAATAGCTACATATTTCCCGGCGTTGGTCTAGGCGTTGTTGCCAGTAAGGCGAACCGAGTTACTGACAATATGCTAATGGCTTCTAGCTATGCGCTAGCGGAGTACTCAGCCGTTCATAACTCAGGTTCAGGAGAGTTACTACCAGACCTGAACGATATCCGCGATGTAAGTAAATATATTGCCAAAATGGTTTACAAGCAGGCGATCATTGACGGCGTGACGCCAGAAGTGAGCGACGAAGAGATAGGCAAGGCCATTGACCGGAACTTTTGGCGTCCTTCCTACCGCCCTTACCGCCGCAATGCACTTTAAAGATGAAAGTATAAAGCGAATAAAAAAGCGAGGCTAAACACCTCGCTTTTTTCGTTTAATCCATCTAAGATTTGCGCGCACGAACAAAGACAACTCCCTATTTAATCGACGCTAGCAGCCACACGCTTTATGACAACCATGATTCACCCCGATGTTCGCGATCGCTTTGACGGCGTTATTCGCCTTTATGGCACACAAGCGATTAAGGCTCTACAAAATAGCCGCGTACTGGTTATTGGTATTGGGGGCGTAGGCTCATGGGTTGCTGAAGCGCTGGCAAGATCGGCCATTGGACACATCGCGCTAATGGATTTAGATGATGTTTGTATATCCAACATTAATCGCCAATTGCACGCGACTCAAAAAACCATCGGGCACTCTAAAATCGACATCATGGCTCAGCGATTGCGAGAGATTAATCCGTTGATACAGGTCGAGACGATTCACGACTTTATTGATGGCGACAATTTGGATAATTATATTCGTCGCGACTACGACATCGTTATCGATGCTATTGACGCTGTCATGGTAAAAACAAAACTGATTAATTTTTGCAAATGGAAAAAAATTCCCACCATTACTATTGGCTCAGCAGGAGGCAAACGCGACCCGTTAAAAATTATTGCTAGCGACCTTAGTAAAACCAGAAATGATCCACTACTGTCAAAAGTGCGCAATAACCTGCGACGCCAGCATCGCTTTAGTCGCAACCCCAAACAACGTTTTGCCATTACGGCCGTATACTCTACAGAGCAAATGACTTACCCAAACGACACCGGTGAAACCTGCTCGACTAAGGCATTTATTCAAGATGGCGCCAGCCTCGATTGCAATCAAGGTTTCGGCGCAGCCACGATGGTGACCGGAACTTTTGCTTTTGTTGCGGCCAGTGCAGCTATCGACAAACTCATTAAGCGCCACCAAGCCGCACAAGAGAAAAGCGCCATAACAAACCATACGAACGCATGAAGATATCCAGCGCTCACCTCACCCTGTACACATCAATTAGCTTATTGGGGCTCAATGGCTTATTTTCTAATGGGCTTCCGGTTGACGCGACCACGCTCACGCAAGTACGCAGTGTCTTTGCAGGCATCACCCTACTGTTATTTATTATCTGCATGCGAGGCACCATAAAACTACCCGATAAACGTTCGGCATTAACCGTATACGGTATTGGTATTTTATTAGGCCTACATTGGGTTACTTTTTTTTACGCTATGCAATCGGCATCGGTCGCTATCGGCATGCTAGCGCTGTATACCTACCCCATTTTTACTATTTTTATTGAGCCTTTTTTTACTCGCAAAAAAGTGCAAATGCTCGATATATTCCTAGCCGTAGTTGTTCTTATCGGTTTATTTATTATTGTTAGTGACCATTTGCCAGATAACCTAGTGAATGACAGCAGTGCCCAAGGTGTCTCGGGCAACGTCATCCTTGGCGTTGTTTCCGGTATCGCTTCTGCTATGTTGTTTGCTTTTCGCAATACGCTGCAAAAATACTGCTGCACGGCTGTACGCAGCGACACACTCATGCTTCACCAAATGTTAGTTATTACACTATTGCTAGCATTATTTATTGATATTGACACACTACAACAACTCGATGGCACACAATGGTTTTATATCGTTATATTAGGCGTGATTACGACAGCGATAGCACACACATTACTGGTAAAGAGTTACAAACTATTTGCCGCCAAAACAGTGGCTATGGTCAGTTGCTTACAGCCGGTATTGGGCAGCTTATTTGCTTGGCTAGTGCTCGATGAGACTATCAGTATATATACCGCCGTAGGCGGTAGTATTATTTTAGGTGTTGCTGCTTATGAATCTACTAAAGCGGCCACTTAGCCGCTGCTTATATTTCCAAAAGCAAAACACGTGGCTCAATCGCAGCGTGCTCATTATTTATGCAGCTATCGTATTGTGGCTATCACTTAAACCCACCGTCGATATTGCATCACCACTCTACAACGACAAGATCGCCCATTGCTTAACGTATGCTTTGTTCACTGCACTTATGTGGCGAATAAGCCATCACCGCAGTGTATTTATCGGTGGCGTTATATGCGTATTACTTTTCAGCACCATCATCGAAATCATTCAACCCTATACGGGCCGCCTATTTTCTTGGGGGGACATTGCTGCCAATGTACTCGGCGTCAGTTTGATGTCTCTATATCTTTCCCGCTTATCATTTGCCAAAGCGTTGTAAAGTGGCTGCCATTGCGATCTCTATCACCCACATAACGAATATGTGTATGCATATTGGCATCGGGATTGAGCTCAATCCCCCATAATCCTTTAATTTGATTAGGGATTAATGAATAGCGCATATCAATCACCCGATCTGGATAGCGCGGAGATACCGCCAAATAGTCATTGGAAAACCAGCGAAATCGCTCAACATCTCGTGCCTGCTGAGAATCTTCCTGTAACCACGGAAAGTCTCGCACCACATTGAGCTGCTCAATAGAACCGCCTTCGTAAAGCTTAACACCCCAGCCAACACGAATGGCATCCACGTAAAATCGCGTACCTTCTCGATACACGACCTTCCACACTAAAATATTGGCAAAACTAGGTTTCGCTTCAATACTCTCAGGCTGATGCCCTCTCGCTTCGGCAACAACACTCATAGCGACCTCAGCTCGCTCGCGCTGAATAATACCTAAGCTGATATAAGCCATAGCCCAGCACAATGCACCCAATGATAATATGCGAGACACTCCCTCTTTACGCCGCAGCAGCATGGCCAATATAACGAAGAACAGCAAAGGTAGAGTAAATAAGGGATCAATAATAGAGATGACATTCCAGGCCACTCGCATATCACTCAAAGGCCAAAGTAGCTGCGTACCATAGGTAGTCAAGGAGTCTAGAAGGCCATGCGTTGCATAACCCAAGGTACAAAACAGTAGCACCTGCTTAAAAGACAAGCCAATGCGGGAAAACCAAGACCTAAAGACAAACGAGAAAAATAGCGCACAAAGCAGTCCACCAAAAGGGATAAAAAGTAAGGAGTGCGTAAAATGGCGGTGATATTCCAAGCCCAATAGAGGGTCAACATCGGACTTAATGAGCACATCAAGGTCAGGCGCCATACCTGATAATGTCCCTAAGACCGTCGCAGCAATAAGTATCTGCCGCTTTGATATTTGCTGAGAGGCTATAGCACCGACAACACCCTGAGTAACTGGATCCATAATATCTCCTAAAGACAACAACAATAATCGCGATAATTGCGTAAGGTAACAGCATACTATATACGCACGCCACCGTTCTGATAGACGTCAAACTCACAAGCATAAAAAAACCGCTGCGGCAAAAGCCGTAGCGGTCTAAAAAAGGTGGCTTAAAAGGAGAAATGAATAAGAATGTAGCCAACACCCTATCCAGAAAAAACATAAAAATACATTTATGGCGCCTAAAATCGTAGATAACTACAAGAAGCGCGGATAATCTTGCAAATAATCCAGTTTTTACTTCTGTTACAATAGCTCTCTAAGCTCGCTAGACAGGCGCGCAATATAGTTGTGAATTGCTTATAAAACAAACGAAGTTTCTTCACGAGACTAATGAAAAAAATTCACCATTAGAGATCAACCCTATCAAACGTTTACCACCACTCAATGCCCTGCTAAGTTTTGAATCTGCAGCTCGTAATGGCAGCTTTTATCAAGCTGCGGAAGAGCTTTATGTCACGCCGTCAGCTATTAGCCACCAAATTAAATCACTAGAAAGTTTTTTGGGGGTGCAATTGTTCGAGCGCAAAAAGCGCCAGATCGAAATTACCGTTGCGGGCAAGCGATATACCAAGTTTATCCAAAAAGCACTTAAAGAGATCGACAAAGGTACACAAGACCTTATTGCCTCTCATGATACTGGCGAACTCAGCATCAGTATGACACCGGCTTTTCTAAATTACTGGCTACTTCCCAGAATCGATAAATTTTACGAAAAAAACCCTGACATTCAATTAGATATCAACGCGAGCGTCGCATTAATCGACTTCCCTCGCTCAGATATTGATATTGCTGTCTACTTTGGCCATGGCGACTGGCCGAACGTAGAAAGCTCTTTTCTTCGACACTCAGAACGCGTACCCGTATGCAGCCCAAAACTTTTAGAAAAGCACGCCATTAATACGCCCAGCGATTTACTGGAGCATAAGCTGTTTTTTGTCAAACAGCGTAAAGAGGAGTGGGAAGCCTGGTTTGATTTAGCGGAAACAGAATATAATATGCGCAAATACCCCATATCATTTTCAAGCAGCTCGCTAGCAGTAAAAGCAGCAGCGGAAGGTGTTGGTATTGCCTTGGCGGATATTAGTTTAGCCAGTGAAAGCATACGTAAAGGTGAGCTCATTATGCCTTTTGATGTACGCTTAAAATTAGAGAAGGCCTTTTATGTGGTTTATCAAAAAAACCGAAAAATGACTTTCGCAATGAAAGCCTTTAAAGAGTGGATGATGAACGAAATGTCATCCGATAGTATTGCCGAGGAGCGGTAAAACCACCGCCCCTCAAACCGTCATGCTGACTACGCACGACACGTCACTACTTTAAACATACGACCAAATGCCCCGTATAAGATTTCCAGCGAAAAGGCACATTAAAAGCCTGATCCTCTTCAGAAAATTGATAACCTTCACTCTCTCTTATCGCGGGAATAGAAATCACAAATTGGGAGCCAAACTGCTCCCTCACATTGCCTGAAATAGTATTGGCAACCTCACCGACAATGTCGATGATAAGCTCTGGCGTGACATATTTTTCACCTAAACTTAATAACAAATGACGCAACATAGCTCGAGCAGCAAGCACATAAACCTTCCCCTGACGAACACCTGACACATTGATCACCCCCATATAATCACTGGATGGCGCATCAGTAGAAGTCATAAGATAAGGGGTGCCCACAACGGCTTTACTATCAGAGACGGTTAGAAAATAGTTTTTAATTCCATCAATAAATGCCTGCACTTCATTTTCTGTCATCATGCGATATACGGCTCCGTTTCAAGTAATTCATTCAATGCTATTGTTAGCTCATTATCGCTAAAAGGTTTTTTGAGAAAGCCCTCTGCACCCTGCTTGATCGCCTCTAAAGCCGTAATTTTATCTGACAAAGCAGATACAACTAATATATGCACACGCGGATTTAAATCCGTCAACACTTTAATACACTCAACGCCGCCAAGCTCTGGCATCGTTAAGTCCATAGTGACCATATCAGGCTGCTCACTTTTAAATAGCGCTATCGCATCACGCCCATTAACGGCCGTTAATACCGTCAGCTCTTTATTCTCCAACGCACAACGTTCTATTTTTCTACGAACCGCTAAGGAGTCGTCGACGATCATCAACTTCATTGAAAGCTCTTTCTTTATTTATCGTTTAAAAATTAATAGGGGAAAAAATATTTTATGCGCACTGCGCCGATAAAGACTGAGACACATCGGCTGGGCTAGCATGATCAGGAATAGAAATACGAAACTCCGATGAACGCTTAGCCTTACAACCCACCGAAAGCGAAGCTCCCATATTATCGATATAGGCCTTAACCACATCTAAACCGACCCCCCTTCCTGCATGATTATCAACATACTTAGCTGTAGAGTAGCCCGGTTTAAATATCGTTTTCACTAAGTCTCTAGGCGTCATCGACTCAATTTTATTTGCCGCATATTGCCCTTCATCCAACAAATGTTGCTTAATTGCACCAAAATCGATGCCTCGCCCGTCATCTTTCACGACAATAGTGACAACATCATTGATCTTTTTAATCATCACCGCGATATGTCCCTTTTCATCTTTACCTAACGCCATACGTTTTTTAGGCTTTTCTAAACCGTGAATAATGGCATTACGCAACAATTGGATAATGATATTTTTCACGACACCTTGATGCTTTGCCGGAATCAATGTTTCATCAAATTGAGAAAAATCAAGATGTACTTTTTTGTGATGATCTCTACTGACTTTTTTAGCCAAGTTTTTTAATGCTAATTGTAACGGCGAATAAAATACAGCATCTGAAGGCGATGCATTCGCTTTTTTCAAAGATTGCTCGTGAGCAAGTTCATTAAAGCGCGACATAAACAAATGAATAGATTCAGCCGACTTCACTAACACGGTTAATTCAACGGTAATTGGCAAGAAGTCATCACCCTCAAGACTCTCTTTCTTATTTAAGATCACCAATTTATCTTCTAAGGCATGCAGATGTTTTTCGATCATCTGCAAGCCCAGCATCGACGCCTCACCCTTTAATGCGTGGACTACTCGATTAATATTATCCAACTTATCTTTGAATGCCGACAAAGAATACAGTGGCTTTTCTAAGGTCGAGTTAATCGCGCTTAGTTCTTCATCTAGCAAAGACATAAAATCTTTAAGCAATTGAAAATCAACATTCATTAATGATAAAACCGACTCAGCCTCCTGACTAATACGCTCATGACTTAACGCCAACTTTTCTCGCAACTCAACAATTTCTGTGACATCTTTAACGGATACTAGTAAGTGTACAATGGTACTTTTTTCAAAAACACGAGAAAACGTAAACTCAAAAAAGTGATCGCTTTCGCCATATTTATTAGTAATACTTAGCTTAACTTCTTTTAGAGGATTCAACTCATCCATCAAGCTAGACTTTACACGGGGATTAAATAATGAATCGACATAGTCTTTAGCAATCGTCAAATCATCCTTATTAACCAGCGGCGCCAATAATTCAAAAAAATCTTTACCCGAAAAATTCCGCTGACGAAATAAATTTTCCATGCTGGATGAATGCTCAGAACCTATTTCATAATTTGGGTTTAGCAAAAAAAGTCCATCGCGTACGGTCTGCATAATTTCTGACATCTCACGCTGCGCACGCTGACTTTTATCATCGCTTGAACGTAAGCGTTTAATAAAGTGAAATAAAATGATGAAAAAGTTAACCACGGCCAAAATTATCGCTACACCTTGTACTATACGAAGGCTGACCGTTTTTTGGTGCGCTTTGTTTTCAACGGCAGTAGCAAAAGCGGTGACTAAATTGAGGAGTTGATCACCCTTCTCACGAGAAAAAGCAATGGATCGCTCTGCTTTATCAAGCAATCTATTACGATCAATGTTTTCTGAATAATCTGCATACACTAAAGCACTGACTAGATTACGATAGGGCTGCCATATTTTTTCAGCATCTACCAAATATTGCTCGCTTAATAACTGATAATCATCACCAAGCAATAACGTATCTTGCCCCTGACCTTGACCGATTAAGCTTCCTCCATAAATAAATGCGTCAAACACTTCATCAAACTGCTTATAACTCGCGGCTAATTTTGACTGGCTTTCACTAATATCACGGTTAGCCACTAAATCGTCTCTGATCTGCTCTACACTATGGAACAAGCGTTGCGTAAGCATTGATTGACGGTTAGCCAGATGAATGGCATGAGCATCATCGGATATTTGATACGTTGTATAAAAATTTAGCAGGAGAACACCCGCATCAAGGACAAGAAAAATAGCAATCGCTGCTACCATTTCTTTGTATTTACCCAAGAGGTTGCGCCACATATCAAAAGCCCTAGAAGAAGGAGATCAGAAGCGCGCACTGTAATTGCAAGACATGTCAGATTTATGACAAATGCTTAATAATATTTTTTACACTGACGCTTCTTTTAGGCTCTGCTCAAGGGCGACCAGCCTTTCTGGTGTCCCTACATCACACCAATCACCCTCAAACAAAGAGCCTGATAAGCGGCATTTGGATATCCAATACAAAAACACTTCTTTTAGTGCAAACGCCTCTCGTCGTTGAGGATAATCAGCAATCATCTTTGGGTGGACTAACGCTAGGCCCGAAAAAGTATAAGCAGGCAATACGTCTTGTTTCATCATTACTGTCGACACATCAAGAGAAAAATCACCGTCGAGATTATGATCAGGGTTATTCACAAGCCACAAATGTGCCACGCTATCGTTCAACGGTGATGAAGCTATACGCGAGAATGCCAAGTCACACCAAACATCGCCATTCACCAACAAAAAGGGTTCGTCGCCCAGCAAGGAAAGCGCATGGTTTAACGCACCACCCGTCTCTAGCGCGTAAGGTTCTTGAGAATAAACAATACGCAAACCCCAGCGCTCACCATCACCCAGTGATGCGATGATTTTTTCACCCAAGTATGCGGTATTAATAATGACCTCAGACACACCTAGAGAGGACAGCTTTTCCAAATGATAAACAATCAACGGTTTTCCGTTCACAGGCAGCAAAGGCTTAGGCGTATTATTGGTCAGTGGCCGCATGCGCTCACCTCGACCTGCCGCCAAAATCATGGCTTTCATTATTGATCTCCTGCTGCGCGATAATCGGTATACCACGATTGAGCCTCAATCATTGGCAGTAATGTATCTTCGAACCATTGAGCAAATATTTGGGTCTGGGGGTAGCGATGAGACGCTTCCAATACATAACGGATCACAAGCGGTAAATCTTGTAAGTATCGCTGCTTACCATCTCTAATAGACAAACGAGCAAAGATCCCCAAGACTTTTATATGCCGCTGTAGTCCCATCCAATGAAACCAAGCCATAAACTGCTCTTGAGGCACCGCCTTCATAAGACCCGCATCAGCGGCTTGTTGCATGTACAGCATTGCCCATGCATCGACTTGCTCTGGCGCCCAGCGGACATAACAATCCTTCAACAAGGAAACAAGATCATATGTTATTGGGCCATACACTGCATCTTGAAAGTCGATCACCCCTAGCCGGCCGTCATCACAAAGCATCAAATTGCGTGAATGATAATCTCGATGCACAAGCACTTGCGGCTGTTCACGTGCCGATGTTGCCAAATGGGTCATAACGTCTTCAATGATTCTTTCCTCAGCCTCAGATAATGTATAAGCCAACATATCGTTAACAAACCATTGCGAAAACAATAACATCTCTTGTGTTAGCAATTCAGGCTCATACCTCGGTAACTCAATGGCAGAAGCCGGTGTTTTCTGTAAAAGAAGCAGCATGGACTGCGCCTGTTCATAATATCGATCGACCGTCTCAGGCGAGAGTACATCCAGCAAATCCGTGCGACCAAAACTTTCGATCAGTAGATAATTATTATCGGGGTCAGAGGCGTAGATAGCGGGTGTGGCAACACCATACGAACGCAATCGCTCTGATAGCTCCGCAAAATAAGCACCCGACTCACTCCTGCCCGCATCGACGGGCGCCACAACCAGCAAGCTCTCAGGTACTGTATTCGCTCGGTAGTATTGGCGAAACCCTGCATCACCCGCTAACGGAGTGAGCGATAGTGGTGTATTCGGTAGGCGACAGACCGTTTCTTCTACTTCTTTCGCCAGCGTCTCTCTCACCCACTCGACAAGCGTCGTGGGCATTGCGACGACTGATAAATGATTACTCAAAAAAACACCCCTAATAAATTGATCAAACGAAAAGAACCTCCGCAAGCAAGACGTTATATTCGATTAGCCAGAGATTCTCATAGAAATTTATGCGCTAAAACACGACGCCTTGACCATTTTACAGTAGAATTGCTGTTTTTATTCTCTGAAACACCCAAATGGTTAGTTAATAGTAATAACCAACCATAAATATGGAAGTAGAATCACCCATGTCATCACCTCGCCTATCCGGCAAAAAAGGCTTTTTACTACCTGTTATCGTCGGCGGATTGGTTGGCACACTTTACTCAACAATGAGTAGTGCAAACCTAAGGGAAACCTTAGACTGGGTAGCTTATGATCAACTCACCCCTGAACAGCAAGCAGCACTCCCTATTGGTAGCTGCGGCGCTTATATATCTCCCATAGCATATGATAATCAAAAGGTAGACAGTGGTAATGAACTTGCAACAGAAGCATCAGCGAATAAAAGCGAAATCATCGAAAAGCAAGGATTTAAGCAAATCACTCTGATTGGTGACGTTCTAGTAAAGCAAGGCGCTCAACAGCTTACAGCTAACGAAGCATTTTATAGTGAAAAAACCGGTTCAATCACTATTGAGGGTGAGTTAACAGTCAGGCAACCCGATCTATTGCTTATTGCCAACAAAGGCGTAGTCAATCAACGAGAGAACCGTCTATCCATTGACGATGCTACCTACGTTATTCATTCTGCCAATGTGCGCGGTAAAGGTCAGAAAATCACAAAAGACAATGAAATAATTGACCTACAGGGTAGTGAATATACCAGCTGCGAGCCTGGAAATAATAATTGGTTATTAAGAGGCAGCCAAATCACTATTGATACCGAAAAAAATCAAGGGATAGCCAAACATGTACGTTTAGTCGTTGAGGGTATACCCGTGTTTTACTGGCCTTATCTGAGATTTCCTGTGGGTAACGATAGGCAGTCTGGCTTTCTATACCCAGTAATAGAATCAAGCGGCGGCGCCATTAATGCATCTGTCCCTTATTACTTTAATCTTGCTCCTAACTACGATTTAACGTTAACTCCTCGCTTTTTACAGCACCACGGCACACAACTTGAGGCTTATGGACGGCATCTCAGTAAAAGCTTTGAAACAGACATTACGCTAGCTTATCTCAGCGACGATAAAGGCATACTTAGCGACAGCGAACAATCACTCGTCGATCAAGGAACTAAAACGAATGACGAGGTCAATCCCTTTGCTGGAGATGATCGATGGCTGGTTAACATCAATCAAATAGGCGGTAAAAATCAGCGTTGGTTCAGCCAAATTGATTACAATGAGGTTAGCGATAACGATTATTTAAATGATTTTGATGGCTCCAGCATCAACTCGACCAACGAGACAAGCCTAATACAAAAGATTACCGCAGGATATTTGTTTGAAAATTGGCGTCTAGAAATCAATAACCAACGATACCAAATACTTAATGACAATATTACCCGCCCTTACAAGTTACTACCCCAGATTTCTCTGGACGGGGAGTATGAACTGAAACAAACTCGATTTGGGATAATAAGTACCGAATTAGAAAACGAATGGACACGCTTTGATCATAGCGATGCCGATGACCGAAACGACAACACACTTGTCGGAAATCGATCAAGACTGAAGTATTCCATAGAACTAGATAACAGTGTTGACGCAGGCTTTTTTCGTCCAAGAATTCAAGCCCGGCATTTAAGCTACGAACTCAATGAATCAAAGCTTGCCACTGGAGCCAATACCTCACCCTCTTTAACCATTCCTCAGGCGGTTATTGATTCGGGCCTATATTTTAATCGAGATGGCAATGGCTACCAACAAACTTTTGAGCCAAGATTATTTTATTTTTATAGCCCGTTTAAAGATCAATCCAACCTGACCGGTGACGGTAGCAATATTGATTTTGATACCTCAAATCGCACGTTCAGCTACAACCAGCTTTTTAATGATACACGCTTTGCCGGAGGCGATCGTATTGACGATGCCAATCAGTTATCCATAGGATTAACAACCCGCTACGTGTCAAACCTATCAGGCTTAGAATGGTTTAGTGCTAGTATTGGTAAAGCCATATACTTCGATGAAAGAAGTGTCGCGGTTTCAGGTGTAGCAGATACAGATAACAATTCTAGACTGGCAGGCTTAATGAGTTCACAGCTTAGCAAAGAGTGGCAAATAACAAATAATTTTATTTATGATGATGATAACAATAGAATTGACGATAACACTCTCTCTGTAAAGTATCGGGGCAACGACAGCACGCTCTTCAATATAGGCCATCGCTTTTTACGTAACGCGGTTTCGTCCAGGACAACTCAGCAAACACAAACGTCAATCATACTACCTTTAGCCAACCGTAGTTGGTACATCTTAGCGCATACTAATTATGATCACACCAATGAACGAGAACTAGAACAGCTACTTGGCATTGAGTACAACAGTTGCTGTTATCGTGCTCGTTTTGCCTATAAAAAATTCATTGACGACGATCAAATAAGCGCAGGCAACACCAACATTAACTACGATGAAGGGCTGGTATTAGAGTTCCAATTCTTGGGTTTAGGAGGTACCGGCAGACAATTCAACAACCTATTTAACGATAATATTGAAGGTTACGAACAATGGCAGGCAACATATCGTGAAAACTAAACGACACTTTTTTGAATCACTTAAACGCACGATTACACATATGATTAAAAGAAATAATATCCAAAAAATATTAACATTGTACCTATGCGTGCTATCAACAATACTTGGCATTCATACTGTAAACGCAGCCGAAAATGTCGATAGCGTTATCGCTATTGTCAAAGACGACATTATTTTTGCACAAGAGTTAGCACAAAAAATGCAACAAGCCAAAGCTCGGCTCAACGCGCGCAAAAAAAGTTTCAATGAAACGGCCCTGCGAGATGAATTACTCGAATCGCTCATTTTGGAGAAACTTCAATTAAGCCTAGCCAAACAAAACAATTTAACGATTACCGATACCGAAATTGACACTGCATTAGAAAGGACAAAAGCTCAATTAAAACGCAATGGCGTACCTTTTGACGAATACCTTAGTAGTCAAGATTTATCGATTAATCAAGCACGAGCGGAACTAGAGAAAGAGCTCCTCATCAACAGGGTTCAGCGTGCCGTTATCAGCCAACGAGTAAATATTACTGAACGGGAAGTGGATAATTTTTTAGAGTCAAAAGAAGGAAAAGAATGGCTAACACCGCGATTCAATGTTGGTCAAATATTTTTTCCGTACACTGAAAAGAACAAAGAACGCGTTATGCAAGACGCTAAAAAACTGCACAACATCGTCAAAAGACAACCTGATAGCTTCCGCGCTTTTGCGCAGCAATATTCCAAAGGCCCTAACGCCAGCAAAGGCGGTGATATTGGCACACTAACAAAAGAAGAATTGCCGGACTTATTTGCAGAGCGCGTGTCTACTATGGAACCGGGCGATATTACTGCACCTTTTTTTAGCGGTGCGGGTGTACATATACTGACATTATTTGATCGAAAAGGGGCCGAACCTGTTGTCGTCACTCAGTACAAAACACGACATATTTTAGTTAAGCCTACTGATCTGTTAACCGAAGAAGAAGCAAAAGCAAAAATTGAAGACTTGCGTAATCAAATTAATAACGGCACTAATTTTAATACGCTGGCAACAGAAAATTCTGATGACTTAGGATCTAAGTCAGAAGGAGGAAGCCTTGGCTGGTCTTCACCGGGTGTTTTTGTACCGGCTTTTGAACAAGCCATGCAGAACACGCCAGTGGGAAAAATAAGCGCGCCATTCAAATCACAATTTGGCTGGCATATCTTAACCGTTGAAGAGAAGCGCACCAAAGATATTTTCGAAGACGTCAAACGATCTCAAGTACGTAACATTATTGGCAATCAACGCTTCCAAGATGAGCTAACTATTTGGTTAAGAGAGTTACGCGAAAGCGCTTATGTGGAAATACTCATTTGATTAAACGCATACTCTATACTGCGGGAGAACCCGCAGGCATTGGCGCCGATCTCGCGATTCTTTACGCCTCTCGTCATCAAAACGCCCACCAAAAACAATCATTACAATTTGTTGTAATAGGCGATCCATCTTTACTTCAACAGCGAGCAAAAGACCTTAAACAAGAGATTATACTCGTTGATATTGATACGAACGAGCCACCTTATCGCTTACGAGATAATGAAATCGGTATCATCCCGGTACACACCGCAGAGCCTGTGAGCACCGGCCAACTCAACGTTAGTAACGCACCCTACGTCGTACGCACACTCGAATTAGCGACACAGCTATGCATGAGTCAGCAATGCCATGCCGTTGTCACCGGCCCCGTACAAAAAAGCGTCATTAATGATGCCGGCATCCCTTTTAGCGGGCATACCGAATACTTTGCACAACAAACTCATACCGAACAAGTAGTGATGATGTTGGCAACAAAAGGCTTACGCGTCACCTTGGCAACGACACATCTACCATTAAAAGATGTTGCTGCAGCCATAACCAAAGACTCTCTGATACGCACGTTACGCATTATTCATAATGATATGCGATGTAAGTTTTCGCTCGACACCCCACGCATTGCTGTCTGCGGGCTAAACCCTCATGCCGGAGAAAATGGTCATTTGGGCAGAGAAGAAATTGACACCATTATCCCCGTATTAACTCAACTACGAGAAGAAGGGATAGACTGCCAAGGCCCACTACCAGCCGATACGCTGTTCACTCCAAAATATTTAAACAATGTCGACGTATTGCTCGCGATGTATCATGATCAAGGTTTACCTGTACTTAAATTTAAAGGGTTTGGAGCAGCAGCAAACATTACACTTGGCCTTCCCATTATTCGAACCTCTGTTGATCATGGAACAGCATTAGATTTAGCCGGTACTGGAAACATTGATACTGGTAGCCTTATCACCGCGATCGATTATGCATTATCTATGCATGCAGTCACTGAGCAACCGGCCGCCGAAATTGACAAACACACTAACGAATAATTTATGAATAAACCGTCAGCGCCCTTCGCCCACAAAGCACGTAAACGTTTTGGTCAAAACTTCTTAACTGACCAAAGTATTATCAACCGTATAGTGACGAGTATTAATGCGAAAACATCGGATCGATTAATTGAGATTGGCCCCGGACAAGGTGCCATCACACAGCAACTTATTTTGGCATGCCCACAGTTACAGGTAATTGAGCTCGATCGCGATTTAATTCCTATTTTATTAGCGCAATTTGCCAAATATCCCGATTTTGCCATTCACCAACAAGATGCTTTACGTTTTGATTTTGCCTCCTTAATCAAAGATGACCAACCACTACGTATTGTGGGCAACTTGCCGTACAACATTTCCACACCTCTCATATTTCACTTATTGTCTTACCAAGAACGTATTCGCGACATGCACTTTATGTTACAAAAAGAAGTCGTTAATCGATTGGTGGCCAGTGCGGGAGAAAAAAATTATGGCCGACTCAGTATCATGGTGCAGTACTATTGTGAAACAGAACATTTGTTTGCCGTGCCACCTGAATGCTTCGATCCTAGGCCAAAAGTGGACTCAGCCATCGTACGCTTGCAACCGCACAAAACACTGCCTTACATTGCCGATAATGTTGATCATTTAAGTCACCTAGTCAACTTAGCGTTTCAGCAACGTCGTAAAACACTGCGTAACAGCCTTAAACAATTAGCCGACACTGAAATCTTAGAGCAGGTTTCAGAGCAACTGGATATTAAGTTATCACTGCGCCCAGAAAACCTCTCCATAAAAGATTATGTTAATTTAAGTAACACCTTACACGGTTTATCAGCACATGAGTGAATTTACCATCCGCATTTCAGTTAAGAGCGCTTACCTCGATGAGTACTCGCAACCGCATAAAAATCGTTTCGCATTTTCCTATACAGTAAGTATCGAAAACTGTAGTGACATGAGCGCCCAACTACTCAGCCGCCACTGGGTTATTACCGATGCCAAAGACAAAATTCAAGAGGTCAGTGGTGATGGTGTGATTGGAGAGCAACCACATATAGCCCCCGGTAAAAAATATACTTACAGCAGCAACGCTATACTAGAAACTCATGCGGGTATTATGGAAGGGTCATACACTATGCGCACCGAAGCGGGCACAGTTATTCAAGTACCCATACCGGCGTTTTCGCTCACTCGCCCACAATCACTGCATTAACCTACTTCTACTATGGCAACATACGCAGTTGGCGATCTACAAGGGTGCTTAGCGCCTCTCAAGCAACTTCTGAAGATCGTTAATTTTGATCCTATTAACGATAGATTATGGCTTACTGGCGACTTAATTAATCGTGGCCCAGAGTCCCTCGACACCTTACGTTTTATTTATGCAATGGGTGACACCGCCATTACCGTTTTAGGTAATCACGACTTACATTTATTAGCCGTAGCTGCCGGTGTGCGAGAAGCATCTCCATCAGATACTTTAGATGAAATAGTAAAAGCACCCGATAAGGACGAACTTCTTCACTGGCTACGCCGCCAACCATTAATTCACCATGACCACGATCTTGCCTACACCATGGTTCACGCAGGTATCCCGCCCCAGTGGTCATTAAAAAAAGCCCTTAAGCGCGCCAACGAAGTCGAAGAAATTTTGCAAAGCGATGCATACGAGTACTATCTATCAACCATGTATGGCAATACACCAAAGCGCTGGGAAAAAGGCTTAGACGATCACGAACGCTGGCGAGTCATTACTAATTATTTTACCCGGATGCGTTTTTGTAGCGCCGATGGCAAACTAGAACTAACCTCCAAGGCTGGCATTCATCACGCACCCAAAGGTTATGCCCCGTGGTTTGAACACCTGAACCGTAAAACCTATTACGATCGTATTGTGTTTGGGCATTGGGCGGCACTTGAAGGACAAGCGTACAGCGAAAACGTATTTGCTTTAGATACTGGCTATGTGTGGGGTCAGAAAATGACAATGATGCGACTGGAAGATCAGCAACGATTTACCGTTGATGCTTGAAACGACACTATATTCACAAAAACGCTCCTATCGTCATGCCTGCGAATGCAGGCATCCAAAAAACCACAAAATAGTGGCTTTTATATCATGCAGTACAATCGAAATTTGCACTTATTCTGAACGAAACCCCTGAGGGTTTGTCGATTGCCAACGCCACGTATCTTCAACCATTGCCGTTAAGTCGTACTCAGTTTTCCATCCTAGTTTTGCCAATACTAGCGCCGGATTTGCATAATAGCTTGCAAGATCCCCTTCACGTCGAGGAGCAAACTTATAGGGTATTTTTTTACCACAGGCACCTTCAAACGCAGCCACTACATCCAAAACACTATAGCCCTTACCTGCTCCCAGATTAAATACTTGGCAACCTCGCTCGCCATCAACCATGGCTTGCAACGCTTTCACATGCCCTCGCGCCAAATCAACAACATGAATATAATCACGCACACCCGTACCATCAGGCGTCTCATAATCATTACCAAAAATCTGCAAAGCCTCTAAACGACCCACAGCAACTTGAGCCACATAAGGTAGCAAATTATTTGGAATACCTTGCGGATCTTCGCCAATTAAACCACTGGGATGCGCACCGATAGGATTAAAGTAACGCAATAAGCTCACCTGACATTGGCTATCGTTCACACGACACGCATCACGTAGGATCTCTTCTACCATCAATTTTGTTCGGCCATAAACATTGCAGGCACTCGTCGGCAAATCTTCAACATAAGGGCTGGGTGCGTCCGCACCATATACTGTCGCAGAAGAACTAAATACGATGCGATGACATTGGTATTCCGCCATCACTTCGGCCAAAGCAATACTACCTGACACATTGACATCATAATAATGCAAAGGAATTTGCGCAGACTCGCCAACCGCTTTTAGACCCGCAAAATGAATCACAGCATCAACGGTATGTGCAGAAAATACCGCACGTAAATCAGCACGGTCGCGCACATCGCCTCGAATAAACGTTAACTTTTTGCCCGTGATACGTTCTACGCGACGCAAAGACTCTTCATAGCTATTACAAAGATTATCAAAAACCACCACCTCAAAACCGGCATTAAGCAGCTCGATGCAAGTATGACTACCAATATAGCCCGCACCGCCAGTGACCAAAATTTTCACTATCATTCCTCTCTCTATGACTGTTCTCTCGCAGGGGATTTGCGAGAAAAAACTGTACCACGTACATGATATAAGGTTAGCCCAAACAGCACCAATCCGGTACCACTGATAATATGCCACGTTAATGGCTCATTTTCGAAAAAATGACCCAACAATAAGGCAAATACAGGGCTAATCATACCAACCGTTGATACAACATAAGCCGACAAGCGATGCAGTAAAAAATAATACAGCGCAAAACCCAGCAGTGAACCCGCAATAGCCAAATAAAGAATCGCCAACCCTGCCTGGGCACTGATAGGCCAAGGCATTGCTCCATCCAACCACCACCAAGCGATAGCCAGCATAGGTACAGAAAAGCAAAGGCCGCCGGTAGTTTTTTGTAATACCGGTATATCACTCTCTATTTTTTGCAAAAAAGTTCCGCTAATTGAGAAAGAAAATACCGACAAAAGCATCGCTATAATGCCATACGCACCCTCTACACCCACCCAGCGCAATTGATCCGCAAAGATAACCAACAAGCCGACAATAGCAATCAATAAGGCAATAACCCGCTGCACGGTAAATACTTGTTTGCCTAAAATGAAGTAAGAAAACACCCCCATCACGAACGGTGTCGTACTAAAAATTACCGATATTAGACCCGAAGTAATCCATTGGGATGCCCAATACACCAACAGAAAATTAGGCGCGATACCAATCGCTGCCACCGTATAAAAACGAATATCATTACGATACCCAAATAGCGACTCGCCTTTTATACGAACAAGACATAGCGCAATCACCGCCGACAATAAAATACGCCAAAAAATGGCTCCCGCAAACGAGACCTCGTCGGCACTCCACTTAATAGCCAACGGTGTGGTTGACCAAATAACAATAAGCAAGCCATAGGCAATACTATTCACAACATCAACTCCTCAAGGATCTGAAACAAACCTCTAAAAATACACATCACATCTATAAAAGCCTTACCCCCTTACAAAAAAACCGCAGGGTTTAGGCTGCGGTTTTTAATTAAAAACGAATTAATCAATAATCAACGCAGAAAAAACCTTGGGGCACACATGCGTAGCCGCCAAATATTGACAGCCAGGACCGCACTGGCAATAAACGTTATCGCCTTGGTTGTTTTCATTGTAGTTACTTGCATTATGGTTACTTGCGTTTTCATCAGTTTTTTCTTACCAATATATTTACACATCTTCGTTCATCTACAAATTCTCTGTAGACTATGACCTTTGCAGGCTATGAATAGCCAAACAAAATTTTAAAGAACAACCAGTCTCGCGGATTTTTAACCGCAACGCAAGTAGCAATTCACTCAATGAACGATTACTCTACTCTTTACCTGAATAATTCTAAGTATCGTTAACCATGAATACATACCTCGTCGGCGGTGCCGTACGCGATCAATTGCTTCGCTTCCCTTATCACGAAAAAGACTGGGTGGTCGTCGGTAGCACACCGGATGACTTACTAGCGCAAGGCTATACGCCTGTGGGTAAAGACTTCCCCGTCTTTTTACACCCAAAAACACACGAAGAATATGCATTGGCTCGCACCGAGCGAAAAACTGCGCCAGGCTATAAAGGCTTTACTTTCCATACCGACAAACACATTAGTCTCGAAGAAGATTTACAGCGTCGCGACCTGACCATTAATGCAATCGCCATGAATGAAGCGGGAGAAATCATCGACCCTTATGGCGGACAGCGAGACCTCGACAATAAATACCTACGACACGTGTCAAGCGCATTTAATGAAGACCCTGTGCGTATATTACGTGTCGCACGTTTTATGGCACGCTATTATCACTTAGGCTTTCGCGTGGCAGATGAAACACTGGAACTGATGCAACAGATGGTCATTCAAGGAGAAACTAGAGCATTAGTTGCTGAACGCGTATGGCAAGAAATGGAGAAAGCCTTACATGAGCGCCACCCCGAACAATTTTTTATTACCTTGCAGAAATGCGGCGCACTCAAGGATATTTTACCTTCGGCAAGCTCAATACAAAACGTAATAGACACTGCCGACATGTCGTCAATCACCGGCACATTAGCACCACTACTTCACGCTATTGATCACCACAAATTGCAACATATCACCAACGAAAAATGGACGATTCATCAAGCAATGGTACATTTTTCAGCCTTTTGCTTTATCTTTAACACAGAGGATATTGCGAAAATCTGCCAACAATTATCGGCACCTAATCATTTCACAATAATGGCGACACGCCTAAAGCAATACTTCAATCTCTGCACGGATAGCACGCAATGGAGTACATCTTCATTAAGCAAACTCTTCAAGCAATGTGATGCGATAAGAAAGCCAGAATCGTTCAAGCATTTACTAAATGCCTGTAGAGCAATTGACGATGGAGATGAAAGAAAAAGTGCAGACAATAGCACGCGATTATTAGAGGCATTACACGCTTATCAAGCAGTAGATCATCAGGCGTTAATGCAGCAAGGCTTTGAAAAAGCAGCGCTAGGAAAAGCTATTCAACAACAGAGAGAGCAACAACTTAGCGACTGGTTGAAGCGCTGCTAATATCCTGACTCATTATTTTAGCGGCCAATGCGCCACCAGACACCGCGCTTACCACACTAGGAAAGCCTGTATTACATATATCACCGGCGGCATAAATACCCGCAATATTCGTGCGACCACACTGATCAACTTGTAAAAAATATTGCTCATCACAACTCAAGTTCTCACCTAAACCTTCAGCGATACACGCGATCAGAGATTCACTATTCGGCCGATAACCTGCCAACAAATGAATGGTATCGACGGCAGTTATCTCAACAAAAGAACATCGATCAGATTTTTCAGAACGTACACTAAGCTGCACATTTAATTGGCCATTAAGCCGTGATGTCGATGCGAGCGTCGCATGCTCAATAATCGTTGCCTTCTCATGACCGGCAACCTTATCCATAAACTTTCGCTGTGCTCGCGGGGTTGAACGTGCAACCACAATAACTCTGCACCCTTGCTCTAGTAACATGCTAGCGTTTTCAAACGCATTATCGCCAGCACCTACAACAACAACCGTCTTACTTTTTTGTTGCTCTATATCAACAAAGGCATAAGGCCCTTCAATAATATACGGCGCAGCAATATCGAGTATCGTGTCTGGAAAAATATGTTTGTCAACGTAACGCGTTCCGGTTGCTATTAATACACCCGCGCATTCAAGTGTGCTTAATGCATTGTCGTCAGCAGTTTTCGACGAACGCAATGTCAGGCAAAAATTACCCGATGTATCTCGAGTCATAGAATGCAACTGTGTTTGCACACGCAGATCGATAGCTTTTTCTGAGATATGCTGATCATAACGTGCTGCCATTTCTGGCCCCGTAACATCGGTTTGACCTAGCACCCAGTCATTCGATAAAAAATTAACATTCAACATGCCGCCCGTCGCAACCCCCTGCTCTAAAATAATTGGGGTTAGGCCTAGATTATTTAGCCACAGCGCTGCCGATAAACCAGCGGGGCCTGCACCAATAATAGCAATGACGGGGGATGATTGAATATTCACGAGATCTCTTTACACAAGCACTTTTAGGAACATTACATGAGTTCGATAACTGCATTCATGACCATTAATTTATCTACAATGATACGCAAGGTGGCGACACCGATATCACACGATCACGCCATATAAAATCCACAGGATAAAGATCACTTGGCGATAGCAATTTAGATTTTCTCTCAAGCATTTCATGCCATAAAGCCAGCCATTCTTTCTGCGCTTGCGGGCATAAACCTGTAGGCCAAATATCCGATAAGGGTCGCAATACATAATCACAAACAGCAATATCAGGATGAGGTAATACCACATCATCTTGATGAATCACCGCATCACCATACAGCAAAAAGTCTATATCAATACTCACCACTTGCGGGTTGGTACGATCTCGACCACATTGTTGTTCAATATCGCGAGTGAGGTTTTTGATGGATGGCACAGACCAATCACTATCAACGAGAACGACGGCATTGTAATAGCTCGCCATGTCATTCATGGCTGTCGGCGATTTATTTTTTTGGCTTAATTTTGGAGCGCTTTTATAAATGGGCGATACACACAATTCGCCCAAGTGCTCACTTAAGGCATCAAGCGCATAACGAAAATGCGCTTCTTGCTGAGTATTACTACCCAGACCTAACACAACTTTTTTCGATAGCACACTGACGGATAACGATGATGACATTTAATGCTTACTCTATTTATTGATTGGGTCAGTACTGTCTCGTTAATCCTTTACCAATAATTGGGAACCACGCTCAATAGAAATGCCAACGCAATTAACATTCGTCATTACATCCAACTTTTTAACCGCCACTTTTACCCAAGCGACTGTATATTGTTGCTGGATCATATCGGCAATATTTTCGGCCAAGGTTTCAATAAGGCGGTACTGGCCTTTATCTGCCAGCGCGGCAATTGAAGAACACACGGCAGAATAATCAATCGTATATTGTAAATCATCATTTTCTGCCGCCTGCCGAATATCGGTTGCCATATCAACATCAATACACAAACGTTGCTTAACCGCACGTTCCCATGGATACAAACCCACGATAGTTTCCAAGGTTAAATCCCGGATAATTACTGTATCCATTACTATTTACCTGCTACTTACTGTCATCAATGGTTAACGGTTTATTTATTATTTGAGCCAATGCACACACCTAATCAATTGCCGGCAGTTCATCCAAAGGCCAACGAGGCGTGACTTTAATCGCTAAACCTTCCTGCTGTTGAGCCAATAAACGCTGGCAACCTGCATAGGCGATCATTGCACCATTGTCGGTACAAAATTCGTGACGCGCATAAAACACATGAGAATCCATTTTTTTCAATGCAGATTCTAAACGCTCACGTAAGCGCGTGTTTGCAGACACACCCCCGGCAATCACTAATGTGGATAACGCCTCTTGCTCTAGCGCACGGCGACATTTAATCACCAACGTATCAACAACCGCTTCTTGAAAAGCACAAGCGATATCGGCGCAGGTTTGATCATCGGGCAAACCATTAGCTTGCGCGTATTTCGTCACGGTATTGAGTGTAAAGGTCTTTAACCCACTAAAACTAAAATCTAAACCTGGGCGATCAGTCATTGGACGTGGAAAAGAAAAACGACTGGCGTCGCCAGATTCTGCCAATTTAGCAATCATTGGGCCGCCGGGGTAGTCCAAGTCCAACATTTTAGCCGCCTTGTCAAAGGCCTCACCGGCCGCATCATCTAGCGACTCACCCAGTAAACGATATCGACCGATACCATCTACCCGCACTAGCTGCGTATGACCACCCGACACCAACAAGGCGACAAACGGAAATGACGGCGGCGTATCCTCTAGCATCGGCGCAAGCACATGCCCTTCCATATGATGCACACCAAGTGCCGGCACATCTAAGGCCAGCGCTAATGCTCGTCCAGTACATGCGCCCACCATTAGCGCACCAACAAGCCCTGGACCTTTGGTATAAGCAATGCCATCAATATCTTGCTTGCTCATTTGGCATTCTTTTAATAATTCGTCGACTAATGGCAATAGCTTGCGCACATGATCACGAGAGGCCAACTCTGGCACTACGCCACCATATTCACTATGTAAGGCAATCTGGCTATACAAACGATGCCCCAACAAACCCTGTTCGCTATCGTATAGCGCAACACCAGTTTCATCACAGGATGTTTCTATACCTAAAATACGCACGCGCTCACTCTCTCTAAAAACTATTGATATTTCATCTTCGCTGGTACTGGAAAACGCCTTATTTGATGGCGACAACACAAAAGAACCCGTCTTCGTTGGCTGCGCATCATACCAGACAGAACAAAATACCACACAAACACTTGTGATCGTCATCGCGACTGTGTAAAATCTGCGCCCCTTGTAGTTGCCTGTTGCGATCTATTCGACCAGCCGGCCAAGAGATTACACCGAATTCATATATTATTATTGATTAAATAGGGTTAACTATGCCTGCAGTAAAATTGAAAGAAAACGAGCCATTCGATATCGCTCTTCGTCGCTTTAAGCGTTCTTGTGAAAAAGCAGGCGTTCTTGCTGAAGTTCGTCGTCGTGAACATTACGAAAAACCAACCACCGTACGTAAGCGTCAAGCTGCAGCGGCGGTTAAGCGTCATGCGAAAAAGGTACAGCGCGAGTCGAAAAAGTTTCAGCGTTTGTACTAAACCGTACATTTTTTGTACGCGCAATTTCTTGGGTTAGCAATCTGGCTAGCCCAATCTGCTCCTCAAAGATAGCGTAATAACCATGGCTAAATGCGAGTTACAATTACGTATTCATGACGAAATGAAAGCGGCTATGCGAGCTAAAGACAAGCCTCGCCTAAATGTTATTCGTCTTATTCAGTCGGAATTTAAACGTATTGAAGTCGACGAGCGCATTGAGCTAGATGAAGCTCGCGTACTCGCGGTACTCGATAAAATGGTTAAGCAACGACGAGACTCGGCCAAGCAATACGAAGATGCTGATCGCCAAGAACTCGCTGACCAAGAACACTTTGAAATTACTGTTGTCAGTGAATTTCTCCCTCAAGCACTGACCGATGAAGAAGTCACCCAACTTATTAATGACGCTATTGCAGCAACTAATGCTAGCGGCATGCAAGATATGGGAAAAGTGATGGGCATACTCAAGCCACAACTACAAGGTCGCGCTGACATGGGTGCAGCCAGCAAGTTAATTAAGGCGCAACTGAGCTAAAACTCTCTCTCACAATAGCTATCGACAGAAGCTAAAGCACCCTCCAGATAACCAGCCTCTGCTTCTGCATATTCTGACCCGACAAAATTGATTTTCTTCGACGCCAATTCTTGCTGGTAAGCTCTCAGGTGTATTGATGGGTGCCTAGGCGATTCAGTAACATCTTCAGCCGTACACACCCATCTATCTTGCGACCAGTCTTGAACATAACAGCGCGATGGTTTTGCCGCTTTTTCTCCAAACACATCCACCAATTGCTTAACACAAAGATGCTCTAATGTCTGACCACCCAAGGCTTCGCGCTGCGCAACACTTAAGCCTAAAAAGCCAAAGAGCGCACACACCGACTCATCATCAGCACAAGCATCGTGCAATTCAATCATTGGCCCAACCCGGCTAAACACATCACCCGCCAAACCCTCTTTGCGCCAAAATGCACTGGGGTATACCGCAACAAACTTTGCCTGCGCCGCCATCCATGTCGGCGTGCTTGATAAACTCTTCACGCAATCAGCGGATAAAAAATCTGACAAGGGCAAGCGAGATAACAACAGTCGGGGTGGCGCAGCAAACACAACCTGCTTAGCGCTAAACTGCTGATCTCCGCTACCCAAAAGCCAAGCTTCTTTATTTTTCTGCAACCGCGTAACAGGGCACGACAAGTAAACCGATTGCGGCGATAACGAGCGCTGCAACGCACAGATCAAGGCCATCATTCCACCCACTACTCGGTAGGATAACAACGCGCTAGCACCAACCGAGCGCTGCGGTAATTCGGCTGTGCTAATTTGATACAGCACATCACCCACAGCATATTGTTCAAACCACAACAACGATAGTTCACACAATAGCGCTTGCATACGCTGCTGATGCGGCCAAAACCATGTCGGCCCAAGGTCTAGCGAATTCACACTATGGATACGGCCACCCAATTCAGGCTTTGCCTCTAACAACACATAAGGGACATTTTTTTGCTGTAAGCGATAGGCAAGATAAACACCCGCCAAACCACCACCAACAATAGCAACATCAACTGGCTTTATCACAACTGCCCGCCTGACAAATGCCCCATTTTTATCCACACCTCTGCGCCCTCCTGAATGACCAAAGGCTCATCGGGCAAGGTAGCAAAACGCAACCATGATCCTACCTCATACCGATCACCACCTAACAGCACGCCACCCGATAATACGAGCAACTCAATGCCTTTTTCTGCGACTTCAACGACTTTCTGTTCGCGACACCAGTCAGAAAATCGCATAGTGTTCTCGGCTGTCAATAACGATACTCGTTCATAACCATCAAACAAAATAGACGCCTGCCCCACCTCGCGATCTTCTGGCCGAATAACTTTATGCTCGCTATCGTCCAGCGCAAATTGCTGCAATTTCACAAAGATCAAACAACCCTCTCGGCTAAATGGCTGATGGGAAGACTCGGGCGGGTTTCTGACATAAGTACCCGCCGGATAATCGCCATGCTCATCAGAAAAAACGCCCGACAACACAAAAAACTCCTCGCCTAAAGGGTGAAGATGAGGAGCAAAGTGACTATTGGGCTGATAGGCAACAAGGCTCGTCGCCCGCGTTGTTTTCTCCCCGCCATTGCGTTCCAACAACAAACGCAGCACGCCTTTTGCGGGCGAACTTAACCACTGAGATCGCTTCGCACAGATTGCTGCAAACACTGACAAATCAGCATTCAATTGCTGAGCCACTAAAGCCTGCTCATCAATCACAACCGCTTGGCTTTCGTGATATAAATCATTCCAAAACGTCACGTTATTATCCTCCATATACTGAGCGGCAAGCGCCTAAATAACAAAACCGGCGAATTAATTACGACCGGCCATCACACCGCCATCAACATCAACGACGGTACCTGTAATCCAGCCCGCTTTATCTGACAACAAAAACTCTGCAGCATTAGCCACATCATCAACCGAGCCAATACGCCCAATCGGATGAAAGGCATTAAAGCCTTGTAGCGTTTCTTCAATCTTCTCTTTTTCAATAAAAGATTGATAAATGTCCGTTAGTACAACTGCGGGCGCAACGGCATTTGCTCGAATACCGTCGCCTGCAAGCTCCATCGCGAGGTGCTGCGTTAGCGCATGTAAACCTGCTTTTTGCATTGAGTACGCGGATGATGGCGTAGCTTTGACCGCTTGATGCGCCCACATTGAACCAATATTCACAATAGCACCCTCGCCATGATGCTTCATATTTTTTGCCACCGCCTGCGTGATAAAAAAGAAAGATTTATTCATATCCATCTGCTGATCATAATCAATCTGTGTGTGTTCCAAAAAACTCACCGGCTTAAAATATCCTGCCGCATTGACCAGATAACGAATATGACGCTCATCTTTTTCTATACCGGCAATCAATGATTCAACTTGCTGAGAATCATAAAGATCAACCGACACCGTATCGATCACCGCCCCCGGATAGCCGGCCATTAACGCTTGCTGCACAGCCTGCAAAGAAGATTCATTTCTTGCCAATAAGATGACCGCATTCCCCTGCGCCAACAAACGCTCGGCAATCGCCTTACCCATACCACTTGACCCACCCACTATTAACGCCACTGATGATTTCATTACATTTCTCACTCTATTTTTATCAATCGCCTAACCAACCAAGCCATAAAATCAAACAATAAAGCCTGCTAGCACCATTATTTAAATCTACCTATCTTCCGATAGGTAGATTTAAATAATAACCACCCACTCATTAGCTGTCAACATCTACCTCTCGATAGGTAGATGTTGCATGCTACAATACCGTTATCATTGAACTCAAAACGCACAACCAATAATCTGTCTATTACTAAGGGGGACTAATGTCTTCAGACACCATTGAACGCATTATTCAGTCAGCGGAAAACCAAGCGCGCACTGGGGGCTACCACGGGTTTAGCTTTCGCGAAATCGCCAAAGATATCGGTATTAAAAGCGCTAGCATCCACTACCACTTCCCCACAAAAACAGACTTAGCCACTGAACTCGCAAAGCGCTATACCGAAAAATTTAACGGCCACTTACAAGCCATTAGCGATACCGACAAAGGGCTAGAAGAACAGCTCAGTAGTTATACCGCATTGTTCTACCACGCCATTAAAAATGATCAAAAAATGTGCTTATGTGGATTATTTGCCGCCGAGTCGGAGGTGCTACCCAAGGAAGTGCAAACAGCAACAAGGCAATTTTTTGAAGCACAAATTCAATGGCTAACCGACCTAATGCTACATCACAGGATTGATCTAGCCGAAGATAAAGCGATCGGCTTATTAGCCAATTTAGAAGGCGCCATGCTATTAGCCAAAACCTTTGATTCTGAGGACATGTTCACCCGTGCCATCAATATTCAGCGTTATCTTGCAAACACTTAGCGCAACAGATGCCCGTGTCATAAAGGTGTCGTTTTTTCTGTTAAGTCTTCTCTGTAGGCGGTAAACTTCAACGCTATGGCCGGCTCTATCCCTCAACCTTTTATTGATGACCTACTCGAACGCGTCGACATTGTCGATGTGATAGATAGCCGTGTAAAACTCAAAAAAACCGGCAAAAACTATTCTGCCTGCTGCCCCTTTCACGACGAAAAAACGCCCTCTTTTAGCGTCAGCCCCGACAAACAGTTTTATTATTGCTTTGGTTGCGGCGCAAGCGGTAATGCTATTGGCTTTGTGATGGATTATGAACGCCTAAGCTTTCCCGAGACAGTAGAAAGCCTTGCCAAGGTGGCCGGTGTTGAAGTGCCTAGAGAACAAACCAAAGACCCTCAAAAGCGCGCAGCCAACGAAGCTAAAGAAAAAGCACGTAAACTACTCTTTAGCCTGATGGAACAGGCCAATGATTATTACCAAGAACAACTGCGAGAACACCCCAAAAAAAGCACGCCTGTTAATTACCTAAAAAATCGCGGTTTAAGCGGCCAAATAGCCAAAGAGTTCGGTATTGGTTACGCTCCAGCGGGTTGGGATAATTTAATTAAAACCCTCGCTACCTCTAATGAAAGACAAGACTTACTGCTTGATGGCGGCATGCTCATTCGCAACGAGGAAAAAAACCGTCTCTATGACCGCTTCCGTGAACGTATCATGTTCCCTATTCGCGATAGTCGTGGACGCGTGATTGGATTCGGCGGCCGGGTTCTTAATGACGAAAAACCCAAATACCTCAACTCCCCCGAAACCCCCATTTTTTTCAAAGGCAAAGAACTTTACGGCCTTTATGAAGCGCGCCAGGCTTACCGACAACTGCCCCGTGTACTCGTCGTAGAAGGCTATATGGATGTGGTAGCACTCGCCCAATATGGCATTCGTTATGGTGTAGCCACACTCGGCACTGCCTGCAGCGAAGAGCATTTGCGCATTGCCTTTAAATATACCAATGAAGTGGTATTTTGTTTTGATGGTGATGAAGCAGGCCGCAAAGCGGCTAGACGCGCGATGGAAAACTCACTCGCGGCCATGGAAGATGGTCGCCAAATTAAATTTTTATATCTGCCCGAAGGCGAAGATCCCGACACCCTTGTGCGCCAAGTAGGTGAAGACAAATTCACTCGACTTATCGAAGGCGCATCGCCACTTGAACAATTCTTATTTGAAGAGCTAGGACAAACGGTCGACACTCAAACCATGGAAGGCCGTGCACGCTTATGTAAAATGGCCGCTCCCATGCTAGACCAACTCCCTCGTGGAGTATACCGAGAACTCATGTTCAACCAGCTCGCCAACCGCACACAATTGAGTGTTGATGCACTAATGCGGTTACTAGAAGAATTACCTCAAGAGCCACCTCAATCACCAACACAAACCGATACAAAACAAGCGGTACAGCAAAGCGTCAGCACAGGCTCTCAAACCCCTGCTAGCCAACACTCACATACATCACATTCACCCGACTCAATTAATAACGAACACTCGCACAGTAATCAATACTCAACTCACGATTATTCATATAGTGATGACAACCACTATTTTGAAACACCCAGCTACAACAACGAAAGCTCAAGTCAGGCACACACTCTAAGCAGCGACCGCCTGAAGAATCCTCAAGCTCAAACGGGATCTTCTCACCAGCTCGCGCATCAAGCGCTAAGTCTATTGCTCTTTCAGCCTAACGCCGCCAGCAGTCTGAATGAATTACATCTAGACGACCTGAGACACAGCAATGAAAAATCCGTCACCATGTTAGTTAATCTTATTGATTTACTACAGCAACGACCTGAGTTTACTCGCAGCCAGATTATCGGCCATTGGCAAGGCACTTATGGTGCAGATGACAGTAACCAGCTACAAAAACTCGCTGACAAAGCGGCTATTTTTTACCACGCAAACGACCTCACACACACCGACGAAAAACAGAGCTTTAATCCGCAGCAAGAGCTCGTTGATGCAATCCAATTACTCACGCAACAACAGCAGCAACGAGACTGCGATAACATCATCGAGCAACTTAACAATAAGCCTAGTCACGAATGGTCAGCCGCCGAAAAACAGCTATATTTGAAAGCCATCGCAGCTCGCGCTAATTAACCCCACATAAACTGTTGATTTTTGTAAAAAACGCCCCACTTTATATCCTTACTAGAACGTTAAGCCCTAGCATAAAAAGTAAGAAATCGTCTATAATTACGGGTTTAGCCTAAAACTTCTAATCAGTATCTCGAATAGTGTATAACAGCGACCCGATTGGTCAATTCAGTTCCAGTCAACTGCGAATATAACTTAGAAATACCCTGCGCAACCGGAGCGTGCATGTCAGACAACAAGCAAGAATCTCGCATCAAACTACTGATCGCCCGAGGTAAAGAGCAAGGTTACCTAACCTATGCCGACGTTAACGACCATTTACCTGAAGATATTTCTGATCCTGATCAGGTCGAAGACATTATTCAAATGATTAACGACATGGGGATTCGCGTGTATGAAACCGCGCCCGATGCCGAAGAAATATTGATGACCGATGGCGACTCGTCTGCCGATGAGATTGCCTCTGCTGAAGCGGCGGCTGCACTTGCCGCCGTAGAAACCGAAGCTGGACGCACAACCGATCCCGTACGTATGTATATGCGCGAAATGGGTACCGTTGAGTTACTGACCCGCGAGGGCGAAATTGCCATTGCTAAACGCATCGAAGAAGGTACCCGTGACCTGATGCACGCCTTAGCCTGCTGGCCAGAAGTTGTTCAAGGGCTAATCAATGAATTTGATCTTCTCGCCAAAGAAGAGCGACGTATTCCTGATCTGATCGCTGGCTGGCTAGACCCCGCCGACGACGTTCCTGCCGCTGGCCCCTCTGCCGCCAAAAACACCGACAGTGATGACGATGACGAAGAAACAGATACCGGACTAGATCCAGAAGAAGTTAACGAGCGTTTTGGCGCACTTAAAAAGCAACTTGCCAAAACAGACAAAGTGATCAAAAAACATGGCAGAACAAGCAAAGAAGCAGATAAGGAACTATCTGAGCTAGGCGACATCGTTAAATTTTTCAAACTCCCCCCTCGCCAATTTGATCCTATGTACTACAAGGCACGCGATGTACTCGACGATGTCCGCAGAGAAGAACGCAACATCCTATCGTTGTGCGTGCGCACCGCGAGAATGCCACGCAAAACGTTCATCAAAGAATTTCCCGGCAATGAAATCAACCTAGATTGGATCCCGGAAGTCATTGAGAAAAAGCGTGACTACTCGGCCAACCTTATCGTGGTTAAAGAAGAAATTCTGCGCTCGCAACGCAAACTTAACCATATACAAGAGAGCGTCGGCCTTGAGCTTGCAATGATTAAAGAGATCAATCGACGCATGTCTATTGGTGAAGCACGCGCACGTCGCGCCAAGAAAGAAATGGTAGAAGCTAATTTACGCTTGGTTATTTCGATTGCGAAAAAATACACCAATCGCGGCTTACAATTCCTTGACCTGATCCAAGAAGGCAATATCGGTCTCATGAAAGCCGTCGACAAGTTTGAATACCGCCGCGGTTACAAGTTTTCAACCTATGCAACTTGGTGGATTCGTCAGGCCATCACACGCTCCATTGCCGATCAGGCGCGCACCATTCGTATTCCGGTACACATGATCGAAACGATCAACAAGCTCAATCGTATTTCTCGTCAAATGTTACAGGAAATGGGGCGCGAGCCTACGCCTGAAGAGTTAGGCGAACGCATGGAAATGCCTGAAGAGAAAGTGCGCAAAGTCTTAAAAATCGCCAAAGAGCCCATCTCGATGGAAACCCCCATTGGTGATGACGAAGACTCGCACCTAGGCGACTTTATCGAAGACAACACTATTACTTCTCCTGTGGAATCTGCAACCGATGTTGGCTTAACCGAGTCTACACGCGACGTACTATCTGGCCTTACCGCACGAGAGGCTAAAGTACTTCGCATGCGCTTTGGTATCGACATGAACACCGACCATACCCTCGAAGAAGTGGGCAAGCAGTTTGATGTAACCCGTGAGCGTATTCGCCAGATCGAAGCCAAAGCACTACGCAAACTACGCCACCCTAGTCGTTCAGATCATTTAAGAAGTTTTTTAGACGAGTAAGTTGGACGAATAAGAAAAAATCGGTATGATACGCGCCTCTCGAAAGAGAGGTGTTTTTGTTTCGCCTCACTGCTTATTAAATACAGTGCAAGTGCAAAACATTAAGTAAAATAACTCTGTAATCACAAAAGACTGAACGCAGAGGTTTTGTTTTCTAGCAAAGAGCCGCGCAACGCATTGAGGGAATGTACATCAAGTACATGACCGAAAGAAGTGAGCACGCGATGCCGCTAGAGAACAAAAGATCCAGTTCAGGGCCCGTAGCTCAGTTGGTTAGAGCATCCGACTCATAATCGGCAGGTCGACAGTTCGAGTCTGTCCGGGCCCACCATTCTTTACAAACACTTCTTAGAGCATCCGACTCAACTCTCTATACATTCAGGCAGGTCGACAGTTCGAGTCTGTCCGGGCCCACCATTCTTTACAAACACTTCTTAGAGCATCCGACTCAACTCTCTATACATTCAGGCAGGTCGACAGCTCGAGTCTGTCCGGGCCCACCATTCTTTACAAACACCTCTTAGAGCATCCGACTCAACTCTCTATACATTCAGGCAGGTCGACCGTTCGAGCCTGTCCAGGCATCCCCCACTCTCCCACACAACAGCGTATTAGCCGCTGACTGGTACGAGCAATACGGGTCTTTTACTGGTACGCATAACTCTATCTGCAACCGACCCCAAAAGAAACTGACCAATTGCACTATGAGCATTTGAACCCATAATGATCATGCCTGCATTTATTATATCTGCGTATTTTACTATCGACTCGGCAGCGTGACCTTTGATTATTTCAACATTAGGCCGAGTGATTGCCTCTTCCTTTATTGCTCTTTGGTCAAAAAAATCATTCGCTAAATTCTCTAACTCGGATTTAGCTCGGCTTAATGTATTTTCTTCGATTTCATCCCATAGCTCTATCGAACCACCATAGAAGACACTCGCATCTACAGGCCGCACTACATTTAGCAGCGTCACTTTTGCTTGATATTTTTCGGACAAACTTAAGCCCATGGATAACAATTCTGAACTCGTATCATCATTAAAATTCACCGCACACAATATAGTATTGATAGTCGTTAACATGTATCACCTCACGACGTAAATTGACTTTAAATGAAATCATAACGCGCTACTTAACCTCAATATAAATACTTAGGATTACTAAGCAGCGAGTATTGGCACCAGTAACACCGGTCTCGAACTACTACGAATAACCTTATCCGCCACCGAACCTAAAAGAAGCCCACCAATGACATTATGTCCATTTGACCCCATGATAATAACGTCTGCATTTATGTCGTCTGCACAACCTAGTATTGACTTGGCAACATGACCTTGAATAACTTTCACGTCAGGAAGATGGGTATTTTCACCCTGCGCCAGCTCTTTATCGCAAAATTGGCTAACCTGTTCATCAATTGCTGCCAGCGCACGATCTAACGCATTTTTCTCGATCTCGTCCCAAGCTTCCATTGAACCCCACGCATAGATACTCGCATCGATAGGCTCGATTACATGCAGCACGGTTACTTGCGCCTGATATTTTTCAGCCAAACTCATTGTCATGAATAATGTTGTTAGATCTGTATCTGCGTTCAAGTCTACCGCGCACAGGATGGTATTAATTGATGTCAACACAATATCACCTCACTAGTAAAATTAGCCTCGAGAGAAACGTTATCGCCCTCTCCCACCAACACCTATAAAACATCAAAAGTTTCGCGCACTATTTGATTTCGATCAAAGAAGCCTTGGATATATTCAACTACCTTACTATTCATCAAACGATCAAATTATGGGGAGTATTTTGGAAAAGAGAGCATCTTTTACGAAAAAGATTAGCTTAACTTTATTAACATTTTATGGGCTAGGCACCATTGTTGGCGGTGGCATCTATGCCCTGCTAGGTAAGGTCGCCAGTGAAGCGGGGATGTCTATGCCCCTGTCGTTTGCTTTGGCAGGGATAATCGCGGCGCTGAGTGCCTGCTCATTTTCGGAATTATCCGCACGTTACCCTGTCAGCGCAGGTGAGTCTTTTTATGTATCAAAAGGTTTTAATAACAATTTGCTAGCCGCTATCGTTGGCATTTTAGTTATTTTTACAGGCGTTGTGTCTTCTGCGACGTTGGCCGTCGCCACCGCTCGTTTTTTATATGATGTACTACCACTCTCTTCTGCGCTTATTATTATTTTTTTAGTGATCGGCATGACACTAATAGCTATCTGGGGCATCAGTCAGTCTGCAAAGCTAATTATGCTCATTACCGTCATAGAAGTCGGCGCACTACTATACATATGTGTTGTGAATGTAGATGCACTACAAGAACTGAGTATGCGCTGGAAGGAAATTATTCCGTCGGGATCCGACAATGATTTTTACTGGGTCGGCTTGCTCGCAGGCTCTTTTTTGGCATTTTATGCCTTCATTGGCTTTGAAGACATGGTCAATATTGCAGAGGAAGTGCGCGATGTAAAAACCAATATGCCTAAAGCTATTTTTTGGAGTATTGGGCTGTCAACGTTACTGTACATTGTCATTGCTACGATAGCTGTACTCAGTGTGCCCATTGATACACTTGAAAAAAGTAATACCCCTCTCACACTATTGGTGAGCCACCAACCTGTATATGCGCATACAACACTATGGGCCATCAGCGTTCTGGCAGGGATAAACGGCGCGCTCGTGCAAATTATTATGGCGTCTCGGGTAGTTTATGGTATGGCAGCCAACCGTTTACTGCCCTCTCTTGGAAAGCTATCCACCCTTTCAGCTAGAACAAAAACACCCATTTTTTCAACTGCTGTAGTGGCTGTCGCAGTACTCTTATTGGCCCTATTTTTTCCTATGGAAACGTTAGCCAAACTAACAAGCACCATCGTCTTTATTGTTTTCTTTTTCGTCAATAGTGCTTTATGGAAGCTCAAAAAACCTTCATGCACAACACTCTCCTCCTCTTTTGACGGGGTAACATTTCCTAGGTGGATACCTCTAGTCGGCACGCTATCATCGCTTACAATGCTGACATTCCAAGTGTATCGGTGGGTTACGTAAAAACAGTAAATGCAACCGTATAACCAATCCCGCGTACTGGTACGGTACGCTTTTTTGACATACTTTCTTATAGCGACTACCCTCCCTCGCTGAATGTCTTACAAAAAATACTTCTCGGGATTATCGACTCATGCGCTTGCTGCTTAACACCGTTATCGGGATTGCCTTACTGTTTTTTTTGCTGATTATCAGCGGCTTAGCATTACTACAATATTCCCCTCAATCATTATTATCATTAGCGCCTTATATTAGCCCTTATCGAGTCACTGCAGAAAAGGTAGCGATTGACCTGCGCACACCGAGTGTTTATATGATCGACGTGCAAGTCGATAATAGTGAAGCTGAAGCCGCTACTCTCAGCAGCTTCAGCTTTTCCACCTCATGGGAGTCACTAAGAAAGGATAGCCAAGAGTGGACTGTGCGCGCTGAGAGTGGCGTTATTCACCTCAACCAATTGACCTCCTCTCAATTAGAAGCACCCTCAGAATTCTCAGCGCCCAATATCGGTGACTTGCACAATATCTTACAAAAAGCGAACATCGCTGTTACTAACATTAACGTCACTATTGATGATTCGACATCCACTCAGCTCGATTACCTGCGCCGGCCAGAAGCATTAAAACCCGAAGAGCAAGGGCTTGCCTTTTCGCTGACTTACCAACAAAACAATATCACTATGCCAATAGAGGGCACGCTATTATCAACGATCAATAATGGCATACCTGAAATCGCACTCAGCCTTCCCACGCTAGATTTACGAGCGATTACTGCCGCGAAAAATAGTGATGACACCCGCTCATCACAACAACAGGCACCATCATCTAATCAATTAACAACGTCTAAGCAAGAACCTCGTATTGACTGGTCATCCCTGTCGCAATTTACTCCGTTAACACTGGTTTTTGATGCCGAAAAAATACAACTTAGCCAAGGTGATATTACCGCTCTTCGCTCTCGTATTATTTTCGAGGATGCAGGCGGTTCGCAACGAATTCGACAAGAACATAGCGCCAAAGTAGACCTTGCGTTAGCTAATGATTTTTCAATCAAACAGTCCATTTTAGCAACCAGCGATTGGACCCTACTGGACACGGTTACCGAAGGGGCAGACATTGATGGGGAGGTACATATAACCTTAGGGGATACCGCAAGTAGCAAAAAAACAGATGCCAAAATAACAGCCAAAGGAAAAATAAATATTAATGGATGGATGGGGCAAGAAATAACCTTGAGCGCTGCACTTAACCGCTTTCCGCTCATTGCACGATCACAAGCAGCGAAACAACAGAAAAAAGAGATAGAAAAACTGCTACCCTTTGATTCACAATCTCAGCTACGTCTCCAAAAAAATACACTAGCACTAAACGATTTTTCTATTAATGCTAAGACATCGGATATTACCGGTAGTCTGTCGGCCGTTTTCAACAAAGACATGACCGACCTACGTGATATCACCTTCGACATTACATCTAATCGGCTAGTGATTCCACCGTCTGAAAAAAACCGTACCGCTAATAACGATAGCAGTACCGACATTCACTCACTGATAGAGAAAGCACGTAAGGTGACCGCAACGGGCGCTATAAAAATTGGCGAAGTGGTATACAACAACGAAGTATTTCTTGATAGCTTACAGACTCAGCTTTTACTCAAAGATGAAAAACTCACACTTAGCGATATTGCATTGCGTGCAGCAGGCTCAGATCTAAACGGAAACATCACAGCCCACCTCAACGAAAAGGTAAACTACCTTTATGCCATGACATTTGATCTTGATTCAACACAGATTACTCTGCCCGGCACTCCGCCAAACACAACAACGAAGCAGTCGACAGCCGCCAATCCAACAACAGTCAAAAAAGAATCACTATTTTCTGACGAACTACTCCCGACAGGTTGGCTAGATACACTTAAGACTGATGGGCAACTGAATATCGCCAAGGTAGTTCGTGATGGCAATGTATTAATTAGAAACGTCAACAATCGTGTCACTACAGATAAAAATAAGCTGCAACTCAAGAGCCAAATAGAGAATATTGCTGGGGGCAATAGTACTATTGATATCTCACTCGACAACACAAAAGACACTCTCTCTATAGCCATTGATGCTAGCGCTAAGAATATTATTCTTGAACAATTGGCGCTCGTTTCAAAGGAATCGTTGAGTGGAGGAAAAACTGATTTAAGTCTATCACTAAATAGTTCGGGCAATTCTACTCAAGCGTTAGCTAGCCAACTTCAAGGTAATATACTGCTTACGACTACCGACGGTGTCATCGCCAACAACACGTTTGAGCTGATTGGCTCAGATATTTTTTTGAAGTTAATCAATACCATTAACCCGTTTTATAAAAGCACCAAGACCACCAATTTAGAATGTGCGGTCATTAAATCAAATATCGTTGACGGAAAAATGTTATTTGATGATTCTATTGCGATCAAAACATCAAAAATGGTCATTGTGGCCAATGGTAATATTGATCTAGCCAGCGAAAAAATAAATCTAGGAATTAATCCAAAAGCGAGAGAAGGTGTAGGAATTGATCTAGCCAGTCTGGCTAAATTTGTTGCGATTCAAGGCACTTTAACACAGCCTAGCGTTGGCGTGAGCGGTAAAGGTACCGCTAAATCTTTACTCAATATTGGGGCTGCTATTTCAACCGGAGGTTTATCATTACTTGCTAGCAAGCTGGCCGATACAGTTATTTCTGGTGACGCCTGTGAAACTGCTAAAAATGCCTTTTCAACTAATGCCTCAGGGGCCACTCAAAAAACCTCAGCCAAGCCCAATGATTAGCCATCCTGTCCTTGATACCCCTATCCTTAAAATGCCTGACGCTCCTCTATCCATTATTTATCAAGATGAGTATCTCATCGCCATCAATAAACCAGCAGGCTTACTCGTTCATAAAAGTCCGATTGATAAACATGAAACACACTATGCCATGCAAATATTACGCGACCAAATAGGTCAATGGGTATACCCCTTACATCGCTTAGATAGGCCCACATCCGGGGTTTTATTATTTGGGTTATCACCTCAAATTGCACAATTAATGGGTAAACAATTTGAAGAGCACACCATCAAAAAAACCTATAACGCAATTGTCAGAGGCTATATTAACGAGGAGGGTGTCATTGATCACGCCATTAAACCCACCGCCGATTTTAAGCAGGATAAAAAACGAATAGCACTCAAAACACCTCAGCATGCGGTTACTCACTATCGTCGCCTAGGCACACTAGAAGTTGACTATGCCGTTGATCAATTTCCTACGAGTCGATATTCTCTGGTTGAGTTGTCACCCCAAACCGGCAGAAAACATCAATTGCGCAAGCATTTAAAACACCTTAGCCACCCTATTATTGGCGATCCGAAATACGGAAAAAGTAAACACAACAATTTTTTTAAACATCATTTTGACTGCCATCGCTTACTACTTGCAGCAACGGCACTTCAATTCACTCACCCTATTACTGATCAAACGGTGCGCATTAACGCCAGCCTTGATGGTGTTTTTTTAGATCTATACGCGAAATTTCTTTGACGAATAGTCATCATTTTGTCATACACACTTCACAAAAGTGTCATCTACAGCTCTTACTCTAGCGTTATTCTATTGTTATCTTTATGAACGCACCTTATGAAAGAAAAGACGCATTATCGTACAGTTTGGCTATCTGATATTCATCTTGGGTGTAAAGACTGTAAAGCAGACTACTTAATTAATTTTTTAGACAACAACACGATTGATACCTTGTACTTAGTCGGTGACATTGTTGATCTATGGGCTCTTAGCAAGCAATTTTGCTGGCCAGAATCTCACAACACACTTTTTCATAAACTACTTTCATTACCCGATGGCGATAACGCTGGGCATAAAACACGTGTTATCTATCTCCCGGGCAACCATGACGAGCCTGCACAAAAATACGATCAAATGGCGTTTGGCCATGTAGAAATTCATCGTGAATATATTCACACCACTGCTGATGGAAAAAAATTATTGCTATTACACGGAGATCAATTTGATAGCGAAGTTTGTTTTGGTCGCACTCAATCATGGATAGGTGACAAAGGTTATGACTTATTACTCTTTATCAATCGCTGGTACAACGCTATACGTGTTAAACATGGTTATCCTTACTGGTCACTGGCAGGTCATATTAAAACCCGCATTCGCGGAGCCAACGAAGCCATTGCCCGATACCGAGGTGCCGCTATAGCACGCGCCAAAAAAGACAATGTTGATGGTATTGTCTGCGGACATATTCATCATCCAGAAGTCACAACCATTGATGGTATCACTTACTATAATGATGGCGACTGGGTAGAAAATTGTTCGGCTTTAACAGAGGACAAAAAAGGCACTATTCGCTCACTACTGTCCCACAGTTTGATCTAGATAAGAAAGCCTGAACCTCACTTGTTATAATGATTCTGCGAAGAAAACATTACTAACAAAGGGGTTCAGGCTTTGTCACATCATAACACCGCATTTCATCAGTTACTAAAACCATTATCTAGACATGAATTTGAAGGGCTTGCTAAAAAGCATCATGTAGGGCAAAAATTAAGGTCGGCCACTCGCTGGGATCAGTTTATTGGTATGGCGATGTCGCAGCTATCTGGCCGCCAAAGCCTACGAGATATTCAATCTAATTTAGAATCTCAACAGGATAAGCTGTATCACTTGGGTGCAAAACCCGTTTCAAAATCAACGCTATCTCGATTAAATGCCAATCAACCTGCAGAACTCTACGAAGCACTTTTTTATAAACTACTGAATCGCTGTAAAAACCAATCCGGCCAGCACAAATTCCGTTTCAAAAATCCATTGTATTCACTGGATGCAAGTGCGATTGATCTCTCACTAAAACTGTTTCCTTGGGCAGCTCATCGAGATGATACCGCTAATGTAAAACTCAGCGTGGGCTTGAACCATGGAACACTGATGCCTGAGTTTGTCGCACTGAGTGATGGCAACGAAAATGATATGGTTAAAGGTAGAGAATTCACCTTTCCAAAAGGAAGCATTGTTGCTTTTGATAAGGGGTATGTGGACTACCAATGGTTTGGAAGTCTTACACAGCAAGGTGTATCGTTCGTAACGCGCCTACGATCTAAAGCCGTTTACCGCGTGTTAGAGCGCAGAGAAGTCAACAAAAAGAAAGGCGTTTCAAGTGATCAAGTTATTCAGCTGAGCAGTGCTCACGCCATCAAACGCGGTGCGCCTACGCTACGACGGATAGGCTACCGAGACAAAAATAGCGGTAAGTTCTATACGTTTTTAACCAACAATTTAATACTGGCGGCGAGTACGATTGCTGCCATTTACAAAGACCGCTGGCAAGTCGAATTATTCTTCAAAGCGATTAAGCAAAACTTACAAATCAAAGCGTTTTTAGGCTTATCAAAAAACGCCATATTGACACAAATTTGGATAGCAATGATTACCTATTTACTACTCGCTTTTGCTCGGCATTCAGCAAAGAAAGGGTGGACAGTGCAGCGCATTCTTCGGGTGATCCAACTCAATTTATTTGAACGAAAAGCCTTGAGAGAGATACTTGATCCAAGTCCTCCTCCTAAACAAAAAGACCAACCTCAAATGAGGTTGGTCTTATGATTTCAAACTGTGGGACAGTAGTGACTATTCGCTTAGTTTTTTGGGCGGAGGAATTGGCAAAAAAAACATCACCCTCGTTACGGTTACTTCCTAAAAAAATCAAAGTTAACGAAGCCGCTTAATACATTCAAATGTTCTTTCACCCAAATGATAATAATCCATGGTGACTACCCAAATGCTGACCGCCAATGACATTATTGAGAAACACTACCCCGCTTTATCTCGTCGCCCTTGGTTAAAAAAGCCAACAAGCATTTTTTTACGTTATTTATTAAAAGAGCGAGAAATCAATCAATTTTCGCAATCTTACCCTCACCTTAAAGGCTTTGATTTTGTTGAGCAAATTTTAGAATATTTTTGCTTTAGCTATTCTTCACGCGACACCGAAAAAGAGAATATTCCCTCACAAGGGAAAGTCGTCATTATGGCAAATCATCCCATTGGATCACTAGATGGCTTAGCATTAATCAAACTAGTGAGCGAAGTACGGCGTGATATTAAAGTAGTTGCCAATGATATGTTAGCGTCAATTACACCATTGGATACGTTACTTTTACCGATCAATAGTCGCTCGGGGAACATAGATAAAGCACAATTACATAAGATTTACTCACATCTTCAAAATGATGGGGCTGTGATCATTTTTCCGGCTGGGGAAGTCTCTCGCCTCAAACCTCAAGGCGTTCGCGATAGCCGTTGGCATAACGGATTTTTGCGTATAGCATCCAACACCCAATCACCCCTACTGCCAATTTATATCGATGGAAAAAACTCTCCCTTATTTTACACACTATCGATGGTATATAAGCCACTAGCAACATTAATGCTCGCGCGCGAGATGTTTAAACAAAGCACTAAGCATCTTCCCATTCGTATTGGCGAGATTATTCCTTATGACAGCTATAACAACAGCTCTATCGCCGAACATCAAAAGGTTAAATTATTACGTAAACACTTATATCGTGTCGGCCAAAATAGGCGTGTCATTTTTACTACACAAAAAGCCATTGCTATGCCAGAAAATCGCCAAGCATTATCACAAGCAATACGTACCTGTGAAAAGTTAGGCAGTACTCACGACGGCAAAGACATTTATTTATACAAGCACAGCGATAGCTCACCAATTTTGCGAGAGATTGGGCGCCTTCGAGAAATTGCTTTTCGCGCCGTCGGCGAAGGGACTTATCGGCGTAGAGATATTGACCAATACGACACAACATATTTTCACATTATCTTATGGGATAACCATGACTTAGAGATCGTTGGCGCTTACCGTCTAGGCGATGCCACTAAGCTAGCTCAAAAGAGTCACAAACTTTATAGTGAGACACTCTTTAACTACACCCCCAAAATGGAACCTTATTTTGAACAAGGTTTAGAGCTAGGAAGAAGTTTTGTTCAACCAAAATATTGGGGTAAGCGTAGTTTAGATTATTTATGGTATGGCATTGGTGCTTTTTTAACACACCGACCACAATATCGTTATTTATTTGGGCCAGTATCTCTAAGCGACAATTTACCAACAACGGCAAAAGATATATTGGTGCACTTTTATCAGCTATATTTTTCTCACAGCACGCACCTAGCCTCAGCAAACATACGTTATGATCTACCACAAACAACAATAGATATTTTCGCAGGAAATAATTACAAAGAAGATTTTTCGCGCTTAAAAAGTGTAATGAATAATATGGGCGTTGCCATACCAACACTCTATAAACAATACACGGAATTATTCGAAGAGGGTGGGGTTCACTTTTTAGATTTTGGTGTAGACCCCGAGTTTAATGCTTGTGTTGACGGTCTGGTACTCACCGACTTACAAAAACTTAAAGACAAGCGCCGCAAGCGCTACATGGGAACGTCACTCGAGAAAGAGCAAGAATTATCATTGCCCCAGCTTGTATAAGTTATTGATCAACGTCATCCATATCGGCTTGACCAGAAATGCGTCGACGAACATGCGACCATGACATACCGATACCAAGCACTAAAGCAACAATAACCAACACTACATACTGAAAAACGATCCCTTGTAACACTAGCCACTTCAGATCCACTAATACCCAGATAACACAGGCAAATAGTGCTGCCACTAAGCTAATACCAACAGGGCCAAGCGAGCGTAATGTCGCTCGCATATAAATCACCCAAGCAATAGCGAGCAAAATACCACAAAGCAATAGCACCGGTAGCGATACGAGAGCTTCTTGTGTGGGAGATATTTGTGTCACAGCCAAGTGATAAAAAGAATAGCCTGTCGGGTTAAACGTTAACATCACTAACGTCAATGCTAATACGAAACGGATTGAAAAACTCGAAAAGGTAAATGAAGCAGCCATTTTTACACTCTTTTTACTGCGCTCTTTTATTGCGCGATTAACTGGATTCGCAAAGAATCTGGATAAACCAACCTTAGAAGGTTCGTTTTAATGATTAATTTTGACAGTTTATAGTATCACTAGCAACTCTATGCATACCCCCTGTGCTCACACCCTTCTCGTTAAGGTTGATTCACTACAAAATAGCCACCATAGTTTTATCTCTAAAACCTGTGGTGCATTCTGAGCTAAATTTGCATTCATAGAACAGAAAAGCGGGTTGATGAAGAAACAACCTGCTTTTTTGTTCGAGATTTTAGAATGCACCACGGGTCTCTAAAATAAATCAGTAACCAGTCGCAATCTGCCAGCGGATGTTTTAATCTCCTTAGCGCCTACCATCCAACCTTGGAAACACACGTGCTAGAAACGACATACCATAACCTAACACCCGACTGCGTAATGGATGCAGTTGAACAACTCGGGTTTTACAGCGATGCTCGCATTCTCGCACTGAATAGTTATGAGAACCGCGTTTACCAAGTCGGCATAGAGGACGGAGAACCATTAATCGCCAAATTTTATCGCCCGCTTCGATGGAGCAATGAACAAATCTTGGAGGAGCACCAGTTCACTCAAGCCTTAGTCGATATTGATATCCCTGTTGTGCCACCGCTCACCATACAAGACAGCACCTTACACGAACACGCGGGTTACCGTTTTAGCGTATATCCCCGCCGTGGAGGACAGGCACCCTCCCTGGACAATGGTGACCATTTAGAAATATTAGGCCGCTTTCTAGGGCGTGTACATAACTTAGGTAAAGCAACACTATTTACCCATCGCCCCACGGTTGATATTGACAGTTACGGCATCGCCAGCCGTGAGTTTTTACTCGCCAGCAATATGATCCCCAAGGAGTTACATATTGCCTACGAAACGCTGAGTAACGATTTGCTCAGCCGTGTCCAAGATGTTTTTGGATCGATTGACTATAACCCTGTTCGTCTACATGGCGATTGCCACGGTGGTAATATTTTATGGCGCGATGATAGCGCTCATTTTGTCGATTTTGACGATGCTCGCAATGGCCCAGCCATTCAAGACTTATGGATGATGCTCTCTGGCGATTACCAGCAACGCTGTATTCAACTCGCCGATGTGCTTGAAGGTTACACTGAATTTTGCGACTTCAACCCGGCAGAAATCACCCTCATTGAAAGCCTACGCACATTACGGATTATGCATTACAGTGCATGGTTGGCTCGGCGCTGGGAAGATCCGGCATTCCCACACAACTTTCCATGGTTCAATACCGAACGTTATTGGGCCGAGCATATTTTAGAATTGCGTGAGCAATTATCTGCACTACAAGAACCCGCTTTGCGTTGGCTATAACGAACATTGATGCTTGAGGTGCTCAACTTTTCATTGGTATGATGCTTTTCCACAAGCGTACCACCTAGAGAATGCACGCCAAACATGCGTGAAAAACCATCACACCAATAACGTAGATATACAAACCACTATGAGCAATAACGATCCCGTATGGGAAATGATGCGTAAAACGTCGCAAGAGCAAGCACAAGAAGAACCGGTACTTGCCAGTTTCTTACACGCGACCATTCTCAATCACGATAGTTTAGAGGATGCTCTTAGCTACCATCTCGCCAGTAAGTTAGATAGCCCTACCGCATCCGCCTTACTGATTAGAGAAATTATTGAGGAGGCCGTTCAGTCTTCTGACACCATTAGCCAAGCGATGCGTGCGGATATTGTCGCCACCTACGAGCGTGACTCTGCCTGTGAGTGCCTATCGACACCCTTCCTGTTTTATAAAGGTTTTCATGCTTTGCAGGCCTATCGAGTTGCACACTGGTTATGGCAGAATCAACGGCGACAACTTGCAGCGTTTTTACAAAATCATATTTCTATGGCTTTTGGTGTCGATATTCATCCTGCCGCCAAAATTGGTAAAGGCATTATGTTAGACCACGCCACAGGCATTGTGATTGGCGAAACAGCGGTAATAGACGATAACGTTTCTATTATGCAATCCGTCACTTTAGGGGGTACAGGCAAAGAGTGTGGTGATCGCCATCCAAAAATACACCAAGGCGTATTAATTGGTGCAGGATCAAAAATACTAGGCAATATTGAAGTCGGCGAAGGCGCGCATGTCAGCTCTGGTAGTGTCGTTCTACACCCAGTGCCCGCGCATAGTGTTGTTGCAGGTGTGCCTGCGAAAGTCATTGGCGAATCAGCGACATCTCAACCCGCACTAGATATGTGCCAAGAGTTACGCTGTAAAAACAGCACACATTAGCGTTGAACCCACATAAAATAGCATCGTTGAAAGTTAGACAACAGAGAGGAAAGCTAGAAGCTCACCACCTCTCTGATGTCACTTTTATCGAGCCAGCACATAAGCAAGCGATCAATACCTAAGGCAACGCCTGCACAATCCGGCATCTCGCCTTCTTTCAAAGCACTCACCAAGTATTCATCGTAAGGTAATTTAGGTAACTGATGGGCTTGCCGATAGGCAAGGTCGTCCTGAAAACGTTGCTGCTGCTCATTGCCATCATTAAGCTCCCAATAACCATTGGCGAGCTCGATACGATCAACATACACTTCGAAGCGCTTAGCCACTAACTGTCCATTATCATTATGGCCACGCCTTGCTAAAGCGGCTTGTGAGGCAGGGTAATCGCTAATCGCAACAATACCCAAAGGCAAGTGAGGCTCAACACAATGCGTAAAGAGAAGGTCCAGTAAAGTGTTTTTATCACTATTGATTACACCGTCGTCAACGGTATGGCCCAGCACATGCCGTACACATGACGACAATTCGTCTACTGTCGCTTGATGAGGGTTCAGCAATAGGACGTCGCTAAAAAGATCGGCGTAAGTGTAACGACTGATGGGCTTATCAGGGAAAAAAAGCGCGAGTAATTCACCCACTTCATTGATTAAGCGCTGCTCCGTCCAGCCCACTCGATACCACTCTAACATGGTAAATTCAGGGCGATGACGACGACCGCGCTCGCCTTGTCGAAAAGCTTTACCTAATGAATAGATGTCGTGCTGATAGGCCGCCAATAGGCGTTTAAGAAAAAACTCTGGAGACGTTTGCAAGAAAGCCGTTTGCCCCATGACATCGCTCTGCAAACTATCGATAAAAGGGTCAACCGTGGCATAGTCACCCAGAACGGGGACTTCGACTTCCAACACCTGTCGCTCACTAAAAAATGCTCTTAACTGCTGATACATCGCTGCCCGCTGTTGCAGCACAGACAACGATGCTGATGGCTGCCAAGCCATTAACTATCCTTAGCGCGACTCAAATACTCGCCGGTGCGCGTATCAACACGAATAACCTCACCCGTGCACAAAAATAGGGGGACTTTGACCGTCGCACCGGTGACTAATGTGGCAGGCTTAGTGCCACCCTGCGCTGTATCGCCTTTTAACCCAGGGTCTGTTTCTGCTATTTCTAGCTCGACATGGTTGGGCGGAGTGATCGCTAGCGGTGAACCATTGTATAAAGTAACAACCACTTGTTCTTGTTCTTTAAGCCATTTGTAAGAGTCACCTACTGCTTTTTGATCTGCAGGAAACTGCTCGAAGCTCACCGGATCCATAAAATACCAAAACTCACCATCGGTGTAGAGGTATTCCATATCTTGATCCATTACATCGGCGCCTTCTAATGATTCACCGGATTTAAACGTACGTTCCCATACGCGCCCCGTGTTAAGGTTACGTAACTTAACACGGTTAAATGCCTGCCCTTTTCCGGGTTTAACGAACTCGTTATCCAAAATGGCGCATGGTTCACCATCAAGCATGACTTTTAACCCACTACGAAATTCACTGGTAGAATAATTACCCATTATTTCCTCAAATTCATCAAATATTGAAACCGCAATGATACATCGAACCGCTACGACATGGCAGGCTATTAACAATAAAGATCAACAATTAATCGGCAGTGATCACGACGAGGGGACAGAGAAAGTCACCTGTTGGCAAGAACAACTACAGCAAACCATTAGTGACCCCGCAAAATTATTGGCCAAACTCAACTTAGACGCTGGGTATTTACCCGCGGCAATGCAAGCAGCCACACTCTTTCCATTACGCGTTCCCTTATCATTTGTTGCACGGATGAAAAAAGGCGACATTAACGACCCCTTGCTACAACAAGTATTGCCTGTGGGAGCGGAGAGCATAATAACACCGGGGTATTCTACTGATCCGGTTGGCGAGCAATCTGGCGACCTTAACGGGCTCATTCATAAATATCACGGTCGAGTATTGCTAATGGTGAACGGGCATTGTGCGGTTAATTGCCGCTACTGTTTTCGTCGCCACTTCCCTTATGAAGAGCATAAACTTAGCCGAGCACAATGGGGAGAGGTCATCACCCATATTCGCAATGACCACACTATCAGCGAAGTGATTTTTTCCGGTGGCGACCCATTAGCGTCGAACGATAAGCAGCTACTATGGCTAACCCAACAAATTGCCGACATTCCTCATATTCAACGCCTACGTATTCATACCCGCCTGCCTATTGTTATTCCAGACCGAATAACCGACGAATGCCTTCACTGGATGACATCAACACGCTTACAAACCATCATGGTATTGCATAGCAATCATGCCAATGAACTCAACGACAACGCATTACGACGCAATATTCAACGTATGCGTGAGTCAGGAATCACACTACTTAACCAAGCCGTGTTATTAAAGGGGGTGAACGATACCGTCGCCGACCAGGCACAACTCAGCGAAAGCCTCTTTGAAGCCGGCGTACTACCTTACTACTTACATGTGCTCGACAAAGTACAAGGAAGTGCACATTTTGCTATCGACGATATGACAGCAAAAGAATTACTCGCCGGAGTAACAGCAAGACTGTCAGGCTACCTTGTTCCTAAATTAGTGCGAGAAGTATCTGAAGAGCCCTCAAAAACTTCACTCATGGGTTAAAAAGCCAATAAATGAATAGAGCTATTTATGCGACTTAGCGCATAGCAAGCATCGGTCGTTACAGGTATTATAGGCGTATAATTGATAACGTATTTGATAAGCTTATGAATCTACCCTCTTCCTCTTTTCGCCTTATTATTGTTCACGACTCGCCGCAAGAAGCGCAACGTTTAAGTAGCATGCTACACAATGCAGGCAACCCATGTCGTGCCCAACACATTAACACCGAAGACACGCTAATTAAGGCACTAGAAGATCAAAACTGGGACTTGCTAATCACCTACGACGATGCAAAGAGCCTTTCTCCTGCGATTATTATCCGCCATATAAGAAAATTCGAACGGGATATCCCCGTCATTCTGTTAACTAACGAGTCAAGCAATAAGTCTGTCGTTGATGGCATGAAACTAGGCGCAGCAGATGTTGCACAGATAGATGATGACCAACATTTATTACTCATCATTAACCGCGAACTTGAAAATCGTCGGCAGCGAAAGCTCACTCGAGTCACTGAACGAAAGTTGAAAGAAATAGAAAGAAAAAATCAACGGCTGTTAGATAGCTCTCGCGAAGGTATCGCTTTTGTGCAAGACGGAATGTATCTCTATGCCAATGACTCTTATGCAGAAATGCTAGGTTTTAATGGTAGGGATGACATTGAATTTATGCCCATCATGGATACGATCAAAGAGGACGAGCATCAACACATAAAAAAAACGCTAAAAGATTTTACCTTACAGGTGAACGAAGACAATAACACGATAAAATTTACTGCGTTACTGCCTGATGGACAGGAAAAATCGATCACAGCCGACCTACTCCTAGGTGAGTACGAAGAAGAAGCCTGCACCCAACTCATTTGTCATACTCAAGTAGAAAATAGCGTATTAATGGAAGCGGAACTCCAAAATATTAAATACACTGATGCGCTCACTGGACTTTACAACCGAACTGCCCTGATTGAAGAAATCGAAAAAACCGTCGACATTGTCACCCAAGAAGAAATACAGCAGTCATTTATACTTATCGATGTCGATCGCTTTTCTAAAAAAGTAAAAAATGTATTAAGCATCACTGATGCCGACAAGTTACTGAAAAACATTGCCGTCTTTATTAAAAAGCACTATGACGGAGAAAACTTTATTGCTCGTGTATCCGATCATACATTTGCCGTTATTTCTGACGAACACGATGCAGAAAAGCTTATTAAGAATGCAGAAATACTGTGTCAAGAAATTACCGAACACTTTTTCGAAGTCGATAACAAATCGCTTCAATTTACCCTTAGCGTAGGTATTTGTTTAATTAATGAAGCCACAAAAAGTTCTCAAACCCTTATTCATCACGCTCTAAAATCCATAGAAGAATTGCGCAAGTCACAAGATGGCAACGGCGCTTTACTCTTCCAGAAAAAAACAAGTGAGGATGGCCTACTCGCCAGCACCATTAAAAAAGCACTAACTAACAATGATCTTTCTCTACTCTTTCAGCCTATTATTAGCCTGCGCGGTGAAGAAATAGAACGCTATGAAATACTACTGCGCATGAATATTGATGGTGAAGAGTTATCACCACCAAAATTTTTAGCCACCGCTGAAGAGCTAGGATTAAGCAACAAGATTGACCGCTGGGTTATTTTAGAGTCGATCAAACACTTACAGCGAGCAACCAATAATACACAACACTTCATTAATTTAACCGCTTCTACCTTACAGGATAATGGCTTACTCAACTGGGTAAAAGTGGCTCTTGATGCAGCAAAAGTACAGCCATCATCGATTGTATTTCAGGTAAAGGAAGCCGATGTGATACAACAAATCACTGTAACCAAACAATTCACCGAAGCCGCCAAGAAATTAGGCATAGAATTTAGCATCACTAACTTTGGTAGCGCCGCCATAGAGCCATTGACCACTCTAGAACACATCGACAATCAACATATTAAAATTGATGGCGCACTTGCCAAAGAACTACAAGACAATCCAGAAAACAGTAAAGACCTAGAAGAACTCGTCCAAGCTCTGCACGAGAAAGGAAAAGTGACGACCATTCCTCATATTGAAAAAGCCAGTATTTTATCGAAACTCTGGCAGCTTGGCGTACACAACATTCAGGGTAACTATTTACAAGCCCCCACCAATGAAATGAACTACGAGTTTTCTAGCGAAGACTAACCGGTTTAACGCTATTGATATTGGATAAGTTACTCATCGATATCAACAGCGTTAAATCCCATAAGATACAAAACGCTATCAAGCCCAAGATAACTCACATTAAATTTTGCGGCGGCCTTAACTCGAGGCTTAGCACGAAAAGCTACCCCCATACCCGCAGTATCGAGCATAAGCAGATCATTAGCACCATCACCTATTGCGACCACTTCCGATAGACGCAAGCCTTCTTTTTCGGCCAGCATTTTTAACAGTTCAGCCTTACGTTCCCCATTAACAATATCGCCAGAAACCTTGCCCGTGACTTTGCCATCAACAATATCTAAATTGTTTGCATACACATAATCAACGCCCAACTTTTGCTGTAAATAACGGCCAAAATAATCAAACCCGCCAGATAATATGGCCGTTTTATAGCCCCGCTTATTGAGATTAACAAAAAGCTTTTCAACACCAGGATTTAATTTCAAGCGACTCGCTATAGAAGCCAAGACCGATTCATCAAGCCCCTCTAAAAGCGCCATACGCTGACGAAAACTCTCATCAAAAGCAATATCACCGCGCATAGCCGACTCAGTAATCGCTGCGACTTTATCACCAACGCCTATTTCTTTTGCTAACTCATCAATAACTTCAGCATCTATTAGCGTGGAGTCCATATCAAAACAAACTAAACGGCGATGACGGCTATCATAACCATTTTTTTGCAAATGAAGGTCAAGCGAGCGCTCTTGTGATAACTGCAACAATGCCTGTCGCAAACCACTCTCATCGCTTGGGGGCGTGGATGCTAGGCACTCCACAACAAAAAATGAATGGCTCTCTTGCTCAATCATGTCACCGTCTGACAACCATTGAATGGTTTCAAAAGATAAAGAAAATTCGCTAGCAACTGCATTGACTGCAGAAATATCAGCCAAAGAGATCGTCTCACCCATCAACAACAAACGGTAAGCCGGCTGCGCAGAACAGGTCGTATCTTGTGCTAATACGCTATCAATACTGACTTCACATTGGTTTTCCTGTGCATAAGCACGAATTGCCGCCGATAAATCATCAAACAAGCGATGGTAGTCGTTGCTTTTATCATCTGATAATTTGATATCAAATAAGGCATGCAAAGAATATCGTGTTGTGGTTCGTGTTTGTTGCACATCCCTTAATGTGGCAGAGTGCGCATCGGCTAATTGGCCAACAACCGCCAAAGCATCGGTATTTTTCGGGCCAAACAATGTGACTAACATCATACTATTCACAGAAACATCCTCTTTTGAAAGCGTAGGGTTTTATACTAACATTAATAAAAACGCCTTAATTATGATGTCTATTATAGCGACAATTATTAGGTTAAAATAGCGACCCACAAAATAAAAGGCCATGTAAACGGTATGCTCAAACCTACGCATTTTTCTATAGCATCCTTAATCAAGGCAAGTAATATAGAGCATAGACCTTACCGTTTTCTTGCTATTGTTGTGGCAGCGATACTATTTGGAAGTCTAATCAACAAAATTATTGACCAACCAACCTATAGCGACACGCAAGCATTTGCAATTAATCAATACGGCGACCACTTCTCGTCAATCATTAGTGATCGAATCACTAATAGCGTATTACAAAAAGACGCCATCAGCATTCAGGCGATTGTACAAAACATCCTCAAAATTTCCGCTATTAATTCTATTATTGTTTACGACAATAATAACCAAATACTCGCTCAAGCACTTAATGAAAAACCAGAAACGAACACTATGGATGCGGAGTATTCTTCGCCCATCATTTCTAATGAAAACATCATTGGTTCCATAGCCATCACCATCAACCACAAAAAGCTCACAAAAAGTCACGAACAAGAAAACTACTTACTGTGGTTGCTTTTTGTTGTTTTATGTACCCTCATAGCATTGGACTATTTTAAAAAGACAAACGAAATAGAAAAGCCTGCTATAAAAATAGAGGCCGAACAAAAAAGCATTGAAACAACACCTCATAAGAAAGAAGAAGATACTCAGCGTTTTTACACCATCATCAAGCTACATAATAACAATACGCTATACAAACAAATCAATAACGACTTAAGACAACAACAAATCTCGCTACTTAAGGAAAATATTGGGCATGCTCTTCGCTTATATGGCGGAAAGCTTGTTGTTATAAGCGATCAATCTATTGTGCTTGTTTTTGATAACACACCGATAGAAAATATTCTTTATGGATCGCAGCTTTTATTGGCTCTGCATCAGCATCAGAAAAAGTCGTTAATGGAATTGAGCGCTGTCATCTTGTCACATATCGACGACAAACAGATCACACAACAGCTTATGCAAGCTCAATCATTTAATGGAATAGAAAAACCGTTTGAAATGTACATACAGCAAGAAATAGCAGAGCAATACGAACTGAGAAAATATGTAGAATATACAGAAGAAAAGGAGACGGCATTTGCGGTTAAAATCGACCGACTCAAACCTCATTACCAAAAGCTAATTAATAATCAAATAGAGCAACTAGTACAAAATAAGAACTCGGCTAGCCTTTTAAACGAATAAGCTAGCGTCACCGTTGCTCCAGTACTAGTACACCATTATCCGTTTTCATATCAACGTTACTTAGAAAACTATTGCCAAGCAATATAACCGGCAAAGCATCGTTAAGTGAAACTGTCGCAGCCACATTGTACTGAGATATTTCACCGATCGTCACTTTTTTGAGTACCACTTGCCGACCTTCTGTCACACCATTGGCCGTAGACATTCGAATCGGCTTACCTCGACTATAATCGATGCCTAAATTTTTCGCAGCCGATGCTCCCATAGAAACCGATGTTGCACCCGTATCGATAACAACATTGACTGTACGACCATTAATTTGCGCTGCCGCCCAATAATGCCCGCCATCTTGGCTAGATATGCGTACTGTTTTAACCGAGGGTTGCTTATAACCAATAGAGACTTGCTTTGAAAGCACAAGCCGTTGTGAACGACCATTTACACGAACAACAGCTTCTTGCCCCTCAATAGCGAGGAGAGTAACGCCGTCTTTTTCTTTATTCATTTTAAGGATGTGATCATTACCATCCAAGGCGACCAACGCAGATTTCTTACCAAAAAGCCCTTTTAAAACGATCGTATCGGCTGCAAATGTTGTCGCACTTAGAGAAGAAAATGCAACAAGAAAAATTATTAATAATGAGAGAGATTTATGATTTTTCATCATAGGATATTCCTTTTAAACTAAAGCGAGCTCAGCACTCCAAACAATAACACCCCATAAAAGCAGGGCTGAAATCATACCAGCGACAACATCGTCCAGCATAATACCCAGTCCACCGTGTATATTTTTGTCAAAATAACAAATCGGCCAAGGCTTAATAATATCAAAAAAACGGAAAAGCAGAACGCCTAACAACAACCAATACCAGTCAAAGCCCAAAAAAACCAGTGGTATCAGTGTAATCCAGAGTCCAACAAATTCATCCCACACAATAGCCGGGTGATCGTGCACACCTAATTGCTGCGCCGCCACCTGACAAAGGTAAATACCCAATACCGCAGACACTAAGGTCACCAGTAAATAATCCCAAGCGGGCAAAAATAGCATCAAAAAAAAGAAAGGAACGGCCGCTAATGTCCCCCATGTGCCCGGTGCCTTTGGCGCAAGTCCACTACCAAAGCCAAGAGCGAAAAATTGCACAGGGTGCTTTAATAACGTAAAAAAATTAGGCAGTAAAATGTTGGTAACCTCGCTGATTGGCAGGAAGTGAATAAGGCAAACCCTGATCGTAACAGCTCACACCGTGACTCGCATCCACAACGTGGCCAATAGCACTGACATCAAGCGCATGCTGGATACTATAACGTTTAAATGACTCGATTTTATCATCACTCACGGTAAATAAGAGCTGGTAGTCATCTCCACCGCTAAGTGCCCACGAATAATAATCATCAGAATAGTGCGTTAAAGCACTGTCTATCGGTAATTGGTCGATATTAATTCTCATACCTACACCACTTGCATCGGCTATATGCTGAGCGTCAGCCAGTAAACCGTCGGATATATCAATAGCCGCTGAAGAAAAAGGAAGCAACTGGCGACCTAGTACTATTTGTGGTGATGGCGCATAAAAACGCGAATGTAAATGCTTAAGCACTTCTGAAGATGGCGTGATACGACCTTGTATTGCAGCTAAAGCAGCGGCACCATCGCCTAAATTACCACTCACAAATAGGTGATCACCAATACATGCAGCGCCTCGCGTCAATAATTGGCCGGGATCAACACAGCCGTGTACTTGAACACTGATCGTTAACGGCCCACACGTCGTATCACCACCAATAAGATCCATCGTATGGCTGTCAGCAATATCGAATATTCCACGACTAAAGGCCTCAAGCCACGCCTCATTAACATCGGGCAAGGTCAGAGCCAATGTAAACCAAAGTGGTGTAGCACCCATCGCCGCAAGGTCACTAATGGCCGTACACATGGCACGCGTGGCAATATCATAGGGGGCGGCAGAAGCAGGAAAGTGGCGCCCTTCTACTAAAGTATCAAGGGACAAAACTAGCTGCTGTTGTTCAGGCACTGACAATATCGCGCAATCATCACCAATGCCTTTAATCACCGATGGCTGAGTTGCTTGCCGTGAAAAGTAATGTTGAATAATGCCAAACTCGTCGAGAACCATAAGGCACACTATATAAGACTGGTTAAAAGTATGTTGTTTTGCTCACGATAAGGCACGGTGTTTACTCAATAAAAAAGACAAAAACCTTATTTTCGATATAGCGCCGTTGCTATTTTTTATCGGCCTTTACTTCTAGCGCACGCAACTCAACGGCTAGCTTATCAAGCACACCATTAATAAATTTAAAGCTATCCGTTGCGCCAAATTTTTTCGCTAACGACACCGCTTCATTGATAACCACTTTATAAGGCACATCAATACGATGCATAAATTCGTACGTGGCTAAACGCAATAAAGACAGCGTGATAGGGTCTAGCTCTTCATTATTGCGGCCTTGCAGATGCGGTAAATAGGTAGCATCTAGTTCGGTCACATTAGCCGGCACTTTATGTACGAGCTCATGAAAATAATCCGTATCGGTATGTGTCATATCATTATCGACGCGAAACTCGGCTTCGATTTCATTCAGGGCAGCGCCCGTCATGCTCCACTGATAGAGTGCCTGCATACCAAAATGGCGAGCTTTACGACGGGTAGCGGGAGAAACTTTCATGAATACACTCTTACTATTACAGCAATCACTATTAATTGCTGATTCTATTAAATTTGATGTTGGCACTAACGCGCCAACCATTAATTAAACATTTATTAACGCTATGACTTGAGCGTGGGCAAACTCGCTTGCCAGCGCATCAATTCGGTTAGCGCAAAAACCGCTTCGACCCCTTTATTGGCAACACTATCATCGGATCGTTTTTGTGCATCTTCGATATTGTTTACACCAATAACTTCATTAATAATCGGCTTATGAAATCGATCGCTTACACGACCAAAACCGTCGACAACCTGTTGCATCACATGATCATCGTGGGTGGTATCGCCTTTTAACACAACACCAAATGCAATCACTGCGTCTAAGCGACTATCACTTTCAAACAAGCAACGTGCTGCATAAGGCAGCTCTAATGAACCCGGCAAAATATGCGTAGAAATATTTTTCCGATCTACATTAACGGCTAACAATTCATCAACCGCGCGATTGACCATCGCATCAACACATTCTGGATGCCACATCGAGGCAATAATAGCCACACGGGCATTAGGAATGGAGTGAAAATCACTCACGGGTTTCGGTAAAAATCCAGCCATAGTTTTTCTACTTAAGGTCTACTTATTCAGGATTAGATAAAACATCAACCACTTCGAGATCAAAGCCCGATAACGCTGAAAACTTCATTGGGGCAGACATAAGGCGCATCTTTTTCACACCCATATCACGCAGTATTTGCGCACCAGTACCCACCTGACGATACACGGTATCTTGAGACACCGTTTGTTGCACGCCAGTTAACATTGATTCAATCCGATCTTCAATATCACTGCTATTTTCTTCATAGCACATCAATACCACAACACCGCTATCTTCCTTTTCCACTTGCGCCATCGCATCATGAAAAGTCCATGATTTAAATTCGGCATCCTGTTTTTCGATAGAAAGCAAATCTCTCGCTGTATCTAAAAGGTGTACTCGCACCAACGTCGGCTCATCATCACTAATGTCGCCTTTAGCCAAGGCAAAATGCATATCACCGCACACCACATCGCGATAGGTCGATAATAAAAATTCACCATAACGCGTTTGCACATTACGCTGATTAATACATTCCACCGTTTTTTCAGTCACTGAGCGGTAGTGAATTAAATCAGCAATTGTCCCAATTTTTAAATCGTGCTGTTCTGCGAACTGCTCAAGATCCGGACGGCGCGCCATTGTGCCATCTTCATTCATAATTTCCACAATCGCGGCGGCCGGTTCATAACCTGCCAGCCTTGATAAATCACAACCCGCTTCAGTGTGACCGGCACGGCTAAGCACACCGCCTGGACGCGCCATTAAAGGGAAAATATGTCCAGGCTGTACGATGCTTTTAGGGCTCGCATCACGCGCAACGGCGGCGCGCACTGTCTTCGCTCTATCTGCTGCAGAAATACCCGTTGTCACGCCTTCGGCGGCTTCAATCGACAAGGTAAAATTCGTCGCATATTGCTCACGGTTATCATTCACCATCAAGGGTAAGTCCAACAAACGACAACGTTGCTCAGTCAGAGTAAGACACACCAAACCACGCGCATGAGTAGCCATAAAATTAATATCTTCTGCACGCACTTGCTCCGCCGCCATAACAAGATCGCCTTCATTTTCACGATCTTCATCATCCATTAAGATGACCATCTTGCCTAAACGAATATCTTCTACTAACTCTTCAATGGTATTAAGTTTCATATGTTCTCTTTTAGTAACTATTCAGCTTACGTTTAAATTTACGCATGACTGCGTTAAAAAACGATCATTTACACGTGTAAACCACATTTTTCGCCTTATCCTGCACAAATTTAAACGCAATCTGAACAGTGATTGGTTTTGCTGAATAGTTACCTCTTTTATTGATATTACCCATGGTGCATTCTGAGCTAAATTGCACTCATAGAACAGAAAAATAGGCGGTTTCTTCAGCCACTCTCAACAGCAGTTATTTTCACTCAAAAATATGACCAGCTATGCTTTAAAGGGGTTATTCATCGGACGCTTTAGGCGCATGTTTCATCGGTTCTGCCGCTTTATCACCCAATAACAAACGCTCAAGATAACGCGCAATCACGTCCACTTCCAAATTGACTTTAGTACCAGCTTGATAACGCCCCATGACCGTATGATCAATCGTATGCGGCACAATGTTGACATCAAAATCACAACCATCAACAGAGTTAACCGTTAAACTCGTACCATCGATAGTAATTGAGCCTTTGTGAGCAATATACTTCGCCATCGCAGGCGGTACGCGCACCAAGAAGCGCTCCGAACGAGCATCAGGATGACGGCTCAGCACTTCACCAATACCATCGACATGCCCACTAACAATGTGCCCACCTAAGCGACTTTCTGGTGTTAACGCACGCTCTAAATTAACTGTCGTACCTGCCTGCCATTCACGAATCGTCGTTAAATCAAGGGATTCCACCGACACATCCGCATAGTAGCCCTGTGCTGTTTTTTCAATAACGGTCAAACACACACCATTAGTCGATATTGAATCCCCCAATTGCACCGCTTCCATCGGTAGGTTGGTGGTATCAATATGCAATCTTACATCGCCACCCACCGGTTCTACCGACACAACATGCCCTACAGCTTCAATAATTCCAGTAAACATTGTTCCACCTCATTAATCGCTAAGGCCTGCTAACAGGAGTCAGGCCTTGTGGTCACCGAAAAGGTGAATCTGACATCATCACCAATCATACGTTGATCGATGATGGTTAGCGCTTGCTTATCACTCATTGTTTGCAACGGCCATTCTGCCATCGGCCTTGCGTCACTGCCCATTACTATCGGTGCCTGATACACCACGAGTTCATCAACTAAGCCCGCGACTAGGCAACTACCCAATAATGTAGCGCCGGTTTCTAACAGTACATCATTACAGGCATAACGAGATGCCAAAATAGACAGCACTTGCTCAACATCTACACCCTTATCGCATACCGCAACGCTTTCAATCACAACCCCTGAAGGGTGGCGCGCGAGCAAACGTTGTTTTTTAGCATCACTTACCGTATCAGCCGTAAAGATAATCACATCGGCAATCGTATGCTTAGGATTTTCCACGCCATCGAAAATAGCGGCTTGGCTGTGATCATTTTCGGCTAACTGCAGTGAGCTATCCAAAACCACGCGCAAAGGCGGGCGAGCAAGAATATCGTCCATATTGGGTAGCTTCGCCTGATCAGCTCTTACGGTTAGACGGCTATTATCTTGCAAAATAGAACCCACACCCGTAACAATAGCGCAACTTTTGGCACGTAACTGTTGTACATCTCGCCTTGCTGCTGCACCTGTAATCCACTGGCTTTCGCCACTACGCATCGCCGTACGACCATCCATACTCGTCGCAATCTTCGCCGTCACCCAAGGACGACTACACCGCATACGAGAGACAAAACCACGATTAATCGCTTCGCATTGCTGAGGTAATAACGGGCCATCCACTATGCGCTGCGCTGCGCGCAATATTTCTAAACCCTTGCCAGCGACTAGAGGATTAGGGTCTTCCATCCCATAAACGACACGGGTAATACCGTATTCATTTCTGGCTAAAGCCTTGGCGCAAGCACCCGTTCGGCCTTGGTGTGCACAGGGCTCTAAGGTTACATAAGCGGTGATATTACCGGCCAAACGTTGCGCAGACATCTCTGCTGTCAATAGCTGTTGCAGTGCATTCACTTCAGCATGAGCTTCGCCGGCACGATAGTGCCAACCTTCAGCAACAACTTGATCATTTTGTACAAGCACGCAACCCACACAAGGATTAGGGCGCGCAGTATATCGGCCTTTTTCTGCAAGCTGCAGTGCACGTGCCATAAATCGATAATCACTCGCCGAAAAACTCATCATTACATTAGCTAAGTGACGGCTTTTCTAAGCGATCAAGCTCTTCTCGGAACTCATTAATATCTTTAAAACGACGATAAACCGAAGCAAATCGAACATAGGCGACTTCATCGAGCTCACGCAACTGCTCCATTACCTTTTCGCCAATTAATAAAGCAGCAATTTCACGCTCTCCCGTACTCTGCAAATAGTGTTTAATTTGGTTAACCGAAGACTCTATCGCCTCGGCACTGACGGGACGTTTTTCTAAGGCGCGATGCAGACCTGCACGTAGCTTATTTTCGTCGAAAGGTTCTCGCGATTCATCCTGTTTGATGACACGAGGCATCAACAATTCAGCTATCTCGTAAGTCGTAAAGCGCTCGTGGCATGACAAACATTCACGGCGGCGGCGTATTTGATCACCATCTGCGACTAAACGAGAATCGATAACCTTTGTATCATCTGCTGTACAGAAAGGGCAATGCATGCACCGGCCTCCAAATTAAAGGGCGACATAATACCACAAAAGCCCGGCTAACTATCGCTATGCTCAATCAACCGAGGCACTTACTCAATGGTAAACCCGACAAGTAAAACGACTTAACTCGGCTGCTTCGCATACGCGGGTAAATGTTCCGGCAATTCGTACCACGCAACTTTTTCACTCACCCATATATGGGCAGAAGGGGAAAACAAAAACGCATCTTCTTCGGTCAGCGTATTAAGACCCGATGAACATGTTGGCTTGAGCTTTAACTTAATGGATTGAGGAGCAAAAGGGTTGAGGTGATAGATGCGGTTGCCACAACCGGAACAAAAATAAGCGATATTTCGATGACCGCTCTCTGCTTTTCGCTCCCACTGCCGCATTTCTCCGGTGAACGTAATATCACTAGCATCAACAAAGGCGGTTACGCTAAAAGGGCTTGTCGACAATTTTTGACACTCTTTACAGTGGCATGCCCACACATTGGTTGGCGCTTTTCGCAAAATATAAGACACCTGCCCACACTGGCATGACGCTTTAATCGGTAATACCATCACTGCACTCCTTAGTTTATAAAAGCCCTACGACGAAGCATTTAAAAAATGCCAGCCCAATAAAAAGGCCACTTAATCATTAAGCAGCCTTCTTATCAATATTTCAGTAGCAACTGACCATTAACCATACACAGGGAACTTAGCGCATATAGCCAATACTTTTTCTTTAACTTGGGGAATCACTTGTTCAGACGTGCCATTCTCAAGAGATTCAAGTACGTCACAAATCCAATGCGTTAACTCTACAGTTTCTACCTCACCAAAACCACGCGTCGTAATTGCCGGTGTACCTACCCGTAAACCTGACGTCACAAATGGCGAGCGTGGATCGTTAGGCACAGAATTTTTATTCACCGTGATATAGGCTTCGCCCAATGCCGCATCAGCATCTTTACCTGAATAGTCTTTACCAATGAGATCAACCAACATTAGATGATTTTCAGTGCCATTTGAGACGATATTGATACCGCGATCCATAAAGGTTTTTGCCATTGCTTTTGCATTGACGACTACCTGTTTTTGATAGGCAACGAACTCGTCGCTCATCGCTTCTTTAAAACTTACCGCTTTTGCCGCGATCGCATGCATAAGCGGCCCACCTTGCCCACCCGGAAAAACGGCTGAATTCAGTTTTTTCTCGATCTCTGGATTGGCCTTAGCTAAGATCAAACCACCACGAGGGCCACGCAACGTTTTGTGTGTTGTCGTAGTCGTCACGTCAGCAATTTGTACAGGGCTAGGGTAAATACCCGCAGCGACAAGGCCCGCCACGTGCGCCATATCAACCAATAAATAAGCGCCAACTTTATCTGCAATATCACGGAAACGCTGCCAATCCATAATTTGTGAGTACGCTGAAAAGCCTGCAATAATCATTGTTGGCTTGTGCTCAAGCGCTAAGCGTTCCACCTCGTCGTAATCGACTTCGCCAGTTTCTGGGTTCAGACCATATTGAATCGGGTTATAGGTTTTACCTGAAAAATTAACCGATGCACCATGCGTTAAATGCCCACCATGCGCCAAGCTAAAACCAAGAATGGTGTCACCGGGTTTACATAAGGCCTGAAATACTGCGGCGTTAGCTTGCGAACCGGCATGAGGCTGCACATTGGCATAATCCGCACCAAACAGTGTTTTTGCGCGATCAATCGCTAATGCTTCCGCCTGATCAACATACTCACAACCACCGTAGTAACGCTTACCCGGATACCCTTCAGCATACTTATTCGTTAGCTTCGAACCCTGCGCAACCATCACCATAGGGCTGGTGTAGTTTTCTGATGCTATTAGCTCAATATGCTCTTCTTGGCGACGCGCCTCAGATTGCATAGAAGCCCATAATTCGGGGTCAAAGTTTTCAATGGATTGTGAAGGATCAAACATAGGAAGGAGCACCTGCAATTGAAGTCATAATGAGGGTAAAAAAGAGCGCATATTTTATCCGCAAACCAATAAGATGTCACTGTTTAAAGAGTCGATGAGAAACCACATATTGAGACCATATCCTCACATCACTGCTGCCCCATTAAGTTATGTTTGGTCACTATGCAGCTGCAGTATCCAAGGCTCTCAGCTATCTTAGCCAACGTGGAGAAACGGATTTCCAACCATTATTCAAAGCACGCCGTGAATACGTCCATGTAGACTCAACACCCGCGTCCATGCGGGTGATGGCTTTGCCTAATGGTTGGAACTCCACTACTGAGAAGTTAACAGGACAACCGTGTCCTCACATAACAAACATACCGTCAAACAACTGCCCTTTTCTCTCAGACGTAACAAATCAAGCCTTAAAAAGAATTTTCTTTCTTCACAAAAAACACATATAGGAATTTTTTTTCTTATTTTTTAACGAACACGCAAAAAAACCAAAAAACGTTGCTACCTGTCGTTGTTATCAGAAAAAAAGCCATGTTACGTTAGAGGAATGACGACAAATGTTGGTCATTGCCATTCAATCTATTACCTATTTTCTGGAGAACAGTCATGCTGAAAAAAATCAATAAAATTTCACTGATATCCGCATTCACCTTTAGCTTTATTGCAGGCGATGTCTATGCTGCAACAGAATGGAATGTATCGCTATGGAGCAAAAGACGCGCATTTACAGAGCATGTCGAAAAGCTCGCCGAACTGGTTGATTCAAAAACCAATGGTGATTTCAAACTCAATATTTCTTATGGCGGCTTATCTAAAAACAAAGAAAATCTTGATGGTATTTCTATCGGCGCCTTTGAGATGGCGCAATTTTGTTCTTTTTACCATGCGGCTAAAAACCCAACGATTACCGTCACTGAATTACCGTTTGCCAAAGATGTATCGCTTAAACGTCTCACTGAAATTTCACAAGCGGTATACCAGCACCCTATCGTAGCCAAAGATCTAGCACGTTGGAATGCAACACTTCTAATGCCATCACCGCTTCCACAATACAATTTAATCGGTGTCGGTGACACACCACAATCGCTAGCAGACTTTAAAGGCAAGCGCCTTCGTGGGCCAGGTGGTATTGCCGGTGTAATGAGTCAATTAGGTGCGGTCAAGACAGGTGTAGCCGCTAACGAAGTTCGTCAAGCACTAGATTCCGGCGTCATTGACACGGTGGCCTTCGCGCAACACGCACACTTGGCTTTTGGTTCGATACAAGCTGGTAAATGGGCAACAACGAATCTTAATTTAGGAACCGCAAATTGCCCTGTTGTTGTCAATACTGATGCATTAGCGTCTTTGAGTGAGGAACATAAAAACGCTCTACTAAGTTCAGTTGATGAGTCTTTAGAGCATTACGTTGCCAACTATGAAGGCAAGGTGATTGGTAAATACAACGATACGCTAACCGAAAAAGGGATCGAGCGCGTGACTTTCACTGAAGAACAAGCAGCAGCGCTAGACAAACTTGCTGTTTCAGTACGCGAAAGCTGGATTAAAAAATATGAAGGCAAATTTGATGCTAAAGCGCTTTATGATTTTACTGAAGCACAATTTGCAAAAGAATGAATAAAAAATTCTTCGCACATTAGATAATGATTATTTGCGCCTACACACGTGGGCGCTTTTTTGCAAAAAGCGAGAAGAGACTTTTCTATGTCGGGCACATCTACAATCAATAAAGACGGTTCATTACTGAGCCGCACCGATCAATTATTTTTTAAATGTGAATCTTTTTTTAATTTGATAGGTGGCATCGTTATTTTCGCCATAGTATTACTGGCAGTTGCTAATATTCTCGGCAGAAAATTCTTTGAGCTACCTGTCGACGGTTATATTGACTGGACAGAACAGTCAATGGCCTTTTTTGCATTCTTAGGAATAGCTTACTGCCAACGACAAGGCGGACATATTCGCATGGATATTTTTGTGGGCTCCTTACGTGGCCGCACACTATGGATATTCGAACTCTTTTCTACATTCATCATGTTTGTGATGACACTACTACTGACTTACGGTTCCTACGGGCACTTTTTACGCGCATGGACAAATGGCGATAGCTCATTTGATATCGAATTACCAACATGGCCAGCCAAATTAGTCGTACCGTTTGCACTAAGCATTTTATCGATACGCCTGTTTTTACAACTATGGGCCTATGCACGCGCCATCAAAGAAAATAACGACAACCCTATTGCTATACCATTAATTGAAGACGTCGCCACACAAGCGGCAAAAGAAGCCGCAACGGTTTCAGGTGCATCGGTTGACGCTACCGAATATGACAGCGCACACGCAGGAGAACAAAAATGAGCCTGCTAGATACAATGATGACTGTTGCCCCCATTGATATGGGGTTATGGGTTACTGGCTTTATGCTGTTTGCGGTTGTTATCGGTGTACGGGTTGCCTACGCCGCGGCAACGGCAGGCTTTCTCGGTTTGGTCTGGTATTTTTCAGCAAAAATGGGCTTTGACCGAGGCTTTATTGTTGCGCTAAAAATGGCAGGGACTATTCCACACTCCAAAGTATCTACCTCTGCACTGTCACTGATTCCAGTATTTATTTTAATTGGATTCCTTGCTTATTATGCCGGGCTCACCAAAGCATTATTTGAAGCCGCTAAACGTTGGGTGGGCTGGTTACCGGGCGGTATGGCTCTGGCTACAGTATTTTCCACCGCTGGATTTGCTGCAGTATCTGGTGCATCGGTTGCAACCTCTGCAGTATTTGCACGCATTGCGATCCCTGAAATGTTACGTCTGGGTTACGACAAATGCTTTGCTGCGGGAGTCGTTGCTGCATCAGGAACGCTAGCCTCACTCATTCCACCTTCTGCCATTTTGGTTATTTACGCCATTATTGTTGAGCAAGATGTGGGCGCTTTGCTCATGGCCGGATTTTTACCCGGTGCGGTGTCTGCAGTCATTTATGCAAGCTTGGTCATTGGCCTTGCCATGAGCAACAAAAAATATGGCCCGCCGATTAAAGGTTTTACGTGGAAACAACGCTTTGAATCATTACCGCCGACATTACCAATTTTTTTCGTCGTGTTTATTATTATTTTTAGTGTCTATGGCGGCTGGGGCACCCCCACTGAAGCCGGTGCATTAGGCGCGTTTGTCGTATTTTGCATGGCCGTTTATAAAGGCATGAAATGGGAAAACATGAAAGGCGCTTTAATGGAAGCGGGCAAGCTCACGGTGATGATCTTTACGATTATTTGGGGAGTTTTACTCTATGTTCGCTTTTTAGGTTTTGCGGATTTGCCTCACGCTTTTTCAGACTGGATTGCCAACCTTGATCAAAACCCAATGATCACATTGCTGCTAATTTTGCTGGCCTATGCGGTACTAGGCATGTTTATGGATGCGATTGGGATGTTGCTATTAACATTGCCTGTCGTTTTCCCTGCCGTCATAGCATTAAACGGCGGCATGGATGTAACGGCAGCAGACTCAGCCTTTGGAGTATCTGCGACCGGCTGCGCCATTTGGTTCGGGATTATCGTCGTAAAAATGGCGGAATTCTGCCTCATCACGCCTCCCATCGGGCTCAACTGTTTTGTGGTCGCCGGTGTTCGTCCAGAATTGACGGTTCAAGATGTATTCCGCGGTGTCACACCCTTTTTTATTGCTGACATCATTACCATCGGTGTGCTGATTGCCTTCCCCAGTATCGTACTCTGGTTGCCGGGCATTATGGGCATGGTTTAAAAGTAAAAAGAGGGATAAGGCTAGCGCTTCTTGGATCTCAAATAGCTAATTGAGGTCCAAGAAACCTAGAGTGATTAAATTATTTAACATATCAAACGTTGCTGTATCCGTACTACCAAATGGGCTCATGTCTCCGACTTGCGAGAAATCTTCGTTAGTACCTGCCCCATTGCGAGTACGGATAATAAGATCAGTAATACCGTCACCAGAAGCGGTAAAACCCCACCCAGCGTCCGCTGGAAGTGCAGCCCGGCTAATATCATTATACCCTCCTTGTAAATCAAGCATGATGTAACTCTCACCGGGTGAACCATAGGGGTGATCGACAAAATGAAAATAAGGCAGTGCCTCGGCAGCAGTGATCGTACCATCGGTCAAGATACCACTTGGATCACCTGCCGCATTAACCGCTCCACGCAAAAGATCTGACAAATCGACAATATCAGCATCTGCATTAGTATTTACATCATCAACAATAAAGTCATGCAATCTAATGGATGTATAAGGCCCAACACCATCAATAGCACTGTTATTGGCTTCACGGCCATTAGCTGCCAAATTATCATAAGTGACGGTCAATGTATCTGACCCGCCAGAGACGTAAGCCGACTGATCACCAAGCCCAAGATCCACATTGCCATCATTACTACCATTACTCCAAACAGTAGCAAACCTATCACCAAAACCAATATCAAAATTATTTACCATTATGGTTTCATCTTCGACTGTAGTGACATTAATATTATTAACGCCTGCAGCCCTTTCAATGACCACATCAGCACTTCCACTTACAGTAGCTGTGGTTGTGGTTGTGGTTGTGGTTGTGGTTGTGGTTGTGGTTGTGGTTGTGGTTGTGGTTGTATTGTTGGCACTATTAATAACTTGTACCGGAGCATTAGCGTTTAAGCTAGTAAAAAGTTGGGTCGATGAATCAAGAAAGGTGCTAAAGCCACTAACTAAAATATTATCGCTACTAAAATCATCATCATGATTAACCGTAGGTATTTTTTCAGAACCATTACGCATGGTACGCAAGGGAATTAAATTCGAAACCCCACGCTCCTCAGCGGTAAAGTCTATAAGTATGCCTGAGGCTGACGGACTGCCTATATCAGGGAGTTTTAGTATAAATTCATCTGAAACAACAACGGGGTCATTAGGAAAAAACTCATTAAACATTTGAGCGATAATTAACGTAGGTTCCAAACCAACTTCTATGAGCTTGTCATTAGTAGAGTTAGACTTCAACATGAAGGTACTTTCAATAAATATGCGGTCAAACTCAATATAGCTTCCTTGATGAACAAGAGTCAATATATTGCTATAGAGTGGCTTAATAACAACCTGCGTTTTCGTTGAACAAACAATCACATCACCTTCAAAAACTAAAACACCTAACTTTGCAATAACCTTTTCACCGGTCGAACGAATAATGAGAGCATTCCCATTGCCCTTTAAATCATCCACTTTACCAATAACGTCGTCAAACATAAGATCCCTCATGCAGGCTAGCTTTTTGTCACCAATCTACCGTAATAACCATCAATAATCTATACCCATTCGGGCATTTTCACTCCTTATAAAATAACTTTAAAATCATGAGAGGGAGCTTACTTAGGAGCATAAAAATCTAAGGATAAGGTGATTAGCTTTAGACAGCAAAGACAATGACCCTTATGATCATTTCGAATCTATCCCTTGAAAAAAATCATCAATATCTTGGAGCACAGATAATCTATGGCGCAACGGAATAGATAGAGCCCCAACCGTCACTGCATGCCCAGCATTAGGGTACGAAATCATCCTTGCGCTCACTCCAACATCGCTTAACTCTTTAGCAAGCCTTTTGCTATTAAAAGGCTTAACCGTTGTATCATCACTGCCATGGAGTAATAATGCTGGTGGCGCTGATGCCGTCACAAAATTAATCGGCTGGGTACTATTAATATCTTCTGCTGCACTAAAGATCGCCTGTAAGCGAGAGCTGTTAAGTGGCAAAAAATCATAAGGGCCAGATAGCCCCACAAGTCCAGCTATTCTCTTTTGAGAAACACCAAGCTGCTCCAAATGCTGCGTATCTAACGCAAGTAATGCGGCAATATGCGCACCAGCGGAATGCCCCATAAGCACCACATTATCACTCGTATTATTGGCAACCCACCGAACAGCTTGGGCAGCATCACTCATAAACTCCGGAAATAAACCGTCAGGATATACTCGATAATCAGGGATAACGACTTGATAACCTAAGGCTGTAAAGGCTTGCGCAACAAAACGATAATCGCCTCTATCACCGGCTTCCCATGCTCCGCCATAGAAAAAAACTAAAGGAACCTCTGAATAAGTCTGAGTGAAATTTGCGGTGAGATAAAAATAAGTCATTTGAGGCGAATATTGAAGGGAATAGCGCGCTATTGGCGAAATATTCAACAAAAAATGGCGTGTTTTTAGCCAGCGAAAAATTACGCATGACTTGTTCAGATGTTCCTAAAGTTAAGCCCCGTGCATTCGATTGGGTAGGCGTATAAATATCTAGGCGCTGACGCGGTAAAGTACCATAGGCTTGATCAGCAGCTAACTCATACCCTTCTTTTGGGGTCACCCAGTCAACTAAACTAAATACGCAACCCTGCAAACCCAACATCATTGTCGCCAACAATCCTGCTTTCGCCGTACGTATCCGCATTAAACGACGTTTTGCAACCTCAGTGAGCTGGAAAAAATTAAACATGTTGATAATGACCGATTGCCAATCTAAAAGTGTTTCTTTATCTACGCATTGCAACGATATTGGTTTCACTGAAAGGAAGGAAGAATCTATCTCTGAGTTGCCTTCATACCGCAAACCGCTATCATAGTTAAACTTTTAAAGAGCATATCCGTGCCTTATGGCTCAATACGCTCACATTTATTGACTACAACAAGGTTTACTTATGGCTCAATACGTTTACACAATGAATCGCGTCGGAAAGGTTGTCCCTCCTAAGCGGGAAATCCTCAAAGATATTTCCCTGTCATTTTTCCCTGGCGCGAAGATTGGCGTGCTGGGTTTAAACGGTTCAGGTAAATCAACACTGCTACGTATCATGGCAGGTATTGACCAAGACTTTAATGGCGAAGCACGCCCAATGCCGGATATTAAAGTGGGCTACCTACCTCAGGAACCGCAGCTAAACGAAGATAAAAATGTGCGCGGCAATGTAGAAGAAGGGGTAAAAGAGGCCTTGGATGCACTCGCCGGATTAGACGCTGTCTATGCAGCCTACGCCGAGCCTGATGCCGACTTTGATGAACTCGCCAAACAACAAAGCCGCTTTGAAGATACCATTCAAGCATGGGACGCACACAATCTAGACAACAAACTAGAACAAGCGGCTGATTCACTTCGCCTACCCCCTTGGGATGCGGAAATTAGCAAACTATCCGGTGGTGAAAAGCGTCGCGTCGCTCTATGCCGTTTGTTATTGTCTCGACCCGATATGCTGTTGCTCGACGAACCGACTAACCATCTGGATGCGGAATCGGTTTTTTGGTTAGAACGCTTTTTACAAGACTTTAACGGAACCGTCGTTGCGATTACCCACGATCGTTACTTTTTAGATAACGCCGCCGGCTGGATTTTAGAGCTTGACCGCGGGCATGGCATTCCCTACGAAGGCAACTACTCCACTTGGCTTGAAACCAAAGAAGCCCGCCTTGCACAAGAATCTCGCGCCGAAGCCTCTCATCAAAAAGCCTTAAAAACAGAACTAGAATGGGTACGCCAAAACCCCAAAGGTCGTCGAGCAAAAAGTAAAGCCCGACTACAGCGCTTTGATGAATTGCAATCACAAGAGTTTCAAACGCGTAACGAAACCAACGAAATATATATTCCCCCGGGTGAACGCTTGGGTGACAAGGTTATTGAATTTCACAACGTTGTTAAAGGTTATGAAGATCGCGTACTGATTGATAACCTAAGCTTTACAGTCCCCAAAGGGGCGATAGTGGGTATTGTCGGTGGTAATGGTGCCGGTAAATCAACCCTATTTCGTATGATTAGCGGCGCAGAAACCCCCGACAGTGGTGAGATTGTCATGGGCGAAACCGTTAAAGTCGCCTATGTTGAGCAAGGGCGCGAAAACCTCGATGATAATCTCAATGTATGGGAAGCAGTATCGGGTGGGGCAGATATTTTAACCATCGGCAGCTATGAAGTGAGCTCTCGCTCTTATGTGGGTCGCTTTAACTTTAAAGGCTCTGATCAGCAAAAACGCGTGGGCGACCTATCCGGTGGTGAACGTGGTCGCTTACATTTAGCTAATACCTTAAAACAAGGAGCCAATGTATTACTACTTGATGAGCCCTCTAATGACTTGGATATTGAAACATTACGCGCATTAGAAGATGCACTGCTTAACTTCCCCGGTTGTGCATTGGTGATTTCTCACGATCGCTGGTTTTTAGATCGTATCGCAACCCATATTCTTGCCTACGAAGGTGATAGCGAAGCGGTATTTTTTGAAGGTAATTATACAGAGTACCACGAGGACTTATTGCAGCGTAAAGGTGATAAAGCGCAACCACAGCGCATGAAGTACAAGCCAATTAAAAGCTAGGCTATTATGTAGCCTCAGGCCTTGTGCTTGAGGCTACATACCTATCCGCTCAGCCCTCACCGATCGTCTATTTACCACCTCTTCATCGCAACACACTACTGTACGCAGCTTATCCAACCTTCGTCTATACTCTAGTAAAGTAACAATCAAACCAATGAAACGCGTGCTAATGCAGATCACCTAAGGCAAGCGGTGGCGGAGATGACATGTCAACCTTATACGACCCTAACGACAAAAATGATAGCGAGAAACGCCGATTCACACGCGTAGCGTTTGTCAGCCATATTTCACTGAGCAAAGAAAAAGAGAACTTTCAATGGGAAGGAACCGTCGTTGACATATCATTCAACGGCATATTAGTGAATATTGACACCGAATCATCAATAGGGGAAATGGGAGCCATTATTAACGCGACCATCCATTTTGAGAACGATGCACGCATTGATGCCACACTCCAATTCGCTCATCATCACGACAAATTCTACGGCTTTAGCTTTCACGAAATAGACTCAGACAGCCTAATGCATTTGCGACGAATAATAGAACATAACCTAGGTGACAGCTCAATCTGTGAACGAGAACTACTCACTCTCTTTCGTTATCATCAGTGAGGCGTCCAATTGCGCATAGCAGGTAAAGAAAAAACCACGCCTTCGTAGCTGAGTATCAATTCATCCTCGGCGATCTTCTCAATATAAACGCCATTATTCATACGCTCACCTGAACGCCGCTTAGCACCATTAAGAATCACAAAACCGCTTTTATTATCAGACGCATAAATATGTGCGCCGTAATTTATTTCGGGTATGTTTTTCTGAAACATACGATCTAAATCAAAGATACTGGTAATATCTAAGCGTTCTTTTTCTGCGCTATTTGTTTTTGCTACGCTGCTCTCGGCTTGCTTTTCAGATACAGCCTTCGGCAGAGACTTGCCACTACTTTTATCGGAAACGTTCGCACTTAACTCTTGATTATTTTCATACAACGATTGTACTAAGGGCGAACCCGTTGATTTTTTATAAAGTGCCGAAACAGCAGCATTAGATTCGCTTTTCTGTTGATCATTTTTTGTTATAGCACTTTCATCAATAACAATACTTTCATCGACAACAATACTTTCATCAACTAGCGCCTTGGCCGGTGACTTTAGCAGGTTATCATCGTGCGTGGATTGAACAACCGGAGTTGGCGCACCACCTATTTGACGGAAACTATTCTCATTATTTACATTCGCTTTTTTGCGCTCGCGATCTATTTCTGTTCGCATCTGCCGACCATCGATGCTGACATGCGTATTATCAAAGGTATGCGTTTCCGACATCACCCCACCACTAGTAGATGATGCATCAAATGGTGAAAAATAGAATAAGCCACCTGCGCCTAATAAAAATAATAGGACAAAAATTATGCTGAATAACATAAAACGGCGATGCTTTTTTTCATCATCAACAGTATGACGAAAAAAAGAGTCGTCCACTACATATGCCGAACCCATTACCTGTTCAGACTTTTCGTCAGACGTGCTTTGCCTACGTTCCTGCTCTGATTTTTTTAATGATTCTAATATATAAGACATGAATTATTCAGAGGTTCCATAATCACTTTTTAGTATTTTTCAACGTCATAGCGATACCTAGATCATCATTGAGTTGCAGTAATGTTTCAACACCCGCTTTGCCATCTTCCTTTAGCTGATAGCTTCTCTGAAACAAACGAATACGCTGTTCTAGGCGTGAATTATAAACTCGCTTTGTTAGTACCGCATCTTGTCGATCCAGCGTTGCAAACGCATTAGCCAACCAATCTATCAACGTTGCATTAGAATCCTTATAAATATAACGTTTAAAACCCAAGGGGGCTTGCCATAGAAAAGTAAACTCTCCCAACCAACGATCTTTTAATTGATCTAAAGCAATATCAACCGTAGCATTTTCTTCGCTTGAAGATAAAGTGACCGCATGCGTACTATTAATACCAACCACCGTTAAGTAATGAGGTTTGCCTTCATGTAAAACAGATACAATAGCGGGGCGATTATACTTTTCAAATAATTCCCATTCGGCATTACTCTCATTACCGCAACGCCACAAACTCAATATCAATTGGTCACATACGTTTTGACTGGGCTGGTAAACTGGCAATGGGTTAACCAAGCGATTAATTAACGACTGCAAAGCTAATGCTTCACTCGTGTAATAGGTTGGCTCTCTCTGAGCCACAGGCTCGTCAATTCTATCCACTTCAGTCAAAGGGCTAGCCGCGGCTAAGGTATCGACTTCAGGCAATAGATAAACAAAGCGAGAAGGCGCTTCTATAGCAGGCTCATCAATTTTGTTCACTATCGGCGCCGGAGCAGAGTGATCGGTAAAAGAGACAGCGTCAAACCATAAGCCAAGCTGAGAAAGATAATGGTTTCTTTCTGCCGAAAAAGAGGTAAGAAAAACACCCAAAATAGTCAGCATCGCACCCAAAACAAAAATTATTTTCCACGCGCGAAAATGCTTTTTTCGAGTAGGAGTATATAAGGGGCGACCAACAGTATGTGGAATATAATTACCTTGGACTTCTCGGTGAGCTTGATTAAGTAATTTAGCCGTCACCGTCGATGAGTGGTTGGCGTAAGCCCCCAATAAAGCACGATCACAAATCACATTCACCAAACGAGGAACACCCTGCGTCATCGAAAACAATTGTTTTATGCGACGAGCTGAAAATAATGCCGTATTGCCGACAAAACCGGCCGCGCTTAATCGGTGTGCAATGTAATCTTTTACCTCTGGCAAACTAAGCGGGTAAATATGGTACCGCGCTGTAATACGCTGAGAGAGTTGCGACATATTAGGGTGGGCTAACATATCGTTAAGCTCAGGCTGCCCTACTAGAATAATTTTAAGTAACTTTTGTCGGTCAGTTTCTAAATTCGTCAACAGACGAACAAACTCCAGCACTTTAGGCTCAAGCTGTTGCGCCTCATCAATTAAAAGTACGGTATTAATACCTTGCGCATGATTCTCTAGCAAACGCGTATGAATTTGGTCAATGAGCCGCCGTATTCCCTGAGTTTCTTCCTTGCTATTCGGATTAACCAAATGAATACGCAGCTCTTTGGCTATTGCGATCAGAAGCTCTACCCGCCCCATACAAGGCGTTAAGATAAACGCCACTTGGGTGCTATTGGGTAATTCACTCAAAAAGCGTCGGCAAACGGTTGTTTTACCCGTACCCACATCACCTGTTAATAGCACAAACCCTGCCTCACTCTCTATACCGTGATAGAGATGAGCCAAGGCTTCTTGGTGCCGCTGAGTCATAAATAGATAACTCGGGTTAGGCGCAATAGAAAAGGGGGGCTCGCTGAGGCCAAAATACGAATAATACATGGCGAGTATTCTACTGGCGATTGACCCAATTTACGAATTAATCCATCAGTGCTTGGCTATTAGATAGAAAAGGAAGAATAGCGCAGCAGAGATTTTTTTAGCAAAATGAAAACGTTATCATTTATCTTCTCTGATACTGCACATAACAGATATTCTTATCTATACTTTATATTACGCTGTTAATGGTGACAGTGTTAAGAAGCAAGCCGGCGTACTTTCTGAAACATACGCCCAATTGACAAGATTGTATTTTATTCCCCCTCGATTAGGGCACATTATGTCTGCTTTTAGACGCCAAATTTCTCTTTTGGCTTTATACACTGCTATATTCATGGCAATTAGCTACCCAACCCACGCTTGGGCGCTTGAAAAAGTCGCATTGCAGCTTAAGTGGTTCCATCAATTCCAGTTTGCAGGCTATTACGCTGCGCTTGAAAAAGGTTATTACAAGGATGCCGGGCTAGATGTTTCGATTATAGAAAGATCGCCTAAAATCACTCCCCTTACCGTCATTTTGTCTGGGCAAGCAGAATATGGGATCTCTGATTCTAGCTTAATCTTAAATCGGCTCAATGGAAATCCAATCGTTGTACTCGGTGCAATATTTCAACATTCACCATTAGTACTCATGACACGAAAAGAAGATGAATTAATTAGCCCCTATGAATTAAAAGGCAAGCGTGTCATGCGTCAATACAATATCGATGATGCCTCGCTAACGGCCATGTTCCATGCATTAGATATAGATGAAAGTGACATTATTCATGTACCACATACCTTCAAGGATAATGATTTATTTTTAGGGAAAGTCGATGCGATGTCAGCCTATTCGAGCGATCAACCGTTCTTAGCTAAAGAAAAAGGCATAGCCGTTAATATTATCAACCCTATAAACTACGGCATTGATTTTTATGGCGATATGCTTTTTGTCAGCGAAGCAGAAATGTTGGCTCACCCGGATAGGGCAATACGCTTTTTAAATTCCAGCATTAAGGGGTGGCGCTATGCACTAGAAAATAGCGAAGAAATCATACAACTTATTTTAACTAAATATTCTTCAAAAAAATCAGCGGATCATTTACGATTTGAAGCTCAAGAAATTAAAAAAATCATTCGGCCCGATTTAATAGAAATAGGCCACCTAAATAAAAAAAGATTTGAGCGCCTAGCTGACATTTATCGTGCTGAAAAACTTACCGACATAAATGCATCATTAGCGGGAATTGATTATCGCGATCACATTAATCCGACCAACAAACTCTACAACTGGTTGTTTTGGCTAGCAATGGTCATTATGACTGCGCTTATTGCACTAACAGTATTAGTGACGATTAACCGGCGCCTTACACAAGTTATTGTTTATCGCACTGGAGCGCTACAATCCAGCAAAAAGAAATTAGAACACTATATCAGCGTTGTTAATCAGTATGTCGCCACGTCTACCATGGACACCAAGGGTTTAGTTATTGATGTATCCGATGCCTTCTGCACTATTACAGAATATGACAGAGATGAACTCATAGGAAAGCCACATCTTATTAGTGGCCATTCAAAAAACAGCGAAGAAAAAAACAAAGACATTTGGCAATGCTTAATATCAGGTGAATCTTGGCATGGCGAAATAGAAACTCAATCTAAAAATGGCCACCCCATTTGGCTAGAGGCCAACATCCAACCTAATGCCAATAAACAAAATGAAATTAGCAACTATACGTTGATATTGATAGATATAAGCGACAAAAAACGCATTGAACAGCTATCGATTACCGATAAACTAACGGGTTTATATAATCGCTTTAAATTAGACAGCGCCCTAGCTTTTGAGCTCTATCGAGTAAATCGAACGCAAGAAAAAATTTCTATTGCCATGATTGACATCGACTTTTTTAAAGACATCAACGACAACTACGGCCATATCATCGGTGACAAAATACTGGTGCATATTGCGAATATTATTAAACAGTCATCACGCTCTTTGGATGTTGTTGGGCGGTGGGGAGGGGAAGAATTTTTTATTATATTACCCTCAACAGATTTAGACGGTGCTTACGCACTAGCGAGCAAAATCTGTAAGAATATTGAGGATAGCGTATTCGATGACATCACTGTAACCGCCAGTATTGGCGTAGCATCATTTCACTTAGGTGAGCAAGCAGAAGATTTTATCAAAAGAGCCGATGACGCCTTATATTCTGCAAAACATAAGGGCAGAAATCGAGTAGAAAGCAATCAAGAACGAAAAGTACATTACCTTAGCGATCATACGTAACATAATAAGCCTTATCATTGATCGACAGGCTTCACTCAAAAACTATAAATTATCAACAGCATCCAAAGCGTCAGATAAATTTTTAACCGCAATAATATCCATGCCCGCTATTTTTTGCCGTGGCGCATTCCCCACAGGAACGATCGCTTTTTTGAAACCATGCTTGGCTGCTTCACGCAAGCGCTCTTGGCCGCTAGGAACAGGGCGAATTTCTCCTGACAAACCTACCTCACCAAATACCATTAACGTTGGCGGTAATATACGGTCACGAAAACTGGAAACGATAGCGAGCAATAATGCCAAGTCAACACTGGTTTCAATAATCTTTACGCCACCGACAACGTTCACGAAAACGTCTTGATCACCCACCATTAAACCGCCATGACGATGTAAAACAGCCAATAACATATTGAGCCGGTTTTGATCTAGACCCACCGCGACACGCCGAGGGCTACCACCGTGACTATCATCAACAAGGGCTTGAATTTCAACGAGTAATGGCCTCGTCCCTTCCCATATCACCATAACCACAGAACCGGAAGACACTTCTTCGGCACGCTGCAAGAATATAGCGGATGGATTACTGACTTCACGCAAGCCTTGCTCAGTCATCGCAAATACGCCGAGCTCGTTCACTGCACCAAAGCGGTTTTTATTACCCCGCAACGTGCGATAGCGCGAATCATTTTCGCCTTCAATTACGATCGAGCAATCAATCATATGTTCCAATACTTTTGGCCCGGCTAAACTACCATCTTTAGTGACATGCCCCACCAAAATCAAAATAGTGCCTGACTGTTTAGCAAAACGCGTTAAATACGAGGCGCTCTCTCTCACCTGTGTCACACCACCGGGCGCTGATTGCACCTCTGGCATATGCATCACCTGAATGGAATCAATCACCATAATTTTTGGCTGAATCGTTTCTGCAGTAATACACAGTTGTTCAACATTAGTTTCAGATAACATATTCACATTTTGTGATTGCAGGCCCAATCGTTGAGCGCGCATCGCCACCTGCTGCAATGATTCTTCACCGGTGACGTAAAGCGTGGTATTGGTTTCGGCTAAATGACAAAGTACTTGCAACAATAACGTCGATTTTCCTGCGCCTGGATGACCACCAATGAGTACTACTGAGCCAGAGACTAAACCACCCCCTAACACACGATCAAATTCTTGAGTACCACTACTAATGCGCGGCACATCCTCTAGATTAATTTCTGATAATGTCTGAATTTTATTATCAGCGGTGCCGGCATAGCCTTTACGTGCAGTCGTTGCCGGCGCATTCGCGGCACTACTTTTACTGGCTTGCGCAATACGCACTTCAGATAGACTATTCCATGCCCCACAGCTCGTACATTGCCCTTGCCATTTAGCAAAGTCGTCGCCGCATTCGTTACATACATAGGCTGTTTTATTCTTTGACATATAATGGATTACTTCGCTTTACGCTTGCGAACTGTACGCTGACTGGATGATGGTTTTTTCGAACTGGGTTTTTTAGTCGCTATTTTTTTAGCCATCTTTTTGGTAGTGGTTTTTTGGGCCGTTGATTTTTTTGCCGTTGGCTTTTTCTTTTTAGCCGGTTTTTTCACATTATCTGAAGAGACTGTTTTTTTCTTCACAGGTGTAAAGTCACCTCGGCGAATTTTTTCACGTTCGGTTATTACCTCTGATTCTGATGTGTTTTTTTCACGCGTATCTGGCTTACGGCGACGACGTTTTTTTGCTGCAGATTTAACAACATCAACTAATTCAAAATCGACTTTTCGATCATCTAATTTAACGGCAGCGACTTGCACTTGCAATTCATCACCCAAGCAAAATACTTGGCGTGTGCGCTCACCGACTAAACGATGATGCGCTTCTTCATAGCGATAGTAGTCGGATGGTAATGAGGTAATGTGTATAAGACCTTCAATATAAACATCAAGTAATTCAACAAATACACCAAAGTTGGTCACTGCTGTAATAACACCTGAAAAGACGCTGCCAATATGATCTTGAAGATACTCACACTTTAACCAGCTTACAACATCTCGTGTCGCATCATCAGCCCGACGCTCAGCCATGGATGTTTGTTCACCTAAACGCAACATATCCTCAATTTTATAAGGATAAATATGCTTTTTGGCAATCACTTTGGCGCCTTTTACCCGCTGCACATGATCGGAATATTGGCGGCTACGCACAACATGACGAATAGCACGATGAGTTAACAAATCGGGATAACGGCGAATAGGCGAAGTAAAATGGGTATAAGCTGAATAAGCTAAACCAAAATGCCCTTTGTTCTCTGGGTGGTACACTGCTTGGCTCAAGCTGCGTAACATGACAGTTTGAATCACTTTAGCATCAGGTCTATCGCTAATACGTTCTATCATTTGTTGATATTGTTTAGGATCAGGTTTGACCTTGGCGCCAAAATCTAAGCCTAATTCAGCTAGGAAAGTATTTAAATTTTCTAACTTTTTCTCTTTAGGGCCATCGTGTACACGATACAGACCATCTAACTCATGCTTTTCTAAAAATTTAGCCGCGCAAACATTCGCGCAAAGCATACATTCTTCAATCAGTTTGTGGGCATCATTACGCTCAACGGGAATGATCTTTTCAATCTTTCGCTGATCATCAAATAAGATTCGCGTTTCAGTGGTTTCAAAATCAATCGCACCACGCTTTTCACGTACACGGCGCAACACACGATAAAGGCTTTCTAGCTCATCAACATGAGGAACTACAGCCTGATATTGCTCACGCAAAGCAATACCATCACGATGCTCTTCACGACTGTCATCCCCGTTATTTTTATTGGACTTGGCCGTAAGCATTTTTCCTACTTTGGTGTAAGTCAGGCGCGCATGCGAATGAATAAGCCCTTCGTAAAATTGATAACCACTCACGCGACCTGCTGCACTAATAGTAATTTCACACACCATTGCTAAGCGATCAACATGAGGGTTTAGTGAGCAAAGGCCATTGGATAATGCTTCCGGTAACATGGGCAAGACGAAATCAGGAAAATACACCGACGTACTACGCACTTCCGCTTCTTTATCGAGCGCACTCCCTAAAGCAACATAATGTGATACATCTGCAATAGCAACATACAGTTTCCAACCGCCTGACTTTTTGGTCTCACAATAAACGGCATCATCAAAATCCCGCGCATCTTCGCCATCAATTGTGACAAAAGGTAAATCCCGTAAATCGACCCGGCCTTGTTTATCCGCTTCGTTAACCTCATCAGGTAATTGGCTTGCTTGAACCTCGACCTCTGCCGGCCATTGATGGGGTAAATTATGCGCACGAATCGCAACATCTATTTCCATACCCGGCGCCATATGATCACCCAAGACTTCGACAATACGACCCATCGCTGGCGATTGACGACTGGGATATTCAATAATATCGACAATAACAAATTGATTATTTTTTGCCTCTAGCGTGTTGCCTTGGGCAATTAGTACATCTTGGGTAAGACGAGGATTATCCGGCTTAACATAACCCACACCTTTATCATTAAAATAGCGTCCAACAATTTGTTGCGTGTGACGTGCAAGAACTTCAACAATTTTTCCATCTTTACGGCCACGCATGCCGTCAGGCGCTAAACGCACGAGCACTTCGTCACCATCAAACACTTGTCGCATTTGTCGATAGGGCAAATAAATATCATCGCTATTATCTGCCGGAATAAGAAATCCAAAACCATCTTTGTGCGCTTGAATACGACCTCGAATTAAATCGAGTTTGGAAACGCGAGCATAGGCTTGTTTACGGTTACTGTGTACCTGTCCATCGCGCTCCATAGCAAATAAACGTCGACGCAACGCTTCTTTTTGATCAACATCATCAAGCGATAAAGCAGCCGCTAACTGGGCGTGAGTTCTTGGCCCTACCGCCTTGTCGAGCACATCTAAAATGCATTCACGGCTGGCGATGGGCTTATCGTATTTTTTTGATTCACGCTTAGCGTGAGGGTCGACGATTTTCTTTTTATTTTTTTTTGCAGTCATTGCTGTCACTTTGTAGCAACTGGCCACCATAAGGTAGCGAGTCTGATTAGGAGGCTAAAACGAGGCGCCGAATAATATTTCAGCTTTTTGGACTATACCTTAGAGGGGGGGAAACATCTATCGCGCGAAAAAAGACAGAGACTCGCGACTACAGAATGCAGCCGCGATCATTTTACTTATTAGACCACTGCTGTCCCGTTAACTTTTAAAACATGGATTCGCTGCTTATGGCTGTGGCCTTCACCAGCATGGATGCTGGTGTAGAGCTTACATGGACGTACTCGCAGCGTGCTACAGCCATAAACAGCGAATCCATGTCTGGCACTGGGTTGAAACACTGAAAATCAGATAAATACTGGCCTACCTAGCAATAGGAAAAATTTTAATGAGGTAGCAGTATTCTTACACATTAAACGGATGACGCAATACAATCGTCTCTACACGATCAGGGCCCGTAGAAACAATATCCACCGGAGCACCCACCAATTCTTCTAAGCGTTTAATATAAGCGATAGCATTTGCAGGCAGATCATCCATTGACTGTGTACCGAAGGTGGTTTCACTCCAGCCCGGCATGGTTTCATAGACAGGTACGATGTTATCCCAACCTGCGCTATCAAATGGCACACTAATCGTTTCACCGGCGGCGTTTTTGTAACCGGTACAGATATTGACAGACTCTAAGCCATCCAGCACATCCAGTTTCGTTAAACATAAACCCGATATAGAGTTGATACGAATCGCATGCTTAACTGCTACAGCATCAAACCAACCACAACGACGCTCGCGCCCTGTTGTCGCACCAAATTCATGGCCTTTGACACCTAGATGCTGACCAACATCACAAGATAATTCAGTAGGAAACGGCCCTGAACCAACACGCGTGGTATAAGCTTTAGTAATACCCAATACATAATCAATATACATGGGCCCCATACCCGAACCCGTTGCCACACCGCCAGCGGTGGTGTTTGATGATGTCACGTAAGGATAAGTCCCGTGATCAATATCGAGTAACGAGCCCTGCGCACCTTCAAACAAAATACTTTGATCAGCTTCACGCGCGGTATGTAGCGTATCGGTAATATCTAATACCATGGGCTTTAATTCTTCAGCCCATACGAGAGACTCGGCCAATACGGTATCGTAATCAACTGGGGCTACGCCGTAATAATTAACGAGAGCGAAGTTATGATATTCCATGACTTCTTTGAGCTTTTCTGCGAAGGATTCGGGGTTAAACACATCACCCAAACGCAAGCCTCGACGAGCGACTTTGTCTTCATACGCAGGTCCAATGCCTCGACCAGTCGTCCCTATTTTATCGTTACCGCGTTTAATTTCACGCGCCTGATCAAGGGCGACATGATAAGGAAGAATCAATGGACAAGCAGGTGATAAACGTAGGCGCTCACGAACGGGCACACCGCTCGCTTCTAAGCCTGCCATTTCTTTGAGTAATGCATCGGGGGCAAGTACTACGCCATTACCAATCATGCATTGCACACCATCACGTAAGATCCCTGAAGGGATAAGGTGTAATACGGTTTTTTTGCCATCAATTACTAATGTGTGGCCGGCATTATGCCCACCTTGAAAGCGCGCCACTAACGACACTTGATCTGTTAGCAGGTCGACGATTTTGCCTTTACCTTCATCACCCCATTGAGTGCCGAGTACGACGACGTTTTTACCCATAGTTTTTACCCATTACTGTTGTCTTTTCATCGAGCGTTTTAGTCTAACTTTTTAGCCAAACTGTTTCGTCGAAACTTGTTCATTGAGACCTCGCACGAAAGCTTGTTGACGCTCTCATGCACTATAAAAATGTGAATATTAGCGCTTAAAGTGCCACAGGGACGACGCTATATTCGCCATCCACAAACTCCAACTGTCGATCACATTGCAATTCATTCATATTATCTTGTGCCGCAGATAAGCCACAAACGACGCGCTCGCCTTGTTGACGCAAACGTTGAATAGCTTGCCACTGCCGTGGCTCATTAGAGGCTGGCGCATAGATGCCTGAAGCTTTAGCTGAAAGAGAGATCTCTGACAAACGCATGACCGACGTAAGGTTGAGCCCAAAGCCGGTCGCAGGCCGTGAACGGCCAAAGGCCTCTCCGATGTGATCATAACGACCACCATTCGCAATAGCATCGCCATAGCCTTCGGCATAAGCGGCAAACACTGTACCGGTGTGGTAGTGGTAACCCCTTAACTCACTAAGATCAAAATATAAATTAATAGCGGGATAACGATGCGCGATCGCTTCTGCGACTTCAATTAATTCATCAATAGCGGCATGCGCTTCTGCAGGCGCACTAGCTAGTGCTTGCTGCGCTTGTTTAAGCACGGAAATATCACCGCTCAATGTCGACAGTGCTAGCAACCATTGCCCGGCTTCTTCGGACGCAACATATTGCTTAATCCATTGCTGTATTTCTACTTGGTCTTTGGATTGTAAAAGATCAAAAAGCGCCAACTCTTGGCTGTCGCTAATATCCAAAGACTCCGCCAGTGCCTGATAAATACTGACATGACCTAAATCGAGCGTAATGCGCTCCACACCCACAGAAGTGAGGGATTCTAATAATAGGGAGATAACTTCTATATCGGCCTCTAAGCCCGCCTCACCAAATAATTCCACCCCCACTTGCAAAGGAGTGCGAATGGCCAAGGGAGATTTAGGTTGAGCATGTAACACATGATCGGCATAACATAAACGATTAACACCTTCGCGCCTAAAACTGTGGGCATCCATTCGTGCAGCCTGCGGCGTCATATCAGCACGCAAACCCATAGTACGACCTGATAATTGGTCTGTCACTTTAAGGGTTAATAATTCTAAATCTCTACCGACGCCACTAAAAAGTGACTCCGTAAACTCTAATAACGGCGGAATAACGAGCTCATACCCCCAACAGCGATATAAATCGAGTAGCTGTCGACGTAGCTGCTCTACCCCTTGCGCCTGCGCGGGTAAAATTTCTTCGACACCATCCGGTAATAACCAGCGATCTACATTTTTCATATTTCTCTTTTACCATTCACGTCGATCTAATTGATCTAAAGCTAGACTAACAAATAAAGTAGCCCCACCCCGAACAACATGCTTGCCAAGCCCATTATGCGCAATTGACGATCAGTAATAAGCGCCAATTGAGCCACTAAACGCCGCCACTTTGACGGATATAAAAAAGGGATAACCCCTTCAAGAATAAACAATAAGCAGATGGCTTTAAGCAGTGATTCCCACATAACGTTAACAAAACCCCACCTATTAGCACTTGTGATTGTAGAGTGCAGAGTTCGAGTGGCACTCGTACTATCATAAAAAAACCGAGTTCTAAGAACTCGGTTTTGCGGATTTTACCACTTTTTATACAGCACTGCGTGGTTTTTTATGCCTAGGTGCCTAATGGCGTTAACAAGCTAGTTAGATAATGCACTAGCACCTTGAGGCGATTGGCCTTGGCTATTTTTCAGGTAGCGAAAGAAATCACTATCAGGGTCAACAAGCATGATATCGCCTTTGTTTTGAAAGGTAGATTTGTAAGCTTGTAAACTTCGCACAAAACTATAAAACTCAGGGTCTCTGCTATAAGCCGACGCATAAAGCGCGGTTGCTTTTGCATCACCCTCACCACGTAGTAGTTCCGCATCACGATAGGCTTCTGCTTCAATCACTGTACGCTGACGATCAGCATCTGCACGAATGATTTCCGCCTGCTCTTTTCCTTTTGAACGATATTCACGGGCTTCTTTTTCACGACCGGCGCGCATGCGATCATAAACTGAATTACGCACTTCGTTAGGCAGGTCGATACGTTTAACGCGAATATCAACCACTTTAACACCTAGCTCACTACCCACCGTTTGGTTGATCGTCTCCACCAGTGATGCCATTAACTCATCACGCTCACCCGATACCACTTCGTGTAAAGTGCGTTTACCAAACTCATTACGCAAACCATCACTGATACGTACCGCAAGGCGGCGACCAGCAACATCAATATTACCGCCGGTTGAGGTGTAATAAAGTTCAGCATCAGATACCTGCCACTTCGCATAAGAGTCAACAACTAAACGCTTATTTTGAATAGTGAAGTAATTTTCTGGCGGTGCATCCAAGGTTAAAATACGAGAGTCAAACAAACGTACTTCATCAGAGAAAGGTAATTTCCAGTTAAGCCCAACCTCAGGTCTAATTTCTTGCAACTTACCAAAACGTAGTACAACGCCTTTTTTGTACTCTGGAACTACATATAATGTTGCACTCATAACAAGCGCCGCGATAAGGATAGCGATGATCCCAATGATACTTTTCATTGACATTAGCGTACTCCTCCACGATTTCGGTTAGCCTGATCACGGCGCAGCTGCTCTATCACCCGATCACCAATTTGGCGAATATCATCTTCGGTGATATTTTGCGTATGCCCACCGCTCAATGACGATGAACGATTGGCATTTTGTGATGTTAACTTATCCAACGGTAAGTAGATCATATTATTACCACCTTCAACATCGACCAGTACTTTAGAGCTATTAGCCATTACTGACTCAATAGCATCGATGTATAAACGTTCACGCGTCACATTTGGCGCAAGGTTGTAGGCAGTCAGTAGTTGATTGAAGCGTTCTGATTCACCTTCTGCCCTAGCAATCACCTGATCACGATAAGCATTAGCTTCTTCAATAGTACGCTGCGCAAGACCACGCGCCTCTGGAACAATACCGTTTGCATAAGATTGCGCTTCATTCTTTAAACGCTCTTGATCTTCTTTCGCCTTGACGACATCATCAAAGGCATCTTTCACTTCGGCAGGCGGCTTACCTTCTTGCAGGTTAACACCGACGATATTGATGCCCGTACCATAGCTTTCGAGATAATCCTGTAAGCGCTGACGCATTTCTGTGGCAATTTTCCCACGACCTTCGGATAATACGGGGTTAAGCTCTGTAGAGCCGACCACATGACGTAACGCACTATCTGCAGCATGTTCAAGACTAACCACCGGATCATTCACATTCAGCGAAAAAGCTTTAACATCCGCAATGTTATACTGAATAGTCACTGGCACTTCAACAATACTTTCATCTTCGGTCAGCATAAGACCGCCGGCTACGTATTCCCGCTCACCTGTCACATTATGAATGATCACTTCATCAATTAATGGGGGATTCCAATGGAGGCCCGCCGTTACGATGTTATGAAATTTACCCAAGCGTAAGACAACCGCTTGCTTCTGTTCATCTAATTGATAAATACCAAAGCCCGCATAAACAATAGCAACGAGTACTAGGCCAACAACGATCATAGAACCGGATACACCGCTTCCACCGTTATTACCATTACCGCCTTTACCGCCGAACAGGCCATTGATTTTCTTTTGAAAGTTTTTCAGGGCTTCATCCAAGTCTGGTGGTCCACCGCCGTTATTGCGGTTACCGCCCCACGGGTCTTGGTTGTTGCCACCCGGTTCATTCCAGGCCATACGTTTCTCCAGTTATTGTCATACGAATGTGTAGTAACGAATCATTACTATCCAGTTAACTTAATCTCGTCATACCGGGCTTGACCCGGTATCTAGTCAATCGCTGAAACCCGTGGATTCCGGATAAGCAAAAAACGCTTTCCGGAATGACGTGCTTCTTTTCTATTGTAATGTCGCCTAATAAGTAAAATGTCTTTGATCATGATTCATCGTCCGTGCAGCTAATTTACTTTAAGTTAACTGGGCAGCAATGGTAACGAATAGTAAAAATTTGCACAAAAACATTTTGACCTTCAAGCAAGCCTAAGATGATTCCTGAGAGGACTCCCACGCTTCACTGGCAGTTAAGATGGGGGCAGTCCCTGACCATTCCAAGTCTTTTTCGGCAATCCCTTCGCTGCCAAGCATTTTCAAAAACTCAACACGAGGAATGGCGATAGATAATTCGCTATTTCCCGCTTCATCATACTGTTCATCTTCTATTGATTCAGCCGCATATAACTTGGCTCTCAGCTTAGATAGTGCGGACTCAACGACGACAGGAAACATCAGCGTACCTGTAATCATTTTATCACCCAATCGCTCAGCCAGCGCAGCAAACAATAGATCAATACCCTCGCCAGCTTGAGCCGATAACCATACAGCAACGGGCACACCCTGATCATCTCGATCAATGCGAGGCGACTGTTCCAGTAAATCGAGCTTATTATAAACTTTTAATTGCGGCAGCTCGGCGGCGCCAATTTCTTCTAATACTTCTTCCACTTGCTCTATATTTCTCGCCCGCTCTTCATCGGCAGCATCAATGACATGCAACAATAATGAAGAATGCGCCGCCTCTTCTAATGTCGCTCGAAAAGCCTCAATTAAACGGTGCGGCAAGTGACTAATAAAACCCACTGTATCGGCTAATACAGCTTTACCGACATTCGGCAAAGTGATTTGTCGCATTGTGGGGTCTAGCGTCGCAAACAATTGGTCCTCAGCATACACACCGGCATCGGTGATACGATTGAACAAGGTGGATTTACCCGCATTCGTGTAGCCCACTAATGATACTGTGGGTGTGGATGCCCGCAGACGTGAGCGACGGCCTTGATCACGCTGCTTACGCACCTTATCTAGACGGCTTTCTATCGACTTAATACGCACACGTAATAGGCGTCGATCAGTTTCTAACTGTGTTTCACCTGGCCCACGTAAACCAATCCCCCCTTTTTGGCGCTCCAAGTGTGTCCAGCCGCGAATAAGGCGGGTCGACATATGGTGAAGCTGCGCTAACTCAACTTGCAGCTTGCCTTCATGGGTACGGGCGCGCTGTGCAAAAATATCTAAAATTAAACCGGTGCGATCAAGCACCCGACACTGAAACAACGCTTCAAGGTTGCGCTCTTGGCTAGGCGTTAGCGTGTGATTAAAAATCACCAATTCAGCCTCGTGAAGCACAACTAGCTCGCGCAACTCTTCTGCCTTACCGGAACCGACAAATGTTTTAGCAACAATTGACGATCGTTGACCGGTGACAAATTCGACAGGGTCGCCACCTGCAGATAAAACAAGCTCTTCAAACTCCCTAGGGTCATCACGGGTATGAGATTGAGGAAGCTGCAGATGGACGAGTATTGCTCGCTCGCCAGATTTGGGACGCTCAAAAAACAAGGCAGGGTCTCAATAAAGAAAAAGGGAAATACGAAAAATTAGCAGCCTGATATTCTCCGGCTGCTAATCGATGGTAACGGTATGCGACACACCGCCAACTAGACATGAACAGAAAACGGACGTTATTAATTAAGCGTCTTCGCCTTCATCGTGCTCAACCATAGGAACACGTACCGCTCTTGCAGGCACAACCGTAGAGATGGCGTGCTTATAGACCATCTGGCTCACAGTGTTTTTTAATAAAATAACAAATTGATCAAATGATTCGACCTGCCCTTGAAGCTTGATGCCATTAACAAGGTAAATGGAAACAGGGATGCGCTCCTTACGTAACACATTTAGATAAGGGTCTTGTAGGCTTTGCCCTTTTGACATGAGGTTCTCCTTGGAGTAATAAAAGTAGTTGTTCGCATATAGCTGCCGTAGACCATTAGCTATATGACTATTAAATGCTCACCACATTAGCAGCACACGCTGAGTGTTACGCCTGCTAAATATTACTATAGCAGCAAAATGTATCATTAAGACATTATCTGGCGTAAAAATTCCCTTCAGCGTGTCTTTATATGACAATAATTCACAAAGAGTTCAATAGCTTGGCAATATTTTCTTTAGATTCTACGGCTAAAGTCGTAGGGTCGATGATAACATCGCAACATTGAAGATCATCCCATCCACGCAACCACGTCAATTGCCGCTTTGCCAATTGACGAGTCGCGGCAACACCTTTGCTCACCATGGTCGCATGATCGCATTCTCCCGCAAGATATTCCCACATCTGCCGATAACCCACCGATCGCATGGATGGCAAATCTACATGCAAGTCCCCGCGCTGATATAAAGCGCGCACTTCGTCCTCAAAACCATTATCTAACATTAACTGATAACGACGCTCAATACGCTGATGCAAAAGCTGACGATCCGTAGGTAGCAAAGCATATTGCATAACACGATACCGCTGTGTGAATGTTTCTATCGTCGATGATTGCAACGCTTGATCTGCCCTATATGCCGTCATGGTTTTTCCACTTAAACGGTAAACCGCCAGTGCACGGGCAATTCGCTGAGAATGATTGGGATGAATATTACTCGCTGATTCAGCATCAACGGCCGCTAGCTCACTGTGCAAAGCGGGCCAGCCTTTGTTACGCGCCTCCTCCTCTATGGTTGCACGCATCGCTTCATCAGTGGCAGGCATATCGGCCAAACCTTTTAGCAAAGCATTAAAATACATCATCGTGCCACCAACCAGCACAGGAATACGATTGGCCCGATGACTACTATCGATTTTTTGCTGTGCATCACGGCAAAAGTCAGCGACAGAATACGTCGTTTTAGGGTCACAAATATCGATCAACGCATGGGGCGCTATCGCCAGCTCTGCCTCTGTTGGCTTGGCCGTACCAATATTCATACCGCGATAAATTAAGGCTGAATCAACACTAATAATATCCACGGATCTCTGTTGCGATAAAGCAATGGCTAAATCTGTTTTACCCGAAGCCGTTGGCCCCATAACAAAAATGACAGGAAGTTTAGAGGACTTGTTCACGTTTCAGCCTATTCGATGTTATAGATGTCGGCGATAAATAGCATTCAGACCAATCGCATTGTTGCCTATGGCTACTGCCCACGCATAAACCATTTATCAATCTCAGATAAAGAGAAATGCATCCAGGTCGGACGACCATGATTACACTGTCCACTGCGCTCAGTTGCTTCCATATCGCGTAACAGCGCATTCATTTCTGGCACACTTAACTGACGATTGGCACGCACTGACCCATGGCATGCCATTGTCGATAACAGCTCATTCATATGCTGTTTAATACGATCACTACTGCCGTATTGAATAAGGTCTGAAAGCACGTCACGCACGAGCTGTTCGACATTCGCACTTTTGAGCGAGACTGGGATTTGGCGTATCAATAAACTTTCCGGGCCCGCCACTTCGATAACAAAACCGAGTTGATGAAAAACCGTATGATGACTTTCCGTACAGGCGACTTCTTTTTCGCTTACGGCCAATGTTTGCGGCACCAATAAGGGCTGAGCCTGAACACTGCCCTGCTCAAACGCTTGCTTCATACGCTCATACACCACGCGCTCATGCGCAGCATGCATATCTACAACGATCAAACCTTGGGCATTTTCAGCAAGAATATAAATACCTTTTAACTGAGCGATGGCATAGCCCAACGGCGGAGCATCGTTATCAACGGGAGCCTGACCATTGCTCGCCTGTGTGGATACCTCTGAAGCCTGACCATAAAATTGCATCGCCTCGCGTATTTGTGGCGTTTCGATATTAACCGGCGGGTATGCTTTAGCATAATTGACCGATGCGCCATTGTTGTCGCTAGCCTGTAAAGCAGCAGCCTGAGCCGCTAACGGCATAGATTGCTGATCGCTGATGATCGCAGCATGAGAGTCAGCACTCACACCCGCAGCGACAGCTAACGATGAAGCCCCCGTGAGCTGATCATCGGGGCGAATCTCTGCCAAGGCATGATGCAGACTACTATAAATAAAATTATGCACAGTACGCCCATCACGAAAACGCACTTCGTGCTTAGTTGGGTGCACATTTACATCAACGGTTGCCGGGTCAATCTCCAAATACAACACAAATGCAGGATGACGACCATGATATAGCACATCGCTGTACGCTTGACGCACCGCATGGCTCACCAGCTTGTCTTTAATCGCTCGACCATTGACATAAAAGTGCTGCAAATCCGCCTGACTACGCGAAAACGTCGGTAGCGCCACCCAGCCCCATAGGCGTAATCCGTGGCGTTCGATATCTACTGTTAGGGCATTTTCCATAAAGGCAGGGCCACAAATTTGTGCGACACGGCGATTTTTTTCTGCCTCAGAATTACCCGCACGGAGACTATGTATCGTTCGTTGATTATGGCGTAATTCAAAGGTCACATTAAAATTAGCTAGCGCTAAGCGCTTCACGACATCATCAATACGATTGAACTCGGTTTTTTCGGTACGTAAGAATTTACGTCGCGCTGGTGTATTAAAAAATAAGTCACGCACCTCAACGGTTGTTCCTTGTTGGTGTGCGGTTGGCGTTACATCCGTCGACATTTCTTGGCCTTCAGTTCTAGCCGCCCACCCTTGCGCCGAATCGCTGGTATTACTGCTTAACGTCAAGCGTGACACTGAGCTCACACTCGCCAATGCTTCACCACGAAAGCCTAATGTGGCTACCGCCTCAAGATCATCTAGCACATGGATTTTACTAGTGGCATGACGACTTAGCGCTAAGGCTAAATCTTCTTTCGCAATACCATGCCCATTATCCCGTATCCGCATAGTTTTAATGCCGCCATTTTCCACCTCAATATCAATACGAGATGCACCAGCATCTAGGCTGTTTTCTAGCATTTCTTTAATAACGGATGCCGGTCTCTCAACAACTTCACCAGCCGCTATCTGGTTAGCGAGCCTAGGGGGCAATAACTTAATTTTTGACATGAATAATGATCGACTATAGGTAGATGAATAAATAGGAAGCCTTTAAAAAAATTATACAGTAAAGCACATAGTATTTTTTCAGCATTTTTGCACACATATCCATGAGAAATATTGATCTTTCGCCAAACCAAACTAGGCTTACAGGTGAAATCACTCAAGAAACTTCTCAACATAGGCGTTATCTTATGCAAAAACCATATTTTTTATCTATTTATCATCAATTAGGGCTTTTATTCGTATTGATTTCTATGGGGCTATCTGGGCAAGTTTACGCATCGTCGCTCAACCAATTAAACATCATGACCGAGGATTTCCCCCCATTTAACTACAAAGAAAATGGGAAAGCGGCTGGCACTGCAGTTGATTTATTACTACAAGCGAGCGCCTCTGTGGGACAGCCCATCGAAAGAGATAACATTAATGTTATGACCTGGGCACGCGCCTACAAAATGGTACAGTCTGGCCCTAATGCACTCTTATTCAGTATGACTCGTACCGAAAAGCGGGAAGACTTATTTAAGTGGGCGGGGCCGGTAGGATCAAACCGTATTGTTATTTGGGCAAAAAAGTCATCCAATATTGCTGCGTTTGATGATGTTAAAGATAACAGTCTGCGCGTTGGCGTCGTCAGAGACACCGTGGGAGATCAGCTCATGGTGGCAGCAGGTGCCACTGACGATTTACTCGTCAGAAACTCAAAACCTGAGGGTGCTGCAAAAATGCTAGTGAGCGATCGAGTAAAGTTATGGGCGTATAGTGAAAATAGCGGCGCCCAACAACTAATTGATGCCGGTGAAAACATTGATAATTACAAAGTAGTCCATGTATTGAGCTCAAAAGATCTCTATTTCGCTTTCAGTAAAGATGTTGATGACAGCGTTGTAGAAGCACTTCAAAAAGGTATTGACGCAACACGATAGAACAATCACCAAACGAAAATGCCTTATATCAACCACTGCGGCGAAGATATAAGGTGTTTTTTATGGCCGCTCACAAAAAATGCATTCTTACCAAAAAGATATAAACCCACTTTTTTTATTCTCTTCTATTCCAGAAAACTAATGACAAGCGTACTTGCTATCAGCTTTTTCTTTCCTATACTTTTAAAGATGAAGAAAAATCAACTAACCAAGGTAATTATTATGAAACGCACTTTATCTACTTTTTTATCCAGCTTAGCTTTCGTTTGCATGGCGCAAATATCATCTATTCATGCTGCCGATTTTAGCTCACTGAATATCATGACTGAAGAATTCCCACCGTTCAATTATTCAAAAGATGGTCAGCTAACAGGCACCTCTGTCGAGCTACTTCTAAAGGCCAGTGAGGCTGCAGGCCACCCTATCAGTAGGAGTGACATTAATATGGCCGCATGGGCACGCGCGTATCAAACAGCCGTGTCAGGCCCTAATGTAATGCTATTCACAACCACCCGAACAGAGCAACGGGAAAATTTATTTAAATGGGCAGGGCCAATTGGAGTAAACCGTACCGTTGTATTTGCTAAAAAGTCTTCCGGCATTGGACAAATCTCTGACATGTCTACTATCGACAAGAAAGTGGCTGTAATTCGTGACTCGGTAGACGATCAATTAACTGTAAAAGCAAATACTCCTGCAGGCATGATCACACGTGCCTCAAAGCCTGATGCTGCAGCTAAAATGTTAGCTACAGGTCGAGTTGATTTGTGGGCTTACAATGAGATTACCGCAAAAGAAATTTTACAGCGTAATGGCCAAAACGTGGATGATTATGAAATCGTTCATGTACTAGCAACGAGCGACTTATATTTTGCATTTAGCAAAGATGTAGACGATGCTGTTGTCGAGCTACTACAGAAAGGCGTTGATATGGTGAAATAATTCACCATTAAAAAACCTGATGTCTTGCATTACTTCCGTTATGCAAGACATCATCTTTTACAGATTTAATTGTCAACACTGATTACACGAATAGGTTTTTCGCTATCTCTTCACTCCCTTTATTTTCAAATACTCTCTCAATATCTTCTTAACCTACTGCACGCTGCTATTTTTTTGATTCTATTTAAGCGCTAAGCTGATAAAATTTCATATCAGTTAACAACGTAAAAAATATGGCCATACCTCTTATTTCACACCCAGCATATAGCTTTCCTTTTCCGAGCAAGCACCGCTTCCCCATGGATAAGTTTGCGCGCCTTACAGACTATTTATCTCACAAAACCATACTAACGCCTTCTAATTTGTTTCGCCCTGGAAGAAGTAAAGACGAATTATTACAACAAGCGCATTGCCCAAACTATATTGATGCGTTTATTCATAATCGTCTAGACCCCAAAGCATTACGTCGAATGGGCTTGCCGTGGAGCGAGCCACTCGTTAAACGCACACTCATCTCGCCTAACGGTACATTTTTAGCCGCTCAACTGGCATTAAAATATGGCATTGCCTGCCATTTAGCGGGAGGAACTCATCACGCACATTTTGATTTCGCGTCTGGCTTTTGTATTTTCAATGACCTAGCTATCACCGCTAATGCACTACTGCTACAAGGGAAAGTAAAAAAATTATTAATTTTTGATTGCGATGTTCATCAGGGTGACGGCACGGCATCTATTCTAAATAATAATGATCGCGCTTACACATGCTCTATTCATTGCGAAAAAAACTTTCCTGCAAAAAAAGCGACCAGTAATATCGATGTCGCACTAAAGCCCGATACTAAAGATGATCAATATGTAGCGTGTGTGCACGACACGCTTCTACAACTGATCGAAGAGCAACAACCTGAATTAATTATTTATGATGCTGGAGTTGATGTGTATGAACACGATCCTTTAGGCTTGCTGAGCATAACATTACAAGGCATTCGTCAAAGGGACAGAGCGGTACTGGAAATGTGTAAAAAGCATAACATACCCGTCGTGACTGTCATTGGTGGAGGTTACGACGATGATTGCGCTGCGCTAGCACAACGACATGCAATAGTAACAGAAGAAGCCTATCGTATTTTTGTCGATTAAATGAATCGTTGGCGTACAGTATTTATTCAACGAATAAATACTGTACTAAACTCATCTACCTACGCGCTGCAATGCCAAACCGATAACAATAATAACTAACCCTGCAAAGGTTAACAGTTGCAATGGTTCGCCCAACACTTGATTAATGATAAACAAGCTCACAAAAGGCGAAAGAAAAATAAGGGAACTAATACGCGATGTATATTCTGTTGTCTGCAATGCCATCTGCCACAAGATAAAGGTAAAACCCATTTCAAACAAACCAATATAAGCCATGCTGGCAAGAATATTGAGTGACGGATTCATTAACGACATCAACCCATCAATATCATTTATGCAAGCAATAACAATGAGCACTGGCAGGGCATAAAGAAAATTTTGAAATAAAGCAAGAATCGGTGGGCGGCTATCTTTTACATTAAGCAACCAATAAATAGCCCAAATAAAAGTACTCACTAATGCCAGTACAATACCAATAGAGTCCACTCCACCTGGGAGGCTTTTACCTGCGACCGAAATAAGAAAAACGCCACTATACGCAACAAACATTCCAGCAATATCCCAACGAGATATTTTTCTACCTAGAAAAGGCACAGCTAACAAACCAAGAACAATCGCCCATGTGTAATTGATTGGCTGAGCAATTTGAGCCGGCAGTCGATCATAAGCTTCAAACAGAATAAGATAGTAAAGCACGGGATTTAACATGCCGAGCTTGATAGATTGATATCGGTACGCCCACAGAGAAGTAAGGGCTAAAACAAATTGTTTTTGAAATATTAAGACACTAGCAAGAACAAGAAGAGAGAAGAACGATGCTCCCGTCAGCAACAATATAACTGACGTTAAGCCAAGGCCTATCTTAAAAGCCGACGCTACTGTTGACCACAACAGCACCGCAGATAAACCATAGCTTAGAGCACGCGCCTCCCTCTTCAATTAAGTAGCCTAACGAACGTTAGCTAAGAACTTTTGAGTATGAACACTTTGCGGATTACCAAAAATCTCATCCGGCGTACCAATTTCTTCCATAATACCTTCATGGAAATAGGCAACACGATCCGATACTTCTTTTGCGAAACTCATTTCATGAGTTACAACAATCATTGTCATACCATCTTCAGCCAGTAGACGCATAGTATCCAGAACTTCACCTACCAACTCAGGATCAAGAGCAGATGTTGCCTCATCAAACAACATATAACGTGGTTCCATTGCCAATGCACGAGCAATTGCAAGGCGCTGCTGCTGCCCACCGGACAAGGCACTAGGATAGTTTTCTAGCTTATCGCCGAGACCTACGTGCTTTAGTTGAGAAGCCGCAATTTGCTCAGCATCGGCTTTGCTTAAACCTTTAACAATTCGAGGAGCTAATGCAACATTCTCCAACGTTGTTAAATGAGGAAAAGCATTCCACTGCTGAAATACCATGCCAATATTTTCACGCAAAGTATTCACGTTAGTTTTCTTGTCATGAACACTCACACCATCAACAATGATTTCACCGTTATTAACTGGCTCCAAACCATTGATGCAATACAGCAAAGTAGACTTACCAGAACCTGAAGAACCAACAATGGTTAGTACTTCACCATCGGCCACATCAAGATCAATACCTTTTAAGACTTTTACATCACCGAATGATTTATGAACATTTCTGATTTTAATCATTGTTGCCACCTTTTTTCTATATAACTACTCGCCTTCGAAATCGGATATGAAAGGGCGAAATAAAAGAGACCCGCGATTGCCAAAACAGTAAACGTTTCTGCTGTACAAGTAATTAATATTTGAGACGCTTTGAGTAATTCAATGTAACCAATTACTGACACCAAGGCTGAATCTTTAAGCACACTGAGTGCGATACCTACCCAAGAAGGTAATACTGCGCGTAAACCTATCGGCCATACAACATAACGCATATCTTGCCAGTAGGTCATGCCTAGCGAGCGCGATGCTCTACGTGTTGTACTTGGGACTGCATCGATACCACTACGAGCAACTTGAGCCACCAGCGATGCGGTATACACCGATAATATAATGGTACCCGACCAAAACGCAGGTAAAGGATAGCCCGCAATGGCAATGAAGCTGTCGAATAGAATTAATTGGATAATTAATGGAACGCTTCGAAAAACATCCAAAAAGCCATTAACAATCATACGGACAGCCAAATTGCCCGCATTTAACATCCAACCAAAAATAACACCGAAAATAGTACCAACACTAATCGCGATAATTGAAATTTCTAGCGTTCTTAATGCTGCTTCACCTAAGAAAAGTAGATCGCTAGGTTGTAAATCACCAAAAACTTGAACGGTTGTAGCCATGAAATACCTCCTATTGATCTCTAAACAAGCGCCAGCCGATAAGGCGCATAATACCTAGAGCGATTTTTGCAATAAGGTAGTAAATAACCGCCGTTGCCGCAAAAAATTCGAATGCTCTAAATGTTTTAGAATATAAAAATTGCGTTTCGCCCGTTAGTTCGCGTAGACCGACTAACATACCCAGAGAACTGATCAATATGACCCAGATAAACTGGTTAGTCATTGGGTGATAGATGATACGGACTACCTGAGGAACAATAATGTGATACTGCGCCTGAAAGAAAGTCATGCCTAACGATTGAGCTGATCGCAACTGCGAAGAATGAATAGCATTAAAGCCACCACGGAATGTCTCTGCCATATAACCTGCGGTATTAAATGACAAGGCAATTAACACAACAAAATATGAGTCAATAAGAATGCCCACTGCTCCTAAGCCGAACTTAAAAAAGAACAATTGAAATAGAGCGGGTGTATTACGTGCGATTTCAATCCAAGTGCCTGCTAGAAATCTAACTAGCCAGATCTTGGATGTACGAAAAAAGTAAATAAATAGGCCGATAAACGTACCTACCAACATAGATAGAATGGAGACCTCAAGGGTGACCCATGCTGCATCTAAAATTTGGGGTAATGATTGAAAAACTGGACGCCACAAAAACTGATAGTCCATTGGTACCTCCTAACAATATCACTGAGATTATTGTAAATATTACTTATGATTCACTGTATACGACTAACAATGTAGCAAACTGAGCGCTGTAGCTGCCCTATTTATTATTATCATGTTCGTAATGACAAAGTTAAGTATAGTGCCGGACTAGTAAAACGCCATTCATAAAAAAATTATGGATAGTAATACTCTGTAATACTTGGAAAAATGATAGGTAGCGCACAAAGTACGCTACCAATTTTGCAGATAGGACGCTGGGCTTAGTAGTAAGTGCCTGGAACAGTCATATCTGGAGCTGTACCACCGATCCACTTGCCATAAAGCTCTTGGAAACGACCAGTACGTACTTGACGGTTAATGAACAAGTTCAAGTAGTTAATCCATCCGAACTCTTTACGTAGTGTCATCATGCCTACAATATCAGCACCGAAAGGAGCAACTGGTCCAAGCTTAATACCTTTGAACTTGCCTGAAGCCAATACGTTAGCAGCCGCTGTATCAGTTACGATAACCGCATTTACTTGACCCTGAGATACTGCTAGGAAAGATTCGTTTTCGCTTTGGAAAGAAGAATACTTACCTTTAGAACCTTCCCAGTTCTCTTTTTTATAGTCTAAGAAAGAACTTTCGTAAGTCGTACCAACAGCAGCACCTACGTTCAAGTCTTTTAGATCTTCCCAAGAATTCGCTTCTACCTTATCAGATAGTAGTGCTTGGAATTGGAAAACCATGTAAGGAATAGTAAAACCAACAGTTTGAGCACGCTCAAGAGTGTCAGAAGAAGAAGCAATGGCTACGTCAACTTTGCCTGAAATCAAGCTAGGAATACGCTCAGCCCATGTTAGACCAACGACTTCATATTCGATGTTCATGGCTTTTGCTAAATCAGCACACATGTCAACATCCATACCTACTGGATTGTTGTCGCTGTCGCGGAAGCCCATTGGTGGGAAATCAAGAACAACACCACAACGAACTTTACCCTTTGACAATACGTCATCAAGCTTGTCTGCTGCTACGTTACCAGAAGCCAACAAGCCAAAACTTGCTGCTAGTAGTGCTTTTTTGAAAAAATTACTTTTCATGTTTTTCACCTTTTTTAGTTATAAAAATTATTAGTATATTTTATGTGGGTACTGCTTAACTTAAACGATAGACGACTCAAAAAACAAGTCACTATTTATTTAATCGGCCAATTTACACGTAGATGTTCAAAACGGCGACTGGCCTAGTCTATCAAAGACGCCGTTTTGCACTTGCAAGAATCTACGAATACTTTTTCAAAACTATGATCTTTACTACGATCCTTGAGATTCAGGAGCGAGTAAGCTCGCGTTACCACCAATAGCAGCAGTATTTAAGCAAATAGTCTTTTCTGTGATAAAACGCGTCAAATAATTCGGTCCGCCCGCCTTAGGGCCAGTACCCGATAAACCACGGCCACCGAATGGGTTCACCCCAACAACGGCGCCTACTTGGTCACGATTAATATACACATTACCTACACGTGCTCGACGCGCGATATATTTATAGGTTGTGTTATTGCGTGAATGGATACCTAGCGTCAAACCGAACTGCATACTGTTTACGTCTTGTATAACTTGATCCATTTCTGATGCAGCAAAACGCGCCACATGCAATATCGGACCGAATTTTTCATCTTTCAACTGCTTGATAGAATCGATTTCTAGCAACGTTGGTGGAACAAACGTCGCATTATCGAAGCCTTCTGGCATTTTTCCTTGGTAAGACTGCTTTGCAATAGACTTCATTTCTTCAATATAAGATAGCAAGTCTTTTTGCGCACCTTCATCAATAACCGGCCCCATATCTGTTGCATAATCACCGGGGAAACCTAAGTTTAGCTCATCAATAGAGCCTTTGATTAATTCGATAACACGATCAGCAATATCTTGCTGAACATAGAGCACACGTAATGCTGAACAGCGCTGACCCGCAGAACTAAAGGCAGAGCGGATAACATCAGTCGCCACCTGCTCAGGTAACGCGGTTGAATCGACTAACATCGCATTCAAACCACCCGTTTCAGCAACAAGCGTCGCGATAGCTGATTCACGATTGGCTAACTGTTTGTTAATGATGCGGCCTGTTTGGGTAGAGCCCGTAAAAGCCACACCAGCAACATCAGGGCTTTTCATCAATACGCCACCCAACTTTGAGCCTGAACCCGTTAGCAATTGCAAGGCACCTTTAGGAATACCGGCTTCATGCATCATTTGCGTAGCTCGGTAAGCAATTAGGCTCGTTTGTTCTGCAGGCTTAGCGATTACCGAGTTACCCACTGACAATGCTGCCACTACTTGACCGGTGAAGATCGCTAGCGGGAAGTTCCACGGGCTAATACAAACAAATACACCGCGACCTTCACAGTGCAGCTCATTAAGCTCACCCGTAGGCCCTGGAAGCACTTTAGGATTATTAAACATATCTCGCGCTTGCTGTGCGTAATAACGACAAAAATCAACGGCTTCACGAATCTCATCAATAGAATCATCTAAGGTTTTACCCGCTTCGCGAATACACAAAGCGATCAACTCTTCGCGATTATCTTCAAGCAACGCAGCCGTTTTATCTAACGCAGCCGCACGCTCTTCAACATCAGTCATCGACCATGAATCAAAAGCCTCTACCGCCGTTACCAACGAATCAGCCGCCATTTTTTCATCAGCATGCATAATGTAGCCGACTTTTTGCGTGTTATCGTAAGGGCTAAAAACTTCAGTTGAATGTGTCGAACCACCGTCCGAACCATCGGCACCAACAATAGGTTTAGCCGACCACTGGGTATCATTATATTTCTGTATAGCGTTCATTAAAGGCGTTCTCTGTGAAGCGATATGCAAATTAATCCCTTTTGAATTATCGCGGTCGTTAAAAATATTACCCGGCAAAGGAATATGAGGATTCACAATGCTGGAACGAGTCATTAATAGCTTGGTTGGGTGCACAGTCAACTCATCAACCGGCACGGTAGCGTCTTGCAATTTATGCACAAACGAACCGTTGGCACCATTTTCTAGCAAACGTCTAACGAGATAAGGCAGGAGATCTTCATGGCTACCCACCGGGGCGTAAATTCTCACGCCAACATGCGGATGTGACTTCATCAATGACTCATAAAGCCCTTCACCCATGCCGTGTAAGCGTTGAAATTCAAACTGTCGATCACCTGACATAGCCAAGATACTGCCAATAGTCTGGGCATTATGACTAGCAAACTGAGGGTAGATAGCGCCCACCGTATAATCAGATAAGAGGAAGCGCGCGCAGGCAAGATAAGAAGTATCTGTGGACTCTTTGCGAGTAAATACGGGATAACCTTCAAGACCTAATTGCTGGCAAAGTTTAATTTCCGTATCCCAATAAGCACCTTTAACAAGACGCACAGGAATTTCATCACCTTGAGCCTTAGAGGTTGAAGTAATCCAACACAAAACATGCAACGCACGCTTAGAATAAGCCTGCACAACTAAACCAAACTTACCCCACCCTTTTGCAGCATTCGAGTTATACACTTGCTTAAATAATTCAAGCGATAGCTCAAGGCGATCCGCCTCTTCCGCATCGATAGTAATACCGATATCGTAAGACCGAGCTTTCTTAACAATGGTTTTAACTATTTCAACTAATTCAGGCAATGTCTCATGCTTATGAGATTCCTCATAACGAGGATGCAGAGCGGAAATTTTAATCGACAGGGTGTGGCCTTCGCCGGTCTCAGGACGAGACTTGGCATTGTTTGCAATATTATCTAGCGCGCCTAAATAGCTGTCTAAATAACGTTTAGCATCTTCGCGTGTGTGCGCAGCTTCACCCAGCATATCAAAAGAATATTTACAGCCTTCTTTACAAAAAGGGATCGATCGCTTGCTAGCTTCTTGTATGGTGCGTCCAAGAACAAAATACTCACCAATAATTTGCATCGCCACTTTCATTGCACCACGCAAGGTCGGCGCACCGCACTTGTAAAGTAGCTTCTGCAGACCAGTTGATGCATCACCGTGATTAACATTACCTGTTTTCACGAAACGACCAGCAATCAACAAGCCCCAAGTAGACGCATTAACAAACAAGCTGTTATCACCGTCAAGATGCGTTTTCCAGTCAGCCGCTGTCAGCTTATCTTTAATCAATGCATTACGCGTAGCCGCATCGGGAACACGAAGTAATGCTTCAGACAAACACATCAATGTAATGCCATCGTCGTCGCTGAGGCTATATTCTTGCAGAAGCTTATCAACGACATGCGCACCTTTTTTGCTCATACGTGTCTGTTCGATAAGAGGACGAGCCGTCGCATTAATTTCCAGCATCTCTTGAGAAGATGGATCCGCGATAGCAATAAGTCGCTTCATCCAAGTTTCTTCATCAATACTGTAATTTTTCGACAGCTCTTGAAGGAGTTGATCGTGATCTAACTTGATCCAATCTTCAACGAAAGATAAATTATTTACTGGTTTCATATTTTTGCACTCTACTCGTTAGGAGCGAAGTATCAGCCAATATTCACCAAGAAGATTGCATAAAAATATGCATTGATTGCAAAAAAATATGAAGGGGAGATCACCTACTGTTGACAATAACTCAAGCCAAAATCGACGAAAGCACTGAAAACAAAGGGGTTCAGCCGAAAAGAGAAAAACACAAATAACTTTTTGTTATGAAACTTGCAAAATCACACTATCTAACGCTATTACGATATTGGCTTGGAGAACAGCCCACCTTTTTAGTAAAAGTGTTCGTAAATGCGCTTTGACTTGAAAAACCTAGAGAAAAACAAATGTCGGTCAAGTTTTTATTCGTATTGCCCAGTAAAAACTTAGCCACTTTAATCCGCTCTAAAATAAGGTATTGGTGCGGCGATATACCTGTTTTGTCACGAAATTTTTGATAAAAATGACTCGCGCTCAAATCACATACCTGAGCCAGCTCAGACACTTGAATTTTTTCTGCGATATGCGCATGAATATACTGTTGAATAACATTAAGATCTAATCGGTCACCGTGAATACGCTGCTCCACCGCTGATGAGCTGCCAGATAAACGGTTAGATAAACTACGAAGAACCAACTCCGCAACGAGTGGCTTAAAAGAGGGGTCGTCTCCATATGCTTTTATTTCATTCGCCAACGAAAACAGCATTAAATGCATTTGCTGATCTATCGAAAAATATCGCCTCGAATCGAATAAGCGACGCAAATCGTCATCACTATCGCCATGCAAGCTATTGGTTTCTATTAAATCTTTACCGACATCTAATAAAAAAACATTATTCTCGTCGTCGCCACAGAAGCTATGCTTTTCATTAGAAGGAACAATACAACCGGAATAACCATCGACTTTTCCTCCCAACCCTTCGATTTCAAACTTTGCCTCACCGGCAATACCTATAATAATTTGGTGATGCTCATGCTTATGAGAATCTGCTTGCACAGAAAGGTGAGATGTTCGCGCTAAGATGTCGTTGTTTTGTATCATAATAGTGATGTTGACGAATTAAAAACAACATTCTCCGGAGTATGAATGACGGTGCAAAATGCACGACGTGTTTTTCTAAGTCTTCACTAAGCCATCTTACGACGCCTTAGCTATGAATAAAGTTTAAAAGATCAATCTCTACATACGTTAAGATAATACGTTAAACCACACTCTTTCAAGTAAAAAATACTTAATATTACAATCAGCATCACTCTTTAATACTTTTAAAGAATATTGGGAAGTAGTTATATAACAAAAACGAGAGAAACAACACAAAACGCACCAACCTGTTGCACTTTCGCGTACATTTGACAAATAAAAAATACAGACCCTATATTTTTTATCGACACATAAGCGGCACTTACTTTCCGCAGCACAACTAAAATCTCTCAATACAAATTATGACTGTGCTATAACTTGGCTGCATTACAAAGAAAATTTGTTACCAATCAAAATAACTGTGTAATATTTTGGTGTTAATACCGCTACTGACAACCACCTATTAACGATTAGAACAAATCACCCTATACACTATAAAATTAACAGGTACGCCGTAATAAAAAGTACGGATTTTATTATTTTTCGGCATCCATTTTTTTTGCTTTTTTATGCTCTTCGTCACTTCCACCTAACTTCCAATAACTACTGATATACAACTTTTTACTATCAACCTCTTGTTCGTGCTTAAAATATTTTCTCAATTGCTTCATCACGCCAAACTCTGTTGCCGCCCAAACAGCAGCGTTACCCGGTTGCCACGGCAACGCTTTAACAGCGTTAGCTAACAAGCATTCATCAGATGACGGATGAGAATTAATTACCCAATGAACCTGCATGCCGCTTGGTAACAATGGAAGTATTTTATCAGCTTCACTTAACACTTCGATGACAACATACCCCTTTGCAGACGCGGGCAATTTTTCAAGATTAACACTAAGCGCTGGTAAAGCGGTCATATCGCCCACCAAAAAAAACCAGTCAGCATCATGAGAAATTATTTTGGCTGGACCGGGGCCATCCATTGTTATTTCATCACCTATGGCACAATGCTGCGCCCAAAAAGAGGCCGGGCCTTCATCGCCATGTAAAGCAAAATCCACCGTTAGCTCTCGCACAGCCAAATCAAAATGGCGAATAGTGTAAGAGCGCACACGCGCCTTTTCATCCAGCGCGCCACTATCACTTGGATAAACTTCATTCTGACTCATTAGAAATCGTAACTTAATATACCCACTCTCAAAGTCTTCGGGAAAGCTAGCTAAATCTTCACCCGAAAAAACAATCCTTAACATATTGGGGCTTATTAGCTGTTTACGACTAACAAAAATTCGACGTATCTCTCTAAGCGACATAATTCATTCACCTTAAAATCAAAAAGGGTAGTAAAAAAATAGTAAACTTTTGCGTAAGCCTCAGATTCCTAAGGCAACCAGAAACGCCTAAGACAAATAATCACTTTCAAAAGCATGGAGGATATCTAAAGGTTCGTATTCTGCACCTTCTAATTCAGCATTCCAATTAATGCCTACAAGTACCACATCGCTATGCATCCCTGTTAGCCAATCATCCATAAACTCTTCTAATGATATCGCCACAGCCTCATGTCCTGCCCAATCATCTCCCGCATGTACTGCAGCAAACTCTGGCTGTGACCAAAAAGGCATCACGCTTGCATCGGCGTATTTCTCTGATGCTGACAATGCCCAACTACCATCACTATGCTGCAAGCCCCACACACAGCCAGTATTGACCGCCTCTTCAAAAAACAGGTGATAGTTTTCTTCATAATTACTGGTCAATTCAGACATACATCGCTCACTTTTAATCAATACTATTTGTAGGGCAACAATTATACATCCTAAGTGCATTCTCTTCTGTGGCTATTTTATTTACAATAGCCGTTCGGTTATGGTTCTCGTGATGTATTAACGAAGAGATTAATAGGGAATGCCCGTTGGCAGCTGTCCCCGCAACTGTAATAAGCAAGCTATTGGTTAATACCACTGGACTTTTGAACGTCTGGGAAGGTAGTAACCGTATTTTTTAGCATTTGAGCTTAAAGCCAGTAGACCTGCCATAACCGTGAACAACCTGATGGTCGGGGTGTGCAATCAAGGTTATAGTCGTGCAGTCTTTGTTGACGTTGCGTCAAGTAGATGTGTTTATTACATCTATTTTTCACACATAATGTATTATTTTATATAAGCCTAAAATAATCATACAAACAGCGGCTATCTCCTGCCTATCACCAACGAATCATCATTTATTTAAAGTGCCTCTATGCATATAACATCGAAGCACATGGCGTTGCGACACCGATAGAGTGTTAGCGCTGCCTATCACCAACAACACACCATGATCGAAGGAAGATAGTTATGCAATTACACAAAATACCTGCCACTGTGGTTACTGGATTTTTAGGCAGCGGAAAAACCACGCTACTATCTAATGTCTTAAAGCAAGCTAAGGGCAAACGTATTGCCGTTATTGTTAATGAATTTGGTGAACTTGATATTGATGCCGATGTATTACGCAACTGCCCTCTTGACTGCGAAGACGACGATAAGGACAGCGATGCAACAAGCACAGCAAATAATAACAGCAACGGCATTTATGAGCTCGCCAATGGTTGCATTTGCTGCACAGTTGAAGAAGAGTTTTTACCTGTCATGCAAGAACTGGTTGCGCGACGCGATGACATTGATCACATTTTGATAGAAACCTCCGGCCTCGCCTTACCTAAACCATTAGTACAAGCCTTTAATTGGCCCGACATCAAACAGCACTGTACTGTTGATGCAGTTATTACCGTGATTGATGGCCCTGCTGTTGCAGCCGGGCGATTTGCTCATGATACCGATAAAGTTCAGGCTCAACGCTTAGAAGACGACAGTTTAGATCATGATCCTAGCCTGCAAGAGCTACTCGATGATCAGCTTAGTGCCGCTGACCTTGTGGTCGTCAGTAAAAATGATTTGCTCACCGACAGTGAGCGCAGCACGGTTGATGCAATCATTGGACACAAAGTACCTAGCAGTGTAAAAACCGCCTATATTAATCATGGTGATGCCCCCCTAAATATGCTGATTGGTATTGAGGCTGCTACAGAAGATAGCATTGAGCACGTACACAATCATCATGATCACCACCATGCGCACGGCGAACATCATGATCACGCACACGACCATTTTGATTCGTTTGTGATCACCTTAGGCGAGATGGATAGTGAAAAACTACAAACCATTTTGCAGCGCCTGCTCAACACATACCGCATTTATCGCGCTAAAGGATTTATTGCCATTCCCAATAAACCGATGCGACAAGTCTTACAAGCGGTTGGCACACGTATTGATACGCACTTTGATCGACCGTGGGCAAGCGGCGAGGCGCGTAACACACAACTGGTTTTTATTGGTAAAGCCATCAATAAAGAAATAATAACCGCAGAACTGTTACCGGCCCTTAGTGCTGTAACAAATGCTAAATAGCCATAGCGCTGGAAATTTGTTTTGCATTTATTAGCCGCACAGCCCGGAGGGTTTACCGACGACGAAGGAATTATTGATCTTGGGCAATCCCCGGGTGACATTGTTCTTTTATCGGCAGCCGATAGCACGCTGGCAGGCTTAGCGAATGTCGCTGAATCACTGCCCCCTCACTATCCTGCTGTACGCTTAGCCAATTGGATGCAATTACTGAAGCCCGCCGCGCTAGATTTATATCGCGACAAAGTACTTGATCATGCAAAAATCGTCATTGTTTCTCTGCTCGGCGGTGAAAGTTATTGGCAATATGGCGTTGAGCAATTATGCCAGTGGGCGACAGAAAAAAACCATGATCACCAACGCCAACTTATTATTATCCCGGGTGATGATACACCCGACGAACAAGTATTTTCTCTCTCAACGGTCGAAAGAAATATATCAGTTAACGTATGGCGATATTTACGTGAAGGCGGCACAACGAATCTTCAGCACCTCTACTATTTTTTAGCTGACCAATTAATAAAAACCGGGGATGAATGGGAAAATCATTGGGCAGAACCTCGTGCATTACCACGATGCAGCCTTTATTTTTCTACCAAACTATTTTCTACGACATGCACTTCCATACCAAGTTCTTCAACACGAAGCTCTTCAATACCCACAAGTAAAAAAAGCACACCGCGGTTAACATTCGATGATTGGCTGGATCATTGGGACAAACCTAAAGAAAACCAAACCGAAAAAAACACGACCCCCGTGTGCGCCATCATTTTTTATCGAAGTCATTTACAGTCAGCCAACACCACTATGTTTGACAAGCTAATTAGTACGGTGGCGGAATATAATTTACGTCCGCTACCTATCGCGGTTAACTCGCTAAAAGATACGGCATCCTTAAATCTTATTAACGATTGGTTAGCACGCAGCCAAACACACCTTATTATCAACACGACCGGTTTTGCGAGTCACACCGTTTCTAGCCCTGATTTATCATCAGAACCCAGCCAATTTTCTTCTCCTTTTGATCGTAACATTCCCGTACTACAATGCATTTTGTCGAGCTCGACGATCGACGACTGGCATTCTTATAGCCAAGGTTTGCGCAGCCGTGACATTGCGATGCAAGTTGTATTACCCGAAATGGATGGCCGCATTATTACTCGCGCTATCAGTTTTAAAGCCGAGGCTTATTTTTCTGAACGCTGTGAAATTTCAGTCGTACGTTATGCTCTGCATCAAGAACGCGCACAGTTTGTCGCACAACTGGCTCAGGCTTACACAAGGCTCGCCACCAAAAAAAATAATGAAAAACGCATCGCGTTTATTTTAGCCAACTACCCCACTAAAGATGGGCGCATTGGCAACGGCGTTGGCTTAGACACACCGGCTTCAACTATCGCTCTGCTTAATGCGTTGAAAACCAGCGGCTACCCTATTGACAATATCCCTAACGATGGCAATGCACTTATCACCGAATTACTGGGAGCAGTAACCAATAATCCCAATACTCTGCACCAGCGCCCTTGCTGGCAAAGCATGAGCCTTAGCGATTATGCACACTATTTTTCTAAACTACCTGACGATTGCCAGCAAGCCGTTGTTGAGCGCTGGGGAACCCCCGAGAGCGATCCTAAATATCGTAACGGGCGCATAATGTTGGCGGGTATTCGGCTTGGAGAAACATTTATTGGTATTCAGCCTGCTCGTGGTTTTAATCAAGATTTGCTCGCTAATTATCATGACCCCGATCTCGTCCCACCCCATAGTTACCTCGCTTTTTATTTTTGGTTACGCCATTGCTATCAAGTCGATGCGGTTGTACATGTGGGCAAACATGGCAATCTAGAATGGCTACCCGGCAAAGGCGTCGCACTGGCCGATACCTGCTGGCCGGATATTGCACTTGGGCCGATGCCACACTTTTATCCCTTTATCGTGAATGACCCCGGTGAAGGTGCACAGGCAAAACGTCGCACACACGCCGCTATTATCGATCACCTTATGCCGCCCATGACGCGCGCAGACACCTATGGCGCAATGGCCGAGCTCGAAGGTTTAGTTGATGAATATTACCAAGCCTTAGGCATGGATACGCGACGTGAAGAATGGCTACGCAATGAAATTTTACGCCTAGTAAACGATACACATCTGCGAGAAGAATTACCCATAGCCGATAACTCTGCAGATGATGAACAAGCGGTTTTATCCAGCCTTGATACCTATTTATGCGATATTAAAGAAGCACAAATTCGTCACGGCCTGCATATCCTCGGCGCGCTACCTAATACTGAAAAATTGACAGACACGATGGTTGCCTTATTGCGCTTACCGCGCAGTACATCAACGGCTGATAGTGTCAATTCACAAATCCATCAACAACATGTTTCGACTGCCTACAGCCAAGGAATTTTACATAACTTAGTTCGCGACCTGACCTTATCGATTAATAAAAGCGGTGAGTTGTTTGATCCATTAACCGCCTCTGTGGACGCGTGGCTTGGCGATAAACCATCGTTACTGGCTAACGTATCGAGTGAATCATGGCGTACCAGTGCTGACACCCGTGAACGCTTGGAAATATTAGCCGCTCTCTGTGTTCGTTATTACGTGTTAGGCGATACACATAGCATTAATACCGATAGCTCCGGCAACACTAACGACACCGATACGATTGAAGCGCTACTATTAACACTGCCACAGGCACTTCCTACTACTTTTTTGCAGCTTGATTATGCAAAATCGACATTATTATCTGCCTTAGAAAAAAGTGCAGAGCAAGAAATCAGCGCTCTACTTAATGGCTTAAAAGGAGAGTTTATTCCCCCCGGCCCTAGCGGCGCACCAACACGCGGACGTCTAGATACCTTACCAACAGGACGTAATTTTTTCTCCGTAGATAATCGCTCGATCCCTTCACCTGCAGCATGGGCGATTGGACAGCAATCAGCACAGGCGCTCATTGAACGTCATCTACAAGAACATGGCGATTATCCCAAACAGCTAGGTTTATCCGTATGGGGAACCGCTACCATGCGTACCGGTGGTGACGACATTGCACAAGCTTTTGCCTTAATGGGGATTAAACCGATATGGGCAGCAGGCTCCCAGAGAGTTGTCGATTTTGAAATTATGCCGAGCATGCTAATGAACCGACCGCGAGTCGATGTCACACTGCGCGTGTCCGGTTTTTTCCGTGATGCATTCCCCAATGTGATCGCTCTATTTGATGCCGCTGTTTTAGCCTTAGCCGAATTAGACGAACCGGCACAAGCGAATACCATTCGCCAACATATTGAAAAAGATCAGCAACACTATATCGATGGTGGAACAGAGCCATCACTCGCACAACGTCATGCCAGCTACCGTGTGTTTGGTAGCAAGCCCGGCGCTTACGGTGCAGGCTTGCAGGGCTTAATTGATGAGCGCTGCTGGGAAAACGCTGACGATTTAGCCGAAGCCTATATCAACTGGGGGGGTTATGCTTATGGCCGCTCGATTAACCACAATGTACATGCCGACAACCATCCATCCGCACCGAATAGCCTCAGTGGCGGCATCGAAGGTGTTGCAGTCAAAGCCGTCTTCGAACAACGCTTGCGGCAGATCGATACGATTGCGCACAATCAAGATAACCGCGAACATGACCTTTTAGACTCGGATGACTATTACCAATTTCAAGGTGGCATGACCAACGCCGTAACAACGCTATCAGGCACAACGCCAACGGTTTATCATAACGATCATTCCAACCCTAGCAAGCCCGTTGTTCGTACACTAAAAGAAGAACTAAATCGCGTGATTCGCTCACGTCTGCTCAACCCGAAATGGATTAAAGCCATGCGTGAACACGGCTATAAAGGTGCCTTTGAAATGGCCGCCAGCGTGGATTATTTATTTGCCTACGATGCCACAACTCACATGATTGACGACTATCAATATGAGCAGGTGGCAAACGCCCTTGTCTTCGATCCCGATAACCGCGCCTTTATGGAAGCCAATAACCCCAGCGCCCTTGAAGAAATGGCGGAACGCTTGCTCGAAGCCACACAGCGTGGCCTGTGGGAAAACGATAACGGCTATGGTGAAAAATTACAAAATCTATTACTAGATATCGATGCACAACAAGAGACGCCTTCGCAGTAAGCACTATGAAACAATCATTCTCCTTAATGGTACAAGGCACAACATCCGATGCGGGCAAAAGCATTATTGTCACCGCAATTTGTCGTATTTTAGCGAGGCATCAACAATCGGTTGCGCCCTTTAAACCACAAAATATGGCACTGAACAGTGCGGTAGCCAGCGATGGTGGTGAGATTGGCCGAGCGCAAGCAGTACAAGCAGAGGCCTGCTACCTAAGCCCATCGATATTAATGAATCCTATTTTGCTAAAACCCAATAGCGATCTGGGCGCACAAGTGATTATTCGCGGCAAGGCTATCGGCAATATGAAGGCTCAAGAATATCACCGTTATAAGCCTGAGCTTTTGAACACTGTCATCGACACCCACCAACAGTTACGTGAAAAACACCAATATATTATTATTGAAGGTGCCGGTAGCCCCGCCGAAATTAATTTACGCGAGCATGACATTGCCAACATGGGATTTGCTGAGGCGATAGACTGTCCGGTGATCATTGTCGCTGATATTGATCGCGGCGGTGTATTTGCTCACTTATATGGCACCTATGCATTACTCAGTAATAGCGAAAAAAAACGGGTCAAGGGATTTATCATTAACCGTTTTCGTGGCGATGTAAATTTACTCACGCCGGGCTTAGACTGGCTGCAAGAAAAAACGGGCGTACCAACACTGGCGGTCATTCCTTATTTGCATGATTTACATATCGAAGCTGAAGATAGCATTAGCCAAAAAACAACATCGACTCAACACAGCCAAGAACAATTACATGTTGTTGTCCCCATTTATCCTCGCACCAGTAACCATACAGATTTCGATGCGCTCATTCATCACCCCTCTATTTTTTGCCAATTACTAAAAGATCCGAAGGAATTTTCTGGCGCAGACCTTCTAGTATTGCCGGGTAGTAAAAATGTGCGCGGTGATTTGCAATGGCTGAAAGACAGCGGATGGGAAGCCATTATTCAACGTCACCATCGTTTAGGCTGGAAAGTCATTGGCATTTGTGGTGGCTACCAAATACTAGGCCATTGGGTACATGATCCAGACGCGATCGAATCAACCGCAGGGTCAACACAGGGGCTGGGCTTACTGGATATAGAAACAACACTACTCGACAATAAAACGCTACGTAACGTCACTGGATATTTATGCCCAGCGTCTGAGAATGAAAAAAATACGACCGTAAGCGGATACGAAATTCATGCTGGCATCACAACCGGCGAATCAACCGCAACGCCGCTGTTCTCTTTAATCGAAAAAGACACTAAGCAACCGTTTATGGATGGTGCATGCAACTCGGATAACACCGTGATAGGCAGCTATTTACACGGTTTATTTGATAGCGATGATTTCTTGAATCATATTATTCGTTGGGGTGGAGGAAAAACCGATACCACATTTTGCTACCAAGACTTTAGAGAGCAAGAAATTAATCGGCTAGCAGATGCCGTTGAAGCAGAATTACCTATTGAGACTATTTATCAATTACTAAAAGGCAGCAACTCACTGCCTTAACAAAAAAGTGTTAACCCAATATTTTATGAACAATAAGAAAGAAAGCGACCTACCCTTACATGGCGGCGATATTGTCAGTGCATCTATGCGCTACCACATTCCTATTGATCAATGGGTTGATTTGTCGACCGGCATTAATCCTGAACACTATCCTATCGATAGTGTAAACATTAATGACTATTGTCGACTGCCTTATATTAGCCATGATTTTTATACGGCGGCACAAAACTATTATTTACCAAACCAGCTAAAAAACTCACTGCTCGCCGTTGCGGGTACACAAGTAGCCATTCAAACATTGCCGCATTTATTAACCGATCACCCTGTTTTAATACCCGATATTGGTTATCAAGAACACCGTTCACATTGGCAAAAAAATCATTCAACGATTATCAACTATCCTGCTGAAACCTTATCTATTTCTACGGAGTTTATTGAGAGATCCATCGAAAAAAATAAGCGACAGCATCTTGTTATTATTAATCCGAATAATCCTAGCGGTGTGGTGTTTAATAAATTACAGCTAATCGAATGGGCAAAAAAAATAGACCGCTCAGCCTATATAATTATTGACGAAGCCTTTATTGATAGCACTCCCGAAAATAGCGTGCTCACCGAATCACTTCCCAGTAATATTATTGTATTACGCTCTTTTGGAAAATTTTTTGGCTTAGCAGGCATTCGTCTCGGCTTTGTTTTTGCTTGTTCATCATTAATTCAATCGTTACAAGAGGCTATTGGCATATGGCAAGTCAATGGCCCCGCTCAGGCATTAGCGATTGCTGCACTCAACGACACCCCGTGGCAGCAACGCATGATAAAAATCATCAACGATAATGCCTTGCATACACAACAATACTGCCAACCATTAACACAAATAAGTGAAAAAATTGTACATAGCGACTTATTTTCCAGTTACTTTATGTCTACAGATAAAGCGCTGACCATTAACCAACACCTAGCACAACACGGAGTGCTAACACGTGTCGTTTTATTTGATAAACAACCAGAAAAAATAACCAACACAGCTCCCGTACTTTTTTCAAAAAAAGACAATAGCAGCAATGCGATATTACGTGTGGGAAGAATATCCAAAAATGATGCATTCGCAACCAATAAGCTATCGCAATCATTAAACAGCCTATTAAATATTCATGGAGTGTTATCATAATGCGATCACCACATAGCTATAGCGATAGTGAAAAAGCGACTATCAACAAAGTCATGCGTGAGCGACGTGATATTCGCCATTTCAACAAAGAAATGATTGATCGCGACTGTTTTAACACCATCCTTTCCGCTGCACATCTCGCCCCCAGTGTTGGCTTAATGCAACCGTGGCGTTTTATTCACATCACCAACTTTGAATTAAGAAAAAAAATTCACCAACTTGTCGACACTGAAAGGCAATTAACTGCGAATGCCTTAGGTGAAAAAAAAGATGAATTCTTGCGATTAAAAGTGGAAGGGATTTTACAATGCTCTGATATTGTTATCGCCGCACTACCCGATAAGCGCGAAGAACATATTTTTGGACGACGTACGCTACCCGAAATGGATTTAGCCTCGCTGTCTTGTGCCATACAAAACATGTGGTTAACTGCGCGTGCTGAAGGTATTGGCATGGGCTGGGTATCATTATTTGAACCTAAGACTCTAAAACACTTGCTCAGCATGCCTAACGATAGCCATCCTATTGCCATTTTATGCATCGGCCATGTCGATCAATTCTATGAAAAGCCCATGCTAGTAGAAGAAAAGTGGGCAAATGAACGCCCTCTCAATGAATTCATTTGCGAAAACACATGGAAATACTAAAAATAAATTTATAAAAAAATACAACATTAGTTTTTTTCATGAAAAAAAACAGACAGTTGAAAAAAGCTCATTTGTAAAAAAATAACGAAAAAGCCTACCAAATTCAACACTTTTAGCATTCACTTGCAAAATACTACTGCTTCTTGCATTAAAAAAATAATTAATACGCTAAAAAAACAATATTTATAACCATAAGTAACTCTTTCATAATAATTTTTCGTTATGAATAGCTTTCCGTGAAATGTGGATCACACCTATTTTGTGACTACACTTGTATTAGGTTTATTAATAACCGCTATTAATTGCCGTGTAATTAATCATACACAACTATAGTGACTCCTTAACAAGTCTGGAAAGCAAAAAGTAAATGCTATGAACATACAAAAACTACGCAACGTTCTACCAAATATTAACTGGCGCAGCCCATTTAATTTTTCATGGAAGCAAAAGCTTATTATCGTTATTGCTATATCGCTTATTGGTTTAGTGGTTGTTGCCGGATCAGCATTCAGCGGATTAAATAGCGTTAATAACAGCTTTAAAGTACAAAGTGATGCCATTGATTATCAAAAACGCTCACTAACGTTCGCCAATGACTTTTTAGTCGTTGAATCCAAAGTTCAAACTCTCAGCGCTGACACCGCAGAATCATTCTTGGGTGATGTAGCAACATTATCAGGCAATGCTAGCATTATGCGTGATAAAGCACAGGCTCTAGGATATCAAGGACTAATTTCTGCTTCAGAAAAAATTGTTATTTTATCGGAGAAATATTTTACGATTAGAGAAAACTGGGCAGAAAACCGATCAAAGCTTGGCTTTACCTCTAACGATGGCATGAAGAGCAAAATTAGTACTTCTGCTGCCAATATGAAAAAAGTCTCTTTCTCTATGATCAACAAACCCATTAACGGCATCATCGATGCTCAAAAAGAATATTTGGTCAGCCAACAGGCCGAGCAAGAAACCATTATTGATGAATTTGTTAATGAACTAGAGCAAATTGTTATCTCTATGGACTGGCAAGAAATCGATACCGGTAAATTTATTAAGCAGTATCGAGAAGACTTTGAAATTGTTCGAGCTTTAGTCAACAAAGATAATGAAATTACAGCACCCATTGCAGAAATTTCCTCTCAACTGAATCAAAGAATTAGTGAGCAAAATAAATTTTTAGACGAAACAGTCGTTACAAAGCTAATTAACAATGCAAACAGCGCACAAGAAACGGCAAAAAACATCATGATGATTGCTGCTTTTATATGCGGGATTATTACTTTACTCAGCTTAGGTGCCATCGCAAGACAACTCAATATTCAATTAAAACATATGCAGGCTTTTCTTAAACAAGTGGCTGAGGGTAACTTTTCTGAGCAGCTTGATGTTAGCAGTAATACCAAAGATGAATTTATGCAACTACGTGGTGCGTCTAACCATATGGTCAGTGATATTTCGAATGTTATTTCTAAGGTCGTTGATGGTAATGAAGCTCTACTAGAAGTTCGCTATCAGCTTAAAAAAGCTGTTGAACAATTGGGCGTAACCAGTGAAGAGGTCGAGCAAAAAACTCAACAATCAACCGTGGCCACACAGCAAATTTCTTTAGCCGTTAATGATGTCGCCAAGCGTGCTGTCGAAGTCAGTGGCATCGCTCAGTCTGCTTCCAAAGAAGCGGATACTGTCGAAAAAGTGATTAACGGCAGCGTTCAGTCAATGGGGGATATTGCAGACCTAATTGAAACCACACATGAAGAAGTGATCAACCTTACTAAGTCTAGCTCCAAGATGTTAGGTATTATTGATGTCATTAATGGCTTAGCCGATCAAACAAATTTATTAGCACTCAATGCGGCTATTGAATCGGCCAGAGCCGGCGAAGCTGGCCGAGGGTTCTCGGTAGTAGCCGATGAGGTACGCGCACTGGCTCAAAAAACAGTGGGGGCGACGAGTAACATTGGTGAAATAATCAAAAGCTTTAGTGATGAATCTAAAAGAATGAGCGGATTAATGGAGAAAGGGATGAAGCTCGCCTCACGCGGACAAGAAAGTTCCAATAATGCTATGGAGTCTTTTGAATCGATGCAAAATTCTATACAGCAGGTTGCTTCAGAAATGGATCAAGTAGTGGTTGCCGTTGAAGAAATATCACAAAATACCAATGAAATATCGACACAGGTAGAACTTATTTGTGAACAAAGCGAAAGCACAAAAAATACCCGTCACGATTTAGAAGAACACACACAACACTTATCAGCCCAAGCCAAAACACTGGGTAAATTAACTAGCCGGTTTAAGTTAGCAGAATAAGGCCTCTCAATAAACCTAGTGATTATATATTGAGAAAAATAAGCCATAAACACTAAAGCTATTGCGGCTTCCACCGAAATAGCGTTAACAGTACTACTTTAAACTGGGATGCGCTGTTTTACTATGTGCATCTCGCTTAGCGTTCGGCTTTACTTTAGGACGATAAACGTGCGCTTGGTTTTCATCATAAAGATACGAATCTCTAAACTCATCCGTTCCCAACACTGCCCCCACTAAAATGAGTGAAGTACGTGTAAATTTTTTCTCTCGTACTTTAGCCACAATATCACTTAACGTACCGACCACTTTATCTTGATCAGGCCAGCCTGTGCGATAACACACCGCGACAGGGCAGTGCTCGCCGTAGAAGGGAATCAATTCTTCAACGATTTTATGAATACGAGTAACACCTAAATGAATGGCTAATGTCGCGCCCGATGCCGCTAATGCGGGCAAACGTTCTCGTTCAGGAAAAGGGGTTTTGCCTTCATAGCGCGTCATAATAATGGTTTGCGATACACCCGATAAAGTCAGCTCTTTACCTAACCATGCGGCAGATGCGGAGGTAGCACTCACACCGGGGATGATTTCATAATCGATACCGCGCTGCTCTAGGCGGCGAATTTGTTCACCAATAGCACCATAAAGTGAAGGGTCACCCGAATGTACACGCGCCACATCCAAGCCCTTCGCTTGCGCATCATCAATTAACATCATAATTTCATCAAGGTTGATACTTGCGGTATCCACAATACTTGCTGCTGTCTCTTCTACATCAGCAAAAATAGCACGCGGCACTAAAGAGCCCGCATATAAAATAATCGGGCATTTTTTTATCGCATGTAATGCTTTAATCGTAATAAGCTCCGGATCACCCGGGCCCGCACCAATAAAATAAACTTTCATCTTCTCACTCTTTAACAATTGTACTTACGAATTAAACAAAGCATGCTTTATGTACTATCGATGTGTAAATAACGAGTGTATAGGGACATATTTACAACGTATTTCATAAGGTTATACACCCTTTATTTGTGCCTTCATAGCATAAGCAAGCATTAAAAACCTTACAATTTTTTCCTATAGCCTCTTGGGGTATAAACCCATTGTTTATCCTTATATACAATATGCCGTGATTCACTATTACCCACAGACACCAAGGTAAACATATCCACATCACTCGCATCTAACTGATCCAACGTAATAATACTCACACTCTCATCTTCTCGTGTTAGCTGTCGCCCCAATACTACCGGCGTTGAAGATGGACGGTACTGTAATAAAATATCTCGTGCGGTATTGATCTGCCAATCCCGCTTTTGCGAACGCGGGTTATAGAAAGACACGACAAAATCCCCTTGTCCGGCGCTATGCAAACGTTTTTCTATTGTTTCCCACGGAGTCAATAAATCAGATAAAGATATAGTACAAAAATCATGGCCAAGCATTGCGCCCACACGACTGGCGGCGGCCTGCATGGCCGAGATACCCGCCACTACTTCAATATCAACATCGAGCCACTCAGGATGATTTTCTTTACCTTGCAAATGCTGGTCTAACAACTCAAACACTAAAGTCGCCATGGCATAAATACCTATATCGCCACTAGAAATTAGTGCGGTTGTTTTACCACTTGCGGCTAAATTTAACGCCAATCTCGCTCGGCCAATTTCTTCTCCTAGCGGTAAATCATGATGATTCTTACCGTCACAGACATCACCCAATAAATCCAAATACAAGCCATAGGCAACTAATTCATTGCTATCAGTAATAGCCGCTAACGCTTTGGGAGCCACCAAGTCTTTATCGCCTGGACCTGTACCAACCACATATAATTTTTTCATTACTTCTCCGGCTATTGCCTCTATTTCGTTCGTATCGTTATTGATGGCATATTCACTTTTAAAACATAGATTTTAGGTCTTCAGGCAAAGGCATCACCAGCATGGATGCTGGTGTTGAGCCTACACGGATGTATTAACGGCGCGCTTTGACTGAAGACCTAAAATCTATGTCTCTACATGTGCTAATTCTTAGCAACAAAAAATAAGTAAAGGAGTTGCTGCTACGAGTTTAATTTTTAATGGGACTGCAGTGATATCGAAATTAAAAATTAAACACTCGCTCACTAAAAACTACTCTTTATACATTCGCACTATCGCGCAAGTGGCTTTTGCATTCTTTTGCTTAGTTACGATTAGTTCCATCACGGCATCACTATTATATTTTTTTGCAGCATATAAAGCTGACGACTCTGCAACACCATAAACACCCACTGTTTTATACACATAATCAGACGGTGATTGCAGCAAGTGCTCTACCGTGAGCAGCTCTTTTACTGAAAAAGTATGAAATGGTTTATCATACTGTGCTGCACAATCAATGATCCCTTGCTCATCAGATTTTAGATCAATACTGTAAACACCGGCTACCTGATCAATAGAAATGTTTGCCTGTCGTAAACAGTCACTCACTAAAGCGTTAATATATTCTTTTGGACAATCACGCTCACATCCTACGCCAATAAAATAGTAGGGTTTAAGGTAACGATGCGCCGACGTGATGACTAACTGCGCATTTATTGTATCTGCAACCACTTGACCCCATTGGTTAGCGCCACCTTCGTGGCCTGACAACAAAGGAATAACAAATTGTCCATTCTCGTCTAACACTAATACTGGAGGGTCTTCTTTTTTATTTTTAAGCACCGGTGCTAATGTGCGCATGACAATACCGGCCGCACAAATAAAAATAAGCGGATGCCCTGCGACAAAAACATGCTGTACTTTTTCACTAAACGGCTGAGGTTTATACCATACGTCGCTACCATCGATTTGATCCGCCAAACGCTGAGCCAAACGCTTACCTTGCACAGTAAGCGCAATAATCATGGGAGATTGAAAAGATAACATCGACACAAAAGATACCGTTAACAATAAAATCAAGAAGAAGATTGTGAAAGTGGTTTTGAAGAAATCATGGCTCTTTTTTGCGCATCATTGGTGATCACAAATAGCGAAAAATAGGGGCCTGATTCCTGAGCTAATATTTCGACATCACGAACAATTTTTTCTTGTGCTCGTCCCACATATTCAAGATAGCAAGCATCAGCCGTTCGTTGCGATTGGGCAAGCGCCTGAAGTATTTTTACACGCGCACGCCCTGCTTTCATAATCACCACAGAATCGTGCTGCATCAACGCATTAAGTAGCTGTTCTTCTGAATGACGACCACTCATCACTGCAAACGATTCGGTTAACATCGTTAATGGGTGCTGCAATATTGACGCAGCGGCATTAATGGACGAAATACCCGGTACAACATGACTGCGATGTTCAACCGCACTATTCTGTAAACGCTCTAAGAGATAAGCAAAAGAACCGAAAAACAAAGGATCACCTTCGCATAAGAACACAACCTGTTTATTATCGGCTAAGGCAGCGGCAATCGCAGACGCTGCGTTATCGTAAGCTAGATTAGCTAGCTTACGCTCTTCTTTCATTGGCATCACGATAGGCAATAAGGTTTGCCCTGTTGTATTTATATCAGCAATGGCGCGCTCGGCAATCGTATAGGCCTGCGAATGCCCATGTTCATTGCATAAATAACTAATCACATCCGCCTGCTGAATCATTCTTTGCGCTTTTAACGTTAACAATTCGGGGTCACCCGGACCAACACCCACGCCACAAAAAGTAGGCAGCGCAACTAATGGTTCGCCCTGTGCTTGGCTATTTATTTTGGAGGGCGATACCTGTTTGGATTCTCTAGGCTTTATTAATGTATACAAAGTGACTGGCAATTTTTTTTGCTCATCCCACTGCAGTGAGTCAGAAAAATATCGACGTGTGATCCCGACTTCGGTACTTTCAATACTCTCCGCTGGTATCAGCTTGGATGTCACTAACATTTTCACAAATTGCTCAACGATTCGCTGCGTTTTTTCAATAACAGCACTCACAACCAAAGTACCACCAGCAGGTAATAGCGACCATGCCTGTTCTAGTAAGGCGGGCAACTCACCATCGCTACCGCCGATGAAAATCTTATGTGGTGTCGGTAAGGTGGATAAAATATCGGGCGCGCGACCCGCAACGATATGTAAATTTTTAACCACACCAAAACGATCACGATTCATTGCTAAGTATTTAAGACGTTCGCTATGACATTCAACCGCGTATATTTGTGCTTGCGGATGCCATCGCGATAATTCAACGGCCACACCGCCACAACCCGCGCCAATATCCCAAACGATGTCGTGATTATTGGTTTGTAATTGCGACAATATGGCTAAACGCACTTCACGTTTGCTAATCATGCCTTTACCCGCAGGCATACCTGTACTGAATTGCACATCGGGAATACCGGGAAACTCGGGCAATACGCCACCATCACCTTGCGTGGCAACAACACTAACGTGTAAATCATTAAATGTTAGTCGCTGCTGATCGCTCACATGCTGCATTAATGTACGCACCGAAAACGTCTGCACCTGCTGCTGAGGATAACCCAGCTGTTCACATACCGATAATGTCGAATCGGCAAAACCTGCATCAATACAAGCTTCTGCAATCGCATAAGGATGGCTGTGACGATCGGTGAGAATAACCAGGGTTTGTTGAGCACGCAGCACGCTGCGAATACTTACTAACGGGCGGCCATGCAAACTGATGACATCGACATCTTGCAATGCCAAGCCCAAGCAATGACAAGCCGCTTGAATACTTGATACTGCCGGATAAAATGCTAATTTAATCTGAGAGAATTGTCGGCTAAGCCAACGCCCAATACCGTAATATAAAGGGTCACCTGAAGCGAGAATAACGACACTTAACGGCTGAGTCGAGGTATCGAACAGTTGCGTGAGCGTAGTCGCGAGTGACGACAATGGAGGCAATATCTTTTTTTCCGCGCGGCTTACTTGATTACTATGATCAATCGTTGCTAATTGGCGCGACGAACCAAAAATAATATCCGCACTCTCAATTGCTGCTCGCACGTTAATCGCCAATACCGCATGTTCTGCCACACCCAGCCCCACAACATGAATAGACGGTGAATCGGTACTCTTTATTAACGGCTTATGCATGACAAATACTCTTTACAGATATTCATTAATAGTACTCGCCACGGCAACATCGTAGTAATGCATTACAGGTCGCAGCAGAGACAGCACTGCCACCCATCCGTCCAAGTAAGGTAATGCATTCAATACCTAAATCTTGATGACAATCCCACAACGCTTGTTTAGATTCTGCCGCACCAACAAACCCTACCGGCATTCCAATAACCAGCGCGGGTTTAGCAGCACCTTGCTGAAGTTTTTCTAACAAGCGAAACAATGCCGTTGGCGCATTACCAATAATGACAACACTGCCCTCCAATTGATCTTGCCAATGAGCAAGTGCTGCCATCGAGCGGGTTTCACCGGTTTTTTTTGCGATCAAGGCCGTCTCTGGATGATTGAGGTAGCACAACGGTTCTTCGCTAATCATACGCTTAGTGATGCCTTGCTTAACCATTTCGACATCGCATAAAAGCCGCGCGTTTTTTTGAAGAGCAGCAATACCTTGCGCACACGCTTGCTCGCTAAAACGCACCTGCTCAGCAACCGCAGGAAACCCAAGGCTATGCACTATGCGCATAACGACTTGTTGTTGCTCACGATCAAACGTATCGAGAGCAGTTAACTCACGAATTTGCCGAAAGCTGTCTGTCTCAATGGCTTGTGGGTTTATTTCATAATTGCTCATAGGCGTATTTATTAAATCATTCGACATGATATTTTTGATATAACTTCTCTAGAATTTTACTGAGTAAAATATTTTATTAACAAGTAATGGCGACTAATCATCACCATACTGGACTTGATTCGGCACTTATTTCCGGAGCTAATGGATTCTGGCTTTCGCCAGAATGACGGCGTAAAAATTTTTGGAACATTCGTAATATATTTTCATCAAAAAATTTCTTGTCACGTTGACCTTAATGCATATTTTCGTCATGCTAAATCTTGATTCGCACTCAAGTCATGTTGAACCTAATTCGTGCTTTCGTCATGCTGAACTTGATTCAGTATCGCCTGCTCGCAAGCGTCTATATTATCAAACCGTTTATGTTTAACCGTATTAAACGCTTCTGCTGGCGGTCTTGCCAACATAACAACGGGTACACGGCATTCACGCGCAACATGTAATTTTGCAGCCGTTGCATCACCACCGCTATTTTTACTGACTAAACAATCGATCGAATACTGTTGAAAAATTTCATGTTCAGCATCTGTATTGAATGGGCCAATCGCCTTTATCCATACCATAGATGGCGGCAATACAATCTTGGGTTTAACCGCTGTGCGCAACAATTGGCGCTGCTGTTTATTTTGCTGATGCAAGTGATTAACTTGGTCTTGCGTTAATTGCCCGGCAGTTAAAAACAATGACGAGAAAGACTTAACGGCCGTCAACACATCAGGCCATCGCTGTGCCGTTATCCATTGATCACCTTCCATTGCTTGCCACTGCGTACGATGAAAACGCATGTAATATATATTGGTTTTTTCCGCGACATGCATAGCAGTGCTTGTCATTTTTTCAGCGTAAGGGTGAGTCACATCAACAATCATATCAACCGCTTGCTGCTTTACGTAACACGCCAAACCACCAATAGCAGAAAACCCTCCCACTAATACCTCACAAGGCACATCGGGTGTGCGCACTAAACCAGCCACGCTATAAATAATGCGCGGCTTATTTTTTCCATTACTCTGTGAAAAATAGTAATGCAAACGCGACGTTAATTGCCGTGCGTCGGCGGTACCGCCTAACAGTAATATGGTGTTCATACTGCTTGCCCAACAAACTGGCCTTTTCTATCTATTGCACGAATATCAATGGCAATATGCTTAGGCACTTTTTTTCGAGCAACCGCTAGAGCCAACTCGCATAGACGATCGGCGATCGCAATATTTTCTTGATCACAAAGCTGCATCACTTCAACACTGGTATTTGCTTGTGCAATGTTATGCAATAAGTCGCCACTCGCACCCAAGGACTCTGCCACCATAGCAAGGTGTGAAAAATCGATAGCCGACACGCGGCTATTTAGGTCCATATGGCCATTGGCTAGCTTACTGATTTTTCCTAGCCCACCACAAATCGTTAAGCGCTGAATATTCACCTGCTTACAGTGTTTTAATACCGCCCCAGCAAAATCCCCCATTTCGATAAGCGCCATATCATGCAGTGGTTGATGATGTGTTTCGTAATACTGTTTAATGGCTAACTCACTAGCATTACCCGTCGTCGCCACTAAATGATCTAAACCATTTGCTTCAGCAACATCCATCCCCTGATAAATTGACGCAATCCATGCAGCACAGGAAAAGGGGCGAACAATACCGGTTGTGCCCAAAATAGATAAACCGCCCAATATCCCCAACCGTGGGTTCATGGTTTTTTGAGCGAGTACTTCTCCATTTTCAACGCCCACGGCGACATGAAATCCACCCGCGTATTGGTAGTCTTCTGCTACCGCGTGCAAGTGTTGCAGCATCATCTGACGTGGCACAGGATTAATCGCTGGCTCGCCCACTGCCAATGCCAAGCCCGCTTTAGTCACGGTGCCTACACCCTCTGCGGCCGCAAAAACAATGTCGGCAGCAGGTAACAAGCGTAATGCGACAAAAACCGTGGCTCCGTGAGTGACATCCGGATCATCTCCCGCATCTTTTACCGTCGTCACCACTACCGATACATCATCTTTGGCACCATCGCGACGCGTAAAGTCAGCCGCGACATTAAGTTCAACGGTTTTACCTTTAGGCAGAGTAATACTCACAGGGTTTGGCAATTGCGGAGCGTTACCTTGCGGATGCTGAGCAGACGCCGATAACAAATAATGTGCCCCAGCAGTCGCACAGGCAGTAGCACACGCACCAGTGGTCAGACCTGTACGTAGTGGTTTGTTATCTTCGCTGCTTTCGTTCCACATGCTGTATTCTCAAGTGCACCCGCTCCCGGTACAAGCCAAGAGCGAACTATAGGGTGCGTAATAATAGCGCACTACCCGCCACAATAGCGCCTAATGCTAACAAACCTCGAGCATACTGAAACAATGTTTGATAGCGGCGGTACAACAGACCTTGAATGTAAGTAAAGCCAATACCAAAAACGACCATCGAAATAATAACGCCGAATGAAAATAATAAGAGATAGGCCATACCCACCAGTAACTGCCCCGATGCAACAGCGGGAATTAGCGCTAGTGCAGGCGCACTACCAGCCAACCCATGAAAAATACCCACCATCATGGGCTGATGAACCGAATGTTTATGCGCTGCATCACTAGCAGAAAAGGCATCGTCATGCTCACTGATATCATGCTCGTCGGTATCATGTTCATCGGTATACAGGTGCGTATGTACAATATCACCATGGCGATGTTGACCAATACGCACACGACGCACCGCTAACTGCCATATTAAGTAAACACCCAAGCCAATGAGCAACAGCGCAACAGATACTTCGGCGACAAAAGACAGACTATCAGGTATTGATACGCCAATACCTAGCAACAATAAGCCGCCACATAACAGTACGCCACCATGACCTAAGGCCCAATAAAAAGCGAAAGAGAGAGTGCGCCGTAAACTTGGGTTTTGATTGTTCAATAAAGAAACCGCCATTACGTGATCAGCTTCTAGTGAGTGCAATAACCCCAAGCCTAGACCTAACAATAACAAGGGCCATAGATCGGTGGCGAGCGGCGAAAATAATTCAAACATTGACATGTCCTTTAATCATTCGTGATAGTCAATGGCTAATAGCATTGAGCGGTTTTACAAAAAAATGCATTATCTTACTTATTGAGAACCCAAAAATAACTGCGCAATCGCATCGGGATTTGATATAAAAAACAGATGCAAATACGTCGCCGTTAAACTACCGTGACGATAAATAGCTTCGCCCGGTGCAGGGTGGCGCTGGCGTTTACCATGCGCTATGGGTGGTGGCGTATCACTACTGCGTGAACGATGATGTGCGTGGCCGCGTAGCTCACCTTCGGGTAACGGGGCGGTTTGCATTCCCTGACAACCACGTTTACCACGCATAGCTCCATGTCCATCTAACAAATGCACCATGGGGTATGCCATATCATTAAGATCGGTGAGACTTTCGAGACAATAGAGGAATCCACCGCATTCCGCCAAAACGGGTTTATTGGCCGCAAAAAACGCATGAATGGACTGCTTCATGGCTATATTTTCAGACAATTGTTTTGCATGTAACTCCGGGTAACCACCCGGTAACCATAAAGCATCGGCCTGCGGCAAAGCGTCGTCGTTTAGCGGAGAAAAGAACACAATCTCTGCGCCCATCGATTCGAGTAGCGCAATATTTGACGGGTAAATAAAACTAAACGCCGTATCTTTTGCAACTGCGATTGTCTTACCCGTTAATGCTTGCTGAGACACCGATGCCGGTTCTACCGAAAGCGAGTCGACAGGGGAAAAGGTAACAGGTGATAAACGATCGCATAATGCATGTACACCGGCGCTCTCTAACCAATCAGCGCCAGCTTCAAATCGTTGTTCTAGCTCTTCTGCTACTTCTTCAGCCTGTACTAATCCTAAATGTCGCTCTGGCAATGCGACGGCATCCGATCGAGCTAAGTGTGCTAATAAAGGAATATGGTCAGGCAATGCAAATTCGATAAGCTCGCGGTGGCGATCAGAGCCACAATTGTTCGCCAGTAAGCCTGCAATGGTAATATCATCACGAAACGCTGCTAAGCCTGCGACGATGGCCGCAGCCGTTTGCGCCATCCCTTTAACATCCATCACGATCGCGATAGGAATAGAAAAGCGCGCCGCTAAGTCAGCGCTGGATGGTTCACCATCGAACATGCCCATGGCACCTTCAATTAAAATAATATCGGCTTGTTGTGCTGCCAAATATAATTGCTGCTGACACCAATCATCACCCGCCATCCATAAGTCTAATGGTTTTACCGGGTGGCCCGATGCCTGTTCAAGAATTTGAGGATCTAGATAATCGGGGCCGGTTTTAAACACATGAACTTGCTTACCCGCTCGACGCAGGCATCGTGCTAATGCAGCGGTTATTGTCGTTTTACCTTGTCCTGATGCGGGAGCCGCTAAAAATAAAGCGGGGCAAGTGACAGGTTTAGCTTGAGCATTAAGCGACATTAAAATTCAATTCCCGCTTGCGCTTTAACACCTAAACGAAACGCATGGCGCTCGTCTTGCACCACCGAAATAGTGTCGGCAATATCTTGTAGAGGTAAAGCCATAGTGCGTCCGGTAATAATCACTGTCTGATCCTTAGGACGCGACTGTAAAGCACTAACTACCGGCTCAACATCGAGGTAACCGTACTTAAACATATAGCTCATTTCATCAAAAACGAGCATATCGTACCGCTCATCTTGCAATAATTGTTCTGCTACAGCCCATGCCTGTTGAGCAGCTTCAATATCTTTTTCTTTATCTTGTGTTTCCCACGTAAAGCCATGCCCCATAATATGCCAATCAACTTGAGGATGGCCTTTAAAAAATTTATATTCACCCGTTTCGGTGCGACCTTTAATAAACTGGATCACTGCACAGCGTTTACCATGTCCAACCGAACGTAACATAGTGCCAAATGCCGAGCTACTTTTCCCTTTACCATTACCCTTTAATAAAATAAGTACTCCACGCTCTTCGGTCGCCTTGGCAATTTTATTATCCATAACCGCTTTGCGTTTTTTCATTTTTTCTTGATGATTATCGCTCATATTTTTTTACTTTTTAAAATAATGTAAGAATCGGCTTAACGGCTAACACCTTAAAAATTAGTCGCACAGTCAAAAACTTCCTTCTATGTTTTAACCATTCATTGGGCAACAACACATTGATGCACAACAATGTTAGGCCGCCAAAGATAAATAATGCCCCTGTAATGCATGGGCCATTTTTTCTGCTTTACCACGTTTTACCGCAGACGTTTCAATATCAATGACAACCACTTCACCTAATAATCTCAAATCATCAATGGCTTGCGATGTTCGCCCATCAGTCACAATGTAAGTCACTATCTTTTGATCTGGAAAACATTGCTGCTGGCGTTGTTGAAATTGATAAGCCTGAAAAATTGCATCACGCAAAGGCGTACCGCCGCCAACAGATAAGGTATCAAACCATTGCTGCAATGCTTTTGGCGCCCGGCGTTGAGGCAGCAACACATCGACTCTCTGGTTGCCAAAGCCCATGACCATTAATTGCTCTCTGCGGGCATAGATATTTTGAGAGATACTCAATAGTGCAGATTTTGCTTGATCAACACCGTCATTTTGTAATGTTGATGCGGAGGTATCGAGTAAACATAAATGCAATGTCGATTGACTCGTGCGCTGAGGACGATAGCGAAGGCAGCGTAAAGGCCAACGGCCAACATTGGCAAGCAAGGTTGAAAGCCAGTGAATATTATTCAGCGTTTGCAACGGCTGGCGATGCGTTCGTTGACGCCACCCTTGGCTATGGCCTTTTTGTCGACCGGCAAGAGAACGTTTTGTGGATACGGGCACATGATTGCTGGTAACAAAAAGAGTACCGTAAAGCGATCTGATTTTTTCTACTACACTGTCATCAGCCTGTACCAATGATTGCCGAACCTCAGCATCCATCCCCCCCCAATCACCCGCAGCATTCTCTACTTGATCTGAATGATTGCTCTCGTTTTGATGATGAGAGTTTTGCGTTTGAGAAGCGTCTGGCTGAAAATTTTTCGATGCGTTATCTTTTTCTGGCGGTCTTGAATAAGGCGAACTCGACGGTGGCTTAGTCGAAGGCGGAGAACTAGGCGGTGTATTCGACGGCGCTTGTCGACGGTGCGCTAACACCAACTCTTCGACCGCTGCGATGTCTGATTCTGCGACAGTATCTCTTTGTTCCCAAGCCGCGTGTGCCATTGCAGCACGACACCACACGATGTCAGCACGCACCCCATCCACATTTTCTTCCAAGCATCGCGTTGCTATTTTTTCTCGCCACTGTTCCGAGCAACTCACTTGCGCTAAACGCACTCTTGCTTGCGCGATCTGTGAACGTAAATCCCTTTGCGCTTGCTCATATTGCGCAATAAAAGCAGACGGATCATTATCAAATTGTTCTCGTTGTTGAACAATGCATACGCGCTCTTTAACAGAATACGGCTGTGTTAAATTGACAGCCAAACCAAAACGATCTTGTAGTTGTGGTCGCAGCTCCCCCTCATCAGGGTTCATTGTTCCCAACAACATAAAACGCGCATCATGGGTATGGCTCACACCTTCACGCTCAACAACATTAACCCCTGTTGCAGACACATCTAGCAATAAATCGACCAAATGATCAGGCAATAAATTCACCTCATCAACATACAAAATACCTCGATGCGCTTTCGCCAGCAAACCCTCTTGGAATACAAATTGTTTCTCTTGCAGTACTTGCTCTAAATTAACGGCACCAATAACACTTTCTTCTGCTGCACCCAATGGCAATGTCACAAACGGGGCAGAACTACCCTCTTCTTTTCCGCTGAGCGGACTGTCGATAGGCAATAAATTGGTCATTGCTCGTGCTAACGTAGACTTGGCTGAACCACGTGGGCCGCTAATCAATACACCGCCTATGCGAGGGTTGATCGCCGCTAAAATTAACGCCAATTTAAACGTCGATTGCCCTGTCACCGCACTAAAAGGGAATTGCAATCGAGACAGCGAAGGAGAGGAATGAGTCATCGCTTTACCCTGTTAGTAGCTTATTGCAGAAGAAAAAATGAGAGGCCACCGGTTCGATAGACATCTGATAAAACGCAAAGCAGGGCACACGGCCCGTTTGATATGAATAATACAGAACATAATGTAACCTTGTTGATGCACCCACCGTGCATACGAAGTGAAAGACTAGGCCGGTATTCGGGCTATAAGAAAACTGTCAAAGCGCAATCTTAGAAAAGAATAAGCCTTGGCACTACACCCTGCCCCTTCCCAAACAAAGTGCTATTGCAGCCCAATATTCAGTGGTACAGAACGAGTTGTTATGTGTTTTCTTGACCGATGCGGGGGCAGCGATAGATAGCGTTTCACTGTTTAACACTAAAACACTCTATTCTTCCCGATTATCTCCCTTAAACTCATGTGCCTTATTACGTAAAAAAGACACACCAGATAAGTAAGCACCTAGAATCGTTGCGTCGATTGTAACAGCAAATAAACAACGGCGCATATGATTGTTATTGATGTATTACGAGCGACAAAGAAAGCATCAAAAACGCTACGTAAGCCTTAAATAGACCATCGCAGCGCTGAACTTTTGAGGGGGCTAGCGCGAGCGCTTGCACGCGGGTGTACCAGGCAACTCAACCTTTATTGCTTTTTCTTCATCAATAATGTGCTGAGGGAATTGCCGCATAAAGCAGCAACAAATATTTTCATTGATCATCGTTCGCGGCCCATTCGGATGCGCAATATGCTTATACGGCGCATGGCTATGTCCATGAGAGTGATCATGCCCATGCGAGTGCTCATGAGAATGAGAGTGCGCGTGATTATGCGAATGTGTATGCTCATTCACCGCCTCACCGCTATTATCCGTATCCGGTTTAAATTCGGCATGATGATGATGAACATCCACTTCGCCACGCGCGAGGCGCGCTTTAAAGTCTTCCATCAAACTCAATTGACCCGATGCTGACGGCTGGCCTGCAATAGTTTCTTCTATTCTTTCAATAAATGTATTAATCACATGTGATTGATCACGTAAATAATCGGCTCGCATAAATTGCACATCGGGAGTTTCACTCGCCACTTTATCCACATACCCCATGATGCGATCAATAAGACGGCCACCAAATAAGAAATAAGGCGCAACGACAATTTTTTTGTAGCCCAGCTTAATCGCCATTTCTAAACCGCGACCAACCGATGGATAGGTCACGCCGGAATACACCGTTTCTGCCCAACCAAATCCTAGATTCTCACACACGGTACGCGTTAGCTTAGCCGCTTCGGCATTGGCTGCCGTCACCGACGTGCCTCGCCCTACGACGACCAACATCGTGTCATATAATTCACCAGCCGCTGGCGCCTCTTGATAACCCATTGCGCCCAAAATACGCGCCTGAAAAGCTTCGATCATCTCCTCATGCAAACCTAATTCTCGACCATACTCGATAGTCAGACCGGGATGCTTATCTTGATAAGTGGTTAATACAGAGGGAATATCGTTTTGTGCATGCGTTGCCGCAAATAACATACCCGGCACTGCGTAAATGGTTTTGACACCCTGCGCCACTAAACGGTCTAAAGCCATATGAATATTCGGCGCTGAATATTCTAAAAAACCATACTCGACATGTAATCCGGGCACGCGAGCGCGTAGCCCCTTGGCCAATAAACTAAATTCTTCTTCGGCAATTTTGGCACGACTACCGTGCCCACAAATTAAGATTCCCGCATCAGCGGGAAGATTATCAATATTCATATAAAACCAACTGTTTATTGTTTAAATAGTATTGTCAGAAAATTTTCTTAACCCACATCGGCTAAGTTACCACTGCTTTCTAACCACGACTTACGATCGGCTGCGCGCTTTTTCGCAAGTAACATATCCAACATTTGGTGCGCACTGTCTTCAGAATCAACTGATAATTGCACTAAGCGACGGGTATCAGGGTCCATGGTAGTTTCTCGTAGTTGCAGAGGATTCATTTCACCCAAGCCTTTAAAGCGCTGCACATTTACTTTCCCTTTTTTCTTTTCTGCCGCTATACGATCGATGATGCCCTGCTTTTCTGACTCATCGAGAGCGTAGTAAACATCATTACCGATATCGATACGAAACAATGGTGGCATAGCCACAAAAATATGACCGTTATTAACCAATGCGGGAAAATGCCGCAAAAAGAGTGCGCATAACAAGGTTGCAATATGCAGCCCATCCGAGTCCGCATCCGCCAAAATACACACTTTGTGGTACCGCAGCTTTTCCAAATTATCGACACCGGGGTCAATCCCTAAAGCAACAGAAATATCATGCACTTCTTGGCTAGCAAGAATATCGGCGCTATCAACTTCCCATGTATTTAAGATTTTTCCACGAAGCGGCATGATCGCTTGAAACTCTCGGCTACGTGCTTGCTTAGCCGAACCACCCGCCGAATCACCTTCCACTAAAAACAGCTCACCGCGTTCTGGCTCTGCACTAGAACAGTCCGCGAGCTTACCCGGCAAAGCTGGCCCTTGCGTAATTTTTTTACGTGCCACTTTTTTGCTAGAACGGACGCGTTTTTGCGCATTACTAATACAAAAGTCGGCCAGTTTATCGCCATCTTCGGTATGCTGATTTAACCACAAGCTGAATGCATCTTTTGCAACACCGGAAACAAACGCCGCTGCTTCGCGAGATGACAAGCGCTCTTTAGTTTGACCTGAAAATTGCGGATCACCCAACTTGGAACTAAGCACAAAACAACAACTCACCCAAATATCATCGGGCGCTAATTTCACCCCTCTTGGCAATAGACTTCTAAATTCGCAATACTCTCGCATGGCATCCAATAAGCCGGTACGCAAACCATTGACATGCGTACCACCTTGCGCGGTAGGAATAAGATTGACGTAACTTTCTTGTGTGACTTCGCCGCCATTGGGGAGCCATTGCACCGCCCAATCGGCAGCTTCTGAGCGTCCGCTAAAGCTGCCGGTGAACGGCGCGAGCGGTAACACATCCCAGCCTCGGGTTGCATCACTTAGATAATCGGTTAAGCCATCTTCATAGAACCATTCGTCCGATTCGGCCGTTTGCTCGTTAGTAAATATTACTTTTAATCCGGGGCATAGTACTGCTTTAGCGCGCAACACATGGCGCAGGCGAGACACTGAAAACTTAGGTGAATCAAAATATTCCGGCGCGGGAAGAAAGTGTACGGTAGTGCCTGTATTGCGCTTGCCGCAATCACCGACAACCTGTAAATCTTTGGTTTTATCTCCATGAGAAAAAGCAATTTCGTGCACTTTGCCTTCGCGTTTAATTGTCACTAACAAGGTTTGGGACAGAGCATTAACAACACTCACCCCCACGCCGTGCAGACCGCCGGAGAACTCATAATTTTTATCAGAAAATTTACCCCCTGCGTGCAACGTGGAAAGAATCACTTCGACACCCGGTTTTTTTTGTACCGGATGCATATCCACTGGCATACCACGCCCATCATCACTCACCGTGATTGACTGATTTTTATGTAGAATCACTTCAATAGTTTTAGCGTGCCCAGCTAATGCTTCATCCACACTATTATCAATAACTTCTTGCGCAAGATGGTTAGGGCGTGTGGTCTCGGTATACATACCGGGGCGCTTTTTGACTGGATCTAAACCCGTGAGAACTTCAATATCTTCTGAGGAATAATTGGCCATGTATTTTTTTATCTCAATCTGTCGTAGGTAGTTTCAAAAAACATCATAATATCAGCATAGAATCGCTCAAAACCTTGAAAGCTGTGGTCACCACCGGGCTCGATGGTTTGTCGACACTGTCGATACTTTTCAACGGCTAAACGGTAATCAAGGGTTTCATCGCCTGTCTGAACAAGCAACCAATAAGCGGCTGTGTGCTGAATAATGGGCGTATCGTAACGCGAGAGTGCCACTAAGTCATCTTCCTGCAAACAATAAGTATCATCGGTATGGTAATTAGCGAGCGGTTGATTGATATAGTTGGGTAGTAAGTTAAGCGCATCGACTGCAGGATTAATTAAGACCGCGGGCAAATGATACTTCGCAACCAAGTAGGTCGCCCAAAAGCCACCTAGAGAACTGCCCGCCAAATAAATAGGTTCATCACTATCTAGTGCCGTTTCAACGATCTTCTCTAAGGATTTAGCACACTCGTTAGGATAAGGCGTTAATAACGGACAGCAGAAGCGAATATCGGGGCGGTTAGTCTGCAACCAACGCTGCAAGGATTGCGCCTTATAGGATAAAGGCGAGCTAAGAAAACCGTGAATATATAACAGCGTTGGCATCAGCAAATATTAGTAAAGAGCCACTGATAATATTGGGGTGTTGACATTAATAACCTGTAGAATCAAAGGCAATGCCGTAATCTTTTTGGGCAACGCGTTCTACATCGGTGGCAAAAGTACCATCTGCATGTAATTCAAACCAACGATAGCCGGGCATACTATCCTCGACACCAAACTCATCTTGGTTAGGCGTAAACTGTATACAGGTTGATGGTGTGGCAAACAGACTCACTCCCTGATATTCCCCCGTAAACTCTTGATGTATATGCCCCCAGAGGACAATTTTCACCTGCGGGTGAGTATTTATCACCTCCCAAAAAGCCTCGGCATTACGCACAATATAGCGGTCCATCCATGCACTACCAATCGGCACCGGCTGGTGATGCAAGCTAACCATGACATGTTTATCGCTATGGAGCGACAATTGATGCTCCAAGAACACCAACTGTTGATCACTAAGCTCGCCATACGTCTCGTTCGGCACCCGCGAACTCAGCAATATCACAACCCACTGATCGATGATATGAACGGTAGCATTGACCTGCTCACCCAACACTTTCATCATTTCAGGGTCGTCATGATTACCCGCTAACCAAGCGAAAGGGTAACTAATTTTCTCAGCCATAATGGTGTGTAAGCGAGAGTAAACAGGAGGAGACGGATGATTGGCTAAATCACCCGTGAGCAATAGAAGATCATTACTAGGGTGCTGCTGATTCATTAGCGTTAGCACATCATGCAGTCCCTCATCGGGATTCATCGATAATAGTTCGTCACCCTCGTGCTCTCCAAGGTGGCAATCGGTAATCTGAGTAATGCGGACAGGAGAAGAAGTCATAGAAAAATTAACAACAGCATGTCGTGTAAGTAGGTGATATTCTTTATTCGTTATTTTTGTGGTGATCTATCAATCTTTCTGTAATAAAACCTTGAGCCTTCAAGGCGGAGAGCATCTAGCTAACTAACCTTCTGGGGTAGCTCGTTTCGTTAGCATATTACCCGCCATCCGGCCATGAGACAAACAATGGCTCAACAGTTCACCCAAAAAACGATTCATCTGTGCTTTTTCATCAATTTGGTGCATATCAACATTGGGATATTCATAACGCGGTGCAAACGATTGATAACGTTGGCACTTGACCACTTCAGCCATACTCGCATCATGATATAAACGCACATCTCCCTGATAAACCGTTTGCTTTTTTTGACGATCAGCACTGCCTTCATTTTTAATGAAGTCGGGCGCGCTTTGCAAGGAAAATAACTGAGCAATGTGAACTACCGTCGTATATTTTGTTTGTTCTAACACGGTAACATGGAAATCGCTCTCCGCACTCGATAAATCACCCACCAAATAATGCTGTGCCTTACCGACACTCAGGTCTTTGATATTGCGCATAAGACGAAGCAAGCGGTGATAATTCATTTCGCATTCAACCAATTGTGCCGGCAAATCCGTTTTGTAGCGCTTTTTACGTGCTATGTGTGAAGCTGTCTGAATATCTATCGTCAACGCAATAACTCCTATACTCTAACTGGATGGCCTAACTGATCCTTATTAGCAGCCAACCACTGCAGACAAATTAATGTTGCCGCATTGTTATACTCGCCATCATAAATTCGATTAAGCACCGTCTCTTCATTGTATACGCTAAAACGAATATCTTCATTTTCTTCTGGCAACCCGAAAACGCCACCCGCATGACGCAAGTCAGCCAATGCACAATACAAGGTCAAGCGCTCATTAGTGCCTCCCGGACTACTGTAATAATCACAGATCCGCCGTAGTTCTTGTGGCTTAACACCTGCCTCTTCCCACAACTCACGGCGCATCACCTCTTCATCAGATTCACCTTTTTCTGCTACACCTGCGACCACTTCTTTACACCACGGACGAGACGTATCATTAACTAAGCCAATGCGAAATTGCTCAACCAAGCCAATTAAACGATGTTGAGGGTCGTAAATAATAGCGGCCACGGCTCGCCCTCTCACAAATAACTCTCGCGTAACAGGCGCAGACCAAGCACCACCAAATAAGCGGTGGCGCAACTGCACTTTTTCAATGGCGAAAAAGCCTTTATAGACCGTTGAACGCTCAGAAATATCTACCGCCCCTGTTTCGGGAATATCAGAAAGTTGAACAGAACTTGCCATATTAATCATTACCTACATCGTCACGAAGCCAGATCTATCATCCAGTATCGACCTTGTTAGAGTAAAAAGCTACACTGTTTACAACGACTTCACCTTTAGGGAATTTTTGGTCAACCAATGAACACACGCTTCGATTTTTTACCGACACCACCGCTAACCAAGCGCCCATTCTTCTTGCTGACATGTGTCGCATTGCTATCTGTGCCTACACTAGCCAATGCACAAACTGAATCATTGATGGACATTTACGCACTTGCTCAAAAAAATGACCACGAGCTAAGATCAGATTACGCAGAATACCTAGCAGGAACTGAAGCAGCCGCCATTAACCGTGGCGCATTAAGACCGCAAATTAATGCCACCGCCAGCGCTAGCCGAATCAATACCGATACCAGTGGCACAACACCAGCAGAAAGCGATACCGACAACCAAAACTATGGCATTGAGCTAACGCAACAACTATTAAATGCGAACGCCTGGGATACCTACCAGCAAGGGAAAGCACAAGCATTACTGGCAAAGGCAACTTACGATGTTAGTGAACAAAACTTGATTATTCGTAGCGCTGAGGCTTACTTTGATGCACTGCGCGCTATCGACCAATTACAGACAGATAAAGCCGAAGAAAAAGCTCAAGCCACTCTGTTAGAGCAAACCAGACAACGCTATGAGGTAGGATTAATTTCGATTAATGACGTTCACGAAACACAAGCTGCTTTTGATAATGCAAGAGCCGGCCGCATTAATAGCGAGGCCAATGTCGGCATTCGCCTAGACGAGCTAACGGTCATTACTGGCAAAATACATGAGAACATCGCCCCTCTTAGCGAGGACTTTACCGTCCTTGAGCCATCGCCGAAAGATAAGCAAGCCTGGGTTGATTTTGCTTTAGCGAATAACCTATCGCTCAAAGCCAGCAAACTACGCGCAAAAACCAGCGAACTGGGCGCAAAAGCTGCAAAAAGCAATCATTTACCGACCGTTAACGGCTCCGTTAGCTACGGCAAGTCTCACAGCGACACCGACATTGACCAAGGTGGCAACACAAATAGCGATACGGCGACAACAACATTCAGCCTCAACTTTTCTATGCCGCTGTACACTGGCGGAACACTATCCGCAAGACAACGACAAGCCGAACAAACGCTGATCAAAGATCAAGAAGATCTACTATTTACCCGCCGTAGTACCGTACAAAGCACCCGTTCATTATATTTGTCGGTCACTACAGGCATTGCTCAACTTCAAGCACGCCAACAAGCGATTGTATCAAACGAGAGCGCGCTATCCGCCACTAAAGCCGGCTACGATGCAGGCACGCGTGACATTGTGGATGTGGTTAATGCACAAAGTAACCTATTTGAAGCACAGCGAAACCACTTAGATACCTTATACGACTATATCGTCAATACCTTAAGCCTTAAGCAGGCAGCAGGCATACTACAGGTCAGTGACATTCAAGCGCTGGATGCTTCATTAGACAAATAGCGGCATATGGTAAGCCGCTATACCTCATACTACGGTGCGCCGAAGCATTTCATATAGATGAGCGCCACAGGTCTCTGCATCTGTCGATATTACGTGAATAAAATGCAGCAATAAGACTGTGTCATATCGACGATTCTTCAGTTAACGACATAAACACCACACTAGCCTTACACCACCACGAGCTCCCATTTTATGATGTCATCACGCTTACCGGTTCTCATTCTATTATGCAGCTCTATTGGCTGGGGCCTAACATGGATACCTATCAAGACCATTCAAAGTATGGGCTTACCCGCGGAACAACTTATTTTTATTGCTTTTAGTAGCGCGGCGTTGGTATTGCTACCCGTACTGTATCGTCAACGTTCACAATGGCTTGCCACCATACACTTAATGGTACTACTCGCCATATTTGGAGGGTTTGCCAATATGGCCTTTCAAACCGCAATGGCAAAAGGCGACGTTATTAGAGTCACCATCTTATTCTATATGCTACCGGTATGGAGCATGTTAGGTGGCTGGTGGATTTTAAAAGAACACATCGACAGTAAACGTATCATTGCATTATTCCTCTGCTTAGGCGGTGCCATCTGCATATTAGAAGCATGGACTATAAACTGGAATACATTGACCGGGGTTGATCTGCTCGCCTTAGGGTCTGGGTTTGGCCTAGCGGCGACCAATATTCTATTTCGCTTAACACCACACACCCCCTTAGCCAGTAAAATGGCCGCAATGTTTATTGGCTGTGTTATTTTTGTGGGTGGCGCACTCCTTTTTTTACCATCCTCAGATACGACGACTCTAAGTTCAGCCCCTTTCTTCAGCACACCGACATTACTCGCCGTCGCGTATGGCTTATGTTGGATTATGCTCATCACCGCAGGGAGCCAATGGGCTGTCACACGTATAGAAGCCAGCCGCTCCGCAGTGATTATCGTGATGGAATTAGTCGTCTCTATTGGGTCGGTTGTTATTATTACCCAAGTCCCTCTTGAGCCCCATGAGCTCATTGGAGGAATAATGGTATTTACCGCCGCACTTATTGAAGGTTTACGCGTCGAAGAAGCACCCATGCCTCACAAAATAGTGAAGCCACAAAATGAGAGCTCTTGATGAAACGTGTATACACTCATGAAAACCGGCTACTCGTTAGCCATGCTAAAAATATTCTCGATAATGCCAATATTGATAACACACTTAAAAACGAGTTTGCAGCTGGTGCCATGGGCGACATAGCGCCACTAGACGCATGGATGGAGCTTTGGGTTGTCAACGAGAGTGACTACGACACATCAACATCATTACTAGAAACCATCGAAAATTCCCACACCATAACGACTGATACCTCCACATGGGCTTGCTCTCATTGCAAAGAAGCTAATCCAGCGCATTTTATGTTCTGCTGGAATTGTCAGCGACAACAACCATAAAAACAAAAGCTCATTCGTACAAAGGCCTTTTTACTATTACCACGTTTACTTTACGGCAACGTCAACATAGGCATTATGAACGCTACGTAAGCCTCGAAAACACTGAGCTACAGCGAATAATTCACCGTATTTTTTGTTTGCCTTCATGAAAACTTCGCGTTAATCTTTGTGCTTATTTTATTACCAACACGTCAATTAAAAGACTCACCGCAAGGCATCACGTCATGAAATCGCTTTCTACTTTTGGACAAAAATTTACAAAAACATCCGGCATTACTGAATTAATGCAAGATTTAGGAGAAGCCGTCAAAAACAATGATCCCGAGACATGTATGCTCGGCGGCGGTAACCCTGCATTCATTCCAGAAGTCACTGATGTTTTTCGCAGCGAGATGCAACACCTGTTAGACAATAGGGAATTTGACAAAGCCTTAGGCTTTTACAGCTCTCCGCAAGGGGAAAATCAATTTATTGAAGCCTTGGTTAACTTTATTAACGACGAATACCAATGGGGCATTACCAGTAAAAACATTGCCTTAACCAACGGCAGCCAAAACAGTTTTTTTTACCTATTTAACGCACTGGCTGGAGACATGGTTGACGGTTCGAAAAAGAAAATATTGTTTCCTCTCTCACCAGAATATATTGGTTATCGAGAACTGGGCTTATCGGACGACATGATTGCGTCACAACAACCCACTATTGAGCATTTAGAAAACCAACAATTCAAATACCACATTGACTTTGATGGATTAAAAATCACTGACAACATCGCCGCCATTTCCGTATCTCGCCCAACCAACCCCACAGGCAATGTCATTACTAACGATGAACTGTCTCGCCTTGATGCATTAGCACAAGAACACAATATACCTCTTATTATTGATAATGCTTACGGCGCACCTTTTCCCGGAGCCATTTATACCGATGCTGAATTATATTGGCATGACAATATTGTATTAGGCATGTCGCTATCTAAGTTAGGCTTACCCGGTTTACGCACAGGTATTATTATCGCAAAAGAAGAAATCATCAGCGTTATGTCAGCAATGAATGGCACGCTGTGCTTATCACCTAGCAATATGGGCGCAAGCCTTATGACGCGCTTGATTACATCAAAAGAAATTCTTGCCTTACGCGACGATGTCATACGACCTTATTATGAAAAAAGAATGACCGACGCACTAGCGCTAGCGCAAAATACATTTAGCGGCATGCCAGTACACATCCACAAACCCGAAGGCGCATTTTTCTTATGGCTTTGGTTTGATGGCTTACCTATGACATCAAAAATGCTCTACCAACGTTTAAAAGAAAGAAAAGTCCTTGTTATACCTGGGGAAGACTTCTTTATTGGCATGGATGATGATTGGGCTCATCAACGCGAGTGCATTCGAGTAAACTACGCTTCATCGGAAGATCAATTAACACGCGGACTAGCAATCATAAAAGAAGAGATCTTAACGGCTCACAAACTTGCCCAAGCGTCATAAATAAAAAACACCACCTCCTTTCAAAAAACCGGCTTTTTAAGATCGCCTTAAAAGCCGGACTAATAAAAAATCATAATTTTCAATAAACTAGCAGACACTCCGCACACAAATCGTGAAAAAAACTTATTCGCATTGTTGATAAATGCGATAACAAAAATAAATAACGATTGTTTTTACAAGCAAAAAATATTTTTTAACAAAAAATAAAACCAAAAAAAACGCTTGCAAAAAAATATTAAATATTGCAAAAAAATACTATTTTTTAAATAAATGTTTAAAAAAAGTTAGTTTTAAAATAATAATAAAGCTCTTGGAGAACGCAATTGTTCGCACAAGTATTAGTGCATATAAATATCTATAAAAATAAAAAGAGAGATATGCATGCACAACGAATCATGCAAAAAAAATAATTACGACGTTATCGTTGTTGGCGCTGGTATTGGCGGTATTTACTGCGCTTATCAACTCAAAAAAATGGGTTTATCGTTTCTTGTTTTAGAAGCTGGTAGCGGCGTAGGCGGCACATGGTTTTGGAATCGTTACCCGGGCGCAAGATGCGACATTGAAAGCATTGAATATTCCTATCAATTTTCCGAAGAATTACAGCAACAATGGGAGTGGCCTGAGCGCTACGCCTCACAAGAGGATATGCTAAAATATTTACGACATGTAGCAAACACATTTGAACTCAATGCATTCATTAAGCTATCAACTACCGTTACCTCTCAACGTTTTGAACATAAGCAATGGAAAACAACCACAAAAAGTGGAGAAACGTTCCAATCAAAATTTTGCATTATGGCGACAGGTGCTGTTTCTTCACCGAGAACGCCTGACATTGAGGGGATAAATAATTTTTCAGGTGAAACCTATCACACCAGCGAATGGCCCAATAAAAAAATTGCTTTTAACGATCAACGCGTTGCCGTTATTGGCACGGGAACATCCGGTATTCAATGCATACCTATCATCGCCGAAAACGCAAAAGAACTGCATGTTTACCAGCGCACAGCCAACTATTACGTACCCATTCAAAATACACCTACAGATACTAGAATCACCCAAGAAATAAAGAAAAATTATCGAGCTTTTCGTGAAAAAAATGCACGTTTAGCTGCAGGATATTCCGCAGGCGACTTATCCAGTACTTGTAGTGCTATATCTTCTCAATTATCAGTTAACGAAAGAGAGGCGATTTTTGAATCCGCTTGGCAACGTGGAGGTTTTTATTTTCAGGCCGCATTTAACGATCTATTAAAAAACACCGAAAGCAATGAATTAGCTGCCAACTTTATCCGTAAAAAAATACGAGCTATTGTTAAAGACCAAAAAATTGCCGACACTTTATGCCCAAACATTACATTTGGCTGTAAACGCTTATCTATGGGGAAAAATTACTACGAGACCTTCAACAAGAACCACGTTTTCCTACATGACATATCGAAAAATTCTATTAAAAAAATCACTCAACATGACATTGTTTTAGCTAACAACCAATCTCAACCTATCGACATCATTGTATTTGCTACCGGTTTTGATGATATGGTTGGCGCACTCAGAAAAATAAAAATTACAGGGATAAAAAACATTGCTCTACAACAGCAGTGGGAAAAAACGAACCCGACCATGCATCTAGGCATGATGACTGCCAACTTCCCAAATATGTTTTTTGTTACAGGCCCAGGAAGCCCATCCATAACAACCAATATGTTTGCCACTATTGAGCAAAATATTAACTGGATATGTGACTGTATTAATTACCTCATCAACAATGATATTGCTTCGATTGAAGTAAAACCTGACATTCAAGAACAATGGGCAAATCGAGTTAATCAACTAGCCAGCGAAACGCTATATTACCAATGCCAATCTCGTTATGTGGGTAAAGAGAGTAATGATCAATCTTATTTTATGCCTTATTTGGGCTATGTTGATTACGCTCAATTATGTCGACAAGCACAAGATAATCAATATAGCGATTTTATACTCAAACACTCATCCTCTTTTACTCAAAAAAACAAAAAGACAGAAAGCGTATTATAAAAACAACATGCCTATTAGGAGCATACTATGAGTTATGGCCATGCAGCACTCAACGCCGATGAACATGAAAAAACACAGCAATACAGCGCTGACCCTACAACAGACCGATACACCGATCTATACACTAATGAGTACATTGCTGCGTTTGTAAAAAAATGGGATGCCCTTATTGACTGGGAAGCAAGGGCACTAGGTGAAGGTACTTTTTTTATAGACATGCTTACACAGCACAACACACAAACGGTTCTTGATGTCGCTACAGGTACTGGATTTCATTCGATCAGTTTGATAGAGGCAGGATTTAATGTAACGTCTACTGATGGATCTGCAACGATGCTAGCGCGAGCATTTGAAAACGGAAAAAACCGTGGACATATATTAAAAACAAATCAAGCAGATTGGCGTTATTTAGGTGACTCGGTTACTGAACGTTTTGATGCGATTATTTGCCTCGGCAATTCATTCAGCCACTTACATGATGAAATGGATAGGCGACGTGCATTAGCAGAGTTTTACTCAGCATTAAAACCTGATGGAATCATGATTATCGACCAAAGAAATTACGACTACATGCTAAATTCAGGATTTAAAACTAAACATAAATATTATTACTGTGGCGATAAAGTGAGTGCAGAGCCTGTACATATCGACAAGCATCTCGCTAGATTTCAGTACACTTTTCCCGATGGAGAGCAATACACCTTAAATCAGTTTCCCTTACAAAAGAGCTATTTTTGTCAGCTACTTCAAGAAGCCGGATTCGCGAGCATTAAAACATTTGGCGATTTTGAAGAAACATTCGTTGACGATGAAAGCGATTTTTTTATTCATGTCGTAAAAAAAACAACGACATAAAACCACCCCCATAATAACAATAGCGAGAGGATAATTATGAACACGTCTACAGCTGAAGCGACAAACCAGTCTGTCTCCAATCAGGACAAGTTAGTCAATCAACTACACTTTTCAGAAGAAGAATTAGAAAACTTTAAACGTGATGGATTTATGCGTATTAGAGGTCTATTCACTGAAAAGGGTATTGCTGGTATTCGACAACAAGTGGAAGATTGGATAGCAACCGATGAAATTAATAATGATGGCACGTTGTCACGGTTTACTTGTCGTCGCAATGAAGGCCCTGTTATCAATCAAATGCTTAACCATGCTGAATTCCGTCATTTAATGACCAGCCTCACGGGGCGAAAGCTCATTTTCACTGAAGCACAATCTTTTGAATTATCAAAAGGTGGCGTTGGCTTACCATGGCATTATGCTTACATCGGAATGGGTTACATCAGACCAGCTGATCTAGGTTATACACTGTGGACACCACTACAATCAATTAATGCAAAAACAACAGGTGGCGGCATGGCCTATGTCCCTGAGCATATACACTCAGCCAGGTATGGTTTTGATTTAGGGAGTTTGCTGGCGCCTCAATACAACAAAGACCCAGAATCTATGGAAAAACACTTAGAGATACTTGAGGAAAATCATAAGGCGCTAATTCCATTTTTAGAGAAAAATAGAATTGAAGATGATTTTGAAATTGGCGATTCATTCATTTTTAGTAAATACGTATGGCACCGCAGTGCGCCTTTCCTTTCCGAAAGTAAAACTCGTCGTTTAGGCTTAGCTTTACGTTTTGTGGATTGGAATTCACGAAAAGAAGCCGTTCGCTGGAAAGCTGAGTACGACTTTGGTGGCGGCCTAATTACAGGACAGAAAAAATATGTTTATGGTGGCGGCGGCGAAGACCGATACGCACGCTTTACCGACATACCGCATGGCGAAGAAATTAAGTTTTCAAAAGAAACTAAACTTATTATTTAGCACCATTTTATCAAACTAAAAAATAACGGGCTTCGCGGATTAAAATAATAACGTTTCGCGAAGCCCGCCATTATTTACAGACTCACCGAAACCATACCACTTGGGGCAATTTATGATTGACACTATCTACGCAAAGCGCTATTTGCTGCTATTATTTGGCATCGCTTGTACTGCTTTCGCACCTTTTTGCATTCGCGAATCCTCATTACATCCCGTAGTGCTCGTTGCCTATCGCTGCTTATTATCGGCCATTGTACTCGCACCCTTATTCTTTTATCACTTAAAGAAAAACCCCCATTTTGACATGCGCGAGCTGGTTAAAGGAAAGGGAATTTATATTGCCGTTTTTGCCCCTGCTTTTTTCTTTTTTGCGGAACTTGTCGTATGGAATATAGGCGTACGCAGTGCACCATTAGTTAATGCTTCTATGCTAATTAATCTTATGCCTCTCGCCATGCCATTTATGCTATTTTTATTGTATAAAGTAAAAACAACCCCCCGCGAAAAGATCTCTACCGCCATTGCTATGCTTGGCTTATTAACGTTGTTTTACACAGATTTGAATTTATCTACCACCTATTTATATGGCGATATCATGTGCTTCTTTGGAATGATATTTTTAACTGCCTATTTATGCCTAGGCAAAAAATTCGCCGGCATGCCGAGTATTTTCCTTTATATTTTCCCGCTTTATCTCGTTACTGGACTTCTCGCACTGATTGCATCCATTGTCTATGGCGGGCTAACGGGTGGATATACGCCGGCCGAATACATTCCTCAAGACTCTTATCAGTGGTGGGTAGTCATTGGCTTAGCACTCGTACCTACCGTACTCGGACATACTATTCTTAACAAAAGCATGCAGAGCCTACGAGGGCAATCTGTCGCTGTCGTTAATGTGCTACACCCGGTATTCGCAGGCATCGTGGGTTATTTTTTCTACAGCGAAGTCCCTGGCGCCAACTTCTTTGTTGCAGCCGCATTAGTATTTACTGGTATATGGCTCGTCGTCACTGCTAATGACAAATTAGACTTACCAGCCTCACCTAAAGCACAAACTGCTTAGACATCATCGCTGCCATTACTACGCTTTGCTATCGAATTTTCATGGCAGAGCGTAGTAAGAAAACACCATTAACTGCTCGTTTCTTCCAACACATCAGCAATGAACTCTAGTGTTATTTGCAAGGCTCCCGTAGCTTCCTTCATATACTGTGAAGCGTTGCGCCCTGAAGACTCTCTACTAGAAGAGTCTAGCAACCAATGGTGTAGCTGTTGTTCTAATTGCTTGTAATCACGAGCAATAACTAAAGCTTGCTTCTCTTCCATCTGCGCAGCAATCGTCGAAAAATTATAAAGGCTTGCTCCGCTGATAATGGGCAAACCCCAAGCTGCGGGCTCCAACATATTATGACCACCGTGTGTAATAAAACTACCGCCGACAATAGCAATATCTGAAGCACCGTAAAACAACATTAATTCACCCACCGTATCACCAATAACAACTTGGGTTGTCGGAGCTATTTTTTCTTGAACACTATAACGAGCAACCGACAGTGACTGCTCCACACAATAAGTTGCCACATGATTAAAGCGCTCTGGATGTCGCGGAACTAACACCAAGCGTAAATGCTTATGCTGAGCCATAAGTGATTTAAAAACATGCAGAATTTTTTCATCTTCACTCGGGTGTGTACTCGCAGCAATCAGTACTGTTTTTTCGCCATCGCTAGACCATTGCTTCTTTAACATTGCGGCTTGCTTTCTTAATTTTTCGCTAACCGTAATATCTGATTTAATATTACCCGCAACACTGACTAGCGATGTACTCAACTGCCGCAAACGCAGTGCATCACTATCGGACTGAGCAATAATGCTTTGAAAATTAGAGAACATTTTTTTTGCAAAACAGCCTAATCGCTGATAACGCTGAAAAGATTTTTCAGAAAGGCGAGCATTAATTAATAATGAAGGAATATTACGACTTCGGCATGCAACGAGAGTGTTCGGCCACACTTCGGTCTCCATAAATAAGACACTCACCGGTCGCCAATACCGTAAAAAGCGCGCTAAACAATCAGGAAGATCATACGGCATATACTGATGATACACTCGACCACTACTAAGATACTCTGCATAGCGCTTCAAGACTTGGGCCGACCCTGTCGGTGTTGTTGTGGTAATTAACAGAGCATGGCCGGGGTAGTCGCTTAACAAACGCACCGCAAGAGGGTAAGCGGCTATCGTTTCTCCTACCGAGACAGTGTGTAACCATATAACGGGTAACTGGGGGGAAGAAGAAGGAAAACAAAAGCCAAAACGCTCAGACCACCGCTGTCGATATTTTGCCGCACGGATACTTCTCCACAACAAGCGCAAACAAATTACTGGAACAGTGCAATAAAACAGTAATGTATAACCGACTCTGAATAAATGGCTACACATTAGTCGTGACTGTCCGTATTAGTATTACTGTCCGTATCAGTATCAAACCCTTGCTGATGCAACTGCGCATAATGACTCTTGGCTTGTATCAATTCATGGTGGGAGCCTTCTTCGATAATCCGGCCCTGATCCATTACAATAATGCGATCAGCATTTTCGATAGTACTCAACCTATGAGCGATGACAATCGTCGTACGCCCAGCACTTGCTGTTTCCAGTGCTTGTTGAATATAACGTTCTGACTCCGTATCCAGTGCAGAGGTTGCTTCATCCAAAATCAAAATCGGCGCATCCTTGAGTAAGGCTCGCGCAATCGCAATACGCTGGCGTTGCCCACCTGATAAACGAGTTCCATTTTCTCCCACTAAAGTATTGAGACCTTCAGGCATTTTTTCAATAAACTCCCATGCATTCGCCTGTTTAGCAGCCTGAATGACTTGCTCTGTGGTTTTTTCCTGCATATCTCCGTAAGCAATATTATTATAAAGCGTGTCATTGAACAGGGTGATGCTTTGGTTAACAATAGAAATTTGTCGGCGTAAAAAGCTAATATCGTATTCTTCTAATGGTCTATCATCCAAGAGAATAGCCCCAGCATTCGCATCATAAAATCGTGGCAATAAGCTCACCAATGTCGTTTTCCCACTGCCCGAACGCCCCACAAGCGCTACTGTCTCACCGGCGCCAATATGGCAGTTAATAGATGACAACGCCGGCTTTGTAACGGCAGGGTAAGTAAAGACCAGCTCCGATAGTTTCAGGTCACCATTAATATCAATACCCGACACAGTCCCTGTATTTTTTTCCGCCGCTTCATCAAGTTGAGCAAAAATACTTTCCGATGCCGCTATGCCTTTTTGAATTTTGTTCATCACTTCAGTTAATTGACGCACCGACCGAGGAATTAAAAAGGCTGCCGTCAAATAGGTAATAAAATCACCCGCCGTTTCCGCATTCATATAACTCAGCGCTAAGAACACGACCACAGCTAAAGCTAATGAAATAACAAACTGCGTAAGAGGTGTGGCTAGCGCACTGGTTACTGCCAACTTCATATTTTGCTGATAATTATTATGGCTTTCTTTTGCAAAACGTGATCTCTCATAAGGCTCACCACCAAATACACGCATCACTCTAAAGTTATTAATCATTTCCGAGCAGACATGAGTAATATCTCCCATACTATTTTGCAACCGGGTACTTAAACGTCGTAATCGTCGACTAATTTTAGAAACAATAAAGCCCAGAGCGGGTGTAATCACAAGGAAGGTCAATGTGATTTTCCAGTCCATCCATAATAACGTGGCCACCAAAAAGATGACGGTTGCTCCTTCACGAATAAGCACTTTAAGCGCATCTGTCACGGCTTGAGTCACTTGTAGCACGTCAAAGGTAATACGTGAGATTAGCTCACCCGAGTTGTAATTATCAAAGTACCCATTCGGCAATAAGGTTAGATGATCAAACATTTGTTTACGCTGGGTATGAATCACACCGAAGGCAACACGCGCCATGCCGTACTCACCAACAAAACTCCCTAGACCTCGAAAAAAAACAATGCCTATAGCCAGCAGAGGAATAATATATCGCGCCTGCTTATCTTGAGAGTTGATGGCATCAGTAATTTCACCCAACAAAAGAGCAAATAACGATTGTGTTAAGGCAAATACAATAAAGCCCACCACCCCCAAAACAAACATGCCAATATGCGGCTTAATATAAGACAGTAATCGCAGATAAATTAGAGTATCGTTGTTTTTTTGCATACTATGCTGATTTCACGGTTGGCACTCGATAATGAATAGAGTGATGACTAACAATATTGCTTCGCTAAATAACAGCCTGTATTGTAGCGTTTTTAATGTGGGCTTGTCGGCTAATAGTTCGCGCAGTTAGGCGAGTAGTCATTAATGCACAAACATCCAGCATTCAGAACCACAAATATACCCTAACATCGGTTCACCCACCGTGATTGCGCAAAGAGCCCAGTAACAATGCACATTAGTCCACAAGCTCCGAAAAAAATACTGATCATTGGCCCGTCTTGGGTGGGCGATATGGTCATGGCTCAGTCGCTATTCATTGCGCTTAAACAACAGCAACCTGAGGCTATTATTGATGTTCTGGCACCAAGCTGGAGCCGCCCAATTATCGAACGCATGCCGCAAGTGCGCCAAGCGATCGCTATGCCTCTAGGGCACGGTTTATTTAAGATAAAGGAAAGACGAACACTAGGTATAGCGCTACGCAAAGAAAATTACACACAGGCGATCGTATTACCTAACTCATGGAAGTCAGCCCTTATCCCTTGGTTCGCCAACATTCCACTGCGAACGGGCTGGCGCGGCGAATGGCGATATGGCTTATTAAACGACTGCCGTATCCTCGATAAAAAAGCATTACCTTTGATGGTTCAACGTTTTGTGGCATTAGCTTTTCCCGCTACCGGTAAGCCGCCTACGCAACAGTGCTGCCCACCACCATTGCTAGAAGCGAGTCATGATCGATTGCCCACGCTATTACAAAAATTATGTTTACAGAATCACAAGCCAGTATTGGCACTCTGCCCGGGTGCGGAGTTTGGCTCAGCGAAGCAATGGCCTGCCAAACACTATGCAACCACCGCCCAAAAAATGATTGCCAAAGGCTATCAAATATGGATTATGGGATCACCTAGCGACCAAACTGTCGCTGATGCAATATATGAACAGCTAACAGAAAACGAGCAACACCGCACTGAGCGACTATGTGGTAAAACATCATTAGAGGATGCTATCGATTTATTATCTATTGCAGATCGAGTGGTTTCAAATGACTCAGGGCTTATGCACATCGCCTCAGCGCTCAACAAGCCTTTGGCTGCGCTCTACGGGGCAACCTCGCCGGCATTTACACCACCGTTATCGACAACCGCGAACGTACTTTCAATCCCCGTTGACTGCGGGCCTTGCTTTAAAAGGGAATGCCCAGAGAAGCACCACCGATGCTTAGAGGAACTACACCCTGAACAAGTAATAAGAGCGATACAAGATTGACCCAAAGCAAAAGTTAGCGCTCACTCACCACCTTTTCATAAAGCGCTATGTGCTGCTGAGCAAGCCCGTCCCAGGTGAGTGCTAATCGCTCTACCGTCAGATCACCCACTAAGCACTGATAACAAGCAGCTACCCAACAAGCAAGGTCCGGCGCCTCTGCATTTAAGTCACACACAAATCCTTGCTTTTCGTCAATCAGAGCAGCAACCCCGCAATGCTCAGACACAACAACCGGAATACCCGCCGCATTAGCTTCGGCAACGACCATACCAAAAGGCTCTGAACGAGCCGGATGCAGCAATAAGTCAATCTTGCTCAAAAACTCTTCAGTTTCTCCTATCCAGCCCAATAACGTGTAAGACTCTTTGGGCCAATGCTGAAACAATACGTCTACCTCTTCAGGATCACAGCCAGCCACAAGGAAGTGAATCTCAGGTAATAGTTCGCGTAGCGAGCCCAATATCGAACACGCGATATCCAACCCTTTACGTCGCCACTCGCGCCCCAAAAAACCAACGACCATACGACCATCTTGAAGACGCTTAATAGAAGAGAAGTGCTTTTCAACGCCGGGATATACCGGAGGCGCAATTTTATCTGCCACCTTAGGATATAAAGTGCTGAGTTGCTGCGCGATCATTGGAGAATTTGGGAAAATAGCCTGAACCTGCACCCCATGTAACTCCCTATATTCGAGCCATTTCCACATGTGTATACGTGGAGATAAAAAATCTAAGTATTTGCGTTTACGCATCAAGAAAGGAGGACCATGAAAAGTCGTCACATGATGGATCGAAGTTCGTTCGTGACTGTGCCAAACAACCGAGCCTGAAACTGAATACAGCCTAGCATGTGCCAAAACCCTACGAGAGAAACACCACTGAGCTAGCCAACGTGGCTTAGAGAATCTATTTCCTAAGGCAATAATTCGAAAATTTTCATATTCACACCAAGCGTCCGTATCTTCGCATTCATTGGTTTCACAGACAATAGTCACACTTTGACCTCGCCTCAGCAGAGCTTTAGCAAGCTGAAAAACATAGTTTTCCATGCCACCAACAGTACCAAAACGCCGAACAATATGAATAGAATGTATATTGAGCATAGTAGAAATAAAGACTCTGGGGAACGAGTAAGGTATTATGCACTCTCTCTATAATGATGCCAAACTGGTCACTACCTTTAATTCACGAAACTTTGCATTAGAAATAAGCACAATGACTTTACCCTTATCTGCCATCATCATCACTCAAAATGAAGAACACAATATTAAGCGCTGCATAGAAAGCGTGGCATTTTGTGAAGAAATCATCGTAGTCGACTCTGGCAGTAATGATAATACCGTAAACATAGCAACTCAGCTCGGCGCAAGAATTATTCATCAACCATGGATGGGATATGGCAAACAGAAGCAATTTGCCGTAGAGCAATCAACTCACTCATGGGTGTTATGCCTCGACGCCGATGAAGTCGTTAGCAATGACTTAAAGAAATCTATTATTGATTCAGATAAGAGCGGCATTACTATCTCCTCTTATAAAATGGCTCGCCAAAATCATTTTTTAGGTAAAGCATTACAGCATGGAGAAGGTTATCCCGACTTCAGTCTACGCTTATTCAATAAAAAACAGTGTTGTTGGTCTGATGATAGTGTACATGAAGGCGTTATTGTTAATTCGGGTAATACTAAAAAATTAAAGGGTGATTTACTACATTTTTCTGGAGAAACCATTTCAAAATATCTTGCAAAGCAAAACAAATACACACAACTTCAAGCAGAAAAATTATTTTTTTTGGGGGAAAGACCTTCTTCCATCAAATGCTTTTCTAGTCCCGCAATTAGATTTTTAAAATTTTATTTTCTACGCCTTGGATTTTTAGATGGAGCTGCAGGCTTTATCCATGTATCTATTGGTTGCTTTAATGCCTTTTGCAAATACGCAAAACTACTAGAACTACATCGAAAATCCAATAATTAAACCTTATTGCGGAAAACTAATGTCCAAGAAAAAAATCGCCATCATCAGGCAAGAGCAAACTGGAAGTGACGGTGGTGCGCAGGCATTCATTGACCTAATGCTAAGTGCGGTTGGAAAAAACTCGCCTATTGATATTTCTCTAATATGCAGAAAATGGAATTCGCCTACAACAACAGAAAATATAATAATTATAGACCCACCTTATTTCGGGCGGAAAAATAAACAAAAGAGCTTTAATAGCAAAACCAAACAATATCTACAAAAAAATCATTTTGATTTAATACAATCTCACGAACGCATAGATGGCTGCCACATATTTAGAGCTGGCGATGGCGTACATAAAACTTGGCTAAAACAAAAATTAAAAATCTCTAACAAATTACAACAATGGTGGATAAAAAAATCGCCCTATCATCGCGCATTATTAGCTGAAGAAAAGAAAATGTTTGAGGGGGAAAAACTTAAAAAAGTTATATGCAATTCTCACATGGTCAGGCAAGAAATATTAGAAAACTTTACTATTTCTGAAGAAAAAGTAACCGTTATTTATAACGGTGTGGACAAAAAACAATTTTTCCCGGTAAAAAAACAAAAAAAAGAAGAGTTGCGTAAAGAATTAAAAATACCCAACAATACGTTTACCTTTATTTTTTCAGGATCAGGCTTCGAAAGAAAAAATCTATCTGACACCATCAAAGCATTTAGCAAACTAAGAAAAAAATGTCATCTATTGGTAATTGGCAGAGATAAAAATAAAAATCGATATGAAAAACTGGCTAAAAATTTAGGATGCTATGATCGCGTTACTTTTTTAGGTCAACAGCGCAAAAAAGATATGCAAAAAGTCTATCAATGCGCTGATATTTTAGTACTTCCGACACTATACGATCCATTCCCTAATGTCATATTAGAAGCATGGGCTTGCGGCCTTCCTTGTATAACAAGCAAGCATGCAGGAGCGATTGATATTATCCCTTTATACCAATGCGGTACCATTGTTGATTTATTCAATATAGAACAACTTACTAAAGCGATGCAAAGTTATACCCAAAAAGAAAAATACGAAAACTCTTCTAAGGCTGCATTAAATGCCATAAAGCAGTTTTCTACAGAAAAAATGCAAGAAGAATTATTACTTCTATATAAGCATACAATGGAGAAAAAATAATGGACAACAAACACCATATAGTACACACGGAATCTTCTGGCGGCTGGGGAGGACAAGAAATACGCATCTTGAGTGAAATTCAAGAATTTATGCGCAACAAGCACCCAATAACTCTAATATGTGACATTGACTCACCAATAGCAAAAAGAGCTAAGGAGTATCAAATTCACACCATAGAACTTCCTATAGGAAAAAAAAATATTAAAGGGTTACTTGCATTAAAAAAATGGTTCTCTAGCAATAATTTTGACATCGTAAACACACATAGCTCCTCTGATAGCTGGATGGCTGCACTAGGAATGCGTTTAGCTCGTTGCAAAAAACCACTAATAAGGACAAGACATGTATCAGCTCCGGTATCAAACAACTTAGCCACTCGCTGGCTTTACCACAAAGCAGCTAACCATATTGTTACTACTGGTGAAAAGCTCAGAGAGACTCTTATCAGAGAAAATAACCTCAACCCAGAAAAAGTCACCTCTGTTCCAACAGGAATTGATACATCACTGTTCGTGCCTACTAACGAAAAATCTACTATTCGAAAAAAACTTAATATACCTGAAGAAAAAACAGTCATCAGCATTGTTGCTACCCTACGAAGTTGGAAAGGGCATAGCTACTTGATACAGGCTTTCCATAAACTTGCAAACAAAGACACTCACTTACTCATTGTTGGTGATGGGCCTCAATGGGAAAATATCAACGAGCAAATTCAAAGCTATAATTTAGAAAAAATGGTAACGCTCTGCGGAGACCAAAAAAATGTCATTCCTTGGCTTCAGGCAACAGACATTTTTGTATTACCTTCTTACGCTAATGAAGGTGTCCCACAAGGAATAATGCAAGCCATGTCGTGTGGATTACCTGTAATTTCGACAAATGTTGGAAGCATTACAGAAATCATCAAACACAAAGAAACTGGGCTTATTGTTCCAAGCAAAAATGCTGATGCTATCTGCAAATCCATAGAACTACTTATCAACGATCACCACATTAAAAACATATTAAAATCCAATGCTAAGACGCTTTCACTAAAGAAATTCAACGTAGACATTATGTATCAAAAAATGAATGCTATTTTCAAAAAGGTCGTCAATGATTAATACACCTATAAAAAATAATTCAGCAATCTTTTATGGGCTTTGCGGACTTGCTTTATCACTACCAATAATAGAAGTGACGAAGCATTTATTCATATTAATACTAGTTGTTTTTTTTATTTACGACTTACTATTAAAAAAATTAAACTTCGAACAATCATATCCTACAAAGTGTATTTATATATTTTTAACAGGCAGCATTATCGCTTCAATTGGCGCAACGCTAAATGGTTATGAGGTACAAAAATTACACGACATCATTCGTTACGGCCTAGTAGGCTTGATCATACTTTACGCTCCAATTTCAAAAAAACAGGCCTATATAATTTTAGGATGCCTGATTTTTTCAGCGTTAGCAGGCATCCTTGACGCCTACCATTCATTGCATCAAGGAAAAGAAAAGTATTTCGAACTTAGATCCGTGGGCCACATAAACCACTCTTCCATCTACATATTATTAACTGTAGGACTCACACTACCGCTTTTATTTTCTATAAAACATCGTGTGATTTCAATTTTAACTTATGCAACCATCAATGCTGCTCTCATCTATTCATTACTAGAAACCAATAGTCGCGCAACATTCATTGGGCTAGGGATAATAATTCTATTGCTTGTGATTTTTAGTGCTTTGAGAAGTAAAAAAATTGCTTGCATTTCATTGGCAATTACAATATTCGGCATCATGCTCACAATATGGAACCCGCCTTCTGCCCTCAACAAAATATATGGTAAAAGTAAATATTACGAAAACAAACTAACTCCTAGAGAAAAAGCATGGAACACTGCCTATCATGCATGGAAAAAAGAATATCTATTTGGTGTAGGCTACGGAAACTATAAAATAATCACTGAAAAATTCATGCAAGAACAATACATCAATAGCGAAATTGACACGGCGGATAAAACCGCGTTCATTTATTTACCTCATGCACATAACAGATTCTTCAATACTCTCGCTGAAGGAGGCCTAATTGGCTTACTTTCACTTCTATTACTATTAGCCGGATTTGCTGTCTACTTTTTTAGCTCACTACGAATTTCATCAAGCAATAAGGATACTTTCACGTTTTGGCTGATTGGATTTAATAGCTTAACCATTATTTCTATTGTCGGCTTATTCAATACAACGCTGCACCATGAACACGGCATATTAGCCATGATATTGTTATGTCTTAGCGTAAATCAAGTTATGCGCTATAAGCGAGATAACCATCAAAAAAGCTTCCAAAAAAAGCATACTGCCGACATTATTTTCGTAACAAAAGGGGAAACAGCCCCTTCTTTTCGCCATAGATTGGTGCCATTAATTCAAGCTCTTGAAAAGAAAGGGTACAATTGCTTAACAATAACGCTAACGAATTCATGGTATGTATGGCGCATACTAAAATACAAACACGCCTATCAAAACTGTAATGCGGTAATATTACATAAGCTATTACTTCCTAAAATAGAAACAAAACTTTTACACTCACTCAACTCTTCTATTATTTTAGATATTGACGATGCTATTTATTTGAAAGAACCTAAGTGGGTTGGTCACAACAGGAAATCACCAAAATCAAGAAAAAATAAATTTATTTACATGGTAAAAACATGTGAAGCTGTAGTCACAGGAAACAAAGTATTACTCAAAGAAATTAAAGATTTTTCTAAAAATATTCATGTAATACCCACAGGCACAGAAAAAAATACTTATGTTGATAAAAAAAATACCTACAATCTACCTTGCACTATCGTGTGGATTGGTCTTCCAAGCAATCTACGTTATTTAGAGATATTAAGGGATACTTTTACTCAGCTAACAGAAAAGTATTCCAACATTAGAATAAAAGTTATATGTAGTGAATTTCCCGACTGGCAAGACATAAAAATTGAAAAGGTTAAATGGAGTACTGATATAGAGAGTAAAGCACTGGCTCAATCTCACATTGGCATTATGCCTTTAGATGATAGTGAATACTCAAGGGGAAAGTGTGCTTTCAAATTACTCCAATATATGTCAGCAGGCCTCCCCTGCGTCGCATCGCCTGTTGGAGCGAACTGTGACGTAATTTCAAATGGTAACAATGGATATTTGGCACATTCAACTAAAGAATGGATAGAAAAGTTATCCTTGCTCATCGAGAACCCTGAACAACGTTTAGCTATGGGCATAGAAGGCCAGCGCGTAGTGCAAGAGAAATACTCTAAAACTAACATAGCTAAATCTTATAGAGATATTGTAATCAAAACTATTACAACAAACTGTCATAAGAAATAATAGACAAACGGATTATGCAACCACAAGATTATAACGTTACAATTGTAGGCGGTGGCATTGCCGGCCTATGGTTACATCATCGCCTAAATGACTTGGGCTACCATGCGTTATTGATAGAAAATCAAGCGATTGGCCAAGGGCAAACCTTAAGTTCTCAGGGCATTATTCATGGCGGTGCTAAATATTCCTTGAATGGTGTTCTATCGACAGCAACCTCATCTATCGCTGATATGCCGCAACGCTGGCTGAACTGCCTCGCCGGCGAAGGAGAAGTTGACCTTAGTGATACCAAGGTACTCACTAACAATCAGTTAATGTGGTCGACACAAAGCCTATCGTCTAAGCTCACCTCTTTTTTCTCAAGCAAAGCTCTACGAGGGAAAATGGCAGCCCTCAAGCAAGACAAACTCCCTGATTTCTTTCAACATGATGATTTCAAAGGCCTCTTGTACCAACTGAACGAGCCGGTTATTGACGTTCCTTCACTACTCCAGAACCTATCTCGCAAGTGGCGCCGACGTATTATTTGCACAAACGAGCCATACACAATTTCTGGCCAACAGCAGAATAAACAGACCCGTATAGTCATCGGTGATAAATTGCGTATCGACACACAGAAAGTTATCTTGTGTGGTGGCGAAGGTAACGAATCATTATTGCAGCAACTCAATATCACCAAACCCACTATGCAGCGCAGGCCATTGCATATGGTGCTGGCAAAAAGCAAAAACCTACAACCGCTCTATGCACACTGCATCGGCGCCAGCAGTAAACCACTGGCAACCATTACCAGCCATCAACACACTGACGGGGACTGGGTATGGTATATCGGTGGTAAAATTGCCGAAGACGGCGTTAAGTTACCCGAAGAAGAACTGATCAAACATACTCAAGCAACACTTCAAGAGCTGCTGCCTTGGCTAGATGTACAATCATTCGAGTGGGCAACACATCGCGTTAACAGAGCCGAACCCGAACAAGTCGCAATGCTAAGGCCAGATAACGCCTTCCTTGCAGTACAACATAATACTTATATCGCATGGCCAACAAAATTGGCTTTAACGCCTAACTTAGCGGATCAATGTATTAAACACATTCAACAAGATACACAAAACGCTGACGCATTTTCTGCGCACGAAAAAGCCGATAGCGAACGATATATCCAACAACACTTCCCTATTCGCTTTGCACCCACACTATGGGATCGAGCTTTTAATGCAACGTACTAAAATCAAAGGCACCGAGCTTGAAGTCAGTATTTTAGGCTTAGGCACTGTAAAGCTAGGGCGCAATACAGCGGTTAAATACCCAAAACACTTCGACATCCCCGATGATAAAGCAGCACTACATATTCTTAACACGGCTGCTGACTGTGGTATTAACTTATTAGACACGGCACCTGCTTATGGCAATAGCGAAGAACGGCTCGGCCAACTTCTACCAAAAACGTGCGGTCATTGGATAATTGCCACCAAAGTTGGTGAAATATTTGATGCTTCAGCAGGGGAATCCTATTTTTGCTTTACACCAGAACATATTCAGCAAAGCATTGAATCGAGCCTAAGGAGGCTGCGAAGAGACCATCTGGACATCGTACTCATCCATTCAAACGGGCAAGACAGGGATATTATTGAGCAAGAAGGCGCGCTAGAAACATTAAACTACATGAAACAAAAAGGTTTAGTTGGCGCCACGGGTATGTCGACTAAGACCATTGAAGGCGGCATACTTGCGGTGCAGCAAGCGGATATTGTGATGGTCACTCACAACTTAAGCTATAACGCAGAAGTAGCCGTTATAGATTACGCAAACGAGCAAGGGAAAAATATTTTTATTAAAAAAGCTTTAGCAAGTGGGCATAACACTTCAGCCGCAAGCGCTCATATTAAAGGAGAACAAATAGATAACATTCGCGCGAGTTTCGACGACATCTATTCCCAACAAGGAGTAAACAGCATTATTTTAGGTTCAATTACGCCAGAGCATATAAAAACCAACGCTACGAAAGCTATCGATAGCTTTAACCAACATCGCTTCCAAATTGAAACTGACGACTAAGCACGTGCTTTATTAATAATATTCGTTGTTGAACAACCGGGCACCATCGACATCACACGCACCTCACCACCATAAGCCCGAACAATTTCTTTACCAACGACTTGTTCTTCAGAATAATCACCGCCCTTCACCAAAATATCGGGTTCAAGCGCTTTGAGCAACTCCTCCGGTGTCTCGCCATCAAACATTGTCACCCAGTCTGTACTCTCAAGACCCTGCAACACAGCCAAGCGCCGATCCACAGAATTAATAGGGCGACCTTCGCCCTTCAGTGCAGTCACCGACTCATCACTATTAATAGCGACGACTAAACGATCCCCTAAGGCTCTTGCCTGTTCTAAATAGGTAACATGACCCGCATGCAAAATATCAAAACAGCCATTGGTAAAAACCACTTTTTCACCGCGCTGCTTGGCCAATTTAACCGCCAACACTAACTGCTCATTCGTCAATAAGCCTTGGCTTTGGTGATACTGATGGAAAGTGAGCTCTAGTTCGGGTGCAGTAATCGCTGTAGTTCCCACTTTCCCAACAACAATGCTGGCCGCAATATTCGACAAAGTAACCGCAGACTCAAGATCAGCGCCTGCCGATAACGATGCAGCTATTGTTGCAATCACAGTATCACCTGCACCCGTAACATCTGCCACTTCTTTGGTGATCGCGGGCAAATGAAAGGCGGGCTGTTCCGGTCGGAATAACGTCATACCCTTCTCGCTACGGGTCACTAACAAAGCACCAATATTCAAACGACTAATGAGTGCCTGCGCCTTTTCTTCCATTTCCATTTCTGAGTTGACCGCGCCTACAACCGCTAAAAACTCCGATAAGTTAGGCGTCAGTAAGTCTGCACACGCGTACTTAGAAAAATCCGTACCTTTTGGATCAACCACCACCGGTATGGCATGCTCAACCGCATAACGAATCACTTTTTGGCAATGACTCAGCGTACCCTTGTTATAATCAGATAAAACAATAACGTTGGCAGATTTGATCTGCTGTTGCGCAACAGACCAAAGGTCGCCCCATTCCTCACCGGATAACTTTTCTTCGAAGTCCATACGCAGCAATTGCTGCTGACCACCCATAACACGGGTTTTTACAATCGTGTCATTTGCAGAGCGATGAAAACCACAAGCAACGCCAATAGATTGCAACTGCGTGACTAACTGATCCCCTGCCGCATCATACCCCACAATGCCAGACAAACTGGCATGCGCGCCTAAAGATGCCAAATTCACAGCGACATTAGCCGCACCACCCGGCAATTGCTCTTCACGCTTGACATGAACAACAGGCACAGGTGCCTCTGGGGAAATACGCTCGACGTTGCCATAAAAATAGCGATCCAACATGATATCGCCAATAACCGCAACGTTGGCTGCCGAGTAATGAGGGAATGAAATAGACATAAGGAAACCTGTTAAGCGGTATTTGAGAATCTACATTGTTTTAATAGCGGCTGTAGTTGTCGCCATACTTGATCGACAGTGATATCTTGCATTGTTGCTGCACGTTCCGAATTTTGCGCTTCGATATGCTGCTGACAATTACCCGATGTACCAATCAATAAGGTTTCAGTCACTGCATATAAGGTAATAGCGGGAGTAGATGCTACTGCCGCCATATGCGCAAGCCCTGTATCACTACACACAGCTGCCTGAGCGCGCGACATAATGGCCGCCATGTCATTAAGCGATATTTTAGGAAGTGCAACAGCACCGGATAATTGATGAGCAATTTCTTGTGCTCGCTGATATTCTGTATCGCTACCGCAAGGCAGCAAAACAGATACGCCTTGCTCAGAGGCCAACTTAATTAATTCACGCCAATGTTCAACTGGCCACAATTTTGTTGGCCAGCTCGCATTATGAACAAAAACCACATACCGATTAGGTACTTCGACATTCGCTGTTGGCAAATCATATTGCGCCAGATCAACACCATAATCACAGACAAAATTATGCATTTTTTTAGGTGTAGAGTAGTTAAATATTTTTGAAAACAACTCACGCTGTCGCTCAATAGCATGCTGTCTAAGAGAGATCGCATAACGCTTTTTATAAACCCAATGCGCCGGTCGTTCTCTACAGCTATCGCGATCATAACCATGAACATCACTTTTTCTTAGCCAAGACACGCAAGCGCTTTTAAGGTTGCTTTGTAGATCAACAACAATATCGTATTGGTTTTGATTAAGCTGCTGATAAAATTTAGACAACTCTCCAGTGCGCCATGACTGTAGAATGTTTTTTCTCCAGCGTCGGTGCGCTGTAGTAAATACATGATTAACGGCTGGATGCCACTGCGGTACTTCCGCAAAACTTTCATCCACTACCCAATCAAAAGATATATTGGGAATATGCTTAACCGCATCCGTTAACGCAGGAAAAGCATGCATCAAATCGCCCATGGATGTTAATTTAATAATCAATACACGCATAGAGACAACTAAGCCTTTCGATGAAACATGTTTTTAAACCATGCGCTCACTTTATGACGATAAACATGATGCTTAGTGTACTTTTCTTCGACTAAATAATTAATTTGTAAGGACTGACGTTGCCCATCAAATGAATTATAACCATGCCAACAATTGTCCGTGACTTTAAACGCAACCATCTGACCAATAGCCGATGAAAACTCCGCGGCATAGTCATTAATATTATTTGAATTCAGCATGCGTAAACGACCACTTTCACTTTCCCAGCCATCATTAAAGTACAATAAAATGGTAATTAACTTTGTTTTAGAATCAGTATGTACCTGACCATCTTTTTGGCGAGAATAACCACGCGCTGTAATCACTATAGGTTTATCACTTAAGTCGACTGAAAATTTTTCAGCCATTAATTGACGAAACTGATCACCTTTAATTTCTTCAATTAAACAAGCCATCGCCCCTTTAATCTCCACACTTTCTAAAGGTAAGCTCCCACCATGATTCGATGAGGGAAAATCATTAAGTAAAGCACGACAAGAAGACAAACAAAGCGCATCATTAACGCTAAAAAAAGGATAAGGTATTTGAGCAACTTTTGCCGCCTTAATAGCCTTATAGTTTATGATTGATTGCATCATTAATAATATCCATTTTTAAATCACACCCGATAAAAACTTTTGTACCATTCGACAAATTTACTAATACCTTCTTCAAGCCCTATTGAGGGGATGTAACCCACATCATTGACAAGATCTTGTACATCTGCATAAGTATCAGGAACATCACCCGGCTGCATAGGCAACAGCTCTTTCTCTGTTGTTTTACCAAACGCTGTCTCTAAAGTGGTTATATAATCTAACAAACCAACAGGGTTACTACAGCCAATATTGTAAACTCTCCAAGGCGCCTTACTCGTACTCGGGTCTGGCGACACCCCAGACCATTTCTGATTGGGTTCTGCATTCACATCAAGCACACTAACCACTCCATTCACAATATCATCAATATAAGTAAAATCTCGTCGATGGTTACCATAATTAAATACCTTTAGCGGTTTAGCGTTAACGATAGCATCAGCAAACAAGAAAGGAGACATGTCGGGCCGTCCCCAAGGTCCATATACAGTAAAAAAGCGCAACCCTGTTGTCGGAACACCATAAAGATGACTATAAGTATGCGCCATTAACTCATTCGATTTTTTAGTAGCTGCATACAACGAGACGGGATGATCTACATTATCTTTAACCGAAAAAGGAATTGACTCGTTAGCACCATATACTGAACTTGACGATGCATAAACTAAGTGCTGAACATTATGATGACGGCAAGCCTCTAAAATATTAGTAAAACCCATAATGTTTGATTCAATATATTCACGAGGAGCTTCTATTGAATAACGAACACCTGCTTGCGCCGCCAAATGGACAACTTTATCAAACTTATGACTTAAAAATAATTCATCTATAGAATTCTGACAAGCAACGTCCATTTTTTTAAATAAAAAACGCCCCCCCCTATCAGCATCAGTAATCCACCGTAGTCGTGCCTCTTTTAAACTAACATCATAATAATCATTGAGGTTATCAATACCCACAACCGTATCGCCACGAGCAAGTAATACTTGCGAAACATGAGCCCCTATAAAGCCCGCCACTCCAGTGACCAATATATTCATTTTTCGCTCTTCATGTGTTTTTATATATCGCGTATTTAATGAACCTCTGCACAAGTCATGAATGGTTTTTCGCTCAGACTTATTCAGGGGTTCCTTAAGTTAATCATTTCAATCCAAAACTAATTTCATTGTTCCAGCAATACCGCCTACGAGTCGCTAATTAATATGAGCATTAACACTTTGCATTAAATTCAAACATGTAAGCACTGATGAACAATCTATTTTTTCTGCATTTTTAACCGAGCCTACTAAATAACGAAAAGCCACACCCGCAGAAATTGCCGCTTCAATATCGGACAACTTATCACCTACCATTAATGACTTTTCCATATTAATGGCGTATTTTTCACACGCCTGATCAAACAGCCCCGATTTTGGTTTACGGCAGTCGCAGTTTTCTTCTGGGGAGTGAGGGCAGTGAAAGACGTCTAAAATATTGACCTTATGCTTAGCCAGTTCACTGACATACCAATGTGTCAATTTTTGGTAATCGGCTTCCGAATAATAGCCACGACCGATACCCGATTGATTAGTCACTACAATCAGTGAAAATCCGTTAGCAACTAATAGCTGTAGCGCCTTAATAACACCGGGTAAAAATTCAAAACGATCTACACAATGGACATAACCATGATCAACATTAATAACACCATCACGATCCAAAAAAGCGACTTTCATAGCAAAAAACCACTTAGGTAGAAAATGACTCGTCAACAATCGCACATAACATATGACCAATAAATGCATGCACTTCTTGGATACGTGGCGTAAACGGCGACGGAACACAAATGCACTCATCAACCAAAGAGAGTAACTGACCACCACTGTCGCCAGTTAGCGCCACCGTACGACAACCCATTTTTCGAGCTGCTGTCATGGCCAAACAGACATTGGCGCTATTACCGCTAGTCGAATAACCCACTACAACATCTTGAGGCTTAGCCAGCGCCTCTACTTGACGAGAAAAAACATGATCATAACCATAGTCATTCCCAACCGCTGTTAATATCGACGTGTCGGTTGTCAAAGCGATCGAAGCCAAGCCTTTTCTTTCTGATAAGTAACGCCCAACTAATTCAGCGGCAATATGTTGGGCATCAGCCGCACTACCGCCATTACCCATCAATAAAATTTTACCGCCTTGCTCAAGCGCATCAACCCACTGTTGCCCAACGACTGCAACTTGGTCGGCCAAAGCCCGTGAGAAGTTCATCACTTCAATGTGCTGATCGAGTTGTGACAAGTAATTTTCTTTCATGAGCCTGTATCGTTAATTAGAATAAAAATAATGGGCTAGTACCTTAGATTAACAATACGTCAACCAATCAGTATGTGCCGCACTGCGACCATGCACCACATCAAAATACATGGTTTGTAATTTTTCGGTAATAGGGCCACGACCGCCATTACCAATCGTACGATTATCAACTTCACGAATGGGGGTCACTTCTGCTGCACTACCGGTAAAGAAGACTTCATCTGCGATATACACTTCATCACGCGTAATACGCTTTTCAATGATTTCATAACCACATTCTTGCGCTAAGACAAAAATAGTATTACGTGTAATACCATCAAGCGCAGAGGTGAGATCTGGTGTGTATATTTTACCCTTGCGCACAAGAAAGATATTCTCACCGCTACCTTCTGCAACAAAACCATCAACGTCAAGTAACATCGCTTCGTCATAACCATCGCGTAACGCTTCTTGTAGCGCCATCATCGAGTTCATATAGTTGCCATTGGCTTTTGCTTTGCACATGGTGACGTTAACATGATGACGAGTAAATGAAGATGTTTTAATGCGAATGCCCTTATTCAGGCCGTCATCACCTAAGTAAGCACCCCAAGACCATGCAGCAACCATTACATGTGTTTTTAAATTATCAGCACGCAAGCCCATACCTTCAGAGCCGTAAAAGCACATAGGACGCAAATAGGCGCTATTTAGATTGTTTTGCTTAACCGCTTGTATTTGAGCATCATTCAACTCGTCTTTTGAAAACGGGATTTGCATATCTAAAATTTTGGCAGAGTTAAACAAGCGGTCAGTATGTTCTTGTAAACGGAAAATGGCGGGGCCTTTATCCGTTTCGTAGGCACGCACACCTTCAAAGACACCCATGCCATAATGTAAGGTATGGGTTAATACATGCACCTTGGCTTCACGCCAATCAACCATTTCACCATCTAACCAAATAACGCCATCGCGATCTGCAAATGACATAACTTCTCTCCTGTGCGTAATTACGTGATATAGGAAGCCTCTAATTAACGTCGTTCAGGTACGTGTAGAATTTATAAGTACCTGTCACCATGGATTCAGAACCAAGGTCGAAATAACGAATAACCGTTAATGAGAGCTTCCATTTAAAATGCCGGTTTATTTATCTTCTTGAAGGCTTGCAACATGACTCTCTGCCGAAGCCAGCGACGGCATCCATTGATGCCAAATGGTTTCCACATCGCGCCGACATTCTTCCAGTTGGTAAGCCGTAAACTCATGTTGCATTTGCGCATGGCGAATAACCGGTGACTGCTCTTGTAAAGACAGCCGGTGCACTACCGCACGATAAGATTGGTAGATTTCAATTAATCGACGCGCCGAACGGGAATCTAGTCCAGAGACAGCAAGCATATTATCTTGTGTCGCGGTTTCTAAGCATTCGAGAATGCGAATATTATCGGTATATTCTGCTAATGCGGGGTACTGTTGCGCCCATGCAAGCACCACATATTGAACCATAAATTCAATATCGACGATACCTCCGGCATCTTGTTTAAGGTGAAATAAGCGATTATTTTCTGCGTAATGATCATCCTCAGCATCACCCTCTTTTATCCACTCGCCATCGGCAGCACTTGCCAGCTGATAGCTTCTTTTTTCTGCGCTAGCCTCTGTACTTAAATGAGTGCGCATCTTCTCTCTCATTCCCACCACTTCGATACCGACTGTGCTGTAGTCGCGTTGTCGCTGTAGTATGCCTTGGCGCAACACATTAAACTCATCAATAAGTTCGATATCACCCGCTACAGGGCGTGCTCGCACTAGCGCTTGATGCTCCCAAGTCCAAGCGTCTTGCTGCTGATATTTTAAAAAAGCAGACAACGATGTGGCCAAAAGCCCTGAGTTACCAGACGGACGCAAACGCATATCGACTTCATAGAGAGGCCCCGATAAGGTACGCGTATTGAGAATATGAATAATTTTTTGACCTAAACGCGTATAAAACGTTTGAGCATCAATCGGTTTGGCTCCATCAGTTAGCGATTGCGCCTCGGCCTTATAAATAAAGACCAAGTCTAAATCAGAGCCGTAACTCAGCTCTATACCGCCCATTTTTCCGTAGGCCACAATAATAAATCCGCACTGCTGGAGGCTTAGCGCGTTAGGCACGGACTGACTATCACTTCTCATTTCGTTTTGCGTGCCATCTTGAGTGGCGCACTGAAAGCCACGGTTAGCATCATTCAGCGAGCGAGGCACACCATGCTTATTAGCCAACTGATACCATGCCAAGGCCAACACCGATTCTAATACGACCTCGGCTATCCATGTAAGGTAATCGCTGACTTTCATTAAAGGCAAGCGACCCGACAGTTCACTTGCCGCCACGCGCAGACCATGAGACAACTTAAAGTAGCGCAGCACTTCCATAACATGCTCTACGTCGTCTTGATCCACTCGCAATAGACGAATACGTAATTCATCTTGCAGCTCAGCCTTTGATGGCAACGTGTAAAGGTTCACCATGTCGAGCATTTCATCCAGTAGCGCTGGCATTTTCGCCATCAATTCGGCGATCCATACACTCCCCTGAAACAACGTCGCCAGATGTGTTAATGCCTGAGGATTTTCTAACAGCAGCGTAATATAACTACTACGTCCCACCACCTTACTCAACCACACCAATAACCGTTGAGCAGCAATATCAGGCTGTTCTAGCTGGGAAGTAATCACAAATACTTGCGGCATTAATCCATCTAAGGCCTCTCGTCGCTGCGAAGAGAGCTGTTTTACCGCCCAACACTCACGTAACTGAACAGTATGATAGATAATTTTTTCCGGTGTTTGGTAACCCTGCTGCTGAAGAAAAAAGACAAATTCATCCGGCGGGCTCTTTTGAGGCTCAGCGTTATTTTCTTCCACACTTGCAGAGGGCGAAGACAAGGAATCTGTGTGGCACTCTAACCACAACGATAACCACATAGCCGCATCGTCATTCACCACCTGATCAGTAACGTCATCAGGGTCAGCAATCACCAACTGAAATTGTTCACTCACACAGCGACGATGCTGCTGTAACTGATGCATAAAACGCGACCAGTTTTTTTGCTTTGCGTCGCCTTCCGTTACGCTACCATCACCCCTTGTTCCTAGCATTAACCAAGCAACAATGGCTTTTTCCGTACTGTCTTCCGGTAATTGTTGCGTTTGCTCATCTCGATAGGCCTGAATGACATGCTCCGTTTGCCGCAAAAAAATATAGGCTTCCCTTAATGCCGTAATCAGCGGCGCATCAAACACGCCTTGCTGCTGAAGCTGGCCAAGCACCGTTAACCAATGGCGCTCTTGTAGCTCTGGCTCTCGCCCACCACTTACCAATTGAAAGGCTTGGGTGATAAACTCTAACTCCCTAATCCCTCCTGCACCGAGCTTTACATTGGTTTCCATACCTTTGCGTCGCACTTCTTGCACAATTAGCGCCTTAAGTTTTCTCAAGGATTCAATCACTGAAAAGTCGGTATATTTGCGGTAAGTAAACGGCTGTAAAATCGCGTATAAATCATCCACTGCCGCCTGCTGGAGAGTCAATGAGTGTGACGCAGAAGAATCAGAAGCCGTGGCATCATGCACGGCAGATAGCGATGAGCAAGCCACCACGCGCGCTTTAATAGCCGCAAAACGCTCCCAGTCACGCCCCTGCGTTTGGTAGTAATTTTCGAGGGAGGCAAAGCTGCTCACTAAAGCCCCACTTTGACCATAAGGGCGCAAACGCATATCGACACGAAAAACAAAACCATCTACCGTCACATCGTTCAACGTTTTAATCACGCGCTGACCTAAGCGAATAAAAAACGATGGATTATCTAAAGGCCGACGTGCGTGATTGGTTTCACCCATTTCTGGGAATGCAAAAATCAAATCAATGTCCGAAGACAAATTCAGTTCAGCGCCACCCAACTTGCCCATACCCAATACCAACAAGGGTTGCGGCATGCCTGATACTACTCCAATAGGGGTCCCATGCTTTCTCGTTAATTCACGATAATGAAAATCAACCGCGTGCTGAATCATCACTTCCGCCATGGTAGTCATGGACAGGCATACTTCAGAAAAATCAGATAGGCGATTCACATCGCGCCATATAATCCCAACCATCAATTGACGACGTAACTGGCGCAGCGCACGATCAATAGCTTCCGTCGTTTCACAGCCTGAACAGGCTTGCTGCGTCATTTCCGTAATCCGCTCGGCAGATAAAGGCACATGAACATCACTAAGCAGCCATTCAAGCAGTAGTTTCGGCTGCCGACAGCAGCTATCAAGCACGTATTCGCTGCCTATTAGAGCGCGTACCATCTGCTGCTGTAATACTTCGTCGGATAACAAGGCGAGCAATTGGACATGCTCATCTTGACTCAACACTGATAACAATCGAACGCTGGCATCCTCTGCTCTAGCACGAAGAAATACCGGTGACTGCTGTTGAAAAATCGTAGACAAAGACATGAGGAATCCAAAGCGAATAAAAAGTTATTGTAAGGGCAATCGAATCACGGCGCTAGACAGTACGAGTCGCCGTTCATCGTGCATTTCTCTACTGTTCATATTATGGCTACACAATAGTTTACTAAAATTGACTATACCCAAGGTGCGCTGAGCGTATAATCACGCACGGAATAATTTAAGGCTCTCAGATAAGTACAGCGACTTACCCTAGGGCTTTTTTGCTTAATTAAAAACAGGATTACAGTATGAAGGTCGTTATTGTTGGTGGTGGTGCAGGCGGTTTAGAGTTAGCAACGATGCTAGGCCGTAAACTGGGTAAAAAACAAGAACACGACATTGTACTGATTGACCGTAACTCAACCCATTTATGGAAACCTTTATTGCATGAAGTGGCCGCAGGCAGCCTTGATGCAGAAATTGATTCCGTGAGTTACCGCGCTCATGCGCATGCACATCACTTTCAATTTAAGATGGGTACATTTTCCGGCGTTAATCGAGAAAAGAAAGAAATTCACTTAGCCCCTGTTTATGATCAAGAAGGGGAAGAAATTCTACCTCAGCGAAACGAAGCCTACGATATCTTAGTGATGGCAATAGGCAGTTCATCGAACGACTTTGGCGTTGAAGGCGTTCGCGAGCACTGTAAATTTCTTGATAGTACACAGCAGGCGATCAAATTTCACGATCGCTTAGTTAACCAATTTATTCGGCTCAACCGCAAACTGATCGACGACCCAACTGCCTGTTTACGCGTGGCCATTGTTGGTGGTGGCGCGACAGGGGTAGAGTTAGCGGCAGAACTATTTAATTCTCGCAACCTATTCTCTCTTTACGGCTTAAACCGTATCAAAGATGAGCATTTAAAAGTCACCTTACTGGAAGCCGGGCCACGTCTTGTACCGGCATTATCTGAAAAAGTCTCTGCCGCTGTATTAACTGACCTCGCAAAACTGGGCGCCGACATTCAACTTAATACACAAGTCGCAAAAGCTGAACACAAAGCCTTTATTACATCGATAGATAATCGTGTTGATGCCGACATGTTACTGTGGGCTGCCGGCATTAAAGTGCCTACTTTTATGGCTGAAATAGAAGGCTTAGAAACCAACCGTATCAACCAAGTCATCGTAAATAAATACTTACAAACCACCAATGACGATACCATCTATGCCATTGGCGATTGCGCAGGCTTTCCTTTAGATGAAAAACGCTGGGTTCCTCCTCGCGCTCAGTCGGCTCATCAAATGGCAACCACTGTAGGAAAAAATATTATCAATACTGTAAAAGAAAAAGCACTGGTTGAATTTCGTTATAGCGACAAAGGTTCGTTGATTTCACTCAGCGAGTTTTCAACGGTGGGAGTGCTAATGGGCAATTTAGTACGTGGCGATACCTTTAATGTGCGCGGAAAAATTGCACGTATTGCTTACATCTCACTTTATCGCATGCATCAAATTGCACTGCACGGCTGGGTGCGCGCAACCTTAATGATGGTATCCGATAAAATTAACCACATCTTAAAACCACGATTGAAACTGCACTAAGACAAAATAGAAAAATCAAACGCCTATTCTGCCTGATAAAAAGTAGGCAAAATAGGTGTTATTTATACTACGTTGTCGCTCAGATTTAAGAGGTTGATTGAGCGTGTTTCGCCAAATGTAACCACGTATCGATAACCGAATCAGGGTTCAGCGATACTGAATCAATCCCCTGCTCCATCAACCATAATGCAAAGTCGATATGATCTGACGGCCCTTGCCCACAAATGCCGACATATTTATCTGCTTTTTTACACGCCTTAATCGCCATTGACAATAAGGCTTTAATGGCATCGTTACGCTCGTCAAATAGATGCGCGATAAGACCTGAATCACGATCTAAACCTAATGTTAGCTGCGTTAAATCGTTTGATCCGATAGAAAAACCATCGAAATATTCTAAGAATTGATCGGCCAGTAAGGCATTAGAAGGCAGCTCGCACATCATGATCAGCTTTAAGCCTTTCTCACCTCGCTTCAATCCATACTCTGCAAGCAGCTCAGTAACCTGCCTAGCTTCGTCGACGGTGCGCACAAAAGGAATCATAATTTGCACATTTTCTAAACCCATGTCTTCGCGCACTTTTCGTAATGCTTTGCACTCTAGAGCAAAGCATTCACGGAAGGATTCCGAAATATAACGTGATGCACCACGATAACCAATCATGGGGTTTTCTTCTTCAGGCTCGTATTGTGTACCGCCAATCAAATGCGCATATTCATTTGACTTAAAGTCCGACATACGAACAATCACCGTTTCGGGTGCAAACGAAGCGGCTATCGTTGATACGCCTTCAACGACTTTCTCGACAAAATAATCTGCAGGGCTTGCATAACCCGCAATGTGACGGGCAACGGTTGCTTTAAGTTCAGTATCTAAATTATCAAAATCCAGCAAGGCTTTAGGGTGAACACCCACCATACGGTTAATAATAAATTCTAAGCGCGCCAAACCCACACCCATATTTGGCAAGGCCGAAAAAGACATCGCACGGTCAGGGTTACCCACATTCATCATCACTTTGAACGGCAACTCTGGCATTTCATCGACGCGATCTTCTGATTGGGTATAGTCAAGCTCCCCTGCGTATACAAAACCCGTATCGCCTTCCGCACAAGAAACGGTGACCGGTGTTCCTGTAGCTAGCTTTTCAGTAGCATCACCACAACCCACAACTGCCGCAATACCTAATTCACGGGCAATAATGGCAGCATGACAAGTACGGCCTCCACGATTGGTCACGATGGCACTGGCTAATTTCATTACCGGCTCCCAATCAGGGTCGGTCATATCGGTGACAAGAATATCGCCCTCTTTGACTTGATCCATCTGCTCGATGCCATCCACCACACGCACAACGCCCTTACCAATACGCTGGCCAATAGAGCGACCTTCACAAAGCACACTACCAGTCTCATTGAGTTTAAAGCGCTCAACCGCACTGCCTGTTTCTTGGCTTTTCACTGTTTCTGGTCGTGCCTGCACAATATATAACTGCTGATCATCTCCATCTTTCGCCCATTCAATATCCATCGGGCGACCATAATGCACTTCAATAATTAGCGCTTGTTTGGCTAATTCTTCCGCTTCACTATCAGTGATAGAAAACTGCTGCTGGTCGGATTCTGCAACATCAACTGTATCGACGAGTTGATCAGGCTGTGACGAGTACACCATCTTAATCAGCTTGCTACCTAAATTACGGCGCAAAATAGACGTTTTTCCCGCCTGTAACGCTGGTTTATACACGTAAAACTCATCCGGATTCACCGAACCTTGCACAACGGTTTCACCTAAGCCGTAAGAAGAGGTAATAAAGACCGCATCACGAAAACCCGACTCGGTATCTAGAGTAAACATGACACCGCTCGAACCGGTTTCGCTACGCACCATACGCTGAATACCCGCCGACAATGCAACTTCTGCGTGCTCAAAACCTTGGTGTACGCGATAACTAATCGCACGGTCATTAAATAATGAGGCAAATACCTCTTTAATCGCCAACATCACTTGTTCGTAACCACGGACATTGAGCATGGTTTCTTGCTGACCTGCAAAAGAAGCATCGGGCAAATCTTCTGCCGTTGCCGACGAACGCACAGCAACCGCTAGATTAACGTTGCCGCCTTGCAATGTCTCAAATGCCTCTTTAATGGCGCTCTCTAATGCTGGCTGAAAAGGTGTCTCAATCACCCACTGGCGAATATCCGCACCGGCTTTTGCCAAGGCATTCACATCACTTACATCTAGCGCCGATAAAGTCGACTGAATACGATCATTCAAACCGCTTTGATCCAAAAACTCACGAAACGCTGATGCCGTTGTCGCAAAGCCATTGGGAACACTCACGCCCATACCTTTTAAGTGACTGATCATTTCGCCTAAGGAGGCATTTTTACCACCTACACGATCCACATCGTTCATGCCTAAGCCATCAAACCAAAGTACGTAATCTGCCATAAGAGTGTCCCCAAAAGGTATTTATCATTCAGAATTTGCGGCGCAGTATAGCGTGAAATGCGCTTGAAAAAACAAGCAGAACGCGCTTTTTACAGTAGAATAGCCGTCATCATTCGCTAAATATGACAAAAAACAATAACAGACGAGACAATCATGCACCATATTGCTTATTTCATTTCAGATGGCACTGGCATCACAGCAGAATCACTAGGGCACAGCTTGCTATCACGCTTTAGCAATGTGCAAATAGATCAAATCACACTGCCTTATATTAATACCCTAGAGCGCGCGCAACAGGCAGTCGCGCGAATCAACGACAGTGCCGAAACATTAGGCTCTCAACCTTTAGTCGTGATGAGTTTAGTGGATGCAGAATTGCGTGAAACCCTACGGCAATCGAAAGGGCTGATTTTAGATATGTTTGATGCGTTCCTTGACCCTATGGAAAAGTTATTTGGTCAGTCTGCCGATCACAGTGCCGGCACTGCATTTGGTATAGGGATGGCCCAAACCAACTACCACCAGCGCATTCAAGCCGTTAATTATGTGCTTGAAAATGACGATGGCGGGAGTACCAAAAACTACCCTTCGGCAGATGTTATTTTAGTCGGCTTGAGCCGTAGCGGAAAAACACCTACCTGCCTCTACTTAGGCATGCACTTTGGCATTCGTGCTGCTAACTACCCCTTTACCGAAGATGATCTCGACGACTCAGCTCTTCCTAAATCACTGCAACCTTATCGCGATAAATTATTCGGCTTATTAATTACCCCAGAACGCCTCGCCAGTATTCGCGAAGAGCGTTACGCCAACTCGCGCTACGCCTCTATTAAGCAATGTGACTTTGAGACACGACAATTTAAAGCCACTCTTGAGCGCTATAAATTACCTTATTTGAACTCGACACATCTATCAATAGAAGAACTGTCGACCCGTGTTATGGATAAGATTGGTATCGAGCGACGAGTCACGGTTTAATGCTTTTTGACTATTTTCTCCAAGCATAGACGTTAGTACGCGTACTGTGCTTTAATTTCTGCCTATTGGCGTGCTCAAAGTACGCTTGTATTCACAATATAATATATAGATGCCCCCTATGCTAAACGCACCTGATCATGTGTCGTCATTTAGACAAACATCGCCTTATATCAAAGCCTATCGCGGAAAAACATTTGTCATTATGTTACCCGGGGCGGCGATTACTCACGCTAATTTTGCCAATATTGTTCATGATATTGCTTTGCTGAATAATCTGGGCGTCCGCATTGTATTAGTACATGGTGCACGCCAACAGATTGATGCCAAGCTCTCACAGCACGGATTAGAAAGCTGCATACATCAAGGCAGCCGTATTACGGATGCCGACTGTCTACTTCACTTGATTGATGCCATTGGCTCAACTCGCTTTGCTATTGAAGCGGCTCTCTCTACTGGCCTGCCTAACTCACCCATGCACAACGCTAATTTACGTGTTCGTAGCGGTAATTTTGTGACCGCGATGCCTCGCGGCGTTGTCGATGGTGTAGATCTACAATATACCGGCAAGGTGCGTGCAATCGACGCCCATGGTCTCGATGAGTTGCTATTCAACGATGCTATTGCGCTGGTCTCACCGATTGGCTACTCCGTTACTGGCGAAGCCTTTAACCTCACTTATACCGAAGTCGCCACACAAATTGCCATTGAACTGGGCGCCGATAAACTGATTGCCTTCACTAAAGAAAATGGCGTACTTAACGACAGCGGTGACGTACAAAAGCAGCTAACATTGCTGCAGTGTGAAAAATTTTTACTAAAAAAAGACACAACCGACAGCCACTTTTCACTGAAAGCCTGCTACCACGCATGCGACCAAGGTGTTAACCGCGCACAAATTATTAGCTATGCTGAAGACGGAGGCCTAATCAAAGAGTTATTTACACGTGATGGCTTTGGCACGATGGTACACCGTGATAGTTATGAAACGATTCGTCGTGCGCGTATTGATGACGTAGGCGGCATTTTAGAATTAATAGAACCTTTAGAAGCGGAAGGCGTGCTGGTAAGACGTTCGAGAGAATTGCTCGAACAAGAGGTGAGCCACTTTACGGTCATGGAAATTGACGGAACGATTATCGCCTGCTCTGCTCTCTATCCTTTCGTACAAGATAATGCTGGAGAGCTTGCCTGCATGGTGACACACCCCGACTATCAAGGGCAAAGTAAAGCAGCAAAATTGCTATCACATATTGAAAAACAGGCTGCAAAATTAAAAATGACTCAGTTGTTTGTATTAACCACTCAAACAGCTCACTGGTTTTTAGAGCAAGGATTTAGTGAATCGAGTTTAGAAATATTGCCGCAAGAGAAACAAACCATTTATAACTATCAGCGCAATTCGAAAATTTTTGTGAAGCGTCTATAAAATCATTAGCTCATTGCAGTAAAAATTTACAACAGCAATTGCTTGGCGCGCTCGACAACGGGCGCATCGACCATTTTGCCATCGACTTCAATGACGCCACGATGATTTTCCATCGCTTGCTCATAGGCAACAAGCACTTTTTGCGCCCACTCACGTTCGGCTTTTGTGGCCATATATGCTTCATTAATAGGCACAACCTGTTTAGGGTGAATGCATAAAGCGCCATTAAAACCCATTGATTTTGCCCGCTGCTGATACGCCGCAAAGCGTTCTACATCTGAATAATCAGCAATACTTGCAGGAAACCCATAAGCCGCAATAGACCCTAAACGAGCCGCATAAATTATTTTTTGTGCCGGTAAAAACAAATTTTCTGGCGTTGGCTCGAAGCCACCATCTAGCGATAAATCTTCGGTACCTAAGGCCAAGCCTGTCAAACGCGGTGTCGCTCTTGCTATTAGCTGTGCTTTTTCAAGACCGTTGATCGTTTCAATCAACGCTATCATTTTGACTGTACCGCACGGAATATCCCTCTGAAATTCAATACGCGTGATCGCCTGATCAATGAGTAGCAAATGTTCTTCACCGATCACTTTAGGAATAATAATTGCCGAAGTGTCAGGAAAAACAGAAGCCTCTAGATCTGCGGCTGCATCAAGAATATTGTCATTAATACGAACCAGTACATCAACACCCTGTTGACTGAGGTGTTCGATATGCAACGGCAGGGATTGCCTTACTTGTGCTTTTTGGTTATTAGGAACACTGTCTTCAAGGTCAAGAATAATCGCATCCGCTTGACGTGTAGCGGCTGCCGAAATAAATTTTTCGTTATTGGCAGGAATAAAAAGTAATGAGCGCCACGTTTTTTTCATGATACGTTTTTCCATGTGATACGCCCCCCGATACCATTATTTTTCGATGATAGGCACCTTATAAAAAGCTTCATTATAAAAACTCTTTACGGATGCTTTCAGAATGTTGGCCAATCGTTGGCACCTGACCAAAGCAATGATCTTCTGGGGTAATCGAATGACGAATAGGTGAATCGATAATACTGACGTGCGATCCGTCTTGCAATGTCACCTGTTTACGACGTAGCTGTGGATGCTGCGCTAACGATTCAACAGAATTCACCGCACCGTAGGCGATAGCCGCTTGCTTAAGTACTATTTCTAATTCAGCGCGAGTTTTACTAGAAAATAAATCATTAATAATATCGTCCAATAATAAACGGTGTTCAACACGTTTATTCATCGTATTAAAGCGTTCATCGCTGGCTAAATCAGCCTGATTTAATACCTCTGCACAAAGACGGTGCCATTCTCGTTCATTCTGAATCGATATCGCTAAGATTTCATTATCTTTGGTCTCATAACCGCCATAAGGCGCAATCGATGGATGGTGTAAGCCTGCCCGTTTAGGCGCTTTGCCACCGTATTCACTATGTAGAAAAGGCACTTGCATCCAATCAGCAGCCGTATCAAATAGAGACACTTGCACACCGGAGCCTTTGCCCGTTTGCGCGCGCACCAACAATGCATTTTGAATACCAATAAGCGCATTCATGCCCGCACCGATATCACAGACCGACACACCGATACGGCCATATCCTTTGGGTGATCCGTTAATAGCAACCAAACCACTTTCACACTGCACTAAAAAATCATAAGCTTTCATATCACGGTAGTCGCCGTCATCACCATAACCGCTAATATCACACGTGATAAGTTGCGGATATTTTTCACGTAAAGAGGCCGAGCCAAATCCTGCACGCTCACACGCACCGGGTGCTAAATTTTGAATAAATATATCCGCTTTTTCTAACAACGCATGTAACAAAGCCGCATCATCGGCTTGCTTAAAGTTTAGCGTAAGCGATTCTTTGCCGTGATTGGCCCACACAAAGTAGGAAGACTCACCATTAACCGCCGTATCATAGCCGCGTGCAAAATCGCCTTCAGCTCGTTCAATTTTTATTACTCTTGCACCGCCTTCAGCCAATTGGCAAGCGCAAAGTGGAGCAGCCACGGCTTGTTCAATAGAAACGACAAGTAAGCCGTCAAAAGGTTTTACTGTTGTTGTCATACGATGTCTCTGTTCTCGCTCATTCGATAAATAATAAAGTCACCTAACATCAAATTATTATCTATTTTATTTTTTCTGTTATTGTCACTATTCAGCAAAGCTAATAACTACTGTCTGTTATCTTAATAGTATTGAGCAACATGCCTCATCATTTTCACCCGCTTAGGCGGATTTTCTTTTTTACTATTTATTGCGTTTTTTTTTGCTATTTTTTCTTTATTGACTAACTGCGCAACGGCAGCTTGCATTTCATTATTGACAATCATCATGCCTTCATCAAAACCCATACCCGGCTTCGCCAACAATCGTTCTGGCTGTGTCGCCAATGCTAGATGCACGCACACTTTTGCCGACGTATCGGTTTCATTACACGTGCCACCTTGGTAGGCCTCTACACCATTTTGCTTACAATAAAGTACCGCTTCAACGGTGTTATGCACAGCGCCCAAATCCGGCGTTTTAATTTGTACCATATGGCAACATTTTGCATCAACAAAGGCAACAATATCTTCATAGGTGTTACACCATTCATCGGCGACAATTTTTGCCGACGAATTGAGTGCTTGCAAATGTGCTGTAATATTTTTAAGCACGTCTATTTGCTGTGCTCGCTCACCCATATCGACAGGGCCTTCTATATATAAGGTAAATGGTGCTGCGATTGTTTGTAAACGATCAATATAGCCAGCAATTTTTTTCGCATCATTATTAAAGATCATGCCTAGCGTGCCGTATACATCGATATGAATATCGGGTGAATAGGCTGAATTTTCACGCACCGTTGCTATGCGATTTTTTAACCATTGCACATATTCAACTAATTTTTCACCCTGCGCACCTAATTTATTGGGCACATTATTAATAAGCGCGTGCGGCAAGGCATCGACTTTTTTCAAAATCATTTTATCAACGGCACCATAGCGATCATCGCCACTTTGTCCAAAAATAGGCACGAGGGAAGTCTGAACCGGCAATTTATAATCTTCTGATATTACCGTTGATTTGAGGCATTGACGTGATAATGCAGCGGCATCTAATAAGGCTTGTGAAACACCATAACGGATAGCGGTATGTAGTGGTTTATCATCAATCTTTAATTGATCCAATAAACGAGAATTAAATAAGAAATTTTTGGCATCTAGCGATAGTAATACAGGCTTAACATGCTCTTCAATAAATGGAATAAATTGCTCTGCAGTAAATAATGGATCGCGTCCACCAGCACCAGAATACTGCACCGCCACACAATCGCCTTTGGCCACCTGATTATTTTCTAGAACGAGTAAAATAGAAATGGCTTCGCCGGGTTGACGAATAGCTTTAAAGCCCTTTGTTACTGCTTGCCCCGGATAAACAAAGCCATCTTGTTTTTCACCTGACTTAATTGCTTGCTGGTCATCAAAATAAAAGGCGGAATAACCTGCGACTAATATAACGTCGATAATTTTCATAATCTCTTCTCTTGAAAATAATACGGTAAAATATTTTGGCTGTAATTTGTCGTCTCTAGCTAGCAACCATGAAGACTATAATGCACGCAACACAGGATCTTTAGGGCGCCCTACCAGCTTACCTTGAGAAATAGCATTCACATCATCAATGACCATTTGGAACGATACATCGCGCCCTTCAACTTTTGCGCGTTCTTGTATACAGTCGTTATGATAATTAACCACATCATCTGGAAGTGGCGTCGCTCCTCGCTCAAGCACGCGTACCGCACCATTATTGTCGCGTACCGGCATCAAAATTCCAGAGTTACAGTCTGCCGGTGCAAATGGAATATCCATCACCCCACGCTTGAAGGCTTCTACTGCCCCACGCGCAAGATCGCCGTTACCCAATTCAAATACCATTGACATGATCGCTCGAACTTCTCGTTTAATCAGTTCAATCTCTTGTGACAATGCGGGGCTACTTGTCATTTTTTGGTCGCTCACCATATTAATGATTTGACCTGTGGTTTCTAAGCCTTGTTTATTGGCTTCTTTGGTGGGGACACCTGCAGCTTCGTGAGGCGTTTTCACAATGACCTTTGTCGCACCCGCTAATGCCGCTGCCGTCGCCCCCAAACTAATGACTGAATAGGCTCGCGCTTCATTTTCTGGAAACCCGCCCATCCACTGATGAAAGACCGTACTCAATTTGTAATCATCAAAACCGGCCTGCTGAAAATATTCGTGCGCCAGTTCTCTCAAGGAATGAATGGCCGCAATATCTTGTATCAAATTCCCTGCCTGACCATAACCTAAGGTTACACACTTAACCCCTTGCTCCAGTGCTAATAAACCTTCAATTAATGCCACACAATGAGAAACAAAAGGAGGAACTAATGTACCGGTTAATGGGCCAAAAGGTTCACGATTAATGATAATGCCTTCTTCAGCATAAAGACCCACAATACGATCACAGTATTGCCAATCACGAATCGACTTTTCTAAAGGAACACGTTTAGAGTAAGGAATATTATAAGAAATGCCGCCACCTTCATTACTAGTAAAACCTGCGGCCATCGTGATTTCTGTCAGCAAACGCGCGTCGGGAGTACCATGGCGTACCTCTATCGGCTTGTTTACGGATTCAACTAATTCTCGGCATGCTTTCACGCCATGATTGACGGCTGGAAAACCATTGAGTAACGATGTACCCGCATCGACTGACTGATCGATACCCACCTGTGCTTCGTCATAACGATTAAGACGTGTATAAGCATCAATGGTCGTTGGCAATAAATCACAAGAATTTTGCAAGTGCTGCAATAAAGTAATCTGCTCGTCGAGTAACGCAACGCCCGCTCGCGGCTGTAACAATGTTTTATTATTCTCTTCCGCACGTGCTAACGCAGAAGAAAAACGCTTACTTTCCGGTATATCTCTTTGGTAACGCATTGCTTCGTCAAGATCAACCGCGGCTCCCGTAGGCCATTCGGTAAGCACTTTTTCGCGTTCACTGAATAACATTTTTTTATCGAGTTTTTTATTTTGAATTTCCACAGGCAATATCTTCTGAAAAATAGCGTTTGAGAAATACGAGCACGCTAGAGCAATGACGGATAGAGCATCCCAAAACAGAGGAATGAAAATGTCATTAATGTAAAAAGGAGCGGGAACACTAAAACAGATATTTAGTCTTAGTGCCCCACACTAATGAAGTCTTCAATATGATGGAGAGGCTAAAAGTGGCTTAGCCGCATATTTATTAATAAACGTTGCTTATGTTAAATAGATGGTTAATTAGGCGATTTTTACACTAAGCGACGATGCGCTGCTTTTTATTTGCCTGCTTATTCTCTACATCCATCGTTAAGAAACCGGCTACATCTTCTAAATCATCGCTTGGCGCAAATACACGGTCATAACCCATATCAAGAAATAGCGCTTTGACGTCGGCAAAGTCTTTTTTACCAATAACCAAGTTGCCACCGACATAAAGGATCATATCGTCTACACCACGAGCGACGCAGCGTTCGCGCATACCTTTACAGTCAATTTCACCATGACCATAAATAGAGGAAACCAAGATAGCTTGTGCGTCATGCTCTATGGCAGCATCAATGTATTCATCTTGTGTCACCATAACGCCCAAGTTAATGACATTGAATCCCAACCGCCCTAACACATTAGCAATGATCTTATTGCCTACAGCATGACAATCGGCACCAATAACACCGATGACGATAGTGGCTTTCATAGCAGTGGCCTTGTGAGAATGGCGAATAGCGTTGTTGTTATTAATAGGGCTCATAATTATTACCGTTTCTTTGTTTTTGCTGTGAAGTTATATTCATATAAATATAATTTATTTTCAACATCATATACATCACTATTATTTAAGTGTAAGCTGTCGCCTAAATCATCACAAGCACCCAAAGAAAGCACCAAAGACAGTACCAAAGACAATCATCAAAACAGCGGTAAAAGAGTATGAAAGACACATTACGCAACGCTACCTTACGGCAGTTACAAATTTTTATGGTCGCTGCCGAGCACGAAAGTTATGCACGCGCGGCAGAAACCCTATATTTGACACAGCCAGCCGTATCCATGCAGATGAAGCGATTAGCCGAAATGGCAGAAACGGATTTGTTTGTAAAAAGTGGGCGCGAACTTAAACTCACGTCTGCAGGTAAAACATTACTCCCTTACGTACGCCAAATTACTCAAACTATTCGGGAAGCCGGTGAAGAACTAGACGCGATTAAAGGTGCCCGCCACGGACAGGTTAAGCTCGGCATGGTCACCACAACGCAGTATTTTTCACCTCGGCTCATTGCTGAGTTTAATAAGCACTATCCAGAAATAGAGCTAGACGTGGTTATCGCCAATCGACGAGACATTGTGAGCAAACTAGAAAATAACGAAATTGACCTTGCGATCATGGGTCGTACACCGCGTCGAGTACCCGTTGTCGCCGAAAAATTTTATGATCATCCTTACGTTATCATTGCACCTAAATCTCATTATCTCGCTAAGCAACAGATCATCAATCCAGAACACCTGAAAGGAGAGGCCTTTTTAGTGAGAGAAAATGGATCGGGGACTCGACTACTACTCGATAATTTTTTTACCGAGCACAATATTCATCCCCCTAAATTACATGAGTTCACCAACAATGAATCTATCAAGCAGGGGGTGATGGCAGGTATGGGGCTCGCCATTATTTCTGCCCACACTATTCACCTTGAAAAAACCATTAAGCTACTTAGCATTCTTGATATCGATACCATGCCCATTATGCGTGACTGGTATATATTACACTTAACAACTAAAGTCCTTAGCCCCGCAGCCATGGCCTTTAAGAGCTTTATGCAAACACAAGCGCCTAAACAGATGAGCAGTATTTTCTCTTGAGTGCATCGATAACTCGGTAACGCAATAACATTTACTATTGCACAAAAAGAAACAGTGCCTTGCGAATATCTCATTTTACGCAACACTCATAGGCAACGTATAATCCTTAACTCATTGCTACACCGTAGAATCTCTTGTTTTGACCGTGATTTTTCACGGCTCATCGTCCAAGCAGTTTCTACACTCGCGCATTATTACAAGAGGAACCGTCATGCCTATTTATCGCTCCAAAACTACCACTGCAGGCCGCAATATGGCTGGCGCTCGCGCACTATGGCGCGCGACAGGGATGAAAGACGATGATTTTCAAAAGCCAATTATCGCGGTCGTTAACTCTTTCACACAATTTGTACCCGGACACGTCCACTTAAAAGACCTTGGTCAACTCGTCGCACGAGAAATCGAAGCTGCAGGCGGTGTTGCCAAAGAATTCAATACCATTGCCGTCGATGACGGTATTGCCATGGGACACGATGGCATGCTGTACAGCCTACCATCACGAGATATTATTTCTGATTCAGTAGAGTATATGGTGAATGCACATTGTGCTGACGCCATGGTGTGTATTTCTAACTGTGACAAAATCACTCCCGGAATGCTGAATGCCGCGATGCGTTTAAATATTCCGGTGATTTTTGTATCCGGTGGGCCAATGGAGGCCGGAAAGACCAAGTTAGGCGACAAGAAACTCGACCTTGTTGATGCGATGGTCATTGCTGTTGATGACAATGCCAGTGATGAAGAAGTCGCAGAATATGAACGTAGCGCCTGCCCAACTTGCGGCTCTTGCTCGGGCATGTTTACCGCAAACTCGATGAACTGCCTCACGGAAGCTCTCGGATTGAGTCTACCGGGTAACGGCACAACATTAGCGACACACGCTGACCGCGAAAAACTGTTCAAGCGTGCCGGACAGCGTATTGTTGAAATTACCCGCAAGCACTACGAAGAAGACGATTACAGCGTACTGCCTCGTAGCATTGCACAATACAACGCGTTCCAAAACGCCATGTGTTTAGATATTGCGATGGGCGGATCAACCAATACTATTTTGCACTTTTTAGCCGCAGCAATCGAAGCGGGTGTCGACTTCACCATGAAAGACATCGATGCACTCAGCCACAAGGTGCCACAACTCTGCAAGGTCGCCCCCAACACCCCCAAGTATCACATCGAAGACGTACATCGCGCCGGTGGTATTATGGCGATACTAGGCGAGCTAGATCGCGCCGGATTACTCGACACATCACTACCTACCGTTCACAGTGCCACGTTAAAAGACGCACTGGATGAATGGGATATTATGCGCAACCCTAGCGAAGAGGTGATGCATTTTTATAAAGCAGGGCCCGCTGGAATTCCCACACAAACCGCTTTTAGCCAAGATTGTCGCTGGCCAACACTCGACGCCGACAGAGAGAATGGTTGCATTCGCTCGCTGGAACACAGCTTTAGCTTAGAGGGTGGACTAGCCGTTCTGTACGGTAATATTGCACTGGATGGTTGCGTCGTAAAAACAGCCGGTGTTGATGAAGACATTCTCGTGTTTGAAGGCCGTGCGCACGTCGTCGAATCACAAGACGAAGCCGTGGAAAATATTTTAGCGGATAAAGTGGTAGCCGGTGACATTGTTGTTGTTCGCTATGAAGGCCCACGCGGCGGCCCGGGTATGCAAGAAATGCTATACCCTACCAGCTATATCAAATCGAAGGGATTGGGCAAAGCCTGCGCACTACTGACCGATGGTCGTTTCTCAGGAGGAACATCGGGTTTATCAATCGGCCACGTTTCACCTGAAGCTGCTGCGGGCGGTGCGATCGGTTTAGTAAAAGATGGCGATAAGATAAAAATTGATATTCCTAACCGCACAATTAATATGCTCGTGTCTGACGAAGAACTCGCCACACGTCGAGCAGAGCAAGATAAAAAAGGATGGAAACCTGTCAAAGATAGACCACGTAAAGTTACCGCAGCACTCAAAGCTTACGCTAAGTTTGTAACTAGTGCCGATAAAGGCGCGGTTAGAGATGTATCGTTACTTGATTAAACATCGAGCTTTTACATCTTAATATGCAAGCCCGTTAATTGATTAGCGGGCTTTTTTTATACTTATTTATATTTGGATGTTACTGGCAGGATATCGCGCATTGAATCATCAACCTGCATTACTTATTTTTTCCAACACACAAAACGCATAGTCATAAGAGTTAGTTTTTAACGAAGAATCACTGGCAGAGAAACTATCTCTATGGGTTTCTTGCCAAATATGGCTATCTATTTCAGGAAAAAATGCATCACCGTCAATATTAGCATCTACTCGCGTCACATATAGCTTATCGGCTTTTGGCAGTGCGGTTTTATAAATTTCTGCACCACCAATCACCATCATTTCGTCGATACCATCAATCATGGATTGCGCTTCGGCCAAACGTAACGCGTCATTGATGGAATGCACCACCTTAACTCCTTCGCGTTGCCAATCTTCTTGACGAGTGATGACAATATTCAGTCGCCCAGGCAAAGGGCGGCCAATAGACTCAAAAGTTTTTCTACCCATCACGATGGGCTTACCCATTGTCACTCGTTTAAAGTACTGTAAGTCTTCAGGCAAATGCCATAGCAATTGATTGTCTTTTCCAATGGCGTGATTGTTAGCTATTGCTACAATAATGGAGAGTGTAATTGTCGTCATAAATGAGTACTGTTTATATCGCGTTAACTAACAAAAGCGGATTGTAACGACACCCACTTTCCCTCAGAAGGCGAGTGCTGCCCCACCTCTTTAAAATGTCGCGCCTTATGAAATTTCTGAGAAGCTATATTTAGTGGCTGTAAATTATATTCACATACCACATGTGATATTTGCTGACGGCGACAATCAGAAAATAGATCATTATAGAGTGCGGTTCCCACCCCCATACCCGCAAAGGGTTTCTCAATAACAATGCGATCAATATAAACAAAAGAGGCAGTATGCGAACAAAACCATGCAAAATTTGCATTTGAGTAAGATGCGGTATGGCTCATCGCTAATAAAAAGCCAATAATTTCATTATTCACTGTAGCGACACGGTGATAGCAAGACAACTCATGCAACACTGCTAGCTGTTGCGCATTCATATGACTCGTTTTATCTTCTTGTGCTTGGTTGATTGACACAATCCGTTGAAAATCATCCGTTGTGGCATCACAAATAATTAGTTCATGCATGGAAACTCTTTACAGGCTTTATTTTGATGGTACTTATATAGCGACAGGGGCTTTTATACTAGGATGAGGCTCATAGCCTTCGAGTACAAAATCCTCAAAGGTATAATCATAAATTGATTCAGGTTTACGCTTAAATGTTAATTTCGGCAGTGATTTAGGCTGACGCTCTAACTGTGTTTTCACTTGCTCGATATGATTGGAATATATGTGTGAATCGCCCGTTGTTACAATTACCTCCCCCACATCTAAATCACATTGCTGAGCTAACATATGAACCAGCAGTGCCAAGCTTGCCGTGTTGTAAGGCAAACCTAAAAATGAATCTGAGCTGCGGATATAGAGTTGTGCAGACAAACGGTTATCCGCAACATAAAACTGATAAAGTAAATGACAAGGTGGCAATGCCATACGCCCCTGTTCAACATTCGCTTGCGGGCTTATTGATTCATCCGGTAAGTATTCTACATTCCATCCATGAAATAAAATTCGTCGACTGTCTGGATTGTTTTTCAAACAATTAACCACGTAATCTATTTGATTAATACTGCCGCCGTCTTTGGTTGGCCATGCTGTCCACTGTTTCCCGTAAAGCGGGCCAAGATCACCATTATCATCAGCCCACTCGTCCCATATAGACACACCATTATCTTTCAACCACTGCGTATTCGTGTCACCGTTTAAAAACCAAATCAACTCATTGGCAATGCTTTTAAAATGTAGTTTTTTTGTCGTCAATAAAGGAAAGCCATCTTGTAAATTATGGCGATACTGGCGGCCAAATACAGACAAAGTACCAGTACCGGTACGATCACCTTTTTGCGTGCCGTGAGTAAGAATATCATCTAATAAATCGAGATAGGCTTTCATGATTAATCCTAGGACTGATGGTTTTTTGTTTTATAGTGCGCTACGTATACCCAAACTAAAACAGCAATACCGACAACGATCATTGGTATGGTGAGTAACTGGCCTCGTGTCATCCAGCCAAAAATAAGCGTTTGAATATGATCATCTGGCTGGCGGACAAATTCAACAGCAAAACGAAATAGGCCATAAAAAATCAGGAAAACAGAGCCAACGGCCAAACGTGGGCGAGGTTTACGTGAAAACCAATAAACAATAACAAAAAGAACAAAGCCTTCGAGAAAGGCTTGATACAACTGAGAAGGATGTCTCACCAATTGTTCAGGGTCGCGTGGAAATATCATTCCCCAAGAGACATTTGTAGCGCGCCCCCATAGCTCTTGGCCAATAAAGTTACCTAAGCGCCCAAAGCCTAAACCTAAAGGTACCAGCGGCGCAACAAAATCTAAGGTCGCAAAAAAAGAAGCCTTGGTGCGACGACAATAAAGTAAAATGGCAACAATCACACCCAGTAAACCGCCGTGAAATGACATGCCCCCTTCCCAAACTCGAAACAACCACAAAGGGTCGCCCATCCAAGTTTCGAAATTGTAGAACATCACATAACCAAAGCGACCGCCTAAAACCACCCCCATCGCACCGTAGACAATAAGATCTTCAACCTGCGAAGGCTTTAAAGGGGAGTCGATACGCGCAGCGCGCTTATAGGCCAGCATCCAAGCGGTCGCAAAGGCCAGCAGGTACATAATACCGTACCAATGAATATCAAGAGGGCCGACAGAAATGGCAACAGGGTCGATCGCGGGATAAGTTAACATAAAGATAGCCGATGAGTTTTCCCGCTACGTTACGATATTAAACGAGCAAGAAAATATAAAATCAATGAATTTTGGCATCATACCATAGAGAATAGCTCTATCGCATACCTCATATTGCAGGCCTCTCTGCATACCGATAAGCCTTCTTAGACGTTATATTCTTACACTCCAATAGTTATTTCCTTATTAAGGTACTCATTGCGGAACTTCGTGATTGCTCCGTTATCGAAGTTGACCTATATTCTCGACCTTCCTGAATACCATCACCATCAACAAGCCTGGATTTTTATGTGTCTTATTGTTTTTTCTTATCAACCGCATTCAGCAATGCCATTGTTGTTAGCTGCAAATAGGGATGAGTTTTTTGTCCGGCCTACAGCGCCAGCCACTTATTGGGAAGACTCTCCTCAGGTATTCGCAGGGCGTGATCTTGTTGCACAAGGCACATGGTTAGGCATTACTACAAAAGGGCGATTTGCCGCTATAACGAATGTACGTGAACCCTCGGTGACGGTTAATAATCCACTCTCTCGAGGTGATTTAACACGGGAGTTTTTAGAAAGCGACTGCCGTCCAGAGGACTACCTCAATGCTATCGCATCCTCACAATCTCGTTACTGTGGCTTTAATTTATTGCTTGGGCAATTAGGCGAACAACAGAATCAAACACAAGATGAGCTTTGGTACTTCAGCAACCGAGGTGGCGAGCCTCAACGCTTACAAGCAGGGACCTACGGCCTTAGCAATCACTTACTCGACAGCCCTTGGCCAAAAGTCACTGCGGGTAAGCACTTTATTGATGACCTACAAAAACAAGCGACATTCAGCGAGGCAAATACCGAACAACGCCATGGCATGCTACGCACATTTTTAGAAGATACTAAAATGGCCAACGATGATGAATTGCCAAAAACTGGCGTGAGTTACGAGCGCGAAAAAGCGCTATCGGCGGCCTTTATTACACTACCGGATTACGGCACGAGAACGTCAACAGCATTATCCATTCAGCACAACACCATCGCGTTTAGTGAAAAGAGCTACCGCCTTGATGTTAGCAAGCTCATACCCAACACCCAAGACTATAACTATCAAGAATGGCCACTTACACCCGACTAATGCGTTGGCTGAAGACCTTGGGGACGATCACGAATACCAATTTTCTTGAGTGCAATATCAACATACTGCGCTACCGTTTCCGCATCGGTTAGCTTCATCACACTCGCCAACAAGGCCTCAGCTTGCTCTAAACTGGTCGCTCTAAGCACTGATTTAACACGCGGTAAATTAGTGGAGTTCATCGACAACACATCGTAACCCATGGCCATCAGTAGCATCGAAGCCCCTGGGTCACCGGCCATTTCACCACAAATACTCACTGGTGTACCTTCGCTATGAGCAGCCGTAACAACCGACTGTAAAGCACGCAAAACCGCGGGATGATAAGCGTTATACAAACCAGCAACTCGAGGGTTATTACGATCGACGGCCAATAGATACTGAGTTAAGTCGTTGCTACCTACTGACAAAAAATCAGCTCGTGCAGCAAGCTCTTTTGCTTGATACACCGCTGCTGGCACCTCGATCATGACGCCAATAGGTGGTAATTTGACACTAAACCCTTCTTCGAGCAACTCGCTATGTGCCCGATGAATCAACTGCTGCGATGCCTCAAGTTCAGATATATGGCTAATCATCGGCAACATAATGCGAAGGTTATCTAAGCCTTGAGAAGCGCGCATCATTGCACGCACTTGCGCCATAAATATCTCAGGGTGATCCAACGTCACTCGAATGCCACGCCACCCTAGAAAAGGGTTGGCCTCGTCGATAGGAAAATAATTAAGCGCCTTATCACCCCCAACATCTAAGGTACGCATGGTCACTGGGTGAGGCGCAAAAGCTGCGAGCTGCTCTCGGTATATTTTTCGCTGATCTTCTTCGGTAGGAAAGCGGTCACGCAACAAAAAGGGAACTTCTGTACGATACAAGCCGACCCCTTCGGCACCACGCTCGATAGAACGCATAACATCAGCCATTAAGCCGGTGTTTACCCAAAGAGGTACACGGTGATGATCTTGTGTTTCAGCCGGTAGATCGCGCAAAGACTCATAGTGTTTAGAAATTTCTTGGTCTTCATGAATAAGCGCGGTAAATTCTCTCAGCACTTCATCGCTAGGGTTAAAATAAGTATTTCCCCGGTACCCATCAACAATAGCCACTTTGCCGTCGAGCTGAGTAAAAGGCAAATCAACAGCGCCCATCACAGTAGGAATACCCATTGCACGCGCCAATATGGCAACATGCGAGCTACTAGAACCTTTAACCGATACCAAACCTAGCAGCTTATCTTTAGGCACTTCACCCAAGATAGACGCTGTCAGTTCGTCGCCAATCAAGATGGTGTTTTCAGGATAGATTTTTTCTTGAGTCGACGATTGCTGCTGTAAGTACCCAAGAACACGACTGCCTAAATCCCGCACATCCGCGGCGCGCTCACGCAAATAAGGATCATGCATACTGGCAAAAGTATTGGCGTGCTGCAAAATAACCCGGCTCCACGCATAGGGGGCAACCACTCCCTTTTTAATCGCATCGGTGACTTCACGCCCCAACGACTTATCGTCTAGCATGGCTAAATACGCATCGAAAAGACCACGCTCTTCTGCACTCAAGCGGTGACTGAGTTTTTTGCCTAAAGCTTTAATATCATCTCGCACAGAGCTGAGTGATGTATCGAAAAAAGCCAGCTCTTTATCAACATTGGCACATAGCTGATAAGCAACACTGCTCAAATCTGACTGAGGTGATAAAACGACAGCCGTACCAATCGCAATACCCGGCGAACCGGCGACGCCTTTAAAGCGCAGATCACAATCGGTTTCATCAATTTCTGCAGCGCCATAAATGGCTTCTGTATGGGCGATAATGCCGGACAATTGTGCGGATAGCGTGACGAGAAACGCTCTTCATTATCATCGAAGCGACGACGATGAGACTGTTGAACAGTCAGTACTCCAAGGACTTCTCTCTGATGAACAATAGGCACGCCGAGAAATGAGGTAAAACGCTCTTCGCCGGTTTCAGGAAAATAAACATACTTAGAATGCCCTTCAGCATTTTCTAAGTTGATCGGTTCTCCACGCTTGGCAACATAACCGACCAGCCCTTCATTCAGGCTCATTTTCACAAAGCCTACCGACTCTTGCAAAAGTCCTTCGGTTGCACGAAGTACAAAGTCATTTTGCGCATCACGTAGATAAATTGAGCACACCTGCGTATGCATGGTAGTACGAATGCGCTGCACAATAATTTCCATCGCCATGTGTAGGCTAGGCGCGGAATTGACTTCTTGAGTAATGGCTCGTAGAGAATCTAACATGTGTAATTATCGGGTCGCTTTATTCTTATCACTCTTATTATTGCGGCTCATGCGCAGTATTTTCATACGCCACCTCAAGATGGCTATGTGCAGGAGCCAGCTCTTTCAAAGCCCGCTGGTATACATTTCGCTTAAAGTCGATCACTTGATTCAGCGGATACCAATAACTTACCCACTCCCAGTGATCAAACTCTATTGTATTCGTGCTAGTCAACGATATAGCACTATCGCTTTCTAGTAATTCAAGCAAGTACCACTTTTGCTTCTGCCCTATACAAAGAGGGAGCTGATGTTCACGCACAAACTGCTTCGGCAAGTCATACGTTAACCAACCCGAGGTTGATGCTACTATACGAACTTGAGCGGGCAGCAAACCCACCTCTTCATGTAACTCACGATACATTGCTTGTTCGGGTGTTTCACCCTCATCAATGCCACCCTGAGGAAACTGCCACGCATTCGCACCACCCACTCTACGCGCCCACAGAACTTGGCCTTGGTGATTACTAATAATAATGCCTACATTGGCGCGATATCCATTTTCGTCAATCATATCTTTCCTCTAACAACAGATTTGATGACCATTCCTTAGCAATCAAAAAACGTATAATCTCTTATGAATCAAAGAATTATAATTAACTCATCATTCTATCAATGGCTTTACTGTACCACAGTTTCACATTAAGATTGCCGCTAAAGCATACCCATAATTGACTCTCGTTCGCATTTTTCACCAATCTCTTCACCAAAAGTGACATAGCTCACAATAGGATATTTATGAAGCTCGCTATTTTTGACCTAGACCACACACTACTCGCCGGAGATAGTGACTATGCTTGGGGGAATTTTTTAGTTGATGAGGGGGTTGTTGACGCAGCATACTATCAACAGAAAAACGACGAGTTTTATCAGCAATACCAAAGTAAAACACTCGATATCTTCGCGTATCAAGCCTTCGTACTTGAACCATTAAAAATCATGCCGCCAGAAAAACGACAACAACTACAACACATGTTTATGGAATCCGTTATCAAGCCGTTACGTCAACAAAAGGCGGATGAACTCATAGCCTCTCATAAAAAAAATAACGACGAATTACTCGTCATTACGGCCACCAACCACTTTATTGCCGCACCGATTGTGGAAAGCATGGGAATTAATCATATTTTGGCGACAGACCCAGAGGTGGTTAATAACCAGTTCACTGGAAAAATCAGTGGTACGCCTTGTTTCCAAGAGGGAAAAATAACTCGACTACAGCATTGGCTGACTCAGCAAGAATCGCTATCTCAACGTGTCTTTGAACATACAACATTTTATAGTGATTCTATCAATGACGCGCCACTACTGGATTATGTCGACACCGCCATTGCGGTTGATCCCGATGACAACTTGAGGTGCTTAGCCAAAGAAAAGCATTGGCCAATTATCAGCCTACGAAACAGAAAATAAGAATAAGAACGACCCGCTCATCTTGTAACGGGTCAAATAGCCACGTTTATTATTTAATCTTCAACGCTTGCCGCGTAAGCATCAGCATCTAATGCATCGGCTAGTTCATCCAAACTGCTTGGCTGAACTTTGAAAAACCAGCCATCATCGTAGGGAGAGCTATTCACCGTCTCAGGCTCATCTTCTAGCTGCTCATTAACAGCAATCACCTGACCAGAGACAGGCGAATAAATATCTGATGCCGCCTTCACTGACTCAACAACACCTGCCTGATCACCCGCTGACACATCTGAGCCAACTTCAGGTGCTTCTACATAGACTACGTCACCCAAGCTTGACTGCGCATTATCAGAAATACCCACAGTCACAGTGCCATCTTCTTCTACACGCGCCCATTCATGAGAGGGTAAATATTTTAATTCGCTACGGACTTCACTCATTGCGTTTGTACCTTTGATTATCAAATTAATTTATGGGTTTATTCTAGCTTGTCTTTTCAGGATATTACAGACGAAGCGGCTATATTTTTTGCACATCCGAGGCATGCAAACATGCTGTTATGATCCGTAAACTCACATCAGGATCATTATAATCAATGCTAATATTGAGATATTCTATAACATCGATGCTGCTGCCTTGATAGGCCAATACAAGACTCGGGAAACCAGAAGCCCCTGAGCGCTCAGACAGTTGACGGTAATGCAAAAGGTGCGACTGTAACATGCCCTCAATCTCTTCGCTTATCAGCGCTTTTTCAAACTCATTACAATCCAAGCCTACTTGCTGCGCACAATGTATCAAGGTATCGGCATCTGACGGGTTTCTAGAATGAAAATAATAAGCCTGCTGAATAGCTAGTATCATCGCCTCTTCCGCGCCCGGGCTTTCTTGTTTCGCGGCGAGTACCGCACGACAAGCAGGGTATGTTGAGCGACGCGGCGAACAAATACGCCAAAACTCATAATTGAACGCCGTATTTGGAATTACTCGTTGGATATGAGCCCAAGTGGCCTCCAATGTCGCCTGCATCTCCGCCGGCATTGGCACATCAGAATCAGGCGCCAAGCCACCCACAATATATTCCACCGCTAACTGCGGAAACTGTTCCGTCACCCCTTGGCGAATACTCTCCCATACTGGACGAAATCCCCAGCACCAACTGCACATCGGATCGTGAATATAGTAAAGGGTTGGCGTTTTGTGCGTCATACTCATAATGACCTCTAATTTATCTTCTACTAATGATGTTGCTAACCATAGAGCTAAGCCTCTACAATCTCAATGGCGAGATAGTAAATTAAAGGCCAAACAATATGAATCCACAACAGCGATGCTCTTGGTGCGGTACCGACCCTCTTTATGTTGAATATCACGACAATGAGTGGGGTATTCCTAAAAAAGATGATCAAGAACTTTTTGAATTATTATTGCTAGAAGGGGCTCAAGCGGGACTATCTTGGATAACCATTTTAAAAAAACGTGAAAATTACCGTGAAGCGTTTGACAATTTTGATGCAAAAAAAATGGAATCTTATACACAAGAAAAATACGATGCTTTATTGCAAAACGCCGGCATTATTCGCAACAAACTAAAAGTTCACGCCTTTAGCAAAAATGCTCGCGCTTATTTGGCGATTAAAGAAAGCGGAATAAGCTTTTCAGAATTTTTATGGCAATTTACTGACCACACGGTGATAAAGAACGCATGGGAAACATTAGCAGATATCCCCACCTCTACACCCGAGTCTGAAGCAATGAGTAAGGCCTTAAAAAAAGCGGGATTCTCGTTTGTTGGACCAACTATTTGCTATGCATTTATGCAATCTTCTGGAATGGTTAACGACCATACAACAGATTGTTTCAAGTATACCCAATCATAAAAAGTCACGGCTGCCCTACTAGTTTTAAGAGGATAAGCATGATGAAAGGTAAAAAAATACCGAGACAATGCTCGGTATTTTTAAGAACTAAAAACGTATAAAAAAGTGCGGATAAATGGTTATTTCTTCGCGCGCTTACGTTCGTTTTCGGTCAGTAGTTTTTTTCGTAAACGAATACTTTCTGGCGTTACTTCGACAAGCTCGTCGTCTTCAATAAACTCCAAAGCCTGCTCTAGTGTATGCTTTACTGGCGGCGACAATGTTAATGCTTCATCGGTACCCGACGCACGTACATTAGTCAGCTGCTTACCTTTGCTAGGGTTAACAGCCAAATCATTATCGCGGGCGTGCAAGCCAATAATTTGGCCTTCGTACACATCAACTGCATGACCTAAAAATAAACGACCACGGCTTTGCAGGTTGAACAATGAATAAGCCGCTGTCTTACCTTTGACCATAGACACCATCACACCATTCTGGCGACTGGTAACATCACCGTCCTTAACTGGGCCATAGTGATCGAAAACACTGGTCATGATGCCAGAGCCAGACGTTAAAGTAAGGAATAAGCCACGGAAACCAATCAAACCACGAGAAGGCACAACAAACTCAAGTTTAGTGCGGCCTTTGCCGTCAGGTTCCATATTTGTCAGCTCGCCCTTACGCAAGCCTAACTCTTCCATGATTGATCCCTGATGCTCGTCTTCAACATCAATAACCACGCTTTCAAACGGCTCCTGAATCACACCGTCAACTTCTCGCTGCACTACTTCTGGACGAGAAACACCAATTTCAAAACCTTCACGACGCATGGTTTCGATCAATACTGACAAATGCAATTCACCACGGCCGGATACTTTAAATTTATCCGCCGTCTCACCCTGCTCAACGCGTAAGGCAACATTGTGAATTAACTCTTGATCTAGACGCTCTTTAATATTGCGTGACGTCACGTACTTGCCTTCTAAACCGGCAAAAGGTGAATCGTTCACACTAAAAGTCATACTTACTGTTGGCTCATCAACCGATAGCGCCGGCAATGCTTCAACGCGATCAGGATCACACAAGGTATCTGAAATACTTAGGCCGTCAATACCGTTAATACAAACAATATCACCAGCTTTGGCTTGTTCAACATCGACACGGTCAAGACCTAAGTAACCCTTCACGTTAAGCACTTTGCCTTTACGCTCATCACCACTCGCTTGCTTAATAATCACTTGCTGATTGGCTTTTAATTTACCGCGAGTAATGCGACCGACACCGATAACGCCAACATAGCTGTCGTAATCGAGTGCAGAAATTTGCATTTGGAACTCACCCTCAGGGTCAACATCTGGCGTTGGCACTTTTTCAGTGATCATTTGAAAGAGCGGCGTCATATCATCGGCTAACTCATCGGCATCTAAGCCCGCGATGCCATTTAATGCTGATGCATAAATAATAGGGAAGTCGAGTTGCTCATCGGTTGCACCTAGACGATCAAACAAATCGAATACTTGATCAACCACCCAATCAGGACGTGCACCCGGGCGGTCAACTTTGTTAATCACAACAATAGGCTTTAAACCTTGTTCGAAGGCTTTCGAGGTCACGAAACGCGTTTGAGGCATTGGGCCATCAACAGCATCAACCAGCAACAACACAGAATCAACCATCGATAGCACACGCTCTACCTCACCACCGAAGTCGGCGTGTCCAGGGGTATCCACGATGTTAATGTGATAGTCATTCCATTCAATCGCTGTATTTTTTGCCAGAATAGTAATGCCGCGCTCTTTTTCTTGGTCGTTCGAGTCCATTACGCGTTCGGAATCTTGGTCTTTGCGCTCAAGCGTGCCCGACTGGCTTAACAATTTATCAACAAGGGTGGTTTTACCATGATCGACGTGCGCGATAATGGCGATATTACGGAGTTTTTCAATCACTGGATAATTCTCAGGTAGGGTTATATAGGCGTTAGATGATCTCTATGCCATGTTAGGTAGTCTTTGAAATGACAAATAAAGGCGCGGAGTATACCGGTGATTAGTTGAGCACGCCAGTATCGGCCTAAATTTAGCGCAAATCTGATAAAACGCTCTGTTATAGCGGCAAGCCACGGTAAGACAAACCATTGATTAATCATGCATTGATTTGACTAAGCCTATGGCACACACCATAATTTGATTAGTCTTTCGAAAAGCAATAAATAATGCCACACGCGCTAGCAACCCACCGACATCTAGAATATGACAAACCATCACTCCATCTTTCAGCAACTGTCTATCACCCATATCTGTGTCTTGGCGGTGGGTCTACGTATTGCATGGGCATTATTAGTTCCTGTTATTCCCATGTCAGACAGCGCAGCCTACGATACGTTTGCACTTAACATTTGGCAGCACGGTACTTACGGATGGACACCTGAGCGCCCTACCGCCTTTTGGCCAGTAGGCACCTCCGCTATTTATAGCTTGCTATATATGTTGTTTGGACATAATTATTTACCCATAATCATCGTCAACATTGGTTGCACATTAGCTATTATTGTACTGACACGCGCTCTTTGCGATCGCTTTTTCTCACACCCCAGTATCGGATTAGTCAGCGCACTGTTAATCGCGTTATGGCCAACGCTCATCTTCTATACCACCGTGCTGGCAAGTGAGTTACCTTACATGGCAGTATTAATGGGTGCGTTTTACCTGCTAACAACGCCATCACCCAACATCATAAAACTAGGCTTATCATCAGGCATATTATTTGCGATCGCTTACTACATACGCCCTCTTGCTATCGTGACGCTATTTATTGCAGCGTTCTACCTATGCATACAAGGCACATCCATTCGCATTTGGCTGCCTCGTTCACTGTTATCACTGATTATGCTGGCTCTACTTGTATCACCGTGGGCTCATAGAAATTACGAGCTTTATAATGCTTTTGTGCCGATGTCGACGAATGGCGGGGTCACACTATGGATGGGCAATCATCCTGGCACCGACGGTAGTTATGCCCCAGTACCTGAACGCTTTGCCGATGTGGATGAATACACACGCAACCAGACACTCAAGCAAGAAGCTATCGATCATATCAAAGCAGAACCCGTAACCTTTATCACTCGCACTATCAAAAAGTTTTTTCAATTTCATTTACGTGAAACCATTGGCGTAGGCTGGAATGAAAAAGGTATTCAGCAAGCCTTAGGTGATTGGGCGCTCATGCCTTTAAAATTGGTGGCTCAATCGTATTGGAGCATAATTTTGTTGGCAGCACTTGCGGGTATCATCATCATGATTATCCAACAAGGCTTTTGGCATACCGCGTTCCACCCTTTCATTTTGTTATGGGCAAGCTCTGCAGGCATTCATGCCATTATTGTTTCTCAAGACAGGTATCATATTCCCATTATTCCGATGGTAACGGCATTTGCCGTTTATGCTGGCCACTACATCAATTCCAAATGGGCCAAGGGAGTAGCTAATGACTCAACCAGTGAATAACTGCGTGCTCGCCGTTGACCTTGACGGCAGTTTAATTAGCACCGACTTACTCCATGAAAGCATTATTCAATTACTGTTCACGAAGCCATGGCTAATCCTTTGCCTACCCTTTTGGCTATCAAAAGGAAAAGCCTATCTCAAAGAGTGTTTACATAACCATGTTCAGTTAGATACCGAGCACCTACCTTGGAATCATGAACTCATCACCTACCTAGAAGCACAATATAGCCAAGGTAGAGAAATCGTACTTTGTACCGGCTCGTGGCATGCCTTAGCTACACAGGTAGCCGAACGCTTTGATTTTTTTACCGCATGCTTTGGAACAACAGCGAATATTAATTTAACCGGTGAAAAAAAGGCGACATTTTTAATCGATAAATACGGAGAAAAAGGATTCAGCTACGTCGGTAATGAAGCCAAGGATCTTATCGTATGGCGCCATTCAAGCAGTGCCATCGTTATTAATCGAAAAGAAAAATTACACCAACAAGCCGCTAAAGAGTGTGCCATCGAACATTCGATTATTAACCACAGCAACCTATCTCTTCGCTCATTTTTAAAACAGATCCGCATTCATCAGTGGGTCAAAAACAGTTTAATTTTTGTTCCTTTAGTCACGTCACATCAATTATCGGACCCTAGGCTATTAGCTCTTGCCGCACTCGCTTTTATCGCCTTTGGACTTTGCGCCTCGGCAACTTACATTATTAACGATTTATCCGACCTTAAGTCTGATAGAAAAAATATCAAGAAACGTTATAGACCTATGGCAGCAGGTGAAATATCTATCCCGCAGGGAATTTTTCTCGCTAGCTTTATGCTCGGAGGGTCACTACTCGTTGCGACTCAAGTTAACACATGGTTTTTAAATGCCTTACTGTTATATACCGCCATTACACTGGCTTATAGCTTTAAACTTAAACGACTGCAATCGATGGATATTACTGTGTTGGCCGGACTATTTACGCTGCGCATTATTGCAGGCGCAGCGGCTGTCGAAGTCGTCCCGTCTTTTTGGCTCCTTGCATTCTCCATGTTTATCTTTTTATGCCTAGCAATCATAAAACGACTTTCAGAAATAATTAATAACCAAGAGCGCTACACTGAAGACACCAAGCTGAGTGGGAGAGGCTATTATATCGGCGATTTGCAAGTACTTATGAGTTTGGCCACAGCAGCTGGGATGCTATCGGTACTGGTATTTGCAATGTATATCAACAGCCCTGAAACTGTTGCGCTATATAGTGAACCTTATGCTCTTTGGCTGATATGCCCACTATTTGCCTATTGGATTATCCGTATCATTATTATGGCCTCTAGAGGTCAAGTCGATGAAGATCCCATTCTGTTCGCCATTAAAGATAGTCGCAGTTGGGTTACCGGCGCACTAATATTATTTATTATTTTTATTTCTAGTATTTGAGACAAGGCCAACGATACATGACTCACTTTCAGCTCGCCGTTATTCTCGTCACTGTCTCACTTTCTGCATTCGCACAGCTACTATTTAAACTAGGGATGGACAAGCTAAGCAAAGAAAATATTGAGTTGACGAGTAGCATCTATTCCATATTTCAGGCGCTAATTTCACCTTTTGTATTATCAGGGCTCATTGTTTATGCCGTGAGTGTTATTGCATGGCTGTGGGTATTGTCAAAAGTTGACCTGTCGATCGCCTATCCTTTTGTTGGCATTAGCTTTATTTTTACATTATTCATAGGCATTCTCTTGCTCAATGAGTCAATCAATAGTTACAAAATAGCCGGCACTATAATGATTGCGATAGGTTGTTTTTTGGTCTCCAAGTCGTCATAAAACGATCTGCTCACGCAGCAAGCGAGCAACGTAATAATCACAACCCAATAAAGTTGGTATCATCTCTTTTAGACACTTCTGACTTACCATCACCCTGCTCTAAAAACTCTATTTGAGACACCGACCCATCCACTGAGGCAATATAGCAAGTGACATAAAAAACACTAGTGCCTGTTCGGCGACTTTCATCACGAAAAACATCTAATTGATAAAACAATTTGAAATCACCGCTGCTTTTATCATAACGGCCAGAACGCTCATTGTTTGCGATAGAACTAAGTTGGCGGCCATATTTTTCTCGAATTTGTTGATTGCAAATTTTTTCAGCGTCAACAATATCACCAACGGGCTTACCGGGTTTTTTAGCGATAGTTTCCACATCTAACGTCCCGGTTGCCATCAAAGTGACGCCAGCAGAAATAGCAACAAGCAATAGCAATATAATCACTAGACCGATAATTTGCAGTAACACACTATTCTTTTTTTGTTTCTTTTTCACAGCACACTCTTTTCGTCGGATACACAAAGGGCTCTCAAACGTATCCTGCAGGCGCTAATTCACTTTATTACCACCTAACAGGCTCGCCTCTTAAGTGTAGCGAAAATTTGGGAGTTCGCTTAGACACTACGTAAATAGACAGCATCACTGCAGCCCCGTTAACTTTTAAAACATGGATTCGCTGTTTATGGGTGTGGCCTTCACCAGCATGAATGCTGATGTAGAGCTTACATGGACGTACTCGCAGCGTGCTACAGCCATAAACAACGAATCCATGTCTGGCACTGAGTTGTCTGCTAAGTTGAAACGCTGGAAATCAGATAAATACTAACCTACCTGACAATAGGAAAAGTTTTAATGGGGCAGCAGTGAGACCGCATATAAGAATGGTAGGAATAAATATAAGCCCCCCCTAAACAGTAAAAATATCGAGCAACACCCAGCTTTCATACCATGTACAACTAACCAGCCAGTTTCAACTAGGGCATGTGTGAAAAAGTGATCTCTCTAGAGCGCCAATAATCATCTAACATTTGGCCGACCGTATTAGGCGTTACAAGGTGAGCTGCATAATAGGTATGTAAACAACGAATACGCTGGAAGTCAGCAATGCCGCCAATTCCCCGCTCGTTAAGCACCGACTCATAGCCTAAACGCTGAATCGCTTGCTGCTGCTCAGAAGAAAAGAAAGACTGACGCAAGGCAATGTATCGCTGATGGTCTTCGGTCATCGCCATTTGCAAATCGGCACGGCCATCAACCGTCGCTTGTAAATCAGCAATTAAGCCGCGCGCTTCCACCTGATCAATCGCATAATTAATACGCTTATCTATTAGCCAAAACAGTGTAGGAAATGGCTTATCATTAACTAAAGGCGCGACACGTATAACGACTGGCACACCACTATTATCGCGCACAGCAACATCTTCTAGGCCTCGCGGCTCACGCCCTAGCAAGGATTCTATCGTTGCAATATCATCTTCTGAGACGGCCATCATTCAACCTCTTTGTCTTGTTGACTAGTCATAGGGTCGCGCATATTACTGTAATTGAATGGCGATGGGGAGCTCTACACAACGACACCTCCTAACAGGCAGGCTTTCCACTATCAAAAACTATTCGTTCGCACCAAAATAAAACATAAAGACAGAAATTGCATTATTTTGGTGCAAAAAACATTCGTATTGCCTACACTGATGCCAATAAGCTCGCGATAGCGGGGCTTTTAGGCAAATATAAAATTGGCACTCTAATTGCTAATCAAGCATGACTAAAGATGGTGCATACGACAAGTCCACCATCTTATTAAACACTTTTACAGACTAACAGCCCCATTTGGAGGAAATATCAATGTCGGACACCACGGTTAATCTTATCGCAGAAAACGAAGCTCGATGGGTCGATCTACGCTTTACCGATACTAAAGGTAAAGAACATCACGTCACTATCCCTGCTTCGGATGTCGATGATGATTTTTTTGAAGAAGGCAAAATGTTCGACGGCTCTTCAATTTCTGGCTGGAAAGGTATCAATGAATCAGACATGATTTTAATGCCCGATGCTGACTCTGCCATCATTGACCCATTTACCGATGAAGTGACTGTTATCATTCGTTGCAGTATTGTTGAACCAACGACGGGCGAAGGCTATAGCCGAGACCCACGCTCGATTGCACAACGTGCAGAAGCCTATCTAACCGCTACAGGCTTAGGTGATACCGCTCTATTTGGCCCAGAACCTGAGTTCTTCGTATTTGACGATGTGAAGTGGAATACTGATATGTCAGGCTCATTCTACAAAATCAACTCAGAAGAAGCGGCTTGGTCATCAGATGCTTCTTTACCTGCTGGCAATATGGGCCACCGCCCGGGTGTCAAAGGCGGTTACTTCCCTGTACCTCCGGTTGATTCGCTACACGAAGTACGTGGCGCTATGTGTAATGCTATGGAAGCAATGGGCCTTGCTATTGAAGTACACCATCACGAAGTCGCAACTGCCGGCCAATGTGAAATCGGTGTCGGCGCAAACACGCTCACCAAAAAAGCAGATGAAGTGCAAATCCTTAAATACTGCGTACATAATGTGGCGCACGCCTATGGTAAAACAGCGACATTTATGCCAAAACCTGTTGTTGGCGATAACGGAAGTGGTATGCACGTACACATGTCGTTTTCAAAAGACGGCACTAACCAATTTGCAGGTGATGCATATTCTGGCCTGAGCGACATGGCACTGCATTACATTGGCGGCATCATTAAACACGCCAAGGCGCTCAATGCATTTTGTAATGCATCAACCAACTCGTATAAGCGTTTAGTTCCTGGTTTCGAAGCACCGGTTATCCTCGCTTATTCCGCTCGCAACCGTTCAGCATCTATCCGTATTCCTTATGTGACGTCACCAAAGGCAAGACGTGTGGAAACTCGCTTCCCTGACCCAACAGCTAACCCATACTTGGCATTTTCTGCATTATTGATGGCAGGCCTTGACGGAATCAAAAACCAAATTCACCCTGGTGACGCTGCCGATAAAGACCTTTATGACTTACCTGCTGAAGAGCTTGCGCAATATCCTACCGTTTGTGAAAGCCTAGGCGAAGCGCTTGACGCATTAGATCAAGATCGCGACTTTTTAACCGCGGGCGGTGTATTCGATAACGACATGATCGATGCTTATATCGCATTAAAGAAAGAGGAAGTTGAGCGTCTCAACATGACCACTCACCCTGTTGAGTTCGACATGTACTACAGCCTATAAAATGGCTTAGTGGGGCGACGATGTATTGCCTCACGTTTACTGCATTAGCAGTATTAGGTTACACACTAAAGCCTCGTTTAACGGGGCTTTTTTATCTTCAACTAAGTAATCATTGATACCTTATGAGAACATCATTCTTGCACCACAATAGTGCAAGCAACATTAACCGGATAAACTAGAGCCGATTCAATATAAAATGGCATAACAATAACCACTACGACTATGCCATTTTATATTGAATCACCCTCTATGTACTTAGCAGTGCACTATGAGCCAAATTCATAACTACAGAGTTCTATTCGACAACTTAACCAGTGCCGTTATCGTATTAGATAAATCACTCGTGGTTATTGAGGCCAATACGTCTGCCGAATCGCTTTTATCTATTAGCTCCAAACAGATGGTGAACCGTCACATATCGGACTGCTTTTATGAGTCCGATACGGCACTTGATAAAATCCATGATGCACTTAAAAGCGGCAGGCAATACACAAAAAGAAAAGTAAGTTGGTGCTTACATACTAACGAGCGTATCACCGTCGACTATACTGTCACACCCACCAATCATAATCAGCAGTTACTGGTAGAGATTCAACCACTCGACCGCCTATTACGCATCAGCCGCGAAGAAGCTTTTCTCGCCTCACAAGAAACCACCAAAAATCTCGTCCGCGGCGTTGCCCATGAAGTTAAAAATCCTTTGGGGGGTATCCGAGGCGCGGCTCAGCTCCTTGAAGCTGAGCTTCCTGATGAGGAGCTCAAAGAATACACACGCATTATTATTACCGAAACTGACCGGCTCCGCAGCCTCGTCGATCGTATGTTAGGCCCACGACAAAACATTGCTCAACAACCGGTCAACATCCATCAAGTGTTAGAGCATGTACTGGCTATAATCAGTGCAGAAGTTGGCGAGCGTATCCAACTAAGCCGACAGTACGATCCCAGCATTCCTGAATTTTTGGGCGATAGTGATATGTTAATTCAAGCCATACTCAATATTGTACGTAATAGTGTGCAGGCTCTGTCAGAACACCAAAGTGCGCTACCTCCGGCCATTAACATATACACCCGCGTCTATCGACAATTTACCATTGGGCGAACTCACCATCCTCTTGTCGCCAATATTGATATTGAAGATAACGGGCCGGGCATTCCTAAAGAGCTGATCAACGATATTTTTTACCCAATGATTTCAGGCCGGGCTGAAGGGACAGGCCTCGGACTTGCTATTGCACAACAATTAATCACACAGCATAAGGGCTTAATTGAATGTCGTTGTGACGAAGGTAAAACTATTTTTTCACTCTACATTCCTCTACCTATAGGGCAGGCGCGATGAATTACTCACCGGAAACACTTTGGGTTATTGATGACGACAATTCAATTCGATGGGTACTCGAAAAAGCATTCACCAAAGAAAGTATTCATGTCGTGACATTTGCAGATGGAAGCCAAGCACTTCAAGCGCTTAACCAAGCCGATCAGACGCAACCAACCGCTATTATCAGTGATGTAAGAATGCCGGGAGGTACCGACGGGCTCGACCTACTCAACGCCATACAAAGCGCTTTCGCCCATATTCCCGTCATTATCATGACCGCACATTCTGATCTTGAAAGTGCTGTATCAGCCTATCAAGGCGGTGCATTTGAGTATCTACCCAAGCCGTTTGATATGCATGAAGCCGTTGCTGTCGTACGGCGCGCCTTTGCTCACGCACACGAGATAAAACAAGCAGAAGCCGTGAGCAACGATAACAACGGTACAGAGGCGATACCCGAAACCACTGAAATCATTGGCGAAGCACCCGCCATGCAGGAGGTATTTCGCGCTATTGGTCGGCTATCGCAATCAACCATCACTGTATTAATTAATGGCGAATCTGGAACCGGCAAAGAGCTAGTCGCTCATGCATTACATCGACATAGCCCCAGAAAAAACAATACCTTTATTCCACTCAATATGGCGGCCATTCCGAAAGATCTCATTGAATCAGAGCTGTTTGGGCATGAGAAAGGCGCTTTCACAGGGGCAACCACTATGCGCCCCGGACGCTTCGAACAAGCCGACGGCGGCACGCTTTTTCTCGACGAAATTGGTGATATGCCCGCCGATACGCAAACACGCTTATTACGCGTACTCGCGAACGGTGAGTTTTATCGTGTGGGCGGTCACACACCGATTACAGTTGATGTGCGTATTATCGCTGCCACGCATCAAAACCTTGAATCGTTGGTCGCAGAAAACCGCTTCAGAGAAGATTTATTTCACCGACTAAACGTCATTCGCATTCATCTGCCCACGTTGGCGCATCGACGTGAAGACATTCCAAAACTCGCACAGCACTTCTTTAACGAAGCCGCGGCCGACTTATCTGTCGAGCCCAAAGTATTATTGCAAGAGACCGAAGATTATTTAGGCAAACTGGAATGGCCGGGTAATGTCAGGCAGCTTGAAAATACCTGTCGGTGGGTGACGGTGATGGGCTCGGGTAGAGAGGTACATATTAGCGATTTACCCCCGGAAATGCTGGCTCAAGAATCCGCCTCCTCTCACGCTAGCGAGGACTGGCAAGAGAACTTACGTGCATGGGCGGAGAAATCTATCAAACAAGGCGAAACAAACATTCTGCAACAAGCCAATCGAGCTTTTGAGCGCACACTGATTAATACCGCTCTGGAATATACATCGGGCAGAAAACGCGACGCGGCGTTGTTATTAGGCTGGGGAAGAAATACTTTAACGCGAAAATTAAAAGAGCTCGATATAGATACTCAAACACCGGAAATGATTAATCACGCCGCCGAATAAGAGACAACATACTTGCCGCCCATTTTTCGACATCTTTGGGCCGCGTCATAGGAAATAAATGGCCTTCATTATCGAGCGTAATGGTCGTCGTTATTTCTGAAGGCAATGTACGTGCAGCATAATCAATATTTTCAGGATAAACTAATTCATCGGCCGTTCCTTGCACAACAAATGTCACTGCTTGCAACGCAGACCAACGCTGACTCATTTGCATAATATTATCTTCTAATGCAAAAATTTCTTGATTGGCTTTATACAAGCGATCACCAATTACCCACGATGAAAAAGGCAGGCGCGCGATATAATTAAACCACCGAGGATGCGCCAAGGCAGGATCAAGTGTACCGGCAAACAACAGTAAACCATCCACCAGCTTAGGAAAATCTATCGCTATTTGAGGAGCTAGTGACGCCCCCAAAGAGTGCCCCATAAGAACAATGGGCTGCTGGCTTTCGCTTTTTAATTGGCTAAGTAATTGGGCAATAATCATAGCTTGCTGAGAAAAGTCAGCATAAGTCAGATCATCACCCAAGATGGACTCTCCCCACCCCGGTCGATCTATCACCACTACGCGATAAGCAGCCAATAATGATTCATTAAATAAATAACGGGAATATTGCCGCCAATCACCCGGTGTACCATGAATAATGATCAACGTAGGCTTTTGAATCTCGCCATTAATGACGTAATGCAAAACATGGTCATCAACATTCAAATAATGATGCTGAATATCCGGATTTTCACGAAGCACTTGCTGGGTAATTTCTTCTTGCTGCTGAAAAACTTCTCGGCTAGAACAGCCCTGCAGTAAAAAAACAACCAGCGCAACAAAGGTTAATATCGTTCTAGAAAGCATGAATAAATGACTCATCATACTTGTTCTCTGCTCGCCCCTAATGACAAACAGAAAACAAGTACTAATTAATGTGCTTTATTTTTCTGCTCTTCTAAGGCTTGTGCATACAAGGCTTCGAAATTAATGGGCGGCAACATTAACGGCGGGAACGTCGCTTTAGACAATGCACTATCAATAGTTTCGCGAGCATAAGGAAATAATACTTGCGGGCAAACGGTATTTAACACGCGCGCCAAGTCTTGCCCTTCAATCCCTTTAATCGCGAATAAACCCGCTTGCTGTATTTCTACTAAAAAGATCGTTTTATCATTAAGAGAAGCTGTAATAGTCAACTTCAATACTGTTTCATAAATATCATCATTAATTTTATTAATTTCTGATGCCAAATCTTGATTAATCGTAGGTTGATCAGTAATAGTAAACGCTTCAGGCCCCATTGGGTTTTCCAATGAAAGATCTTTGGTATAAATACGCTGAATTAAAAATTGCTGTTCTACTGGTTTTTCTTCCGCCATGACTTTTTATTCCTAAAGGGTATTAATTTATGTGGTAAAAATGGCCTAGGACAGGTTCGAAAACTGCCCCATAGACCGTTAGGCTCAACGTAACAAAGCGTCTAACTTGCCGGATCGATGAAGCGCGTACAGGTCATCACAACCGCCAACATGCTTATCATTAATCCAAATTTGTGGCACTGTGCGCTGACCGCTTTTTGACATCATCTCCTGCCGCAAAGCAGCATCATGATCGACGGCAATCTCTTTATAGGTGACATTGTTTTGTTCCAATAAATGCTTAGCACGCACACAGAAAGGGCAAAACTGTGTGGTATAGATAACAACTGACATTTAACAATTCCTTATTTAACTAGCGGTAGATTGTCTTGCTTCCACTCAGTAATACCGCCACTCAAACGTGCAACAGTAAACTCATTAGCTTCCAGTGTTTTTACCACTGCTGCGGAGTGCTGCCCCATTTTATCTACGACAATAATCTTTTTTTGCCGATGCTTTTCTAGCACTTTTACGCTATCTGCTATTTTAGCGTGAGGAATATGAATGGCGTTAACAATATGACCATCATCAAACTCCTTAGTTTCACGTACATCGACAATAACCGCATCATCTTTATTAACCGCACCAACCACTTGCAGACAGCTGAGTTTTTCGCCGCCTTTAGAGCCTTCATGTCGAATCAATAAAAATATGACCGCTGTTAAAGCAATAATAATCACAAATTGCTGTTGAGCAAAAACGATAATATCTTCCACACATAACTCCTAATCTATAACGCAGGATGAGACTGCAAGCAGCCATAAAAATGATAATGCTCATTAAGCCGCAGCCAGAGGAGAACCTACCGACTGCAAATGGCGGACAATTATACACAAGATCTTAACAATGAAACGCTAAATTGCAGGTTTCTCCTTCTCTTTTAGCGCTATATGAAGAGACCAAAGATATGTTTATACCCGCTTAGTACTCATACATAACCTCTTCATAGATAAAGGTCACCAACAATAGAACCACTACAGGGTAAAAGGGATTATTTAACAACTTTTATGACTCCATCTACACAAGCCGTGACGCTTCTTGTTATGATGGCCTGAAATTATTTACGACCTGAAATTATTTACTATTAAGTTACTGGGCGTCTACTGTGCTGTCATCCCTCAATCATTTCCTATTACGCATTCGTCATTGCACTTGGCTGATCAGCCTAGGAGTATTAGTTGCCTATAGCGCAGAGTTGCGATCAGAAACTGAAGCTGAATATCAACAGCGTTTACAAGCACTATCTGAGACGATAGAAACATTACAGAATGAATTGCGCTCCACGAAAAGCGATAAAGACAAGCTACAGACATCTTTGCGCGCTTCCGAAGAGAAGCAAGCCGAGCTGTCAAAGAAAATTATACGTATTAAGGAGGCATTGGCTCGCGAAAAAAAGCAACTAACCCAGCTACAACGCCAACGCGTTGAGCTGGACAAGGCTAAAGACCAGCAACAACAGGGAATAGACCTCAGCCTGAGACAAGCCTATAAAATGGGGCAGCATAGCCAACTGAAGCTGTTACTTAACCAAGAAGCCGTCACACAAACGGGCCGCCTAAGCCGCTACCATCAATACATTGTAGAGGCACGACAAACAGCGATTGTTCACTATAACTCGACACTCAATCAATTAAGTACAATAGAGCAAAAGATTCAGGCCTCATCAAAGCAACTAGCCCAGCAGCAACAATCACTCGACAAGCAACAACACACCCTCCGCTCAACACAAAAACAGCGACTGAGCGTGATGAAAAAAATACAACAATCGCTTTCTAATCAAAGTAAACAACTATCTAAACTCAACGCCGACCAACAACGCCTACAAGCGCTCCTTGATGAGGCGACCAAAGCATTATCAAATCTTAGCCTCCCAGAAAATACCACGCCCTTTAAACAATTACGCGGCCAACTTCCCTACCCCACTCAAGGAAAAGTCTTACAGGCCTATGGCAAACCACAATTTGGCGGTAAACTAAAACGCAACGGCGTATTGATTGGCAACGCTATGGGGGCAGATGTTGTTGCTGTCCATTATGGTAGGGTCATTTTTGCCGATTATTTACGAGGGCATGGGTTGCTACTCATCATTGATCACGGTGATGGTTATATGAGCTTATACGGCCATAATGAAGCATTACTTAAAGCGGTAGGAGAATGGGTTACGGCGGGTGAAAAAATTGCCACTGTCGGTAACAGCGGCGGGCAAACCCAAGTTGGTTTGTATTTTGAAATACGCCGTAAAGGAACGCCAATCAACCCGCAACCGTGGCTAGCACGTAATTAATAAAACAGACATTATACAACTCGTGGGACATACTACTAAAACCCTATCCCACGGCATAAAAACAACAGCACTCGCTATCAATGCTTAAGAGGTTTTGAATGTATCAATCGCTCGCGCTATCACTGGTCACAACTATTGGCCTCACGCTCTCTGGGTTTAGTTTTGCGCAAACTAAACCTGCAGAGGTTCCCGCAGCCATCACCTCAGATACATCCAACGCAACACTCAGCAACGATATACCCTTAAAAGAACTACGCCTTTTTACACGTATTTTTGACCACATACGCCGTGCCTATGTTGAACCTATTAGTGACCAAGAGCTATTAGAGAACGCCATAAAGGGCATGCTTGGCGAGATGGATCCACACTCCGCTTATCTTGACGCCTCATCTTTTGAACAACTACAAGAATCAACCAAAGGGGAGTTTACCGGTATCGGCATTGAAATGGGTAGCGAAGATGGCTTTATTAAAGTCATTGCCCCCATTGATGGCACACCTGCCGCAAGAGCCGGGCTTCAAGCCGGTGATATTATTGTAAAGGTCGATCAAGAATCGGTCCAAGGCCTATCGGTTAGCGAAGCAGCTAAACGTATTCGCGGCCCGATTGGTTCCCCCGTAGAATTCACCATTATTCGAGCGGGAATAGAAAAGCCGCTTAACATTACGATCGTCAGAGACACTATAAAATCACTCAGCATTCGCCAACGGGTGATTGATGAGCATATTGCCTACATACGCATTGCGCAGTTTCAGTCTGCCACAGGCACCGACTTTATCGCCGCACTGCAAAAGCTACGTAACGACACGCCTGAATTGAATGGCCTCATCATCGACTTACGCAATAATCCCGGTGGCATACTGCAGTCTTCGGTGCAGGTCGTTGATGCATTAATCAATGAAGGCACCATCGTTTATACCCAAGGCCGCTTGGAAAGCAGTAATATCAGTTATAGCGCAACCTCAGGTGATAATTCCGGAGACCTGCCTGTAGTGGTGTTAATTAATGGTGGCTCGGCATCGGCTTCAGAAATTGTCGCCGGCGCACTGCAAGACCATCGACGTGCCGTCATCATGGGGACACGCAGTTTTGGTAAAGGCTCGGTACAAACCATTTTACCGGTTGGCGATAAAAAGGGCATTAAACTCACAACGGCACGCTATTTCACCCCCAAAGGCCGCTCTATTCAGGCTCAGGGGATTGAACCCGATATTATTGTCGAGCCCGCTACCATTACCGCCATAAAAACCGGAGACCGAGTTACCGAGGCAAGTCTTGGCGGCCATTTAAAAAACACCGAGAAAAACGACAAGGGCGATAAAAACAAGGAACCTTCTAACAATAAGGACGAAGCACTCACACAAGATAATCAATTGTTTGAAGCGATTAACTTATTAAAAGGCCTCGCGATATTAACACCGCGCAACGACACGTAACGATGTCACTTGCTGCACTGATTATTGATCGCCCAACTCAATCGTGGGCGACACTTCATTTCTTACACTACTGTATTATCCAGATAGCCATCCTCTATGGCCTAGCATTTACTAGCTCAGCCTATGCAGACATCAATATTTATAGCATTGACGAGACCTATAACATCGTCACGCCTAGCACACTAGCCGCGCCCCTAAGACAAACGATACCTATTCCTCTGATTGACAATATTGTCAAACCTCTTGAGGCGCCAATAAAAGATATTCAAAGCAAACCGTATGACGGTATAGATGTCGCTATTATTATCGATGATATCGGCTACAACTATACCCAAGGATTGCAAGCCATTCAGCTTCCGGGCGACATCACCTACGCCATCATCCCTCATAGCCCTAAAGCCGACTTTTTCGCAGAAAAAGCCATGCAACTACACAAGGAAATTATGCTGCATGCGCCGATGAGCACCATCAACCATGCACCGATAGGCAAACATGGTCTCAGTGAATTATTAGGGGAGGAACGTTTTAAATCGACACTACAAACCGCGTTATCATCTCTGCCTAACGCCAAAGGCCTAAACAATCACATGGGTAGCTTATTAACACAGAAAGACCAACCCATGACATGGGTCATGGAGGCATTAAAAGAGCGACAACTCTATTTTGTTGATAGCCGAACAACGGCAAAAAGTATTGCTTGGAATATCGCTCAAAAACATGGGATTCCTGCGCTTAAGCGAGATGTATTCTTAGATCATGAGCCCAATACCGCTTTCATACACAAACAATTTCAATCGCTTATCCGTATCGCTAAACAACAAGGTTATGCGGTAGCTATTGCACACCCTTATCCCGAAACCATAGCGTATTTACAAACAAATCTTTCTACACTGTCATTGCACAATATCAACCTTGTCACCGCTTCTACACTGGCCAAACGTGTATCACTCAGTAAAATGTCACCTAAAATCGCAAAATCTGTGACACCCATCACACAAAAAGTCACACAATAATCCATTTCATACTCTATAGTTATGAAGTTAGATTAGGCCGGCCTTAATGCCGATCTTTTGCCGTTAGCAAAAAGTAGATATATTCCAACTTAGTTTCGTTTTAGGTACATGGACATGACAATAGTAGACAACGAAAACAAACTACCTTTGCGCTCTCAAGAGCCCACCTGCTCTCACTTACGCAGCGAACGCTTTTTTCAGCAAGAGAATTATTGGTACTTTAGAACGCGCGAAGGCCTAGACATTGGCCCATTCGATCAACAAAAGGACGCTGAAGCCGGCTTATTGGGCTTCCTCGGATTTTTACAGCAAGCACAAGAGGACGTTGTGACTAAAATTACGACTTACATCAAATTACAATCCCGCAAAAACGAAACCATCGATGTACCCAAGCGCAGCGATCGCTTATTTAATCAAAATGATTATTGGTACTTTCGAACCCGTGAAGGAATGGATATTGGCCCCTTCGATACCCGTGGCGATGCCGCCATTGGCGCCAAAAGCTTTATCGGTTTCTTAGAAGACGCAAAACCAGAGCTGGTATCTCGCGTGACCAATTACATCAAGGTCGTTGCATAGAACAACCCCATTTTAGTTAGATAATAGATAACAAAAAACGCCGGCATATACCGGCGTTTTTTATTGCTGCTATTTCGACAACCAAGTCTAAATAGCTTAATACCCGCAGACGTTACAGCCTCAAGTCAATCGCTACGCTAATCTCTCACTTCAATACCGGCCTGACGCATATAGGCCTTAGCATCAGGCACACTGTATTCACCAAAGTGGAAAATACTCGCCGCGAGTACCGCATCGGCACCTCCGTCCACAACCCCATCAACTAAGTGCTGCAAATTACCCACACCACCTGAAGCAATCACCGGAATAGGTACCGCATCGCTAATCGCGCGTGTTAACGCCAAATCAAACCCGCTCTTTGTGCCATCTTGATTCATACTTGTCAGTAAAATTTCACCTGCGCCGTAATCCGCCATTTTTATCGCCCACTCAATGGCATCGATACCGGTAGGTTTACGACCACCGTGCGTAAATATCTCCCAACGCTTTTCTGTATCACTAGGTGCGCTCACCTGTTTCGCATCAATAGCAACCACAATACACTGCGCACCAAAGCGCTCAGAGGCTTCTTTAACAAATTCTGGGGTAAACACCGCTGCAGAGTTAATGCCTACCTTATCGGCACCCGCATTTAGCATGGTGCGAATATCCTCTACCGTACGAATACCTCCACCAACGGTTAATGGGATAAACACTTCCTTAGCTATACGCTCGACCGTATGTACTGTCGTCTCCCGCCCTTCGTGAGTAGCGGTAATATCAAGGAAAGTAATCTCATCAGCGCCTTGCTCATTGTAGCGTTTGGCAACCTCGACGGGGTCGCCTGCATCACGAATATCAACAAACTGAACACCTTTGACAACACGACCATTTTCCACATCAAGGCAGGGAATAATGCGCTTTGCTAATGCCATAATCTTTCTCAAATAAATATAAGGTTACTACACACCCATGGATACGTGCAGAAAGCGCGCATTGTAATGCTTCATAACCATAAAGTCAGCGACATTCAATGATGGCCGACTTTGCGACCAACCATTAACGCATCCAACCATGAAACCGTTCCAACAACCTCATCGTCCACGGTGCTACATGCGCTCGCTTCCATTCTCCGGCCACATATTTGTTAGCCTCGCTCATCGTAGGATAAATATGAATTGTTCCTAAAATCTTATTGAGGCCGATATTGTGCTTCATTGCCGTCACAAACTCGGTAATGAGTTCACCCGCATGCGCACCAACAATAGTACAACCCAGAATACGATCACTACCCTTAGGGGTTAGCACCTTCACAAAACCGCGCGCCTCACCATCAGCGATAGCACGGTCTAAATCATCAATATCATAGCGAGTCACTTCGTATTCGATGCCTTTTTCTTGCGCCTCCGTCTCGCTCAAACCCACTCTTGCGACTTCAGGGTCGGTAAACGTCGCCCAAGGAATCACCTTATAATCAACCCGAAACTTTTTGAACTTACCAAAGAGTGCATTTACCGTGGCATACCATGCTTGATGTGCCGCCGTATGCGTGAATTGATAAGGGCCTGCCACATCGCCACACGCGTAGATATGCGGGAAGCGCGTCCGTAAATAGTCATCCACCAGAATGGTTCCTTGCGGTGTCGTTTCAATGCCTAGCGACTCTAAGCCAAAGCCCTCTGTATTCGCTTTACGACCTACCGCCACAAGTACACGGTCACACTCGACCACTTGCTGGCCACTCCCATTGCGCAAGCTGGCGACAATGGTTTGCCCCTTTTTCTCAAAACCAACAATTTGCTGATTAAGCAAAACTCGCACACCTTCTTGTTGAAAGCAATCAAGCACGTATTCGGATACATCTTCGTCTTCCCGTGGCATTAGTCGTGGCGCCATATCGACTAAGGTCACCTCAACACCTAAGCGCTGAAAAGACTGCGCCAACTCACAACCGATAGGCCCTCCACCCATCACTAATAAACGCTTCGGATAATCTTTTAATGACCATAGATTGTCTGATGTCAGCGGATCAACCTGACCCAAACCCGGAATAGGCGGCACAAATGGCCGCGCACCGCTAGCGATAATAATGTTCTTTGCCGTTATCACTTCGCCATTAACCATAACACCGTAAGGAGACACCAATGTCGCCTCACCTTGCACACACTCAACACCCAACTGGGTATAACGCTCTATCGAATCATGAGGCTCAATATCTTTAACCACCTGATTCACCCGATTAAAGACCTTATCGAGATTCACCTTACCGGTTGCGTGTTCAATACCCAAACTATCGGCATGGCGAATAAGGTGATTCGCTTTCGCTGAACGAATTAACGCTTTACTCGGCACGCAGCCGGTATTTAAGCAATCCCCGCCCATTTTGTGCTTTTCGATTAATACCACCTTGGCTTTAACTGCCGCAGCAATGTATGCGCTCACTAAGCCACCACTGCCCGCACCAATAACAACCAAGTTAGCATCAAATTTTTTGGGCTTTGTGTAAGGCTTTAATGCAACGTACCGGCGATACTTATCAACCGCCCAACGCACAATAAAAGGGAAAATAGCCAGAGCAATAAAGGCACCAATAATAGAAGGGGTGAGAACCCCGCTGGCACTCAACTCTTCTACCGCACCCAGTTGCGCACCGGCATTCACATAAATAATGGTGCCAGCAAACATACCCACCTGACTCACCCAATAAAATGTTGTCGTTTTAATTTTCGTCAAACCAAACACTAAATTGACCACAACAAAAGGGACGGCGGGGATTAAACGTAGAGTAAACAAATAAAAGGCGCCATCACGCTCAACACCACGGTTGATCGATTCAACATAGCGACCGAATTTTTTTGCGACCGTATCGGCAAACAGGGTACGTGCGACCAGGAACGATAGTGTCGCCCCCAAGCTACTCGCAAAAGAAACCAGCAACACCCCCCACCATAAACCAAATACAGCACCACCAAGCAGCGTGATGATGGCAGCGCCGGGCAATGATAGCGCTGCGACCAATACATAAAGCACAAAGTAAATTGCAGCAGCACGCCAAGGGTCTTCGGCAAACCATTGCTGAAACAATGACAGCGACAAATATTGCGCGCCATCAAGCCAAAAGAAAGCAGCAATCAGTGCGGCCACAACAATAAAAACAAAGAGCTTTTTAATCGACATAAGACATTCTACGGTTAATGAGAGTACATTTAAAAGAAACACAGCCGCTTAAGGCCAGTTAACAGGCCTTAGAAGCATAGCAAGCAATGAAGTTCCACAAAACTGTCATGTACGTTGCTTATACTCATATAGCCAACTAATCTATTAATAAACATTATGAGTAAAACACCTTCGGACATGACACCTAAAGCCCGCGTTAGTGACGATACTATCGATATATCACAGCCACAGTACTACCTGAACCGTGAGCTGAGCCATTTGGCATTTAACGAGCGGGTGCTTGCACAATCTCTTGATAAATCACATCCACTACTTGAGCGTTTACGCTTCTTACTCATTTTTAGTGCTAACCTCGATGAGTTTTTTGAAATTCGCGTTGCTGGCATACAACAGCGCTTATTATTACAAAGCGAGGTGATTGATATTGATGGCTTACATCCTAATGAAGTCCTGCAGACCATTAGTGAACGCTGCCACCGAATGATCACCCAGCAATACCAAACGCTAAACGATGCATTGTTACCCGCGCTCGCTGAAGAAGGTATCTTGTTTCTAACTCGCGACATGTGGACACAAAAGCAGCGTGAGTGGGTGGAAGAATATGTCAAACATGAAGTGTTGCCGGTCATTAGCCCCATTGGGCTGGATCCCGCACACCCATTTCCTCGACTGGTAAACAAGAGCCTAAATTTTATCGTATCGCTAGAAGGTAAAGATGCCTTTGGTCGAGATACTGGTTTAGCGATTATTCCCGCACCCCGCTCCCTACCACGGCTCGTCCAGCTACCCGCTGAACTATGCAACGATCAAACGTGTTTAGTGTTTTTATCGTCGATGATTCACGCCAACGCACACAAGCTCTTCCCCGGCATGAAGGTCAAAGGCTGCTATCAATTTCGTATCACTCGCAACGCCGACCTTAACGTCAACGAAGATAGCGAAGATCTAGCTCGCGCATTGCGGGGCGAATTACATTCTCGTCGTTTTGGCCGCGCCGTAAGACTTGAAGTTGCCGATAACTGCCCTGAAGCCTTAGTGAATTTTCTACTCAACGAAGCAGGACTTAGCCAAGATGAACTATATCAAGTCAATGGCCCGGTTAATCTAAAACGCATGATGGATGTCATGGAGATAGTGACGCGCAGCGACCTGACCTATCCCGCAATGACACCCGCCATCCCTAAAGGTTTAGGTACTAAGGATTCAATTTTTGAAACCATCGCAAAAAAAGACCACCTGTTATTACACCCCTACGAATCGTTCGCGCCCGTTATTCACTTTTTACAAGAAGCGGCCAAAGATCCAGACGTTATCGCCATTAAACAAACCCTCTATCGCAGCGGTAATCACTCCCCTATCGTCAGCGCACTGATCGAAGCTGCACGTAACGGAAAAGAAGTTACTGCAGTCATCGAACTACGCGCACGCTTTGATGAAGAAGATAACTTAAATCTAGCCGCATCACTGCAAGAAGCCGGCGCACTGGTTGTTTACGGCGTAGTAGGCTACAAAACGCACGCTAAGATGAGCTTGGTAGTGCGCCGAGAAAACGCACAATTCACTCGCTACGTACATCTAGGCACCGGCAATTATCATGCGGGCACTGCGCGGGTGTATACCGACTATTCTCTATTGTCTGCCGACAAACAGGTCGCTGAAGATGTTCACCGTATTTTCCACCAACTAACAGGCATGGGAAAATCCGAAAAGATTATCAAGGTACTTAATGCGCCCTTTAATCTGAAGGAAACCATCCTAGCGCTCATCAAGCAAGAAACCCAAGCGGCGCTAGAAGGCAAAAAAGCCCGCCTAATCTTTAAAGCCAATGGCTTAACCGAACCTAAGATTATTCAAGCGCTTTACAAAGCCTCGCAAGCAGGTGTGAGTATTGATTTGATCATTCGCGGCATGTGCTGTCTAAGGCCGGGCATCAAGGGGGTGTCAGACAATATCCGTGTTCGCTCCATTGTCGGACGCTTTCTTGAACACTCCCGCGTTTATTATTTTAAACACGCCAGTCCGTCGTTTTATTGCTCTAGCGCAGACTTGATGGAGCGCAACCTACATCGCCGCATCGAAACCGGGTTTCCTATCGAAAAAAGCAGCATGGCAAAACGTATGCTACAGGAGCTGGAATACTATCTTGATGATACTTGGCAGAGCTGGCTATTAGATAGCGAAGGCGACTATCAGCAACAACGAATTGACGCTGATAGTGCGGTACAACAACAATTACTCAACAAACTCGCGCAATAAGTCCAAAGAATGATGATTTTTAACCGCTTTCTCCTGTCTGTCTCTTGTCTATTGACGCAACAATCCTTATTATCTTCGGCTTATTATATCGGTGACTAACATACCTATGTGTAAACAGGTCACCTCTTGGTAATCCCCCACTCTCATAACTGGAGAAAGTTAATATGAGCGACGCAATGATTCACGTAACTGATGCGAGCTTTGATCAAGATGTATTGGCAGCACAAGGGCCGGTATTGGTCGACTTTTGGGCCGCATGGTGTGGACCGTGTAAAATGATTGCACCCGTTCTCGATCAACTCGCGGGTGAATATGCCGGCAAACTCACCATTTGCAAAATGGATGTCGATGGCAATAAAGAAACACCTGCCAAGTTTGGTATTCGTGGTATACCCACGTTAATGATTTTCAAAAATGGCAATATGGAAGCACAAACCGTTGGTGCACTATCTAAGCCTGACCTTGAAGAGTTCATTAAGACAAACATATAATGCTCAAAAAGCAGCCACAACTCGCAAGCCTATAAATGTTGTGGCTATCTATTGATAGCTTATTTGATGAAAACACGCGGTATTCGCTTGCGCCGCTCTTCAAATACGCTATACTGAGAATCAATCCAAAATTACTTGTGGTCCACCCCAGATAACAATTACTCATCGGGGTCACATCGAAACCACTGCAAACTACCGACTCTTATTAATCTCGCAACGCATAAACCGCGTATTTACGACACTAGAGTATGTACCATGCAACGCCCCTTTGTGAAAACGTCCGGCAAGTAATTCTATAAAACAACGACTGAGCATATCTAATTATTAATAATCAGCTACTGACTACATGCTCACACCTAATTACTCTCTTACACACTAACCTCATATTTATTCTCTCAATTACCTCAAAGCACACCTTATGAATTTAACCGATTTAAAAACCAAACCCATTGAAGAACTGATCAAAATCGCTAAAGAGATGGGGCTCGATAATGTAGGCCGCTCTCGCAAACAAGACATTATTTTCAATATCCTCAAACGGCACGCAAAAGGCGGTGAGGACATCTACGGCGATGGCGTGCTTGAAATACTGCAGGATGGATTTGGTTTTTTACGCTCGGCGGACAGTTCATACTTAGCGGGTCCCGATGATATTTACGTATCACCCAGCCAGATTCGCCGCTTTAATCTACGCACTGGCGATACTATTTCGGGAAAAATTCGACCACCGAAAGAAGGCGAGCGTTACTTTGCTTTATTAAAAGTGAATCAAATTAACTTTGATAAACCAGAAAACTCACGTAATAAAATCCTTTTTGAAAATTTAACGCCGCTATTCCCGAATGACCGCCTCACATTAGAAGCAGGTAATGGATCAACCGAAGATTTAACCGGTAGAATTATTGATTTGGTATCACCTATTGGTAAAGGCCAGCGTGGACTGATTGTTGCGCCGCCAAAAGCCGGTAAAACCATTATGATGCAAAACATTGCGCAAGCCATTACGCGCAATAATCCTGAGTGTCACTTAATTGTTTTACTCATCGATGAACGCCCAGAAGAAGTCACCGAAATGCAGCGCTCAGTACGCGGTGAAGTGGTTGCCTCTACGTTTGACGAGCCACCTTCGCGTCACGTACAAGTGGCAGAAATGGTGATCGAGCGCGCCAAACGCTTAGTAGAACATAAAAAAGATGTCATCATATTATTAGATTCCATCACCCGTTTAGCCCGTGCTTATAACACCGTTATTCCTTCATCCGGTAAAGTACTTACCGGTGGTGTTGATGCACACGCACTAGAACGACCTAAACGTTTCTTTGGTGCTGCGCGAAATATTGAAGAAGGGGGCAGCCTTTCTATCGTTGCCACCGCTCTCATCGACACCGGCTCTAAAATGGATGAAGTCATCTATGAAGAATTTAAAGGTACTGGTAATTTAGAACTTCATCTTGACCGTAAAGTCGCCGAAAAACGTGTTTATCCCGCTATTAATGTTCGTCGTTCAGGCACCCGCCGTGAAGAACTACTGATTAAAGAAGATGAACTACAACGTGTTTGGATTTTGCGTAAGCTACTCAACGACATGGAAGATGTCGCTGCGACAGAATTTTTAGTCGACAAACTCAAAGACTTTAAGTCTAACGACGAGTTTTTCTTATCGATGAAGCGAAAGTAAAAAAATAAAGTGTTACTTAAAAAGCCGAGATAAACATCTCGGCTTTTTAATGTGCACATAACTTAGGCTACAAACTAGATTCTAACAACTTCAACATCACACATACTGTGCCGCGCAATAGCCACTCGCCCATGCCCACTGAAAATTGTATCCCCCTAACCACCCAGTAACATCCAACACTTCGCCAACAAAATACAAGCCCGCTGTATTTTTTGCCTCAAGTGTCTTAGAGGAAACATCGTCAACATTAACTCCGCCTTTTGTCACCTCGGCTGTTTTATAACCTTCCGTGCCTGCGGGTACACATTCCCAGTGGTGGAATACCCTCGCAACATTTTCTATATCGTCTTTAGAGTATTGCACTACTGCCTTTTGATTAAGCGTCGCTAAAAAAGGATGCATTTCCAACCAAGCCAATATCAATCGTTTAGGTATGTGACGCGCAAGAATATTTTTTAATTCGCTCTTATCATTATCACTTTGGCACTGTTGTAATATGTCGATTAACGACGCCACCGGTAAAAGATCAATCGTTAACGCATCACCCACTTGCCAATAATTAGATATTTGTAAAATAGCGGGGCCACTCAAACCTTTATGGGTGAATAATAAGGCTTCCGAAAAAGATTGATGGCCACAAGCCACACGTACAGGCAAAGCAACACCCGCTAAAGACTGCATCATTGATAACAACGCATTCTCGTGCGTATTTTTAAACGTGAATGGGACTAAAGACGCGTGACGGGGCGTTACACGCAAGCCAAATTGTTTAGCAATATCGTACCCAATACCCGTTGCCCCCATCGTCGGAATCGACAAACCACCAGTTGCAACCACCAAAGAATAACAAGAAAATTGACCCAAACTGGTTGTGACGACAAAACGTATCGCTTGTGCTTTATGTCGTACCTCATCATTCTCAGAATCAACCATGTCATCGACAGCGTCAATACTTTCTATATCGCACTGTGTGAAAATATTAACGCCTGCAGCATCGCATTCAGCGAGTAATATATTCAATATATCTTTAGATTTATTATCGCAAAATAGCTGCCCTAATGTTTTTTCGTGATAAGCCAACTCATACTTAGCAACCAGTGCTAGAAAGTCGTACTGCGTATAGCGGCTTAATGCGGAAATACAAAAGTGTGGATTACTTGATAAAAAGTTTTCTGGCTCTACAAAATAATTGGTAAAATTACAACGCCCACCGCCAGACATCAAAATTTTCTTACCGACTTTATTCGCATGATCAACAATAGTAACCGAGCGTCCACGTTGCGCAGCCTGAGCTGCACACATTAAACCGGCAGCGCCACCACCAATCACTAAACAATCAACATACTGCATATATTTCTACCATCTTAAGATAGGCGTAGTTTATCGGCTTTGTTTTGGCAATACCAATAACTCATCTAGAGCCGTAACAGTGACCACCCGTTTTCTAGAGCGGCTAATACCGTATCGAATAAGCAACAAAAAATTATGGAACCTCTGAGTAAGTCTGAGTGAAATTTTCGGTGAGATAAAAATGAGTCATTTGAGGCGAATATTGACGGCAATAGCCCTCTATTGGCGAAATATTCAACAAAAAATGGCGCGTTTTTAGCCAGCGAAAAATCACGCATGACTTGTTCAGAGATTCCCTATATCTAAGGGTAACGATTCACTACCGAATAATGAATTAGGTGCTATCCTTAAAAGTAAGTACTATGAGTAACCATCACCATGACAACTGAACACCTTTCAACCGACAGACAATTCATTCGACACCCATCTAATATACCCTTAGAGTACTGCGTGACGAACGAACCAAGCTGTAATACCGATATTGTTTGTAACATTAGTGAAGGCGGCTTAAGTTTTCATTCTCATGAATATATTGCACCGGATAAATGGCTACATTTATATATTCCTTTAAGCGAAAATTATTTTGAAACTGATGCCCAAGTTCGCTGGTGTGAAAGATCGATCGCGCACTCATCAAATGACGAACACTATCATGTAGGCGTGAGTTTTTGTGGTAGTGAATTAGCATTTTCTGCCCGTATGGTAGAACAGGTGTGTCATATTGAAGAATACAAACAACGAGTCAATGAAAAAGAAGGACGTGCCTTAAACAGTGATCAAGCAGCCGCGGAGTGGATTGAAAAATATGCCGATACCTTCCCTAGCTTTCATCATTGATAGTTCGCTTTTAATACTCTCGACATGATGATGACACCGACCAATAACACACCGCTTTTTTATCAAGAAAAAACTGCTTTCTTGAAATCGCTCCCGCTATACGTCTCATCTCATCCTGCTGCAGATACCTCATCGTCGCTGCTCGATAGCTCGCCGCGATTAGTTAATTACTTACATCATTACGGCCTTGATGAGGTGACCAGCACTCGCTCTCAATATTACGCTATTTGGCAATCGCCCATTAGTACCGCCGAAGGCACTTATGCGATTGTTCAGCAATATTGGCAGGCAAAAACCACATCCGACGCATCAGCTTCTGCAGGCACTGTTGTTATTGCCCATGGTTATCTAGATCACTGCGGACTTTATGGGCGATTAATTGAATGGAGCCTACAACAAGGTTACGACGTACTGTGTTTTGATTTACCCGGTCATGGACTCAGCAGCGGTGAGGCGGCGTCCATCAAGCATTTTGATACTTACACCGATGTACTTGAACAAGTGTTAACCTCGCACGCTACGCTTTCTCATGCAACAGCACCTAATGACAATACGCATTGCCGACAATCACTCACCACCCCCTATATTGCGATAGGGCAAAGTACTGGCTGCGCGGTCATTGCTAATCAGCTACTACGGCAACGACAGATTTTTGAACACGCCATTTTTCTTGCACCACTGGTACGCAGTTTTCAATGGCAGTGGCTACGCTACTTACACAAAGCGCTTTCACCCATCATTCATTCCATTCGCCGTCAATGTATTGCGTCCAGTCACGACAATACCTTTAATGACTTTTTGCACAACCAAGACCCACTACAAACAAAAAGAATACCTCTGACATGGCTAGGCGCGATGGATCGGTGGCAACTCTATTGCAAGCAGCAAAAGCCAACGAACAACAACGCAACACTGGCTATTATTCAAGGCACGCAAGACACCACCGTAGACTGGCAGCACAATATTAAAACACTGCACCGTATTTTTCCTCATGCTCGAATACATTATGCAGAAGGCGCAAAACATCACCTAGTGAATGAATCACCGGATTATTGGAATAGAATCGCGCATCTATTAACATTAACCTTCAAGCAACAATAAGATCGAAAAAAACATTGATTGCCGCCGTTTAACACCGTCCACCTCACGATATGCCATCAATATTTTTATTGCTCCATGAAACGGGCACGTGAGTATGCTCTATCCGCATATATCGTCTTCACGTATAATCAGCCGTCTTTATTTCTTCCCCCCAACGAGGCAATCACTAGCTATGGGCAAAAAAACTGTTGCGCTTTTTATTCTTGATGGCTTTGGCTACTCAGAAACCTCAACATCCAATGCAATTGAAGCGGCTAACTGCCCTAACTGGGATCGGCTCTGGAACACTTATCCTCACAGCTTAATTCAAACCTCTGGTCTAGCGGTTGGTTTACCGGATGGTCAGATGGGCAACTCAGAAGTCGGGCACATGAATTTAGGGGCTGGCCGTGTGGTCTATCAAAACTTTACCAAAATTGATAAAGCCATCGCTGACGGTGATTTTTTCACCAACACTGTTCTTACAGACTCCATCGATAAAGCTATCGCTAGTGATAAGGCTGTGCATATTATGGGCTTGCTTTCTCCCGGCGGCGTGCACAGCCACGAAGATCAGATCGTTGCCGCTATTCAACTGGCAGCTCAGCGCGGCGCCCAGCGCATTTATTTACATGCCTTTCTTGATGGACGTGACACCCCTCCACGTAGCGCCAAGCGCTCACTAGAAAAACTGCAACAGACTTTCGACACCCTGGGCAAAGGACATATTGCCTCGTTGATTGGCCGTTACTACGCCATGGATAGAGATAACCGTTGGGAGCGCGTGCAACAGGCGTACGACTTGCTGACTCAAGGCACCGCCGAGAACATCGTCGATAACGCTATCGCAGGACTCGATCTCGCTTATCAACAAGACAAAGACGACGAGTTTTGCCCAGCAACGTCTATTCGGCCTAATGGCGAAGCGGCAACCATCAGCGATGGCGATGCCGTTCTGTTTATGAATTTTAGGCCTGACCGCGCCCGTGAATTAACGCGCGCCCTTATACAAGATGATCTTGATAGTAGCCTTGATCGCAGCGTCTACCCTAACATTGATAATTTTGTCATGCTCACCGAGTACGCCAGTGATATCGCCGCCCCCTGCGCTTATCCACCCGAAAAGTTAACCAATACACTCGGCGAATACTTAGCACGTAATAATAAAACCCAATTACGCATTGCCGAAACCGAAAAGTATGCCCACGTAACGTTCTTTTTTAGTGGCGGTGTTGAAGCTGAATACGACGGTGAAACTCGTATTTTAGTGCCGTCACCCGATGTCGCCACTTATGATCTACAACCGGAAATGAGCGCACCAGAAGTCACCGACAAACTGGTTGCCGCTATCGAAAGTGGCGAATACGATGCCATTATCTGCAATTACGCCAATGGTGATATGGTCGGACATACCGGCAAGATGGACGCCGCCATTAAAGCGGTGGAAACGCTGGATACCTGCCTACAACGTGTGACTGACGCGATACTACGTGTCGATGGCGAATGCCTGATCACCGCTGACCACGGTAATGTTGAACTAATGGTTGATCCAGCAACCGGCGGCCCCGTAACGTCACACACTAACGGGCCGGTGCCACTCGTTCATGTATCTAACAACGCACAAGCCGGGACTTTAAAAGAAGGGAAGCTATCAGATATCGCGCCAACACTACTCACATTATTAGATATGGATGTTCCTGAAGAAATGACCGGGGAAAGCCTCATAAGTAGATCAACACATTGAAGTCATCATCCGGCAAATACTTCATAGGCCTAGACCATATAAGAGCCGCCGCTGCCTTTCTCGTATTTACATGGCATTTTATTCATGTAAATAAAGGCAATATAGCTGCCCCGCCTATATTCCCCCTGTCATTGCTGACCGAAGGTCATACAGGTGTCGGACTTTTTATGGTCTTGAGCGGTTATTTATTTGCCAAATTACTCAATGGAAAAAAGATCCTCTACGGGCAATTTATATGGAATCGATGCCTACGCCTTCTTCCATTACTTATAGTGGTAATTTTTATAGTCGGCCTAAGAAAATATTGGGCCGGTGATGACATTATTAACTACGCAAAAACCATTTTTTCAGGCATTCTCATGCCATCTCTACCCAATGGCGGTTGGTCAATTACTGTAGAATTTCACTTCTATTTACTACTACCCGCACTACTACTGTTAACTCACCAATGGCGTTATTCGCTACTCCTTACTGTCGGTATAGCATTATTATTAAGAACATGGCTTCATCATGACATGGGGCAAATACAGACATTATCTTACTGGACAATAGTAGGGCGTATAGATCAGTTTACTCTAGGTATTTTAGCGTTTTATCTTTGCCATATAGTTACCGAAAAGCACGCATTTGTATTATGCATAACCCTTTTATTTGCTATCTTTTACTGGTATTTTGACTCATTAGGCGGTTTTTATGCTGCTCCCTCGTATCCTTCACCAAGCTCAATTTGGATTTACATGCCCACCCTTGAAGGGGTCACCTACGCCATTGTTATTGCGTGGTATGACACATCATTTCGCCATACCAAGAGCAAAACTTCATCATTTTTTGCACGTATAGGCACATACTCATATTCTATTTACTTACTTCACTTTTTTATCGTTTTTAAAATGGCAACTATAATCGACACTTACATTATAAATTTATCAAATATTTATTTGGCTATAACATTTGCAATACCTTGCTTTTTACTGATGATACCTATTGGCTATATGAGCCATCGGTTTATTGAAACTCCATTTTTACGTTACCGAACAAAGTACATTATTCATCGTGAATAAGCTTATCAACGAACAAAATGACTTCGAAAACTTACACATGCAGTTATTGGAGACTCAAACTCAGCAAATCTTATCTAGCTTTCAAAAAGCAACGGAGAAACAGCTAATTTCTACTGAAGATAAGACACTTCCTGTCAAAGCGCTATACCACGCGCCGTTTTGTGTACTTTCACATAACACCGATGACGACCCTATCTTCAATTACGGCAACCAATGCGCCCAGCAACTCTTCGAAATGAACTGGGACACACTCACCTCGCTACCGTCTCGCCTATCCGCAGAATCCATCACGCAGCAAGAGCGCGACCACCTACTCGCTCAAGTCAAACGGCACGGTTTTATTGATGACTATCAAGGCGTCCGTATTGCGGCATCAGGTCAGCGATTTATGATTGAGCGTGCGACCGTGTGGAATATCTATGACGAAGAAGAGCAATATCGCGGCCAAGCAGCCGCACTTTATCAATGGTCGATACTAGAAAGCCGTTAGACAACGAGGGGGACAGAAAGTCTGTTGATATTGGGATTGGCAGTGATCAGGATTCCTGCTTGAGTGCCTGTATCTCGGCTAACACTTTTTCTGCCTCGGCAGTGATCATTGAATAGCTCTTAATATCGCCCTTACGCTGAAATTGCATCCCTTCTTCGAGTAGCTTCTCATATTTTGCCTGCAGTTTTTTTTCTGGATTTGCTTTAAATAAACCAAACATAGGATCACCTTAAATTGCTTCAACAGCGATGAATAACAATAGACATAAGCATCTATCAACTTGTAGAAGAATCATCACAACTCAGACATTCTACGTATAATAGAAAATATTAGTTTTCTCGTATTAGGAACCTCTGGATAAGTCTGAGTGGAATTTTCGGTGTGATAAAATGAGGGGATTTGAAGCGAATATTGAAGGTAATAGCGAGCTATTGGCAAAATATTCAATGGCTTTCGCTCCTGCTAACGCCAATTACCTACGTCCATGTAGGCAACGAAAAGTCCGTGCATTTTAACCAGCGAAAAACCATTCATGACTTGTTCAGAGGTTCCCTTAGCAAAAGGCCAATGTATGCTGAACTACACAATCCGACTGCTGGCCGCCCTAACATTCGTCGTTATGGCAACCAAGCCTGTTTATGCCGATATTATTCTAAGCCTTGAGAAGCCAACAACGGCTATTGAGACTGATATTTATGAGCGCTTACAAACATCAGAAACTCTGCATACGGCCATGGAGTTTATGAGCCAGTATTTTTTAACGCCCGATGACGTATCGTTATCATTTGGTAGTTACGAGCGAATCTGGCATCAGAACGGGCGCATCGAAATTCCCTACCTTTTTATCAAAGACACTCAAGATAACTATCGCAGCACCCGCTTTGCTCATAAAAAGACGCATATCGATACTTACACCGGGAATGTGTTATTGCATGTTATTTTGCATGAATTCGCCCATGCATTAATTGGCCAATATAATTTACCGATAGTAGGCAGAGAAGAAGATGCTGCGGATGCGTTTGCCGACGTGATGCTGATTCACTTCTTCGATCGAGGGGCTGATGTGGTGATTAGCGCAGCCGATCTATTTTTTATTAATGACAAACGTACACCGCGCTTTGTGAAGGAAGATTTTTGGGGCGACCATAGCCTCGACAAACAACGCTATTACCGCAGGCTTTGTCATGCTTATGGTAGCAATCCTTCACAATACAACGCCATTAAACACCAAGCCCGTTTTACAGAGCAAAAAGCAGAGCGTTGCATTGCCGAATATCACCAAACAAAAACACGGTGGCTCACGCTGCTACAACCGACTTTTCGGCGACCCTAGTCTTCTTATGCTAGCGCTTTATCCGTCGAAGCCTCTTCATAATGGCGCTGTGAGGCTTCACCCTCATGAGCGTCAGGCATCGACCACCCCTGTAACTGCTCACCAATTAATTGTGTCAGCGCATCAATATGGCTCGATGTAGCATTAAGCGCAGGAATATATTCATAGCGCTCACCACCGGCTTCCATAAAGTATTCGCGATTTTCTTCGCCAATTTCTTCTATCGTTTCCAAACAGTCAGACGAAAACCCCGGACAAACAATCTGTACCGACCTAACACCACTCTCCGGTAGCGCTTTTAACGTATGATCCGTGTACGGCTTTAACCATTCTTCACGGCCAAATCGCGATTGAAACGTTGTCATATATTCATCTTTTTCCAAGCCCAAACGTTCCGCCAGTAAGCGCGAGGTTTTATAACATTCGCAGTGATAAGGATCACCATTTTTAAGATAACGCAATGGGATACCATGATAAGACATAATCAACTTATCCACTCGACCATGGGCTGCCCAATGCGCTTCGATACTTGTTGCTAGCGCATCAATATAGGCAGGGTAATCGTGGTAGTGGCTAATAAAGCGAAAATCCGGCAGCCAACGCCGACGAGTAAAGTCTTCAGCAATCGCATCAAACGTAGAACCGGTTGTCGCGGCTGAGTATTGAGGGTATAACGGCAGCACCAGTAACTGGCGCACCCCTTGTTGCTGCATGGTTTCTATCGTTTTAGATACCGAAGGCTCACCATAGCGCATGGCAAAAGCCACAATCATGTCATCACCGTACTTCTTTTTTAATTGTTGAGTGAGCGCCTGACATTGATTTTGCGTATGAGTCATCAGAGGGGAGCCCTCATCCGTCCAAACCGTTTGATAAGCCGCCGCTGAGCGACGCGGGCGAATACGTAAAATGATTCCATGTAAGACCAATCGCCAGATAATACGCGGTACCTCTACCACACGTGGATCAGCCAAAAACTGACCTAAGTATTTGCGTAAGGCTTTAGGCGTCGGCGCCTCTGGCGTACCTAAATTAGTGATTAAAACACCCACTTTAGGTTGTTGCTGGTGAGAAAAATTGGCTTGGCCGCTATATTTCATCGATGTATGCCTAATTATCACGCCGCTAGATCGCGGCAAAAAATAGAATCATTATTTATCAAAGCAATTGTACGCAAAACGAGAAAAATTGTTCATGTTAAACACAAAAAAATGCCACTGCCCCTATTGCGGTGAACCTATCGAACTCGTGATTGATCCATCGGAAGAAGAACAAGAATATATTGAGGATTGTTTTGTGTGCTGCCGACCCATAGTTGTTAATGCCTATATCACCGGCGACGAAGTATCTGTAGAGGTAAGAAGCGAAAATGATGTCTGAGAAAAGTAATAAGACCGTACTCATCGTAATGGCACATGGGAGTAGAAAATCCGAAGCCAATCAAGAGTTTGAAGCACTCGCCAGAGATATTGCAACACAAAGCCACGGCTATGCGGCGGTTAAACCCTGTTTCTTAGAATTAGCGACACCCAAACTGGCCGATGCCGTCGAAGCATGTATAGGTGCGGGACATACACGATTTGATGTCTATCCCTTATTCTTTAATCAGGGAAATCACGTCACGAAAGATATTCCACGGCAAATAACGCAACTGCAAACTCAATATCCACACTGCCACTTTCACTGCCTAGAATACTTTGGCCTTTACAAGCAACTCAGCCAACAAGTGTTGGTACATATTGACCAGCAGCGGCAATAACCAAAGATAAATATGTACAGCTGATACCGAGTCTAGCTCGGCATGACGAAGGAGACCACATCATCAAAGCCCGAAGCGATAAGGTACTGGGGCAAACTCAATATAGCGCGGGAGCTTGACTCACAAAAGCGTATTGCGTCGTCATTCCGGACAGCATCTTTTCGCTGATCCGGAATCCATCACCGCTAAAGCATCAGGTCAGATCAAACAACTCCCTAAACATAACCTAACGCACTTATCTTCTACCTTTCCAGCGACGATCAGCCACGGTCTCGATGGCATATAGCGTTGTCGTACCACTCACTTCATTAGCCACAACTAATAAAGGTTGGCGTATCGGACTATGCTTCGCACTAATAAATGCAAAGCCTTCAGGTGCCACATCACCGGCCGTACCTGCATCAACGTCACCATCTAACAAGCTATTATTCGCGTAATGCACAAAATGTGATGTTTCTGGGCGAGTAATATCATAGATCATCACACCACCCGTACGCTCTAAACCAATAAATGCATAGGTGCGCTTACCCACTTTACCGATGGTTAAGGCTTCAGGCTCCGCCCCTTTATCATCACTACGCTTATCATTCGCATTAAATAATTCTGCCGATAGATTCGCTGTAATGCGTGCGAAGTCAGCACCACTATCAAAAACTAGCTCACCCGTATTCGCATTAAAAATAGAAAATGAGCGGCCACCATAGGCAAATATCTGATCAACATCACCATCGTTATCAAGATCACCATTAGCCGTGGTTGTTTTTAATCGGCCGAGCTGATCCTCATCTTGCAATGAAGGAAAACGAGCAAGCAACGATGGATCAAGAATTAAATCATCCACGCGAACTTCTTCAGAATACCCATCATAATCACGCGCATCACCTTCATTCGCCGTGACCAAATACGTCTCACCATCCACCGTATAGCTTGCAATAGAATCAGGTTGATAAAAACCCTTAACCGGCCAAGGCTGTATAGCAACGGCATCATCTTTATCGCTTGCATCCATCGCGCTGTAAATAGAATCGAAAGATTTAACGCCTAAACCAACAATGTCGGTCACTTGCGCTGAAGGCAAATCAACAATGGCGTACGCATTGTTTTCTTGTAACGCCACATACGCCGTTTGTGAATCATCAGAAATCGCCACATATTCTGGTTCTACATCTTGTGCGACACTCGCGTTCGGCCCAAAAATACGTACCGAGTCATCCAGCGTTTGTGAATTAAACGCCGTAAAGTCTGCGGTTTTCACATCCGCCCGTGTCATTTTTTTAATCGGCTTTTGAATACTAATAATACTCACCGTGCCTTCAGGGTCGATTGTGTAATCATCATTCGGCTCACCCTCATTAGCGACAACCAATGTTTTTCCGTCAGGAGAAAACGTCAACATATCCGGCAAAAAACCCACATCTAACGCATTGAGCAAACGACCGTGCCGATTAAAAAACACAACCTTACCCTCAACACCCACATCGTTAGCCGCAACAGCGACAGCCACAATACCTTTGTTCACAGCAACACTGTTTGGCTCACCATAGGCAGAAAGATCTAAAGAAAATAACTTATGTGGACGACGAGGATTGTAAATAGAAAGCACATCAACACTGCTATCTTTTGCATTGGTCACAAAAACGCGCTGACTGCGTGGATCGTGTGCAACAATTTCTGCGGCACTTTCATCAATCAAACCGCTGTCGTAAGTACCTAATTTTTTTAATGTAATAGGAGAAACCGTTTCACTAAACGCGATACGGTGCCGAGGAGTAAAGTCATCGCTTGCTGTACTGCTAACAGAAATTAATGTGCTTGCAGCAATAAGTGCGCCGCTAAAAAAGCATCGATAATATCTCATTGATAACCTACCTTATTATATGTTGTATGAAATAAGGTTGTAGATTACATAATAGAAATGACAATTTAGTGACAGGCAATCATGAATAATACCGCCCTATCATTTAGTCTCTTATCGCTCGTTTCGTTAACCAATTTTTTAGTGGCGCCAATTGATTCACTTTTTTAAGCCCCACATTGCGCAACCAACGCACGGCTATATTGCGATGGGAAAATAGACGTTTTAAACCTTCCATTAACAACATCACTTCTAGGTTGTTAGCTTTACGCTGGCGTTGATAACGGCGCAGTAGTGAGGGCTCATTCACAGTCAATCCGCGTTCAACACCACGAATAAGTTCTGCCACTAATGCCTGCGCATCTAATAAGCCAAGATTAACACCCTGCCCTGCTAATGGATGAATGGTGTGAGCTGCATCACCCACTAAAACAATATTATCTTTGACATAATCGACAGCATGACGTTGATGCAAAGGAAAGCAATAACGTTGGCTGACGTACTCGACATCGCCTAAACGATGCTGAAAAGCACGGCTCAATGCGCAACAAAAATCATCTTCATTTAATTGCATCATTTCGTCGGCTAACTCACTGTCTAACGACCAAACAATAGAACAGTAGTTTTCCGATGGATGATCTAATGGCAAAAACGCGAGTGGGCCAGTGGACAAAAAATTTTGCCACGCCGTTAACTGATGGGATTTCGAAGAGCGTACCGTAGCGACGATCGCCTTGTGCTCATAACTCCATTCGCGCGTTGGTATGTCCGCTAATTGACGAATAGTCGACTGGCCACCATCTGCTGCAACCACCAGCTTTGCCGATATTTGCTCACCGGTTTTGCAGCTTAGTATTATATTCGATGAGTCACCGGTTTTTTGATGGCACTGCTCAGCTTCTTGAGTAATGGTTTCAATCTGCAAACCATGAAACATTGTGACTTCATTTTCTTCGTCCATTAAGCATTCGTAAACCGCACCTTGTAGCAATGCGTTTTCGACAATATATCCTAAATGCGTTTGCTGAATATCCTCAGCAGAAAAATGAATGTTAGCCGTACCATCGTTATCCCATACGTGCATATCGGTGTAAGCACAGGCACGTCGCTGCTTAATATTATCCCAAATACCTAACTGCGCAAACAGCGTTTGAGACGCATGGGTAAGTGCAACAACGCGAGGATCAAATTGTGGGTTTTCTGTAGTATCAAAACCAACTATATTCTCTAGTGATGTCGGCGCATCACCCCCATCAACCACCGCGATACGTAACGCTTGAGTGCTCGGTGATTGCGCTAATAGTGCGGCAACACTGCTACCCACCAAACCGCCACCCACAATGACAATATCGAATACTTCATCTGTAGATTTTTTCTCGACAGACATTATGCTAGCCCCATCATCTGTTGTGCCAGTTGATTTTTTGCCATGGGTATCGCCTGTAAACTTAGCAAACCACACTGTCGAAAAACGGAATGCGATAAGGTCGTAGAAGAGAATGCTTTTACTAGAGAATCGGTCAGCGCAATGGTTAACTGCTGATCTTTTTCACGACAGGTTTGATAACGATTGAGCAACGACAAATCCCCCACAGATTCTTGATGATTGTCGGCCAAGGTTTTTGCAAGCACAGCGCAATCGCGTAATGACAAATTAAACCCTTGCCCCGCTACCGGATGTAAAAAATGTGCCGCATTACCCATCACCACGATACGCGAACGAATTTGTTCTTCTGCTTCGATTAATGTGAGCGGGTAATGATAACGACTGCCCACCTGTGTTATTTGCCCTGCGCGATAACCCATGGTGTTTTGTAACTGTGCCATAAAATCCGTATCGCTGGCCTGACATAAGCTTTCGGCGACATCGCTATTTCGCGTCCAAACGATCGCCGCGCGGTGCTGTCCGTCACAATCACTCAATGGCAATAACGCTAGCGGCCCTTGCTCGGTAAAGCGCTCGTAGGCAACGCCTTTATGGACTTGTTTAAGTGCAACATTGGCAATAATAGCGGACTGTTGATATGCCGTTTTTTTAGCGGCAATGCCTAAGGACTGACACAATAACGAGTCAGCTCCATCGGCAACCACTAACAAGCTCGCATGTACACACGGCGATGTTTTTTGAGTATCGCTCGCAACGGTTAGCTCAACATGGTCAGCTTTTATTTTGCAGCACTCCACACTTGCCGGTGCAATCATCGACACTCGTGTATCGGGTAATTGTTGTAACAGCGCACGACCTAGATGACGATTCTCGACCACATACCCTAGTGCATCGACCGAGTAATCATCTGCATGAATGCGAGTATTGGCGTAGTGGCCGCGATCAGAAATATGAATCGTATTAATCGCTTCCGTTTCAGCCGCGAGTGATGGCCACACATTAATGGCCTTAAGCAACTCAGCACTGCCTGCACTGATGGCCGTCGAGCGGGCATCAAAGCTGGGCTGTTGCAGCGCGTTATGTGATGAATGATGGGTGTCGGAACTAGGAAAAGCAATTTTTTCAATTAAAGAAATCGCACACGATTCGGGTAACTGTTTGGCCAGCATTAACGCCAAACTTAAACCGACCATGCCACCACCCACTATGGCGATGTGTTGATTTTGAGCATTCTCTGTAAGAGAATCTTGCGTCGTTGGCGTGGATGAATGGTTCATCGTGTATTCCAAGCCTTACACCGGTTCAGCCATCAGTGCTTCGATGGCGTCAATGGTTTTGGGTACGTCTTTTGACAGCACCTCGTTGCCATCTTTAGTAATGAGTACATCATCTTCAATGCGCACCCCAATACCGCGCCACTTTTTAGCGACGGTTTCATCGTCAGCAGCAATATAAATACCCGGCTCAACGGTCATCACCATATTGGGTTCTAGTAAACGCCACTGACCGTCGATTTTATAATCACCCACATCATGCACATCCATGCCTAACCAGTGACCGATACGATGCATATAAAAACGTTTATAAGCCATCTCTGTGATTAAGGTATCAAGATCGCCACTGAGCAAACCTAAATCTAATAGACCTTGCGTGATAACCTTAACCGAGGCCTCGTGTGGCTCGTTCCAATGCCTGCCGGGAACGGCGACGGTCAATGCGGCTGTTTGTGCCTCCAAAACGATTTGGTAAATGGCTCGCTGCGCATCCGAAAATTTTCCGTTAACGGGGAAGGTACGCGTAATATCAGCCGCATAGTGTTCAAGTTCACAACCGGCATCAATGAGTACTAAATCGCCGCTTTTCATTTGGCGGTTATTTTCGATGTAGTGCAAGGTACAGGCGTTATGACCACTACCTACAATCGTCGTGTATGCCGGCGAACGAGAGCCTGCTTTCATAAAACCGTAGAGCAGCTCGGCTTCTAGCTCATATTCATACTTTCCTGCAGCGGCCACTTTCATCGCGTGGCAATGTGCTTGCGCGGATATTTCTGCCGCTTGGCGCATAATGCGTATTTCTGCCGCACTTTTAAATAAGCGCAAATCGTGCACGATATGGTCTAGATCTAAGAATTCACCCGGCGGTGTCGCTCCAGAGCGTGCTTTTTCCCGCAAGCTATTTACCCAACCCATCACCTGCTGATCAAATTGCTGATCACGACCTAGTGAATAATAAACACGTTCACGCCCTTCGAGTAGGCCGGGCAAGATATCGTCAATATCACTAATAGGAAATGCATCGTCCGCACCGTACTGAGCACAAGCGCCATCTTGACCTGCGCGATAACCGTCCCAAATTTCACGATCACGATTTTTCTCACGGCAAAATACAATCGTTTCGCCATGTTCGCGACCCGGGATAATCACCAACACTGCTTCGGGCTCGGGAAAGCCACTGAGATAGAAAAAATCACTGTCTTGGCGATAAGGGTAATGCGCATCGCGATTACGTATTTTTTCACCGGCTGCCGGTAAAATTGCAATGCTGTTAGGCGCCATATGTTCCATTAGCGCTTTACGGCGACGGGAAAATTCTTGCTTGGTGATTTGAGTCATAGGTAAGTATCTAGTTTAAAGTAACTAATTAAGAGCATGCAGTTGCCATAAGCATAATATAACTACGAGTATTACTACTGGTAACATCGCTATCAGTTCTATTTTATTGTGGTTCGCTAATCGTGACAAAAACCTAAAAAATAGCACGCTTGCTTGCATAGCACCTATGAAAGACAACAATACCGTTACCGCAAAACCCATTGTGAAATCGATAGACTTCCCTGTCGGTAAAGCACCGTAACTAAATGATAAATATCCAAGCTCATTCAACGTTATAAATAGCCCCACAACAAAGACTAGCAAACCAAATACAAGCAGAAAAACACAAACAACACCTAGGATTTTACGCATGGCAATGGGCATTTGTATTATTCAGCTATAGGCTAATGCAACGTCGGTAAATCATCTTCGTCGATATGGTTCTCGGCGTAAAAGTGCATCGCGGCCATGCGGACGTATTCGATTAAATCAGAATAGTCTTTTTCTTGTTCTTCTTCGTCCTCTTCGTCGCTCACGGCGGCTTGAACAATAGCGGCCATATCGCGTAGTGCGTCGGCGGCATCGCTAGAGAATTCTTTGTTCGGATCAATGCCCGCTGTGCCGAATCCACCTAAAAATCCATGACACCACTCGGCAAGTGCTTGTGTGCGCTGATCAAGATCGGTGTCATTTTCAGGAAGGAGCAATTGCATGTCATACATTCCAGAGGTCAATTGTTGACGAGTCACATCGAGTAGCATAGCGACTTCATCTTGCGCTTGGCCATCAGGGGTGTCAGTTAAATCAAGAAACTCCCACGCGGCTTGTAGCCAGTCATCACGAGTGAGCTGCGCGCCACCGCAGAGTTTTCCACAAAGCAGACCATGCAGCTCGGCAGGGCTATTCACGGCGCCATAGGGCATGAGTAAATTACAAAAATCATCAAAGCCCAAGCAACTAGCAGCAGGATTGATGTCGGTGGTGGTATCGGAAGTGTAATCGGACAAGTGCGTGCCTTTATATATAAAGTGAAAAATGCGCTGATTATACCCCCAATAAGGCATCCCAGCACAGACGATTATTCACAATGCAACGATGGCACGCTATATCAATACGCTAGAAAAGTGCGCTGATCAGTACCGCCAAGCTTGAAGAAGCCAACAACACAGCAAATACACTCCAGCACCGTTTTAGTAACAAATACGCATTGATTATCATGAGCAGTGCCACCCCACCATTAATGCTACTGAATACCGGTTGCCATAGATGCAAATTAAGCGTGACGTACTGATTCGATAATAAAACCCACTGATTTTGTTGGATCTCTTGAAATAGCACATGCAGGGCAAACCAAATAGATAGGCTGAGCATAACCCCAACCACTGCAGCAGTAATAGCAGAAAGCGCGGCACGTAATCGCGCTTGACCACTCAGCCAATCTAGATACGGGCCGCCCGTAAAAATCCATAAAAAACAAGGCACAAACGTCACCCACAAGGCGACTAACGCACCGACAACACCCAGCCACCAACCACCTTCGCGATAGGCCGCAAAAAACCCCACAAACTCGGTGACCAAAATCAGTGGCCCGGGGGTCGTTTCAGCTAACCCCAAACCGGCCATCATCTCCCCAGCCGTTAACCAACCTTTAACGGCCACTACATCTTGTGTCATATAAGCGAGTACAGAATAAGCACCCCCAAAAGTCACTACGGCAAGAGTAGAGAAAAACTGAGCAATCTCCGATAATACGGGAATGCCTATCCAGTAATCCAATGCCATCACTGGCAACCACCAGACAGCCAAACCGATCACTATCGTCGTTGCCGTTTGCTGAAAACGGGGGCGTAACGACGGCGGAGATACCGGAGTATGAGTGGCTGAACCATCCAATGAAGACGGCGACAATACCGCATGACGAAAAATCACACCGCCCATCAATGCGGCACCCAAAATAACGAAGGGGTAAGGAATATTCAGAAAAAATAGACTGATAAATGCTGCACCCGCAAACCACCAATGATGAGCAGAGAGCAATGCTTTTTTTGACACACGCCATAGTGCTTGAACAACAATCACTACCACCGTCGCTTTAATGCCCACAAATACCATCGCCACTAGAGGCACATCGCCCATAGTGATATAAAGCGTCGCCAGTGTAAGTATGACAACGGCGCCCGGCAGCACAAACAACAAACCCGCAAGCAAGCCGCCTAAATAACCATTCAACCGCCAGCCTACATAAGTGACCAACTGCATCGCCTCTGGACCCGGCAACAACATGCAAAAATTTAAGGCATTTAAAAATTGAGTTTCCGATAGCCAACGGCGCTGCTCGACTATTTCACGATGAATTAACGCAATTTGTGCTGCAGGGCCACCAAAAGATAGCAAGCCGATATGTAACCATATCGTTAGCGCTTGCGATAATTGTGGTGTTGCAGGTATAGCCTTAACAGGCCCTGTAGCAAACTCACCGCCTTCTTTATCGATTTCTGACATTCTATATTCCCTAAGGCAACTCACTTAGCACATCATGAACATGCTCTTCAGTAGAAGCATCACACCATACATAGCTACCCCCTTTTAGGATTGCATGAGCACGCAATAACGCAGCCGCACCGACAGACAGCTTTAACCCCTTCTGGCAAACGACGATAACTTTTTTTTGGGTCAGTTCTGTGACAAGGTCGGGAATACATTGGTGAGAATAGCGGCGAGCGCTAGGGATGAGATAAGGGTCACTTTCAAAGTCATCATCAATAGAAACATCGATAATAACTGGACAATCTGGAGTACCAATAAGGCGAGATAATTGAGCGACAGATATTTGCTTGAATGATGGCATAACGCATCCTTCCTCTAAATAGTTATTTTAAGGTTTATGGATGCGAAACTTAAGCCGAAGCCTCACGGGGTGTTCGCAACCCCTTAATGGCATTATTAAAAATACAGTCCGCGTAGTCAAGCCAGAGAATTAAGCCATAAGCTAAGCCCTTGTACGCCACCCCAACCACAGTAATCTGAGCTGCTCTCCACGCACGGATATCACCCCACCCAACATCACCAACAACAAACCTAAGATGGAAAAAGTATCCCATTGATAACCTTCCACAACAGTTGAAATCGTTAAGGCTACAACAGGAAAGAGCACCGTGGTGTATGCTGCTTTATTGGCACCGATACGCGCAATGAGTACCAAATAACCAGTAAACGCAATAATAGAACCAGGAATAGCGAGAAAAAGCAGGCTAGCAATATAGTATGGATGGTTATCCCACTGAAACGGAATACCCAACCCTTGCATACCTAAAAAGAGAATGAGCGCGCCATAAATCATGCCGTAAGCATTACTTGTCCAAGGTGTAATACCTTGCTGACTATTACGTACCGATACCATATTACCCAATGAAAAAAAATACGTACCGGCTAACGCTAAAGCGATGCCCAATAAGGTTTCTTCAATATTATGGGACGTACTAAGCTCCTGCCAAAACAGTAACACCAAACCCAATATACCGAGTACACCAGCGACATAAATAGAAGCCGAAGGCTTGTTACGCCAAATCATCCACTGGTTAAACGCATTAAACAAGGTCACCATCGCAAAAATAACCGACATCAAACCAGTGATAATATGATGGCCCGCGTTATACATAAATGCATAATTTAGCGAAAATAAACACGCACCTTGTAATACAAAAAAGACGTGGTCGCGTTTTTTAGTTGCCTGCAATTTGCCGAAGACCGCTAGCAGTGGTAAAAACAGAGCGCCTGCGATGGCAAAACGATAAAAAATAGACACGACAGCATCGACACTCCCTAATTGCCAATAAATCGCAATCCACGTTGTGCCCCATATAATGATGGTTGATAAATATAAAGCTGCATTCATACAGAGTTTTTACTTACACCTTTCTTATTCATTAAAAAGCTGGGGGAAAATGATAACAAGAATAAGCCCAAAAAAATTAATAGTGAGCCTAAAATAGAAGGTAGTGACAGTACTTCATCATATAACACCCAACCAAAAAACAAGCCCGACACTGGAACTAATAAACTAAATGGCACAACGTGGCTTAAGCCATGCTTAGTGATTGCCCACGTCCAGATACCATAACCCAACAAGGTAGTAATATAAGACTGAAACAGGATAGAGATCCACGCCTTAGCGCTAGGAAATTGCAATAAGTCATTAACACTAACTGATCCATAAATATAAAAATTCTGTCCCAAAGAAAACACGATAACAGGTACTGGCACAAACAAACTAGACCAGACAATAAAACCTACAATATCACTGGGCTTGTATTTTTTAATGATGACATTACACATTGTCATAAATACAGATGCCAATAAAACCAGAACAACACCGATAAACGATATGGTATCGCTTCTAAATAGCAACACCATTGAAAAGCCGATAAAGGCGACGCCTATACCGACTTTTTTAACATTGTTGATTTTCTCGTCGAAAAATAGCACTGCCACCAATACCGTCAAGAAAGCACTGCTTTGTAATAACAAGGAAGACATGCCTGAAGGTGTGCCTAAAGCAATCGACAGGTTCACCAAACCCCATATTCCTGCGCCAAAAAATACACCGTACATCGCTACGACAGCTAGACTTATAGTAGGTCTTTTAACAAAAAATATCAGTGGCACCGACGTAAAAAAGAATCTTAATACGGTCATCATTGCGGGATCAATACTCTCAACCCCCCATCTAATCACCACAAAGTTAAACCCCCACAGCAATGCAACAGCAACCACCAAAAAACGCGCTTTGTAAGTCATAACATTACTCATCTATCAAAAATTTTATAGAATTACCAATATATTGACTTGCTACCGCCAGCACATTTAGCCATTATTTTTAATTTGACATACCTTGATCAATTCACTTTATATATGTCCCTCAAATAAACCGTCATATCATTTGCGGGAGGAGTTACCGGTATTTGATACATCAAATCGCTCACAAAACCTCTGTGATACGTTCCATGATTAACAATATGAAATACTATCTCCGCGATGGACATAGTGCCATCACCGCCGCCAACAAATTCAAAATTTATTTGATCGGCTATACTCCCCTCTTCTAGTGCAGAAATGAAATCAATATACCAATTGTCTATCACTTTTTGCTGTTCCCACAATCGAGAAAAGCTAGAGCATGTATCGGTATTTCTTGACGAATAACCATGTTTTTTAGATAGCAAATGTGATTTGAAAATATCATCAACGACATAAACATGGTTCAATGTCATTAGAATATTTTTAAAATGAGTTTGTCTGTTTTTATACAGTTCAACGTCATCTACGCTAGACAAAGCAGAAAATGTAATATTGTTAGCCCATGACTTATATTTCAGTAATTTAACCAGTTCATCCAACATAATTATCTATCCGATCTATCGATTATTTTTTTAACATTTTATGACGATTTAATCATACTGCTTAACTAGCACCGAGGTATCTGATCGTCGATGCCCCTTCTCTTGTAATTTGGCATAACACTGGTCAACCCATTCGGCATTAGGTAATGTTATGCCGTACTCTTTGGCCGCATCTAAGCAAAAGCCTAAATCTTTACGCATCCAATCGATGGCAAAACCGTAATCAAATTTGTCATTATTAATATTTTCTGCACGATTGGCCAATTGCCAACTACCTGCCGCACCAGCGCCAATAGCCTCCGTAACACGCGTAATATCCAAGCCAGCAGCATTGGCCAAAGCAAAGCCTTCCGAAATACCCTGTAATACACCTGCGATCAGCAACTGATTAGTCATTTTTGTGGCTTGGCCTGATCCGGCTTCACCCATATAGAGAAGCGATTTAGCATAAATTTGTAAAATCGGAGCCGCATCATTAAAGACCGACTGATCACCACCGGCCATAATCACTAAGGCACCATTTTCTGCACCCGCTTGTCCGCCGGAAACCGGCGCATCAATAAAATGAATATTTTTTTCAGCCGCTATACGATACATTTCTTTGGCTAAGCGATCTGATGTCGTCGTGTGATCAACGATAATTTTTCCGGCCGCGAGTGTAGCAAGCACGCCACAATCACCGGTTAACACATACCTCACATCACTATCATTACCAACACACAATAAAACAATATCAGCACCATTAACTGCCTGCGCAGGTGTCTCGCCATAACGACCACCAAACTCCTCAACCCATTGTTGAGCTTTTTTTGTGGTACGGTTATAAACACAAACCTTATGCCCTGCTTTTTGCAAATGCCCAGCCATTGGATAACCCATAACACCAAGACCTAAAAAGCTAATATTCATGACTGACTCCTCACTGCTGATTGTTTTTTTATTGCACTAACCTTCATTAACATAGCGCATTATCGATAAAAATCGTACCTTCTAAATAGAGAACGGCATGCCCCGAAATTAAGACTCTATCGCCTTGAACTTCACACAAAACTTCTCCACCTCGCGGCGATGATTGATAGGCTAACAAGCCATTTTTGCCTAAACGCTCTGCCCACAACGGAGCTAATGCGGTATGCATAGAGCCCGTTACTGGATCTTCATTGCCTCCGCTTGCGGGCCAAAAATAGCGGGAGACAAAATCATATCGTGTTGATGGCGCAGTGACTGATACGTTATAAGGTGCTAATTTTTTCAATGTTTCACCATGAGTCACTACGTCGCTCACTTGTTGCTCACTATCGTATACCGCAATATAGGCTTGTTGATTACGATAGACTTCTCTCGGCGCAATTGATAAGCCATTGTTTAAGTCATTCGGTATTGCATCAATTTTTTGCGGTTTATTATTAGGAAAATTCATCCGAATCATGCCATCGTTCATTTTTTCAACAAAAAATTCGCCAACTGCCGGCGCATAAAAGGTGATAGTTGTATCACTCGTGTGCTGAGAAAATAAGAAAAATGATGAGGCTAAGGTCGCATGTCCACAAAAAGGGATTTCTTGTATCGGAGAAAACCAACGGATGTTAAAAACAACCGCGCCATTGCTACTACTAGAAACAAGAAAAGCCGTTTCCGATAAATTATTTTCAGTCGCAATCGATTGCATGGTTGTTTCTGGCAACCATTCATTGAGTAAAATAACCGCCGCAGGATTACCCTTAAACACACGATCAGTGAATGCATCAATAAAGCTAACGGATAATTTCATAAATTTCTCTTTTTATATAACAAGATAATTCCAACAAAAAACAACAGCCAAAAATCATGCATGACCAGTGTAGAGATTGCATAAACTATAAGAGACCTTTGCACGGAAGATGATTTTGCTCTCAGGCAAGGCAAAAATGCACGGAGAGAGGGAATTTATGCATGATAAATGACCGATTGAGTACATTTTTAACGCCGCATGAGAGCGAAATGGTTTTCGTGCAAAGGTCTCATAAAACAACCGATGGGTTCATTAAAGTGTCTATTAGCAACCATATCGCCACAACTAACAACGACAATGCAAAGCCATAATTAATCCATCGTTCTGTTATCGGATTCGAAATATAACGTGTAATCATAGTTCCAGCTAACAGCCATATGACATGTGTAGAGATATTCATAATCGCGACCATCACGACAAGATAAACCACTTGTTTTGTATGATCAAAACTGCCATCTAAGAACAATGAAAACATTAAAAATAGCATTGTCCAACCTTTAGGGTTTAAAGCTTGAAGAATCATGCCATCGTAAAAGGTATATACCGTAACCGAACCGCCCTCTCTCTTGCTTGCTGGTTTTAAAAACTTGTAGACCAAATAGAAAAGGTAAGCAATACCTAACATTTTTATAACAATCAGCAAGGTAGGATAAGCTTTTAAAAATTCACCTAAACCAAACCCAATGATCAGAGAGCAAATAATATAAACAAGATCGACACCCAATAAAAAAGGAATTGATCGTTTAAACCCTTGCTTTGCACCCGATAGCGCAAAAACAATATTGGCCGGGCCGGGGCTAAAAACTAATGGGAATACCACAGCAAACCAAGCGATAAAATATTCAATTGTCATACGCTAACCCCTAACCACATCATTATTGCTGAACATAAATATTTTTCTAAGGCACTGCTAAAACGGCACAATTGCACAAATCCTCACTTTCAAAAGTAGTTATGTTTCCGGCTTGCAAGCCTGGCACAGGAAATACACGTACCGTCAACGGTTTATTGAGTCGGTATGCCATTGTTCCCGTATCACGCATGAGTGCAGATAATTTTTCGACGGTGATATCACCGGGCACCGGAACAGTATCTAAACCAATACCACACACCGCACTGTAGGTGAGCAATGAACGAATATCGAAATCGCCATTTATGCTGCCCGCCGCTAAACCTCTATCTTCTGTGAGTGCGAGCATCAAACCTGAAAAGCCAACCAGCGACACGCCTTGAATAGATTTAAACACACGAGTAAGTAACGCAGAGGCCTCTACTGTCCCAGACGCCCCAAAATATTCAACGCCCAATTGCTGATAAACGTCCGTCATGCTCGCGCAATCTTTTGAGGGCGCTGCAGAGCTGTCAAATCCTGCAAACTGAAACTGATGAGGTAATGTCATGTCGCTCACAATTGTAGACACATCATCAATCACATATTGCAACGCAGAATGCATCACGCTATAGCACTCGGAATAATAACTGTTATGATTTTTCGGGAGAGTTTCTTGATCGTCAAACGCCGATGAAGCAGAAAAACGCTGGTTTAGATTCGACAATTCATGAACCAATAAGTCAGGCGTTTCCAAACCAATAACAACCTGCCGACCTAATTCTTTTTGGTGGTAACTTGCAGGGAAATAAGGAATCAAGGGCTGACAATTAAAATTGACAGTGAAATTAAAATTCCCTTCGCCTTGCGGAGTTATTTCACTTATGCGCTTTACAATACCAGCGGAGGCAGTGATCATAGTATTATCTAAAATACTATTTTCATCCATTGCTATATTGACGCAAGCATTACACAGGTCACCAAATTCGGCGATCAACTCTGGAAGCAATTGCATTTCGTCTAGCGTGCGCGCCTCTCCAATGGCAAATCGTAAGCGCAATTCGCTATCCGCGTTAATTGACTGCAGCAACGCTCTAAGATATCCAAGGTCTTCCCGTGCATCCTCTATTTTTTGAGTGCGAATATATTCGCCAAAAGGATTGGTGACAATACGAATAGATTGCACACAATATTGCTTATTCAATAATACGTCTGAAATTTGTTGGCAACAGTCTGATGCCTGTTGTATGACTTCATTCCAAGACGATCGATCACGACTTAACGAAACAAACGTAGTGACTGTTCTTACTTTACATAAATTCTTGTTAATTTCTTGCATAAAAACCTCTGGTAAAAATTAGAGGGCGCCCGAGAAAACTCACGATAGCTTTCATTAATTAATGGAACAGCTAAAGAAAAAGTGGAGATTTCACTATGCGCTCCTTCAAGCCAATCAACTATCAATACCGATGTAAGCACACATGTTGTTGTGTGCTGGCGACTTAGTGCCACGGAATAATTGACAGCATAAACCCAATCTTTAAGGCAATACAGATACAATAATCATTATATTTACGGTACAGTTAGCGTAAAACTGTACTGTAATGCCTGCTAAAAAATAATCTGTACCGTTAAATTTAACGATAAACCCTTCAGAATAGAGCGAGATTTACAGCCAACAGCAGACAAAGAGTGATAACCATGAAGTTATATGAAGCACTAGCTGAAACCATCACATCACAAGTCAATAGTGGCTACTTTCAGCCAGGCGATAAGCTCCCGTCTATTCGGCAAATGAGCAAAGACCATAAGGTGAGCATATCAACAGTACAAGAAGCCTATCGCTTACTTGAAGAAAACCATATCGCAGAGGTGAGAGTAAAGTCGGGCTACTATGTCATGGCTCAACAAAGCACGGCGCCTAAGCTCCCCAATATTAGCCGCCCAAATCCAATTCCTGTGGATGTATCACAATGGGAGCGCGTCATTAAACTGCTTTATAGTCAGGAAGATAGCTTGGGGGATAGCGATGATAGCCGACGCTCCCACCAACGTATTCTTGGGCTGGGCAAAGGCACACCGGATGTTACCGGTAAGACAATTCAACCCCTGCTCAAACTGATGTCGCGATTAAGTCGCAACGCACACATTAACCAACTGACATACGATAGCTTACAAGGTGCCGATAGTTTACGTCGGCAAATTAGCATCATGATGGTGCAATCAGGCTGTCATCTACATCATGACGATATTGTTATCACGACGGGTTGCCAAGAAGCGTTATCGTGCAGCATGCGTGCTATTGCAAAGCCTAATGACGTCATTGCGATTGAGTCCCCAAGCTTTTATGGATCAATGCAAATCATTCAAGCGCTCTCTCTAAAAGCGCTAGAAATTCCCACACACCCAGAAACGGGTATTAGTGTCGAAGCGCTTGAAATGGCCTTAGAGGAATGGCCCATTAAAGTACTGCAAGTAACCCCTATTTGTAACAACCCCCTCGGTTATGTGATGCCGGATGAAAATAAGCAGCGACTGATTGCATTGGCAAACCAATATGACTTTGCGATTATCGAAGATGATATTTACGGCGACTTAGCCTACGCTAACCCTCGTCCTAGAAGTATTAAATCTTACGATACCCAAGGTCGAGTGTTATATTGTTCGTCATTTTCTAAAACTATATCTCCTGCGTTTAGAACGGGATGGTGTGCTCCGGGCCGCTATATCGAGCACGTTAAACACATGAAATACGTCTCCACCGCTTGCGGTTCTATTTTACAGCCGAGAGCCATTGCCGAGTTTGTTGCCAACGGCCATTACGCTCGCCACATTAAAACCATGAGAGCTCATTACCTCAGAAACCGCGATAAGGTAATGCAGTGGGTCAACCAATATTTCCCCGACGGTACTCGTATGAGCTACCCACAAGGTGGCTATTTACTATGGATTGCCTTGTCCGACCATATTTGCACCACCGAACTCAATCAACGGTTAACGCAACATCATATGAGTATCGCCCCGGGAACACTGTTTACCGCTTCCAAAAAATTTGGCCATTGCTTACGTATTAACTATGCGCAAGACATCACAGGTACAACAGAGGATGCCATCGCAATAATCGGGAAAATAGCACATCAACTTATTCAGGAGTCGCCGATTAATCACAAAAAATAACCACGCAAGCGTGAGATAACTGCTACTATTCGCGCCAGATATGTTTGGCGCTACCGTAGACATGCCTATTTAGTAGTCAACAAAGGGCATAGCCCGCTCACGACTCAGTAGTATGCTGTCGTCATCAAAATCATAGTAACGATGGACATTTAGCGCATCATGACCACAAAACACGCACCGACAAAGGATGATGCTTGCAATACATCATCGCTTGCGTCAGCTCATAGCATGAATAAAAGCCTCGAAAAAAATTATAATTGCTATTTTTCTACCGGTTACTATCGAGCGCGCTACCCAAGAGTGAATCAACATACACTTTCAATTGTTACTCAAGCCATGTCTGGGTTAACATCGCACGAACCGCTAGCGATCAAAAAAATTCTCGATTATGGTTGTGGTGAAGGTCGATATATCCTCCATTGCCTATCGGCTTATCCCAACGCACATATCAGCGCGTACGATATTTCTAGTGCGCCACTAAAAAAACTCGCCACCTCATTAGCATCTAATGGACAAGATTCCCGTGTTAGTCTTATTCATGGACAACAGGCATTAGACCAATATATTTCTGGCACCAAGAACGGCACGTATTCTTTAGCATTATTGCTGTTTGGTGTACTTTCTCACGTATCTACCGCCCATGAACGACAATCATTATTAGCTTTTTTACGTCAGCAGTTAGATCAAGAACATGGGCGATTAGTGCTGTCTGTGCCAAATAAAGCACGACGCTTTCGTGCATTGCAACGTAACACTCAGCGTTGTGATATTAGCTATTCGCGCACCATTAACCAGCAAACGGTTACATTCACGTATCATTTATATAGTGTCAAATCCATTACTGCAGAATTAGCAGAAGCAGGGCTCGATATCGTCAGCATACAAGCTGAAAGCGTATTACCCGAAAGTTGGATCACAAAACACCCGATCGTCGGCTGGCTCGATAAATGTATTTCACGCATGATCCCACCTAGCTGGGGCTATGGTATTTTAGTGAGTGCTCGACCCACAGCCATTGCGCATAGGAATGCCAAAAAGCTGTAAGCACTTCCATAATAACGATCATCACTTTATTAGGCGCTTTATGAAAGATCTATCTTCGTATTTTCGTTTTCCACTCTTCTTTTTAATACTGCTATCTCTTTGTTATTCGAGTGTTATTAGCGCGAACACAACGATTGAATCTAGTCGACTAGCACTGATCAAACAGCGCGGAGAGTTAGTTGTTGGTGTAAAAAGTGATTACCCCCCATGGGCTTATTACGATGAAAAGGGACAGCTTACTGGCTTAGAAATAGACCTTGCTCAAGACATTGCCGATCGCCTAAATGTAGCACTGCGTCTACAGGTAGTGACATCATCGAATCGTATTACCCAATTAGAACAAGGGGCGATTGATATTGTCATTGCGACAATGGGTGATACAAAAAAACGACGACGCCAAACCGGTATTTTAGAGCCCAGCTATTACTCTAGCGGTGCAACAATTGTTGTACCTGAAGAATCAACATTACATAGCTGGTCTGAACTGTATGGCCGCTCTGTTTGCTTAACCAAAAATGCCTACTTTAACCGTGACCTTACTGAGCGATTTTTATTAAAAGCGCAAGAATACGAAGGAACGCGAGATAATATGGCGGCGCTGAAATTTGGTAAATGTACCGGCTGGATTTACGACGACACCGCACTCACACGCTTATTGCAAGATACTCGATGGCAGAATTTCAAAACACCACTTCCTGCCATTCTTATTAATCCCTGGGCAATTGCTGTAAAAAAATCGGAACAGTACAGCGAACTAGGCATTATGGTTTCTGATGCCATTATTGACTGGCATCGCACAGGAAAAATACTGGCACTAGAAGAAAAGTGGGATATTGGCCACAGCCAATTCATTATCGAACAAAACAAAAAATGGACAAAAAAAACAGATAGTGGACAATATCACTGTCAACGCAAAGCGGATAACCGCCTACCCACTCAATGCCTAAGCCGAAAAAGCATTGCAGCAGCCGATGCATTAAAGGATAATTTTTTATCGAATTGGGGAATTGATTTTCCACCAATTTACGACAGCTATAGTTTACATACACTACTAAAAGGCATTGGCTTAACGTTATTGTTAAGTGTTGGCGCCATTATTGGCTCACTCCTATTTGGTGTTGCTGCAGGTATTGGCCTGCACAAATTACCCTCTCCAATTGCATGGCTAATGAGCCGTGTTAATGACATTTTTCGAATGACGCCCCCCCTACTTAATCTTTATATTATCTTTTTTGGTCTGGGCGGATTATTCGCCTTACATTATGGCATTCGCTTTGATGCCATAATCGTAGCTCTTATTGTATTCTCACTATATGCCGGCGCTAGTAATGCCAGCCTTATCTCTCAAGCACTCAATGCAGAAAAACATTTATTCCCTAACACAACAATTAGGCAGCGATTACCCGCAGCTTTTCAGCATGCTTATGAAGGTATCAATGCGAATGCAGTCAACATTGTGAAAGCGGTTGGTATTGCCAGTGTTATTGCCGTACCCGAAATAATTTCTGCCTCGAATAAAATTATTGCCGAATATGGCAGTAAATTAGAAATGATGACTTTTTTACTTGTCTTTTATTTTATGATTGTTTATCTATTTATTTTTTTACTTCAACGTTTAAAACGTGCGGTGTTATTTAACCATAAGACTAATCACGAAACATCGAACGCACTGACTAAACAGGCGGTATCTCATGAATAGCATATTGAATGAGCTTAGTTTATGGACACCCAGTTTATTAGAAGGCTTTTCACTTAACATTAGCATCTCTCTACTAGCAATGATAACGGGCACTGCTGTGGGCTGGTGCTTAGCATTAGGTAGAGGCAGTATAAAAGGCTACATGGCTATAAGCTGTCACTCACTCACCAGCATTTTTCGTAACATACCCAGTTTTGTATTGATGTTTTATATTGCATTTGCCATTCCCATTGAATTTGAATGGCAGGGCGAACTTATACACTTTCCAGCGTGGATAAAAGCCTCTATTGCTTTAGCCGTACCAGTGATTGGCTTTACGGCAGATCAATTCTTACATCTGCGCTCAGCATTGAAACAAAAAAATACTGTCGCTTTACCGATGTTTCTTATCGCTTGGGCGCAATATTTTGTGATTATTTTAATGGCATCTTCAACGGCGTCGGTGATTGGCGTACATGAAATTGTTGGGCGAGCCAATACCGCAATTGAAGTACTGCGCGACCCTGCTTTTATGTTATGGATGTATCTCTATGTCGCGCTATGGTTTTTATTGGCCGCGGCTTTAATCAATTACCTACTACATTATATTAGCCAAAAAATTCACAAAAAAACGAGCATCAATAACGACTAAAGAAATGTCAGGATAAACAGCTATCGAACTTGCATACTAATTTGCTGATCGCCAATATAGTTTTTAACAATATCAATACCTGCCTGACTGCGTAAAATACCCATTAGCTCTTGGTTAATTCGATCTTTTAATGGGTGCTGGTTCTTCAAGCCCCATCCATAAGGTTCAAATTTGAAAGACTGATCATGCACAGTTATTTTACCCGATAGTGTCGGCTTTTGAGACAGGTAAACGAGCTGAACCCAATCACCCAGAACTAAGTCACTGTTTCCTTCCGCCACTTGTTGTAAAGCACTACTCCAAGTATTCGTCACCTTTAACGATTGCGGCTGAATAGTGGCATCACATAAAAAACGTTGAGCCGTTGAACCTTTTAGAGTGGCCACACTATGTTGTTCGATTGTCGACACTGAAAAATCGGTTTTAGGGCTCACACTCTGCGTCAACGCAGCCGTCAGCAAACCCAATAAACTCGCTGAAACGGTAATACCAAAAATAAGAATTAAAAAAGAGAATAGCTGCATGCCTACAGAAGAAAAACCAAAGACGTCTTTACGAATACCCACAATATTTAAAATAGAATACAACACAACATGCATAACCATTGCTGGCGTAGATTTTTCACGCATTTTTGGCATGGCTTCGTATTGATGAATATTTTTAATGGCTAATAATATAAGAGCTATAAGCAAGAATAGAAATACAAAAAACAAATAGAAAACATTGGTGGATGCCAACGTATTCGCCAAGGTACTGAATGCTTGATCAAAATCAAAACTGGTTTCGTTAGGACGAGAAGCAAATACTAAGCCTGAATTAAAATATTGATGTGAAAAATCAAAGCGCTTTTCTCTTTCTTTAGTAATGGTTAATGGCGAAACGGCTATATCAATGTCGCCGCTTTCTAATAAATTCACAGTATCGGAGAGGCCTTTACAAACATACTGATAATCAATATCAGCAGCACGAGCGACGCGCTCCCACAAATCAATAGCAATACCTGTTAACCGTGGCTCGCCCGTATTTATATCTGTGATTTCGTATACAAAAGGTGGAGCGTGCCTAACAGCCACATTTATCGCATCGCCATAAGTCACTGGGCCACATTGAGCAAATACCGGTTCAGCATTCGATAATGGCGACGGCTCACAAGACTCTATTGCGATCGCAAGCTGAGAAAATAATAAACCGACAACAATACCCAACCAGGTACGTTTTGTTACTCGCATGCGTAATAATCCTTTACAATTTTCATTTATTTGGCTGCTGCATCAATGGCTTGCTGTGATTTTTTCTTAAGGATACCAGGAATCATTTTTTCTGAAAAACCAGCAAGTAAACACCAGACAATCAACAATGATAAGCCCTGTGTGGGCTTCGCTAGTGTACCTATGCCATAGACCGTTTCGATGGCTTGAGAAACACCATTAGTATTTTTTGATAGATCGGCCGCTTGCTGTTGATACTGTAATAACTCATCGACGCCATGAATAAACTCAGGGAAAAACGCACCACTGAGTAAACCTGACTGCACCAAATAGAACATGATAAGTCCCGCACCCGCACCAACAACAGCACGAGCTGCAATATAACCACATTGACTCATCGCACGTACCTGATCTAACGTCGCTTGTCTTACCCGCGCTTGGATAGAGGTCAATTGGCTAAACATAGCGCCTAAAATACCCGATGTGGCGGCCGTAAAAATGTAATAGAAGCGGAGATTTTCGAACTCTATGCCAAAAAATATGCGAAATATAGTGGGCGTAAAAAATAGAATAAATGCACATAAGAAGAGAGTAACAACGTTGCGGCGCATACGACTTTCATTAAAACGCACCACGCGCTTTGACTCGACTACCCATTGTAAATCTGTCACCAAACGCAACATAAGTGAGCGCAATACCGGCGGGTTATTTTCTGTCGAATGTTCACGATAAAAAGCGGATAAATGCGGGGGTAAACTGCCTACATCTGCTTGTCGACGACGCCACTCCGTAAGCAAACTGACATCATCATAATAATCGACCAGTGCCAACTCGATGCGATTGGCTGTTGCCCATGAAAGCTGCTCGTCTAATTCAGCGTCTAATTTATTGAGCGCCTCGGCCAAGTCATTATTAGCCTCGGAAAGGCGACGAATGGTCGCACGCAAGTTTTGATAAAACTGATTTAGCAAATACTGTTCTTTTTCAATTAACTGACTGACATTGAGCATTGGTATCACGCCACCCTCTCCTTGCTATTATTGTTATTAAACGAGACTTTTTATGTTATGGGAAATTACTGCTACAGACTCGCCATTGTAAGCGAGGATGAAAGTACGATGCCACTATTTATTCATGTGATTTGAGAACGGCGAAGCAGTCAAGCTAAGGCCGTTTTAACGAAAACGGCTTGCCCATTGTCGCGTACTGATTGGCACCCAAGCGTAACAGCGGATCAATCGCTAATGCATCAATCACATAACGGTTACCTTGCTGCTTAATGGCCTCATCATCAACATACAAATGGCATATTTCAGCGTAGATAATTGCTTGTGCATTAGGCCCCAATGTATGGGTATCATACAGCTTACAGTGATAAGCAACCTGACATTCTGCTAGCCGTGGTATAGGGCTGCCCGGAAAATCGATCAATGATAATTGACTCGCTGTGACTTCTGAATCACCATAAGCCAATTCGGCCGACGTGCGGCTCAACACATCTGCCTGCGCCGCTTGGGCAATATGAATAACAAAATCACGCCCACTGAGCAGGTTAGCTCTCGTATCTTTTTCGCTACCATCAGACTTTTTTCCTATGGACAACATCAGTAGCGGTGGATCAGAGCAAATCGCATTAAAAAAGGAAAAAGGGGCTAAATTGTAGGAAGGCTCTGTAAGTGAAGTCGTCGATGGTGAATTTTCAGACAATACCCATGCAATAGGGCGCGGCACGACCGTCTGTGTCATCAGGTGATAACAATGAGAAGGTGTTTGCTGCTTAAAATCAATAATCATGCTTTTTCTACCTGTCGCTGGTTGTTCATGTTCATCTTTTAGGCACACAACCTTTTACGCCAAAGCTTGAGCGGAAGTTATCTGAGTGGTGGCACCGGAAGTGAACTTTTAGCACACAATGTATCTAAGTGCGGTGTTTTGGCTCCCTATTTTATAGGGAATCCGCTCTAATAACTGTGACAACAATAGCAATTACCAAAATACACGCATTATGGCTCTAGCTCATATCTAACATACACAACGACAGGATTAACATGCTGTACATTCTGATTGCCTCTTTGATAGGTATTGCCCTTGTTTCATTTTTATTATCACCACGTGCGCAAACAGCTGATGGATTTTTTAAAGGCGTCTCAGATCAAGGGGAAGGGCCAACCTTATGGACTCTTGTATTATCGCAGGTGACCACATGGATATTTGCCCGCTCGTTAATGACGGCAGCCATACTCGGGTATTACTATGGTATTGCTGGCGCGCTGGCTTACGCTGCTTATTATGTGAGCTTTTTAACCGGCGGCGCGATTATTGATCATCTACGCTTTCGCCATAATAAAACCAACATTCAATCATTTATGCGCGAACAGTTTGGCGCTATTGGCGACCATTGCTACAACCTAGTGATTGCCTTACGTCTACTTAGCGAAGTATTTTCTAATTTATTAGTCATTGGTATTATTTTTGGCATCACCGGTTCATGGGAGTACACCCTAGCAATGGTTGCTGTAACGATTGCTACCTTTGGCTACTCGGTGTCTGGTGGTTTGCGTGCATCATTACGCACGGATGTTTTTCAAGCCATACTGGTTATTTTAGCTCTATTAATGTTGTTTGGTATTATGCTTTTCCACAACGACTTTTCTTTGTCACACGTCGTTTTTTCTTCTCCTGACATTCAAAGCCCTGGCTGGGTATTGTTACTTGTTGCCTTCTTACAAGTGTGGAGCTATCCACTGCATGACCCCGTTATGATGGATCGTGGATTTTTAGCCGACCGAGACAACACCAAAAAGTCATTTCAGTATGCCGCTTGCATCTCAATCACATGCATCCTTATTTTTGCCATGCTCGGTGTCTTTGCGGGAATAGTAAAAGCCGACGGGGAAGATATTATCAGCACACTGACTCGATTATTTGGCTGGCAATATATGGTGATATTTAATATCGCGTTACTGATTTCTGCGGTCTCTACACTAGACTCTACTTTCTCAAGCGCGGCCAAATTAGTCGCTGTTGATATGAATATTATTAAGCCAACACTCAGCAATGGTCGCTGGGTTATGCTGGCATTCTTACTCGGCGGTGGACTATTTTTATTAACCGGCAGCAAAGATTTGTATGCGGCCGTTGCCGTCAGCGGTACTGTCTCTATGTTTTTAGCACCGGTTATCTTCTTTAATATTTGGGGAAAACAACGCACTCATTGCTGGGCGCTATTGGTTAGCTTTATCACGGCCATTACTGGCGGCGTCATTTATTTACTAGAAAGTTCCGGCTACACCCAATGGCTAACACCCTTGTTAGGTTACGAACATAAATATTCAAAACTGTTATTTATTTGTATTGCGATATTAATTATTGGTTGCGCAAGTTTTTACCTTGGCAGAAAAAAAGAAAACAATATCGAGCATATCTAGGTACCCTATGAGCGATACATTACATTTAGGTCATATCGATAAACCCTTACTTATTTTTGGTGGTAGCTATTCTAATCTACAGGCCACAGAAGCCTTAAAAACGTTAGCCGATCAACGGGGAATTACAGGCGAACAGTGTATTTGTACTGGAGACATTGTGGCTTATTGCGGCCAACCTGCAGAGACTGTCGACTTGATTCGCAAGTGGGGAGTGCATTGTGTATTAGGCAATTGTGAAGAATCACTCGCGAGCGATGCTGATGATTGTGGGTGCGGTTTTGATAGCGGTAGTCAGTGTGACTTATTATCTAATCAGTGGTTTCATTTCAGTAAAAATCAGTTACCTGCGCATCATAAACGATGGTTTTCAACACTCCCTAAGACCCTTAGTTTTAGTATGAATGGTATAGATGCGATCGTTGTTCATGGCAGTATTTCATCCATTAATCAATTTATTTTTTACTCAACAGATAAAGCCACCTATAACCATGAAATGAGTTTTCTGGATGAGAGGGTGCGTTTAGTCATTGGTGGACATTCCGGCCTTCCTTTTTCAAAAAAGATAGGGGAGCGACTCTGGCATAATAGCGGAGCGCTGGGTATGCCAGCCAATGATGGTACGACAAGCACATGGTACAGCCTTATCCACCCAAATAGCACAGGGATAGAAATATCTCACCATCGCCTGCCATACAACCACATAGAAACACAGAGAATCATGCAAGATAACGGGCTTAATAATGAATATGCCCATACACTGTCGAATGGATTATGGCCCAGTATTGATGTGCTCACCGAAGAAGAAAAATCATTAACAGGAAAGAAACTAGAAGAGCACTCAATAACTATTAAGCGCAGCCGTTAATGTGGATAAAAAAGTATTTTTTATCCACTCTTACAATCATTAATATTTCAACCGGTTTCTACCGGACTCTTTTGCCTCATACATCAATTTATCGGCATCATTGACAACCATATTAATGTCTTTGTCATCGGAATCTAGCATAGCAAGACCAAAGGATGCGGTTGACTTAATGACATCCCCTTTGTAAATCACTTTTTGTTCGGCAATATTTTTTCTCATTCTTTCTGCCAACATCACTGCACGTTCAATATCTACATTTGACAATAAAATGGCAAATTCTTCGCCACCAAAGCGAGAAACTAGATCATGCTGTCGAACACTATTTTTGAGTATTTTAGAAATTACCGTGAGCACAGCATCACCGGCTGCATGACCATATTCATCATTCACTGACTTAAAAAAGTCAATATCCACAATGAGTATTGCCGCTTGATTACCATTACGTTTTAATCGACTTTTTTCTTCTTCCGCTCTTTCAAAAAATCGCCGCCGATTTAATAAGCCGGTTAAAGGGTCGGTGCTCGCTAAAATAGACAATTTATCATTCAACGTATTTAATTCATCTACTTTATCTTGCAAAGCAAATGTTTTTTCATTTACCAAACTTTTTAAGTTAAGGTTTTTTTCTTCTAATTCTTTTCGTGCAGAGTCACGCTGAGACGTTCTTCGAATTAACTTATCCAACGTTTTGTTGTAAGCAAGAATTAAATAACTGAGTTCATCGTCATTTTTAAAAAATTCCTCATCAACATCGATTTTACTTTTTTCTATTTGTTTTGGATTATCAAAATCCAATCGATTAAATGAGCGAGCCAGAATATCTAGCGGCCGCCCGATTAAGCGATAACCCACAATAAAAATGATCACTGATAAAAAGAACGTTTTTAGGAAAGCATTCGCAACAATAAAAAATACATTCACCTTAATGCGATCTAAAATAATGCTTCGATTAGCATTAAGTTTTAATATACCCATAGCACGATCTTTTTTACCATCACTATAAGTAATGGGGCCTTCATAGCTAATATATGAATTATGGTAAACATCTCCCTTGGTCATGTTAAAACCATCGGAGTTATGATGAATCTCTGCACCAGAGATAAATTGTAGTGTGAGAAAGCCGTCAATAAGTGCTTCAACTTGCTCGGAGTTGAAATTCCAAATAGCGGCTGACAGAGAGCTTGATGAACTGTTATGAATAGACTGTAAGTCGAGTTCGATCTGGTTACGAATATTTTTATATTCAAAAAGAATATGAGCGAACGAGACCACCACAGCAATCACAAAATAAAGTGAAAAGATGGTAACGATCAAGCGTTTCATCAATGCTGATTTTTTAAGGGTCATGACTACCTAGTCGTAGGGTTTTCCAAATAGAGAGGACACCAAACACGCATCTACACTCCTTGCTATCAGTGTAGCTAGACTTAGCAAATATGCCAGATGCCTAACCAATGACAATATGGCATAAATAATCGCTTTTTATAGCGTTTCAAAAAACATCATCACGCTTAAAACTCACCGCAATGGTGCATAAGCAGTGATATAGCGGCCAAAGGAGCCGTTTCTGCTCGCAGAATACGTGCTCCCACCGTCATCGCACTAAAACGATGGTGACACGCGGCTTCCACTTCTTCATCCGTCAATCCCCCTTCAGGCCCAACCAATAAGCTCACATGGGTTGGTTCTGTAGCGGAATCAGTTGTCATATCGTTCCAACAAAAGCCTGAACTCGCATAAGGGTGCAAGACAATGTTGCACGATGACAACGCCAATGAAGGCAACCAATCAGACAACTTTAACGGAAGGTTAATATTGGGCAGCTTAACACGACCGGACTGCTCACAGGCATGAACAACCACTTTCTGCCAATGGAGGTACTTTTTTTCCAATCGTTCCGCGGATAGCTTAGCATCCGTATACTCACTAAATAATGGCGTTATTTCTGCAACACCAAGCTCTGTTGCTTTTTGCAGCAACCAATCCATGCGATCATTTTTTATGACACAGGCACCTAAGTGAATATGCAATGACGCTTCGGTATGACGTACGGTAAATTCGCCCACGGATACCTGCGCGCTTTTTTTATCAACCTGAGCTAAGACCGCAGAAAACTCACCATACTCACCATCGACTGGCTCACCATTAAAAAGGATAAATGATCGCCCCACTTTCATGCGCATAACTGTCACCAAATGATGCATTGCAGACTTATCAAGCAACAATGTATCGTTAGCACGAAGGGGCTGTTCTATATAAATACGAGGAATATGCATGGCTGCAGTTTACCGCAAAGCCGAGCAGGGAAGAAGGCTGATCAAAAAATGAAAGCCGGCTGTTGCCGGCATACATAGAAAGCGACGAGTTTATCAATATAAAGCAACTGCGATAGGAGATAACGCATTCACCTTAACGTGCTTAATGCTGAGGGCTAACCAACTGAAGATTATCAATAATCGTTTTAACCGGTTCAACTTGGTTCATTGTATAAAAATGTAAACCTGGCGCTCCGCTTTCAATCAAGCCTTCACACAATTCAGTCACCATATCTGCGGCAAAAGCTTGCATACTTGCTTGATCATCACCATAGGACTCGACCGCCTTACGCAACCAGCGAGGAATTTCCGCACCACAGGTTTTGCTAAAACGAATGAGGTTTTGAATATTAATGATCGGCATAATGCCAGGGTAAATAGGCTGATTAATGCCTATTTTTTGACACTTTTCAACAAAGAAAAAGTACGCATCCAAATTAAAAAAGTATTGCGTAATAGCGCTATTCGCACCGGCATCAAACTTACCTTTTAAATACTGAATATCGGTATTGTAATTGGTAGACTCAGGGTGAATTTCTGGATAAGCAGCCACTTCTAAATGGAAGTGATCACCAAAATGCTCACGAATAAAAGCCACCAACTCATTAGCATAGACCATCTGCGAAGCACCGCCCATCCCAGAAGGAATGTCACCACGCAAGGCAACGATGCGGTTAATACCTTCCGATTGATACTCAGCGATCAGCGCTTTGATATCTTCTTCATTATCGCCACCAAATGAAAGATGAGGTGCGCTAGTAAAGCCCTCCTTCTGAAATTGCGTGACCAAATCCTTAGTGTTGCTACGTGTCGATCCACCAGCGCCATAGGTCATCGAATAAAACTCTGGAGAAAACTGCTGATAGGTATTTCGAACCTGAATCAGCTTTTCTTTACCCGCTTCTGTTTTAGGTGGGAAAAACTCGAAACTTAGACGAAAATTATTGTCTGTCATTAGAAATTACTGCCTTAGAAATGCTAGGAATTTTTAAACAAGCCATGAATAGTTTTTAACCCATACTTATTAAAAAATTCCAAAAAAATTATTGGAAAATAGTGCGCTGTTACAAAAAAATTACCAATACCATAGCGACAAAAACTAGAACCCGTTACATCCTTTTAAAACATCATTCCGTTGAAAACCGACATCCATCGCTTCCCAGTCATATGGATACCGGATCAAGTCCGGTATGACGAGGGGGTTGAACGGAACACACCTACAACCGATCACATCCCTTTTAAACGTCATTCCGGTGAAAACCGGAATCCATCGCACCCTAGCCATATGAATACCGGGTCAAGTCCGGTATGACGAGGGGGTTGAACGGAACACACCTACAACCGATCACATCCCTTTTAAACGTCATTCCGGTGAAAACCGGAATCCATCGCACCCTAGCCATATGAATACCGGGTCAAGTCCGGTATGACGAGGGGGTTGAACGGAACACACCTACAACCGATCACATCCCTTTTAAACGTCATTCCGGTGAAAACCGGAATCCATCGCACCCTAGCCATATGAATACCGGGTCAAGTCCGGTATGACGAGGGGGTTGAACGGAACGCACCTACAACCGATTACATCCTTTTAAACGTCATTCCGGTGGAAACCGGAATCCATCGCACCCTAGCCATATGGATACCGGATCAAGTCCGGTATGACGTGCTAGAAAAAATCCGGTATGGCGCATAAAGTTAAGCTAAAAGCGCTTGATTAATATTTATAACTTTCTGGCTTAAATGGCCCATCAACGCTTACGTTAATGTAGTCGGCTTGATGATTTGTTAACTGTGTTAATACACCACCAAAACCCGCCACCATGTCCGCAGCCACTTCTTCATCTAATTTCTTAGGTAGTACTTTTAGATAAAGATTTTTTGATTTTTCTTCTGCGGGAAGATCGGCAAATTTTGCTTCGTACAAATACATTTGCGCAAGCACTTGGTTAGCAAAGGAGCCATCCATAATACGTGATGGGTGACCGGTTGCATTACCTAAATTAACCAAGCGTCCTTCGGATAATAAAATTAAATGATCGCCCTCTTTATCGCTACGTTTGATTTTATGCACTTGCGCTTTTACTTCATCCCACTGCCAGTTTTCACGCATAAACGCTGTGTCAATTTCGTTATCGAAATGTCCAATATTACAGACAACAGCGCCCGGCTTTAATGCAGCCAGCATATATTTATCACACACATTAGCATTACCCGTAGTGGTAACAATCAGATCTGTATTGCCGAGCAAATCGGTATTAATACAGTCAGCATTTTCTTGGTTGATACCATCTTTATAGGGAGAAACAACTTCAAAGCCATCCATGCAGGCTTGCATGGCACAGATAGGATCAATCTCGGTCACTTTTACGATCATACCTTCTTGGCTTAATGACGCAGCAGAGCCTTTACCCACATCACCGTAACCCACAACTAACGCTTTTTTACCCATCAACAAGTGGTCGGTACCACGTTTAATTGCATCGCTTAAACTATGGCGACAACCATATTTGTTATCGTTTTTAGATTTAGTCACTGAATCGTTAACGTTAATGGCGGGAATTTTTAGTTCACCCTTTTCGAGCATTTCTTGTAAGCGATGCACACCTGTAGTGGTCTCTTCAGAAATACCGTGGATACGATCTAACATTCCAGGATATTTGCTGTGACACATGTCGGTAAGATCACCGCCATCGTCAAGAATCATATTGGCATCCCATACCGCATCACTATCCATTTCTGCTTTGATAGTCTGCTCAATACACCATAAAAACTCTTCTTCGGTTTCACCTTTCCATGCAAATACGGGAATGCCTACCGCTGCAATTGCAGCCGCCGCATGGTCTTGAGTTGAAAAAATATTACATGAAGACCAACGGACATCAGCACCAAGATCAACGAGGGTTTCAATTAACACCGCGGTCTGAATGGTCATATGAATACAACCCATGATTTTAGCACCTGCTAATGGCTGCTCTGCTTTATATTTTTTGCGCAACGCCATTAGTGCTGGCATTTCGCCCTCAGCAATTTGAATTTCTTTACGACCATACTCCGCGTCTTTGCGAAATTGTTCTGGCGTACTTGCGGCGACTTTATAGTCGGTAAAGTTTTCTACGATTTTTAGTTCTGCACTCATTGTATATACCTCGATAGCGTTATCTGTTTTAGCCTTGCGGCTTATGAATTTGTTACAGCGCTGCTTTTAGCAAATCCGCCTTGTCCGTTTTTTCCCAAGTAAAGTTTTCTTCTTCACGACCAAAATGACCGTAAGCGGCTGTCGGCTGATATATAGGACGCTTAAGATCCAGCATCGATACCAAACCACCGGCACGCAGATCAAAATGTTCACGAACGAGATTAGAGATTTCAGCATCAGACAGTTTGCCTGTACCAAATGTGTTAATAGAAATTGACGTTGGTTCTGACACACCAATCGCATAAGACACTTGGATTTCACAACGATCGGCAAGACCCGCTGCAACAATATTTTTTGCTACATAACGACCAGCGTAAGCCGCTGAACGGTCAACTTTTGATGGATCTTTACCAGAAAATGCACCACCACCATGGCGAGCCATACCACCATAGGTATCAACAATAATTTTACGGCCCGTTAAACCACAATCGCCGACAGGCCCACCAATCACAAAATTACCCGTTGGATTAATGTGATATAAAGTATCAGCATGCAACCACTCTTCTGGTAATACCGGTTTAATCACTTCTTCTAAAACCGCTTCGCGTAGATCACCCAAGCTAATACTAGGATCATGCTGAGTTGACAATACCACTGCATCGATCGCGACAGGCTTACCATTTTCATAACGCAGCGTGACTTGGCTTTTGGCGTCGGGGCGCAACCAATCAAGTGTGTTGTTTTTACGTACTTGCGCTTGGCGCTCAACGAGACGGTGTGAATAATAAATAGGGGCTGGCATTAGCACGTCCGTTTCATTGGTCGCATAGCCAAACATTAAGCCTTGGTCACCGGCACCTTGGTCTTTATCTTCGGCTTCATCAACACCCATCGCAATATCCACTGATTGCTTACCAATGGCATTCAGCACCGCGCAAGACGCACCATCAAAACCGACATCGCTGGAGTTATAACCAATGCCCAGCACGACATCGCGCACAACGTCTTCTAAGTCAACATAGGTTGATGTACGTACTTCGCCAGCCAGTACTACCATGCCGGTTTTCACTAGCGTTTCCACAGCAATACGTGAATGAGGATCGTCTTTTAGCATCGCATCGACGATTGCATCGGATATTTGATCGGCCATTTTATCGGGATGCCCTTCTGAAACAGACTCCGATGTAAATACTGAATACTCTGACATTATTATTCCTCTCTGGTTATGTAATCGTTTTCGAATCCATCGACCGTTAATAAGAATTAACCTTTAACGATTTTCTGGTTTAATAAACTGTTGCAACTGAATTTGAAACCCATTGCGCAATGCTAAATAATTACTTTGCTGCCTGACTAAGCCTGCTGACTGCGCCCAGCGAGTGAGCTCTTCGGCATCAAAGCCTAACCACACATCGCCACAGGCGGTTTTAGCCCAATCCTGATCGTGGCGACAAAGATCAACCACAATAAAAACACCCTCTGTAGCCAAGCTGCTAGCCACATCAGTAAAAATGTCTGCAGGTGACGGCGTGTGATGCAACACCATATTCATCACCACGCAGTTAGCCTGTACGTTTTCTGCGACAAGGTAACGCGTGTCATCACAGATAAAATCAACGTGGCTTACCGCTCGATCAGTACAATATCTTTGTGCTTTATCGAGCATCGTTTGCGCATTATCCAATGCGATCACTTGTTCAAATTGCCGGGCAAGTACCGGTAAAAACTCCCCAGCACCCGGCCCTACTTCAACAGCAACACCACGCTCGACTAAACCACTGTTGTGTAAAAAATCTTCTACGGCCTGACCGTATACGGGGTATTCAGCGATCAAATCCTGCTGTGCTTTAAATTTTTCGGCCTGCTGAACAAAAAACTGTTGTGAGGCCTCTACCCGTTCTTGTTGTATACGCTGAACCCGCCGTTGTATCTCTTCATCAAGACTCACACCATCTATCGTAGCGTAAAGCTGTTGATGTAATGATGACAGCCCTGAGCGATGATTATGCCCTGAGCGAATGGTCGGAAGTGCACGGCTATAAAAAATCGAATTGCCTTCTCGACGCTTAGCCACAACACCCGCTTCCGACATCACCTTAAGATGGTGACTCATCCCTGATTGCTTAATCTGAAAAATGTCTGATAGCTCCATCACGCCATAGGCATCTTGGGCTAGCACTCTCAAAATGGCTAATCTCAGAGGGTCTCCAGCGGCTTTATTAAATACCGCGATAGAAGAAAAACTGGGGGTAGCAATGTTCATGGTTTGGCATACTATCAGCTATAAAAATCTATATCAAAGTTTTTTGATATAGATAACTTATAACCGCTCAGTGATTTCTCCGCTTAAGGTATAAGGAACACTATCGGCGAGCAGTAGGACAAACACAGATTGTCGATAAAATGTCTTTATTTGTGCGATTAACGTCATTGAAGACATTGCGACCAACTGACACAATAAGCTTAATAAGAATTGGTCGTTAAAGACCATACCTCTCCTAGAGGAAAATAAGCACCTTGTACAACCGATTTAAAAATACGATAGGTGGACGCCAAAAATGAAAAAAGCGATTAATAAATATTGCCCACGCTCCGGTAAACAAGTGGAAGAGAACTCCCTAACAGAATATCGAGGCCATATTGTTGGTTTTTGTAACCCAGGCTGTAGGGATGACTTCGCACAAGATATTGCCAGCAACCCAAACGATACCCATTATTTTGATAGTGTCATTAAAGAAAATGACCTGAAATAATGCGATTCATTTCGTATTCAACAAGCGCATACGATCCCCTAAACTAGGGAGGATTCACTATGAAAACCCGACAAATTTTGGGCCTGATATACGAAAAAGCAAATAGCATTGATATTAGTGGCCCTTTGCAGGTATTTGATACGGCAAGTCGCTTGCTTCGCGAATCTAAAAAAGTTAACGGTGATGCCTATTGTGTACAAACCATTGCCGCAACAAGCCAAGCCGTTCAATTAACCGGTGGCTTAAAAGCACTCCCGCACTATACATTCGATACGATGTACGACTGCACACCAACAAAAAAAGAGCCGACAACCGCTCCCACCATAGACACCCTGATTATTCCCGGCGGACAAGGTGCTTACATGGCCGCTGACCACACACCAACAACAACGTGGTTATCTACTGCCGTATCAGGAACACGGCGCATCGCATCCACCTGTACCGGTGCTTTTATTATGGCAAGGGCGGGCTTACTGCATTGTCGGCGTGCAACCACGCATTGGCAGTATGCCGAGCAACTCCAAAAAGAATACCCTGATATTCACGTATGCAGTGATGCGATTTTTATCAAAGACGATAACATCTACAGCTCGGCAGGTGTCACCTCCGGAATAGACCTTGCTCTTGCATTGGTAGAAGAAGATTGGGGAGCCGACATCGCCCTAGCCGTTGCCAAACAAATTGTCGTGTTTTACCGTCGATCTGCAGGTCAATCACAATACAGCCCTCTGCTCACGCTACAAGCACCACAACAATCGCGCATTGCGGTGTTACAAGAATGGATAATTAATAACCTACATGAACCATTACCACTGGAGCGCATTGCCGAGCAGGTGTCATTAAGCCCGCGCCACCTTGCTCGAATATTTAAACGTGACACGGGGTCAACCGTTAATGAATTTATTATCCGCGCACGGCTTGATGCCGCACGGTCGCTATTATCCTCGTCAACATTTTCGATCACACACATTGCTGAAAAAGTGGGGTTAGGTCACAGCGAAAACATGCGGCGATTGTTTGTGCAATATTTACAAACGAGCCCTAGACAATATCGTCAGCATTTTTCACAGACCAAGAGTTCACATGCGACTTAAAAATACGTTAAAGAATCACTTATCAAACCCCTGCGTCATACCGGGCTTGACCCCATAACTGTCCGGAATAAAAGTTAAGCGTATTGCTGAAGAGGTTGCAGCCTCTAGGTTTAAAGGGTAAAACCCACTGACACGACTCATAACCTAGAGGCTGCAATATGTATAGAAATACACGATTTACTGAATTAATGAAAGCACTTCCTCGCCAAGCAGTAGAAAAAGTGGTTTCAAAGCATAAAGCAGATAAGCACAACAAAGGATTTCGTTGCTGGAATCAACTGCTCGCAATGATCTATGCGCAGGTATCAGGATGCCAAAGCTTACGAGAATTAGAGGCGGGTTTTAATAGTCAGGAGACGCATCATTACCATTTAGGTTGTCGTAAAATTAAGCGTTCGACATTATCAGATGCGAATAAATATCGTTCGAATAACGTGTTTGCTGATATCTGTGCATTGCTCTTAAAGCGCGGACACAAAAAAGTGAAAGGTGAACTCAGTGACCTATTGTATTTACTAGATTCCACACCGATACCGTTAGTGGGTTTAGGTTACGATGAGTGGGCTGAAGCAGAAAAAGATAATCGTATTCAGGGATTAAAAGCGCATTTAACGATAGCGTCTCCGAGTAATACTCCGGTCAACCTTGAAATAACAGAACCTAAGATAGGTGATCTTGAAGTAGGTAGAAAAACGGAAGCGGAAATAGGCGCGACGTATGTGTTTGATAGGGGTTATACCGACTATAACTGGTGGTATCGTTTACATGAATCAGGTAGCGTATTCGTCTCTCGTTTTAAACGTAATGCGTCTTTAGTGGTTGAATCGTATCGTCCAATCGAAGCCAAAGATGAGGCGATAATTTTAGAAGATGCGATAGTGTGTTTTAAAAACAAACGTCCGGGAGGCGCTAGGGTTAATCATTATCACGGTACGCCACTACGAAAGATTACAGTGAGTCGGCCGGATAAAGATACGCCGTTAATTATCGCGACCAATGACATGACGCGGTCAGCGAAAGAGATTGCTCAGTTGTATAAACAGCGTTGGGGAATTGAATTGTTTTTTAAATGGATCAAGCAACACTTAAAAATAAAAGTGTTCTTGGGTCGTAGTAAAAATGCGGTAAAAATACAAATTTATAGCGCCATTATTACGTACTTGTTGGTGCAATTGTATCAGCGCAATTTTCGACAAGATGTGAGCTTGAAGATGTGCCTAATGAGCTTGCGAGCGACTCTGTTTCAGAGAGTTGAAACAGAGTGGCAAATAGAGAAAAAGAGGCGTAAGAAAGTCTTGTATTACCAATCCATGCAAGGAGCTCTTGCTCTATGAATATTTATTCCGGACAGTTATGGGGCTTGACCCGGTATCCGTATAAACAAGGCATAATAGATTCCGGTTTTCACCGGAATGACGCTGGATCAATTTTAAGACCGCTCTGATAAGGTTTTCTTAAACACGACTTACCCGCAACAAACACAAGCAGACAAACAATATGTTTAGACAACTCGCTCCGGCCACACAATTTATCCTGATCGCTGCATGCAGCTTACTCTTACTTTCTTTTGGTTTGCGCGGCTCTTTTGGCCTCTTTGTGAAACCCATATCTGAAACCTACGGATGGGGACGCGACATTATTGCCATGTCGCTGGCAATACAAAACCTCACATGGGGGGTGGTCGCGGTATTCGCTGGAGGGCTGGCTGATAAATATGGCAACGTACGTGTTATTGTCGGTGCGGCACTGCTCTACGCCCTAGGACTGTTTTTTACGCCTGCGTCAGATACGCCGTGGCTGTTAAATAGTACTGCTGGTTTATTAGTGGGGGCAGGTATAGCGGGCACATCATTCGGTATTGTTATGCCCGCAATGGCGCGCGCAGTGCCGGTGGAATATCGACAATGGGCTTTAGGTTTAGCAACCGCCGCAGGCTCTTTAGGGCAATTTTTAATTGTGCCTTTTTCTCAACTCCTCATTGATGGCAGCGGCTGGGTATCGGCTCTTCACATTTTATCTGTTGTCACTTTAATTATGATCGCCATGGCTATTCCTTTAGCGCCATTTTCGGGTGCCAGTGAAGTCAAAAAAGACACGATCGATCAATCTATTTTCCAAGCTTTAAAAGAAGCCTTTTCACATCGTTCATACAATCTATTGCTAATCGGTTTTTTTGTATGCGGTTTTCAACTGGCTTTTATCACCATACATTTTCCCCCTTACCTATCCGATCTTGGCTTTGACTCATCAATTGGCGCATGGAGCTTGGCCATCATTGGCATCTTTAATGTAGCAGGCGCTTATTGCGCGGGGCTATGGTCGAAAACAGCCGTTAAGCGCAATATGCTATGCGGTATTTACCTGCTACGGGGCGTCGCGATTTTTGCATTTTTAGTACTCCCCATGTCTCTGACTAGTGTCATCATTTTTAGCATGGTATTAGGGTTTTTATGGCTAGCCACTGTACCACCCACCTCAGGGTTAGTCGCAGTAATGTTTGGTACACGCTATATGGCACTACTTTATGGTGTGGTGTTTTTATCTCACCAACTCGGCAGTTTTACCGGCGTCTTTTTAGGTGGATTTTTTTACGAGGCCGCTGACGAATTTAGTGTTATCACACAATTTTGTGGGCAGTACTTAGGTATTCAATCAAGTGGCGACGCCAACAACTACGATATTGTCTGGGTGCTTTGCATTTTACTGAGTTTTTTATCGGCAGCGATTCATTGGCCGATAAAAGAAAAACCACTAGGACATTTCGCCTCATAAATTAACCAAGCGTTGGCACTTATTTCATTATTTAAAATGTTTTTTCTGTTAACGCTCAATAAAACAAAAATAAAATAGGTACGACGCTGTCGATATTGCTAAACTAATCATAATAGTGAGATCAATAATAATAAAAATATTCTCACCTCACTAAAACGATTAAGAGCATTATCGTATGAAAGCTAAGTTATCGCCCTACTATTACCCCACTGACATTGCATTAGTTGACGACAACTCCTCATTTCTCGATATATTATCCGCCTCTTTGTCACCAAAGTTTTCATGTAAAACGTTTACCGATCCTGTTCAAGCATTACGCTACGCGAATAATCAATCGTATCGACACTTATCCGCTTTATTTACAGGAGATCGACGCTGGCAAGAAAATGTTTTTCGTTATCTCAGCAACAAACAATTTGATCCATCAAAAAATAACGAACTATCCGTTGTTATTGTCGACTACGATATGCCTAGCATCGACGGTATTACATTCTGCAAACAATTAGCCAGCCCCTCCGTACGTAAAATACTGCTTACGGGATGCGCCTCTTCAAGCGAAGTCGTCGCTGCATTTAACGATAATATTATTGATTATTATATTGATAAAAACAGCGATGACTTATTAAATGATGTACAGCATGCTGTTACTAAAATGCAAAAGTCCTATTTTCATGAGAACCTTAAATCGCTCATGATGTCATTTATGAAAAAAGAAGCGCCTTGTTTTCTTGATAGCCAATTAGCAGAATATTTTGATGAGACTTGTATTTCGTTACGCGTTAATGAATATTATTTTATGCCCGAAACGTCGCGCTTTATATTACGCTCATCACAAAAAGACACCTTACTTATTATCGCGAGCGATAAAGACATCGAAGAACATATCAATATTATTAAAGAAGAAGACGGGCCTACCGACTGGATAGAACAATTGTTAACTCAACAATACGTTCCCTTTTTTAATAGTAATGATGGATTTTATACACCCGAAACACAGATCAATAAAAACCCTTTACTAAAGGCAACGGTCATTAAAGGTAAAGAGCATAATTATTACTGCGCATTAGTTGATAACCACAATGTGGTTTATTGGGATTTTTCTAAAAAATAATCGCTTCCACATTCCCTCACCCCCCCTTTCTAGAAACGGTAAGCTTGTTCAGCACTACATCCAGCATACCGATAAGAATGACGCTTTCCGTCATGGTTATCGGCATTAATCTTGTTTACATTCTCGCAAAGTACACGTTATTCCAAAAAAGCTGCATGACAATAATTTTAGCGACAACATGATGACTAACTATCAGTAACTGCTCAAAAAATAATCTCTTCTTACGTGCAATAAGTAGTCTAAGTGTGTAATTTTATAGCTGCTGCTCTTGCAGTATCAGCAATGAACTTTTGCAAAAAACGCTTTTACTATCCTAAACCGGCGCCCACATTAATAGCACATCGAAAAAAATCTACTAGGAAAAACACCAGTCATGATTATTTGATCTCGTGTAAATATCATAGAAGATGTACATCAAAGAAGTACGGTTTTTTTATTATGACTGTGGTAATTGTCCGTACAAGAATAGAAAACGTTCGCGCAAACGTCTCATTATTTTAATCCATTATTTAAGAGACTTATATTATGTCCACTTTTCTATTAAAAAAAATTGCAGAACATCAAACCAGCCTTGAACAACATCGTTTTTGCCAACACCTACGTCAACGCGAAGACATTTCCAGCGACGCTTATCGTTTTATTCCTAGCATGACCTTTTTTGTTCTAGGCTTTAGGGATATTTTAGAAACCGTAAAAATAGATAACCCCGTCAGTGAATGTGAATTGGCACTCAACGCCCACTGTGAAGAAGACGCCGAACATTGGCGTTGGTTTATCGAAGATTTACACACATTACAAATGGATACAGATTATTGGGGGGGCAGCGTTGGTAGCATATTATCGAATATTTGGTCGCCAACACACTATCCTGTTCGCGCATTAACTTATCGCATTATTAGTTATATTCATAATACGCAGTCACCAGAAGAAAAAATGCTTATTATGGAATGTTTGGAAAGTACTTTCTCTGTGTTTATTACCAGCTTAAACACTATCACTCAAAAAAATGGCGACTTTAATCGATTAAAATTTTTTGGCACTCAACACTATGAAGCTGAAGCCGAGCATAGTGGCGGCAATTGGTTAGACGGTGAAAAGCCAACAGCACACGATCATTTTTATCACATAGAAGCAACGCGCGTACGCTCCGTTAACCAAATGATTGACACGATATTTGCCGGCTTCGATGAGATGTTTCATTGCTGGGCAGACACCCTGAATATTGATGTGCAGCCACTAAATGTTGGCATTATTAATACCAGAGAGATCAATCAGCCCGCATCGTTGACAGGCGCATCTTAATATTAAAAATCTACTGACATCTAATCTTACAAGCCTTTTTGGCTTGTAAGATTAGCAGTTAAAACACTATGCAATTCGGCAAATGTTGCCGGTTTACGCAGATAATCAGTGGCGCCTGCTGCCAACGCCGCTGCGGCATCTTCATCAAACGCAAAAGCGCTATGAGCAATCACCGGCAATATTGGATTCATCTCTCGAAAATATTGTATGAGCTCCAAGTCTTCTACATCGGGTAATTGAATATCGCTCACAATCGCATCTATTGTCTCGCTGGCTAATACTGTTTTCGCGGTTGATCCATCTTCCGCCAAATAACAGATATAACCCGCTTGGCGTAGTAATTCACTGAGACTATAAAGCGTGGCAGGGTCATCATCGATCAAAAGTATATGGTATTGTTTTTCTACTTTTACCATTTCCATTGCTGCTACCGTTTTGCTGCCAGCAAAAGACGTCAAGGAGCGTGCTGTATTTGCTCGCTGACTACTTGTCTCTGTAGTAGAAGCACTAGCTATAAGCGCATGGGGGGGTTCAGGAAGTGGAATACTACAAGTAAATGTTGCTCCCTCACCGGCATTGCTCGCAAAGGTAATATGACCGCGCATCACGACCAGTAACTGCCTAACAATCGCCAAGCCTAAGCCTACACCCACTGGACTTTGATATTGCTGTTCAAAGCGCTCAAATAATTGTGCTTTAAGATTGGGGGCAATACCTACGCCATTATCTGCCACTACCAGTGTTAATAACGCCTCAGTTTTATCATAAATACAACACACGTTAATAGCGCTACCTTGGCTGTATTTAATCGCGTTATCGATTAAGTTAAATAAAATTTGTTGGATTTTATATTTATCGCCCAAAAGCTGAACGTCGGTATAGCGGTAGGATATAGTAATACTCGGAGAAGGATCTAGATCGTAGTGTTTTTTCACTTCATCACACAATAGAGGTAACGAAAATACTTCGCAGTCGGGAGCAATAGTACCCGATTCTAATTTAGATAAACTCAGCACATTGTTAATAATACGACGTAAGACATGGCTGGCATATCGTATATCTTCACAGTATTCTCGCTGCTCTGGCTGTAGTGAGGTTGTTAATAAAAGATCGTTCAACCCCATAATACCGGTTAGCGGCGTACGAATTTCATGGCTCATATTGGCTAAAAATTCTGCTTTAGTGTCTGCCAATTTTTCAGCTTTATTAACAGCACGCTCTAATTCTTTTTCTACCTGTTTACGCTTTTTTATTTCTTCTATCAAAGCATCCGAACGGTCTGTATGGTACTTACTTAAGATAGTTGGTAGCAATGCAGCAAACCCTACCGAAAATACTAAAACCACACCAAACCCAAAAATTGCCATTTCTGGAATCGGCCGCAAAAACGGATAATCAAAGAAATGTAATCCATTACACAACAATAGCACCGCAAAACTATTGCTAAATTGCGTGCCGGTATGGCGATAATAAAATAGTTTTTTTATCGCAAAAAATACCTGTGGGGCACCTATAGTGATCGCAACCGGCAATGCAATTAATGTAAAACTATCGCTTTGCCAATATAAGGCCCAACTAATGAGTAAACTCACCGTAAACGCAATGCCAAAGGGTTTAAATGTAAAAGGCATTGATGACACTTGCGTGAGCAAAGAGCAGGTAAAATAGACAACAACAATATAGGTAGGAAAGGTTAATAAACTGCCGGATATAGAGTCAGAAAATATACCCTGAAGCAAAAAATTAAGTGTGGTACACAACCAAATAATCATTAATGTTTTATAAGCGGGCGTACGATACACGCGCCATAGTTGCATGGCAAAAGCAAAGTTTAGCAACAATAAAATGACATAAATCAATAATAAGGTGGATAAGGTAGTCAAGGTCACAACGCCTTTTTATTTTTTAGGAAGATGCTCTGTAAGCAAACCATTCAATTGGTTAACCACTAAGGGCTTTTCCAATATTCCAACACATCCTTGTGTGTGTAATTGTTGCTTTTCTTTTTTAGATAACGGCCTATTGGTTAGGCCGATAATCAGTGATGGTATAGGCTCGCCCGTAGATAGAGTGGCTAGGGCCTGCTGCCCTGTCATCACTGGCATCGATAGATCCATGAGAATAACATCGTAATGTCTATCTTTTTTTGCAGCTTCTTTTACGGCTAATAATACCTCTTCGCCATTGCATACAATATCAAGTGAGTGTTGATGCAGCAATTGGCGGGCAATTTTTTGATGTAAACGATCATCTTCGGCAACTAAGATTCTTAACGATTCTAAAGTATCCAATACATTGATACTTTGTTTTTGTAGGGTATGATTATCATTAGACGATGCACATTCGTTCGACGTGGTATCCCCTACGCTTTTCCAATACGCTTTTGATTGTTGTTTGATGTGTTGTGCCATCTCGTTGATTTGATCGGGCGCATTGGCTAGCATGTGATAATGCGCTGATGGGATAGCCGCCAAGGCTTCATCATACACATGATTATTTTTTTGTAACTGCTGATAAGCCGATAGTAGTGTGGGTAGATAATTATTGAGCAGGGTAGCTGTCAATTGAATACTCGCCAACGGTGTTGCCATATCATGAATAAACTGCGCACTACTTTCTCTCCATGTTTCTTCATCGATCTTCTGAGAATCAACAGATGTAGAATACGATGCATCATTGTTTATACTCTCGTTGCTCATACAATGGCCTCCTTATTTTAATGGATCGCTTATAGAGCCTATACGATAGCTCACTGAGATACAGCCTGAATGAGAGCCGCTAGCTTAGCAGAAATAGGCTTACCCTTGAGGTGAATCAGTCTAGAGTAAAAGACATAAGGAGTACCACCCACACACTGCTCAAGTAATTGCCCAGAAGCTAGTTCCGCCGCCACCACGCAACGAGGCAATAAGCCCACCCCCATTTTAGCCATCACACAACGTTTAACCACTTCGACATTAGAAAACGACTGTTTGCAAACCAATCGTTTTTGATGATCGGCAAAGTGCTTGTCAGCACGTAGACGATAAGTGCAATCGGGCTCCGTCGAGATAATGTCTTGTTTTTCTAAGTCATCCAAACCCATAACACCCTCACGGTACAGCGGCGGCGCAACAACATAGATGACCTCTTCTCTGTGTAAGCGATATTCTTGCCATAGCAATGGGTCACTGATTTTATCGGCATCGGTTACCACTATGGCAGCATCAATAGTCCCTAAGGATAGGGCTTGCTGAAAATCAAAAGGTTCGTGGGTTAACAGCAGCTCAACATTCGGCGCGATTTTTTGTAAGCGCTCAATAATAGCCGGCAAGCGATAAATACACATAGAGCTAGGGGCAAAAAGCGTCAATGAGCCTGACAACTCACTACCAAGCTCTTTTGCCTGTTGCTTTAAAGCATCTTCTTGGGCAACAAAACGCTGCATCTGAGGCAGTAAGGCTTGACCAGCACTGCTGAGCACAATATTGCGCCCTTTAGGAATAAATAGTTCCACACCTAGCTCCTGCGCGAGCTCTTTAAGCTGTGCCGAGATGCTAGACGGCGCTAAATGCAGTGCTTTTGCCGCCTGATTAATACTTTGATGATGATGAACCGATAGTAGGCTACGGACTTGTTTAGGCGTCATTATTCGCTTTTACCTTATGGTTTGTTCGCAATTATTCGCTTTTTTGATAGCTTAAGTCAATCTATGATGAGCACTATCTGAAGCGCTTCTGGTTAAGCCTGCATAGACATTTTGTTCAGCACAGGTCTCATTTATAGCTTATTCAGACATTCATTTAATCACACAGACGGCCATAGACAGGCCAAGGGCTTAATACTATGCATCTTTATATTGCTTATAAAAATTACTCATCATGGTCGCTACGACCTTGGATAGCGATGAAAGTCGCGAATATTCCTTTCGACGAAACACTATTACCGTTTTATCACGACGAATCACTGCGCATTTTCGCCGAAGAAGAGGGAATACCTGCAAAAGTGCCCGTATTAAAAGACCAAGGTAGAACGATTTGGGATTCTTTGGCGATTATGGAGTATTTGGCCGACGAATACCCCGATGCTAAATTATGGCCAAGCGACCCAAGCCTCAAAGCTCTCGCGCGTTGTGCCGCAGCCGAAATGCATTCGGGGTTTATGGCCTTGCGTAGTGAATTTCCCATGAATTGCCGTGTTAACGTCACGGTTGAACCCAGCGATGCCACTCAAAAAGATTTACAACGACTCGCTCAAATCTGGGAGGCATTTGCCAAGCATAAAAAACCAGAAGGGGATTTCTTATGCGGACATTTTACCATTGTCGACGCCATGTATTCTGCAGTGATGTGGCGTATAACAGGGTATAATTTACCCGTTTCAGACCATTTTTCTCACTGGTCGAACGCGATGCTCGCACTACCTGCAATGCAAGAGTGGTTAGCCTCTGCAAAAAAAGAACCATGGAACGTCGCACAATACGATCAGGCTGCGGGGCTGTAATATTACCCACTGCTGCCATAACGTAAACACTATAGAGGGCCGGTAAATGTCAGAGTATCTTTTCTTATTGCCCATCGCGGCCGCGCTGTTATTGGGTGCGATGAGCCCCGGCCCTAGCTTTATTTTGGTGTCACAAGTTGCGATGTCGCAATCCCGCGCCGCTGCGATAACAACATCGCTCGGCATGGCAACAGGCGCAGCGACATTTGGTTTATTGGCGTCGGCAGGTTTGTATATTATTCTTGAATCAGTGCCTATGGTTTACACGGCATTAAAAATCGTGGGCGGTTTATATCTCTGTTTTTTAGCCTATAAAATTTGGATCACGGCTAAACAACCCTTAGTCATAAAAGTGGCCTCAACACAGCACACCGGAAAGCAACCAACCCATGCTCAACAGATAACAACAAAAGATCGTTTACGCTTATTGACTATCGGTTTGTTGACACAGCTCAGCAACCCAAAAACCGCTATTGTTTTTGCCAGTATCTTTGTGGCTTTTCTGCCAGAGCAACTGCCAAACTATGCGTATATTTTGTTGATTATGGTTGCGTTTTTAATGGATTTTAGCTGGTATCTTGTTGTGTCGCTTGTTTTATCAACGCACACCGCACAACAAGGGTACGCAAAATATAAGTGTTATTTTGATCGAGCAGCAAGCAGTTTTATGGGGCTAATGGGTATCAAATTATTATATAACCACTAACCGTCTAGCTTCTTAAACCAATATAAACCCCAGCGGCAATCATGATCGAACCCGCTGTACGATTAAGCCTTTTTACCGCACGCACTGAGCGCAGGTAACGACGAGTTTGTGCTGCACCTAACGCGACTAAGCTCAAACCACCCAACAATGAAAAAAACGTGAGCACCGATGCGAGTAAAATATCTGCGTGAGTGAGTACGGTCATATCCATAAAGGTCGGCAAAAACGCAATGTAAAATATAATCACTTTAGGGTTAGAGGCCGAAATTAAAAAGCCCTGAATAAAACTCGCTAAACGGCCATGGTTTTTAACGGATGGCGTCTGACTGGACAACTCATCCGGCAACGGCGCAGTCCACATCTTCCACCCTAAGTAAATAAGATACATCGCACCCACGATACGAATGACCAAAAATGCTTCTTCCCACTGATAAGCGATGGCCGCTAAACCTAAACAGGCCATCACAAGATAGGCAATATCGCTGATAACCATACCGGTAGACAGCCAAAAACAAGAACCTGCGCCATGCACCATACTGCGAGCGAGAATTGCAAAAATACCTGGGCCCGGCGTAATACCAAAAATAAATACCGCGACGAAAAAAGTAATGGCGCTTTCAACTGTCATGTCATACCTATATGGATAGTCGTAACGATGGATAATAGAATGGCTTTTTTGCAAAGGCCTCGTTATATATCGTAGTAACCATCCACTAACTCACCGACCGATACTTCGCTAACTAGCGCGTGGTTTTCCAATAAGATGGTTATTGCTTCGCGGTCGTCTGTTGTTGCATCACCGTAGCGATCAGCTGAGGTAACACGGCCACGAAAAACACCTTCATGCCCCTCCAAATCGATATATAAATGGCGAGAATTCACCAAGATGGCGAATTCTTTAAAAAATACTTCGTAATCTGCGGGTTCATCGACATTAACTCGACATTGAAAGGCGAAGCCGATAATGGCAAACTCATCCAAATGAAGTTTTTTGCGCAATCGACGGCTTCTGACTATAGAATCTCGCATTAGGTGCCCCAGTGTATTAGTGAGTAAAAAAATCGTATTGTATGAGAAAGAACCGCTATCCCTAACACCTCACAATCTTGTGCGCCCACCATATCATTATGAATAGACAAAAGAAAATTCGGCAAAAACTTATTAAGAAAGCCAAAGCGGCTAATGCCAAAGCCAACCCCAAAAAGCGTTCGGAGTATGTGGCAAAGGCGGAACGAGAAAAAGCGAAGGCGGAACCTGCATCACCTATCGGCTAAAGCATCCACCATGCCAGAACTCACATCATCTTAAATGACATCGACGTTATAAGGATGACAACCCACCCTGAGACAAATCAAATTTTGTGCAGCGTAAACTAATTAACGTGGTAAATTTTTTCATTCGAGTTTGCTTATAAATAACACGCTCACAAAATGCCTCATATTCAAAAATATCGGCTACATTCACAATAAGCACAAAATCCACAGCACCTGTCACCTTATAACACTGCTTAACTTCTGGCGCTTGATCAACTGCATCAATCAGCTGTTTGGCAACCGCAAGATCGTCGGTGCTCATTTCAATTTCGACCACCATATTTAAACGCCGACCGACCGATTGCGGCGAAACAATAGCCACTACACGCTCGATAACCCCCGCCGTTTTGAGTTTTTGCACACGCTTTAAGCAAGCCGGTGCGGATAAGCCAACGGCGTCTGCAAGTGCTACATTGGTTTGATCTGCATTTTGCTGCAGAGCTTTAAGGATACGAATATCAACGGGGCTGAGCTTCATTATTAATTAATTCTCTTCACTCTTCTTGCGTGTCTGTGTTTTCAAGCACACATGTTGGGGGGCACATACAACACAAACCATGCGTTAAAAAGCAAACGCACGGCATAATGATAATAAGCTAACAAAATCGCAGTTGTTAATTTTATTTCTTATTTATCAAGAAAAAGAAATTATACTTTCGTAAAATTCAAATAAAAAGCATAAATTATTAAGGCTTTTGATAAGCTGCTCTTGTTTCCATTCTCCATCAAAAAATAGGCGAACATCCCATGACAGCAACATTAAAAGCTATGCTACTGCGTATTCGAACCCAATTAGAACAAAGCATTGTGGGTCGTTGGGTGCTGGAGGTATGGTTGATTTTTTGGAGCCTAGTTAAAATCATGCTGCCCGTTTTACTCATTGTGCGAGCCATTGAACTACTAGGCTGGATAACATGGCTCGGAACGGCTATTAGTCCTCTTATGGCATGGGTTGGGTTACCCGGCGATATGGGCTTGGTATGGGTATCCGCAATGGTCAGTAATCTCTACGCAGGAATGGCTATCTTTTATCAGCTCGGCGGCGTCGAGCAGCTCACGGTCGCTCAAGTAAGCGTGCTGGCAGGCATGATGCTTATTGCCCACGGCTTACCCGTAGAAGTCGCCATCGCCAAAGCAACGGGGGTCAGCCTTTGGTTCACCCTACTATTGCGTATAGGCGGTGGGTTTTTATTTGGATGGTTGCTGCACCAGAGCTATAGTCAGTTGGATGCGCTACAAGTACCCATGACTACCGTGTGGCAACCAGAAGCCAGCGCATCTGACTGGGCCAGTTGGTTAATATTACAAGGGCAAACCTTACTTGCCGCCTTGGTGGTCATTGCTGCACTGACTCTGATTATTCATCTACTACGATTTGTGGGTATCGAAAAAGCTATACATTATCTGTTATCGCCTTTTTTGCGTTTTTTAGGCATTGGGATCAAAGCCACTAATATTATCGTGGTTGGCCTAACACTGGGGCTGGCTTTTGGTGGAGGAATTCTCATTAGAGAAGCAAAATCAGCCACCGTTGATGGTAAAGATATCTTTCTCACCATGGCATTTTTAGGGCTTTGTCACAGTGTTATCGAAGATAGTTTACTGATGCTACTTCTCGGTGCTGACTTATCGGCTGTATTGTGGGCGCGTTTAGTGTTTGGCATGGTTGCCATTGCACTACTTGCAAGAATTATTCGACGATTACCAGATAAATTTTACACTCGACTTTATAAAGTACCACAAGCATAAAGAGCAACCATTTCAATCAACGAGTATCAAAGGAAAACTGTATGCACGTATTTCATCTCGCTTTCCCTGTCAGTGATATCAATGCCACTATTGATTTTTACACTCGCTACTTCAATTGCGTTATTGGTCGCCAAGCCAGCCGCTGGGTAGACCTCAATTTTTACGGACATCAACTCAGCTTTCATCTCAGTGACAATTCACACTCTATTGATCACTGCAGCAACTCCGTCGATGGCGACAATATTCATATACCCCATTTTGGCGCTGTGCTTGATAAAGCTCAGTGGCAAGTTCTTCACGAATCATTGAGCAACGACAATGTGGTTTTTCGTTTAGCACCCAAAATACGGTTTGCGGGAGAACCCGGTGAGCAAGGTACATTTTTCGTGCTAGATCCATCGGGGAACACGCTAGAGTTTAAATACTTTAATAGTGCTAGTGATATTTTTGCGACGTAGTAAATAGCACTTTATGACACACAAACAAACACAAGTAAGACAATGCTTACAAAACAATCACTAATTGCTTTTATTACTCAAAAAAATATTGACGACCTTTTTCTCTGTTGATAATTTGCTCGCGCAATGCGCATTGCTAACTAAAAAATAATCAACATAAAAGGAATATTTTATGACAGCTTTAGTGGAAGAATTAAATAGTCTTGATTTTAGTGTTTACATTGGCGGGCCAATGCAAGCAGCGGTTCAAGCGCAACACGCAGCCTCGATGTCTCAAGTTAACTTTATTCAAGAAGTTGGCTTTGAAGATGATGGCGGCACATCTAAACTTCGCTATGTTGACTTTAACTACACAAAATCAGTACCCAATGAAGCGGGCGATGATTTTGAAGATGCTGAAGTTAACATCAAAGTCCCTTTCCTCACCATGCTTACCATTCCAGCGCTTCGCATCGAAGAAATGGTTATCGATTTCAATGCAAAATTGACATCCACGCAAACCTCAAATGTGTCGAGTGAATTTGCAGCAAGTGCGGAATTAGGTATTAATTATAAGATTGTTAACTTTAAAGCTTCGGCGTCTTATAAGCGTTCATCTAATCGTGGTACTAGCGTTGAAAAAACCTATAACCTAGGTGTTAAAGTCACTGCGCTAAATGATGAAATACCTGCGGGATTAGACCGCATACTTACTATGTTAGAAGACAGCATCGCTAGCGTATAAGTATTTTATAACGACCCTTCTCCTTCCTGTTATTACAGGAAGGAGAATATTATTATTTTTAAGGATAAAAACAATGGCAAAACTCAATGAATATTTAGGCAGTGTAATTAGCAGTTTAACCAATGCACGGGTCATGGCTGACTTACAAACGGTTAAGGTAGCCGAAGAATATGCAAAGCATGATTTACTGCAGCATTTTTCGGTACCCAGAATGCGGGTTGACGATGTGGAATTAACTATTCCTATTGCATTAGAAGCGACACAACAAAAACTAAAAAGTCACGTGGATACCATTGATAATACTGAGTTCAACAAAAGCCTTTACAAAGAAGTGACTCGCGGGCTGGGTGTAACAAGTTTACCTCGTGCCGCCTCATCAGAAATTCGCTCGCTGCTTGCAGAAAATACTCACGCGCTAGAAAAACGCGTCAATCTTGAAAAAACCACACAGCCGGTCAATGCATTTAGTGACGAGCTTACCAATAAAATTTTATCGATTAACGAAAAACACGGTATTGCAGATAAAGAACTTGCTATCGATAAAGAAAATTTCAAACGTAATATTTCTCAATTGGCAGAAAAACAAATTAATACTAATCAGCCCGCTAGCGTTATCGAAAATTTAGAAGTCATTGCTGAGTCACATTTATTAAAAGAACAAAATCCTGCGAATATTATTTATATTAAAATGAAAGTTTCTGAAGACGGTATGGAATGGCAAAAAATGGATGATGAAAACGGTAATACACAACGTAAATTATTACCCGAATAAGGATATAATACGATGCAAAAATCATTAATTAATCTAACCAATAATCTATCAGGGTTACTCTTAGAATTTCCCTCATTAGTAAAACGCTTAGAGAAAAAAGATCCGCAGTTTTTGCCACTACTATTGGCATGGATTGAACGCGCTGAAGATCTACTCAGCACCTATCGTATTGTCGGCGTTGCTGAACTGTCAGGGCTAAAAAGTAAAATACTATCGCCCAGTTATAGCAATGATTTTCGTGGATCGTTACGCAAGCAACAACTCAAGGTTGCCGTCGATATTTTATATGAACTACAAGAATGCCTACAAAGAACGCTGCAACCTCATCAAGAAAAAGTTGCACAAGCACGCGAACTGGTTAACCAACTGCTCAGCATCGTTGCTGAAAGCGGTGCCGTACATTATCGGCATCCCTCATCGCTTGATACCTTTGTACGTCAAATTTGGGGCATTCTGAATGCTCATGAGCAACTGAAGGGTGGAGCGGTACAACTCAAAAGCCAGTTTTCAGAGCAAGACATTATTCTATTAATCGCGGAAGAGATTGATTTAGCTCGCTTTAGCCAAAAACAAAAACCTGCCGCTACCCCATCTAACAATCAATCACCTAATAATCAATCATCTAACAAGCAATCACACAATACGAAAAAAGCCTCTACAACCACTCTAGCTACCACGTCTTAAATGCTGATTCGCCATAAAATGGCGAACCTCCAGCCTCTTATCTTGCGCCCATTCCTATGCGGCGCAGGCTATTTTTCACAGATTCACGTAATCAGGGATTCAACAGTGTCACCTACTCAGTAAATATGCGAAAATAGCGGCCTTTTTGGGGCTGAGCTCATTTTTCGACCCACAATTAGCGTATTTGCTGTTCTGCTAGTGTCTCGATAACCATCTCTGCCTTGCCACCATTTCATCCTCTATATTTAGGAATTCTCGTTTATGCCTTCTCGTAACGAACTCGCTAATGCTATTCGCGCACTCAGTATGGATGCTGTTCAGCAAGCTAACTCTGGTCACCCAGGCGCGCCAATGGGCATGGCTGATATTGCCGAAGTCTTGTGGAACGATTACATGCAACATAACCCCGCCAATCCTGAGTGGGTCGATCGCGACCGCTTTGTATTATCGAATGGCCACGGTTCGATGTTGATTTACTCGCTCCTCCACCTGACTGGCTACGCGCTTCCTATTGAAGAGCTCAAAAATTTCCGCAAATTGCATTCAAAAACACCGGGGCATCCCGAATATGGCTATGCACCGGGGGTAGAAACCACCACTGGCCCACTAGGCCAAGGCATTAGTAATGCCATAGGTATGGCTGCTGCCGAAAAGATACTAGGCGCACAGTTCAACCGTGAAGATCACAATATTGTTGACCACTACACTTACACCTTCTTAGGCGATGGTTGCTTAATGGAAGGGATCTCTCACGAAGTGTGTTCGCTAGCGGGCACTCTAGGTTTAGGTAAGCTTATCGCCTTTTACGATGACAATGGCATCTCTATTGATGGCGAGGTCGAAGGCTGGTTTACCGACGATACACCAAAACGCTTTGAGTCGTACGGCTGGCAAGTGATTGCTAATGTCGACGGACATGACAGCAAAGCCATTAAAGCCGCGATTGAAGCGGCACGAGCAGAAACGGATAAACCCACCATTATTTGCTGTAAAACCATTATTGGCTTTGGCTCACCTAACAAACAAGGTACAGAATCTTGCCATGGTGCGGCACTAGGTCACGATGAAATCGCACTAACCCGCGAAGCCTTAAACTGGCAACATGCCCCGTTTGTTGTACCAGAAGATATCTACAAGGGCTGGGACGCCAAAGTCACTGGTAACGCTGCCGAAAAAGAATGGAATGCCACGTTCGATGCCTATGCTGAGGCACATCCAGAACTCGCCAAAGAATTTACGCGCCGCGTGATCAATAACGAACTACCCGCAGATTTTAGTGAAAAAGCCGATGCTTATATTCGTGAATGTCAAAATAAATCAGAAAAAGTAGCATCACGTAAAGCCTCGCAAAACTGCCTCAATGAATTTGGCCCGTTGTTACCTGAATTGCTAGGCGGCTCTGCAGACCTTGCCGGTTCAAACCTCACCTTGTGGAAAGGCGCAAAAGGTGTAGAAGCCAACGATGCCAGCGGCAACTATCTGTACTACGGCGTACGTGAATTTGGCATGAGCGCCATGATGAACGGTATAGCCTTACATGGCGGCTTTGTGAACTATGGCGCAACCTTCCTTATGTTTATGGAATATGCCCGCAATGCGGTGCGCATGGCAGCACTGATGGGGCAACAAAGTATCTTTGTCTATACCCACGATTCTATCGGCTTGGGTGAAGATGGCCCGACTCACCAACCCGTCGAACAACTCACCGCGTTACGCGCCACTCCGAATCTCCATACATGGCGCCCCTGTGACACCGTAGAGTCTGCCGTATGCTGGAAATCAGCGATTGAACGTCGTGATGGCCCCAGCGCGTTGATTTTCTCACGTCAAGGCTTGGCACCTATGGCGCGTAATGAAGAACAGATCACCCATGTCGCCAAAGGCGGTTATATTTTGGTGGACTGTGAGGGCGAGCCAGAGCTTATCTTTATTGCAACAGGTTCCGAAGTTGAACTAGCCGTCACTGCCGCAGCCACACTGACCCAACGCGGTCATGCTGTACGCGTTGTCTCTATGCCTTGTGCTGAATTATTCAGCGCCCAAGACGCCACCTACAAGCAAGCGGTTTTACCCATTGAAGTCGGTGCGCGTATCGCAATTGAAGCGGCACACGAAGACTACTGGTACAAATTTGTTGGTTTCGACGGTCGCATTATCGGGATGAACACCTTTGGTGAATCAGCGCCGATTAACGATTTGATGGAGCACTTTGGCTTTACGCTCGACAACGTACTCGCAACTGCAGATGACTTGCTGAGCGACTAAAACCTTAAGGGCTATAAGGGGTCAGAGTCGCTGATTCTGCCCCCTAGATCCTGATCACCTCAACCTAAAAACATACTGCTATGTTAAATGTCGCTATTAACGGTTACGGTCGTATCGGACGCTGCGTATTGCGCGCGTTTTACGAATCAAACCAACGCAACAATATTGCCATCGTAGCCATCAATGAATTAGCTGATAGCAAAACCATTGCGCACCTCACAAAATACGACTCCACACATGGAAAATTTTTTGGGGATGTTGAGTTAACTAATGATGTATTAACCGTCAATGGCGATAAAATTCGTATTTTTCATGAAGAACAAATCGCACCGCTGCCATGGGATGAGATGAATATTGATTTAGTGCTGGAGTGCACTGGCGCATTTTCCGATAAAGTCACGGCACAACAGCACATTGATGCTGGCGCTAAAAAAGTGCTGTTTTCCCAACCGGCTGAAAGCAATGTTGATGCAACCATCGTGTGCGGTATTAATGACTATACCTTGCTCGACGAACACACGATTATTTCTAATGCATCGTGTACGACAAACTGCATTGTTCCCGTGATTGATACCTTGCATCAAGCCTTCGGCATTGAAAGCGGTGTGATTACAACCATTCATTCCGCAATGAACGATCAGCCCGTCATCGACGCCTACCACAATACGGATTTACGAAAAACGCGCGGCGCTTATCAATCGATTATTCCCGTAGATACAGGCCTTGCAAAGGGCATAGACCGATTGCTACCCGCACTGGCCGGTCGCTTTCAAGCACAAGCAATGCGAGTACCCACAGCCAATGTCTCGGCAATTGATTTATCCGTTGTTGTTAGCCGCTCTGTGAATGCGGCCGAAATTAATGCAGCGCTGCGATCAGCTTCAGAGAAGATACCCCATATTTTAGGTTATTCAGAAGAGCCTTTAGCCTCTTGCGACTTCAATCATGATACCCGTTCAGGCATTGTTGATGCTCACCAAACGCGTGTAGCTGGCGGCACCTTAGTCAAAGTACTGACATGGTTTGATAACGAATGGGGCTTTGCTAATCGTATGTTAGACCTTGCTAATCAGCTCTCACATATTCACCAACAATAATTGACCGTTATCCATTACCAAAGATTCTGACACCGAGGAAAAAGAAATACCCATGAACGTATTATCAATGACTGACCTTGAGCTTGCCGGTAAACGCGTACTCATTCGTGAAGACCTAAACGTACCGATAAAAAATGGGGCTGTTGCATCCGATGCACGCATTCGCGCTGCGCTACCGACTATTGAACACGCGCGTAACGCAGGCGCACAAGTCATTCTAATGTCGCACTTGGGTCGTCCCACCGAAGGTGAATTTGCCGATGAGTTTTCCATGCAGCCCGTTGCGACCTACTTAAGTGATGTATTAAAAACCAGCGTGCCAGTCATTCGCGATTGGCAGCAAGGCATTGAAATCAATAATGGCGATGTGGTTCTCTTAGAAAATGTTCGCTTTAATATAGGCGAGAAAAAAGATAGCGACGAACTGGCTAAAGCCTACGCGAACTTATGTGATATTTTTGTGATGGATGCCTTTGGCACCGCCCACCGTGCCCAAGCCTCGACTCACGGCGTAGCTAAATTCGCACCCACTGCGTGCGCAGGTCCACTACTCGTCGGTGAACTCACCGCATTAGAAAAAGCACTGGCCAATCCAGAACGCCCCTTGGTCGCCATTGTTGGCGGCTCTAAAGTGTCCACCAAGCTAACCGTGCTAGAGACATTAGCCGATAAAGCCGATCAAATTATTGTCGGTGGCGGCATCGCCAATACCTTTTTGGCCGCCAGCGGAAAACCCGTTGGAAAATCTTTATACGAAAAGGATTTAATCCCCAATGCAAAAGCACTGATGGAAAAAACACAGATTCCTGTACCCACAGATGTGGTCGTCGGTAGCGAATTTTCTGAGACCGCAACGGCAACCGCTAAGCCTGCTGAAGATGTCAGTGACAGCGATATGATTTTTGATATTGGTGCCGATACATCAGCCACGTTAGCTAATATTATTCGTGATGCAAAAACGATTTTATGGAACGGCCCTGTCGGCGTATTTGAATTCGATCAATTCGGTGAAGGCACAAAATCTTTATCGTTAGCGATTGCCGACAGCGCAGGCTTTTCTATCGCCGGTGGCGGCGACACATTGGCGGCAGTCGATAAATACAATATTAGCGATAAAGTGTCTTATATTTCCACTGGCGGCGGCGCATTTTTAGAATACGTTGAAGGCAAAACCTTACCTGCCGTTGCTATATTAGAAGCACGCGCAAAATAATTTAACCCAAGGGGCAGCGTAACAACGCTGACCCTATAACCAACAAAAAACCGAAAGGACAACATCATGCCTGTCGTTAACCACGCACAATATTGCCAAATGCTAGACAATGCTAAGCAAAATAAATTTGCTTACCCCGCCATTAATATTACCTCTAGCGAAACGATCAATGCTGCCCTACTAGCCTTTAAAGAAGCCAATTCAGACGGCATTATTCAAGTCTCCGTCGGTGGCGGAAAATTCGCATCAGGCCAAGGTGTAGGCTCCATGGTGAAAGGCGGTATCGCGCTTGCCGTATATACACATCTAATGGCAGAAGAATATGATGTCAATGTCGCACTACATACCGATCATTGCCACCCCGAATATGTTGAATCATTTTTGATGCCATTGATCGCCGAAACCAAAAAACGTCGCGCGGCCGGCTTGCCTAATTTATTTAACTCACACATGTACGATGGTTCTGCATTACCCATGGATGAAAACATTGCCGAATCAAAACGCATCATGACAGAGTGCATCGCTAACGATATTATTTTAGAAATTGAAACCGGCATCGTTGGTGGCGAAGAAGATGGCCACGACACTTCTGATGTAGCGGCCGATAAGTTATACACCACACCAGAAGATATGGTGATGGCGGCTAAAGAATTGGGCTCAATGGGGCGCTTTATGTTAGCGGCGACATTTGGCAACGTACACGGCGTTTACAAACCGGGCAATGTAAAACTTACCCCTTCTATTTTGAAAGATGGTCAAGCTGCTGTTGTTGATGCACTTGGTGAAGATGCGCATCTTGATCTTGTGTTTCATGGTGGTTCGGGTTCAGAGCTTCACGAAATTCATGAAACTCTCGATTACGGTGTCATTAAAATGAATATCGATACCGACACTCAATACGCATACTCGCGCCCCGTTGTTGATCACATTATGAAAAACTATGACGGTATGTTAAAAATCGAAGGCGAAGTAGGTAATAAAAAAGTTTACGACCCCCGCGCCTACGGTAAAAAAGCAGAGCGCAATATGGCTGACCGCATTATGCAAGCCTGTGATGATTTACGCTCTACTGGTACGTCGTTGGGTAGGAATATTTAACAGGTAATAAAAACATGTGCGAATGTTGAGAATGGATTCTGGCATTCGCCAGAATGACGGGCTGAATTTTTAACTCGCTTTCGGCTTTCGGCTTTCGGCTTTCGGCTTTCGGCTTTCGGCTTTCGGCTTTCGGCTTTCGGCTTTCGGCTTTCGGCTTTCGGCTTTCGGCTTTCGGCAATATAATACATCGTCGTGCCGAGCTTGACTCGGCATCCACAAAATTACATAAGGAACCTCTGATTAACCGTCATTCCGGCGTATGCCGGAATCTATACATGCTTAATTTATAGGGATTCCGGGTCAAGCCCCATAACTGTCCGGAATAAAAGTTAAGCGTATTGCTGAAGAGGTTGCAGCCTCTAGGTTTAAAGGGTAAAACCCACTGACACGACTCATAACCTAGAGGCTGCAATATGTATAGAAATACACGATTTACTGAATTAATGAAAGCACTTCCTCGCCAAGCAGTAGAAAAAGTGGTTTCAAAGCATAAAGCAGATAAGCACAACAAAGGATTTCGTTGCTGGAATCAACTGCTCGCAATGATCTATGCGCAGGTATCAGGATGCCAAAGCTTACGAGAATTAGAGGCGGGTTTTAATAGTCAGGAGACGCATCATTACCATTTAGGTTGTCGTAAAATTAAGCGTTCGACATTATCAGATGCGAATAAATATCGTTCGAATAACGTGTTTGCTGATATCTGTGCATTGCTCTTAAAGCGCGGACACAAAAAAGTGAAAGGTGAACTCAGTGACCTATTGTATTTACTAGATTCCACACCGATACCGTTAGTGGGTTTAGGTTACGATGAGTGGGCTGAAGCAGAAAAAGATAATCGTATTCAGGGATTAAAAGCGCATTTAACGATAGCGTCTCCGAGTAATACTCCGGTCAACCTTGAAATAACAGAACCTAAGATAGGTGATCTTGAAGTAGGTAGAAAAACGGAAGCGGAAATAGGCGCGACGTATGTGTTTGATAGGGGTTATACCGACTATAACTGGTGGTATCGTTTACATGAATCAGGTAGCGTATTCGTCTCTCGTTTTAAACGTAATGCGTCTTTAGTGGTTGAATCGTATCGTCCAATCGAAGCCAAAGATGAGGCGATAATTTTAGAAGATGCGATAGTGTGTTTTAAAAACAAACGTCCGGGAGGCGCTAGGGTTAATCATTATCACGGTACGCCACTACGAAAGATTACAGTGAGTCGGCCGGATAAAGATACGCCGTTAATTATCGCGACCAATGACATGACGCGGTCAGCGAAAGAGATTGCTCAGTTGTATAAACAGCGTTGGGGAATTGAATTGTTTTTTAAATGGATCAAGCAACACTTAAAAATAAAAGTGTTCTTGGGTCGTAGTAAAAATGCGGTAAAAATACAAATTTATAGCGCCATTATTACGTACTTGTTGGTGCAATTGTATCAGCGCAATTTTCGACAAGATGTGAGCTTGAAGATGTGCCTAATGAGCTTGCGAGCGACTCTGTTTCAGAGAGTTGAAACAGAGTGGCAAATAGAGAAAAAGAGGCGTAAGAAAGTCTTGTATTACCAATCCATGCAAGGAGCTCTTGCTCTATGAATATTTATTCCGGACAGTTATGGGGTCAAGCCCGGAATGACAAAAGCGGTTAATCAGAAGCTTCATAACTATTCAAGGAAGAATAATGAAACAACCCACCGTTTATCTTTTAGCCAATAAGCCATACGGCACACTATATATTGGCGTCACCTCACAACTAATAAAACGTATTTGGCAACACAAAAATAACCAATGCTCCGGATTTACCCAGCAATATAATATTCATAACTTAGTCTGGTACGAACAGCATCAAAATATGCTGAGTGCTATTGCGAGAGAGAAACAACTTAAAAACTGGAAAAGACAGTGGAAGATACAATTAATAGAAACAATCAACGCCGAATGGAAAGATCTTTATTATTCGTTGTTGTGAACTATAGATTCCGGCATTCGCCGGAATGACGATTCTATATAGCTGACCTGTAACCTGTAACCTGTAACCTGTAACCTGTAACCTGTAACCAATATTATACCCATGCCCCGTCATGCCGAGCTTGACTCGGTATCCACCGCAAAAATAACAACACACACTAAAAATCAATACCGCCAAATCACATTCAATGCACCAAAACGATTAGGTTCTTGTTGCTGTTTAAACTCTCTAGTACGATAAATTTGTGTGATGCCAAATTGCACATCACCTACATTCAGTACTGCGCCCACTTGTATATCTCCGACCCAATCTTTTTTCTCAACACTATGGCTGTCTTTGTGAGTATTGCCATCCAAAAAAATATCACGTTCGACATAACGACCACTGGCACCGGCGAACAAATACCACTCCACTGACTGCTTCGGTGTGAAGTAGTTTGATCCAACTGCGCTAGGGCGAATCAAGGGTGGACCAAAGTCCTGACCTAATGAATTTCCCCAGCGTAACATTAACCCTGCGTTAGCAAAGGTATATACATTGCCGATACTAAAACCGGCTTGTGGTGTTACATCAATATTGCGGCCTAATGGGTATTGCCATAAACGGGTATAGGCAATATTCAATCCGAACTCATCTTTTAATTGGTTATTCCAACCTCTTGGCGTTGTCGTATCTACCCATTCATGAAACTGCGTCTGTGTTTGCTCAGCTAAAGCCGAGGGGCCAACAATGCCTACTGTTATATCTAGCGCATTCGCGTAACGATAGCCTTCATTATTTTTTGTGGAGTTTACATTCCAATCAATCACACGCCTATCACTGGTTAAAGAAAACGTGGTGTAAAGCCAGCCAGCATAAGGCCGGTCGTCAATAATTAAATTTGGCTCGCTAATATTGTCGGGCGTAAAAATAGACTGGCCGAATGCAAAACCAAAACGCACGTTATCTGATGAGCGATAAAAAGGCACAAAATCGGCTATTTTTTCAATCCATCGTGGGTGGTACGTGTCACTTACATAGGCCAATTGAAAACCATTGGTATAATGACGATCTGTACCACTACCAAATAAGTCATTTTCTATTGCAAATGAAAACGCTCCCTTAGAATCATCCAATATTAATGATTCATCAATATCAACATCAGCACTAGCAGCAGAAACAATGATAGGGAGCGAAAGAAACGCTAGCCACCATTTCTTTAATGGCAGAACAATGCTGTCATTATGTATTGTTATCATATAATCTTTCTCTTAACTCGCAACAATGGTTTGCGCATTTCTGGAATTATTAACCGTAGCACCATTATAAAAATGTGACGTCTGGTCTAACGACTAAAACCGTTAATAAATAGCCGGACAACTTTTTACTACCTATCTAACGTCAGGAACCTATTGGGATTACTTAGATCTATTAATTCTGTAGAGTTTACATGTTTTACAAACATAATTTTCATACTCTCACTATTAGTATTTAGTGATTTTTACTCATAACAGGAGCTAACAATATGCGATATATCAAACCGAGCCTTCAGGCAATGGTCACTTTATTTGTACTATTTGCAAGCAGTTTAGTATTTGCTGGCAGCCATGGTGAACATGCGGCACATAATACAGTGATTAACGGTCTGATTACTGTGCAAAGTCAGCACTCGGTAGCCGATACGGCTAACAAGCTCAATGCTTTGCTGATTAAAAAAGGGATGACGGTGTTTGCGCGTATTGACCATAGTGCTGGCGCAGAAAAAGTGGGGCAGTTGTTACGCCCAACCGAACTGATCATTTTTGGCAATCCCAAAGTAGGTACGCCGCTGATGCTCTGCGCACAGTCTATCGCCATTGATCTGCCACAAAAAATGCTGATATGGGAAGACAGCGAAGGCACGACATGGCTTGGTTATAATGACCCGCAATACTTGCAGCAACGACACCACGTTGATGGCTGTGACAAGATACTGAAAAAAGTGGCTGGTGCCTTAAATATGTTTGCAACCGCAGCTAGCCAATAAATAAGCGAGTACTGCAACACCTCACCCATCGCGGAGAGAAGCGCGTATAATTTACTTTCCATTGAACAAGCGAACATCATGAAATATAAAGACCTCCGCGATTTTATTGATCAACTCGAAAAACAGGGTGAACTTAAGCGCATTAGTACCCCAGTTGACCCTAATCTAGAAATGACTGAAATTTGCGATCGCACCTTGCGTGCGCAAGGCCCAGCATTACTGTTTGAAAATCCTGTCGGACACGATGTGCCCGTACTCGCCAACTTATTTGGTACACCTAAACGTGTGGCTATGGGCATGGGCGAAGACTCTGTTGAAGCCTTGCGTGAAGTGGGAAAATTACTCGCCATGCTCAAAGAGCCAGAGCCGCCCAAAAGCATGAAAGACGCATGGGATAAACTGCCCATGTTCAAACAAGTGCTTAATATGTCACCCAAGGTGATCAAAAAAGCGCCTTGTCAACAAGAGCAATTTGAAGGCGACGAGGTTGATCTTAGCCGCTACCCCATACAAACCTGTTGGCCGGGTGATGCTGGGCCATTAGTCACGTGGCCGCTAGTGGTTACTCGTGGGCCAAACAAACCACGACAAAATTTAGGTATTTATCGTATGCAAGTCATCGGTAAAAACCGCTTAATTATGCGCTGGCTAAGCCATCGTGGTGGCGCACTCGACTTTCGTGAGTGGCAACAGCAAAATCCTGGACAACCTTACCCTGTTGCCGTGGCATTAGGTGCCGACCCCGCCACGATTCTTGGCGCAGTCACCCCAGTACCCGATACATTAAGCGAATACGCTTTCGCCGGCTTATTGCGTGGCGGTAAAACCGAAGTCGCTCAATGTATTGATAGCGATTTACAAGTCCCTGCTTCCGCCGAGATTATTTTAGAAGGTTTCATCTATCCTGACGATATGGCAGACGAAGGGCCATTTGGCGACCACACCGGTTATTACAATGAAGTGGATAGCTTTCCGGTATTTACTGTTGAGCGTATCACTCAGCGAAAAAAACCTATTTATCATAGTACCTATACCGGCCGTCCACCTGATGAACCGGCCATTTTAGGTGTAGCACTTAATGAAGTGTTTGTTCCTATCTTGCAAAAACAGTTTCCGGAAATCAGCGACTTCTATTTACCTCCCGAAGGCTGCTCTTACCGCATGGCGATTGTTACGATGAAAAAACAGTACCCCGGCCATGCCAAACGAGTGATGATGGGCGTGTGGTCTTTTTTACGACAATTTATGTATACCAAATTTGTCATCGTGGTTGATGACGATATAAACGCCCGTAGCTGGGAAGATGTGATCTGGGCAATTACTACTCGTACAGATCCTACACGTGACATTACCTTGGTAGATAATACGCCAATAGATTACTTAGATTTCGCCTCACCAGTATCGGGCTTAGGCTCAAAAATGGGGCTAGATGCTACGAATAAGTGGCAGGGCGAAACCGACCGCGAATGGGGCACGCCAATTGTAATGGACGATGCGATCAAAAATAAAGTGGATGCTATGTGGGATGAGCTCAACATTGATTAGCCCACAAATAATTGAATAGAGTCGCAATAACGAGAAAACAATGGATACCAATTTAATACTATCTTGCTGTATTTTATTTGCTGGCATTTACGGCGTCGCTAGTTTTTTTCCTGCCATTGGAAAATATCTATTCCCCAGTGTGTATACCGAAGAAAGTGGTCGCAATCCACGACGCTACGCTATTTTATTTACTGGCACTTTTTGCTTAATAGCTGGCGTGTACGGCTTGCTAGTACAGCCTATTTTTTAAATCATTCACTGTTATTATAGAGAGTCTTATGTCTGAACTTCCCGCCTGCCCTCAATGTTCATCAGAATATGCGTATGAAGATGGGCTTATGCTTGTGTGTCCAGAATGTGGTCACGAGTGGTCAAAAGATGGATCGGGAGAAGAGAGCGATGAAAAAATAGTAAAAGATGCTAACGGCAATGTACTCCGTAGCGGCGATACCGTTACCGTCATCAAAGATTTAAAAGTGAAGGGCTCATCACTCGTTGTAAAAGTGGGTACTAAAGTTAAAAATATTCGACTCGTCGATGGTGATCATGACATCGATTGTAAAATAGATGGCGTAGGCGCAATGAAGCTAAAGTCGCAATTTGTTAAAAAAGTATAGCCTAGCCTTTTCTGCAACTAAAGCCGTCATTTTGTAGAACTAAAGCTATCATTCCAAACTTGATTTGGAATCTATACACGCCGTAGCCATAAAAAATATGCATTCAGAATCGCTAGAAAAATACATAAAAGCCTCCTCCTATATTGATTGTGATGAACCAACAATCGTTGAACTAGCGCACCAGCTTAGAGGTGACTATACAAATGATGTCGACATTGCTAAAACGTGTTTCGATTATGTTCGCGATCACATCAAACACTCATGGGATTTTAAAATTGACATTATCACTTGCAAGGCATCAGATGTATTAAAACACCAAACAGGTTATTGCTATGCCAAAAGTCACTTATTGGCTGCGCTATTAAGAGCCAATAATATTCCCGCGGGATTATGTTACCAACGACTGTCTATCGCAGGAAACGGCGCACCTTATTGCTTGCACGGACTCAATGCCATTTATTTGCAAAACACCGGTTGGTACAGGGCAGATCCTAGAGGTAACAAAAGTGGTGTTAACGCACAATTCACTCCCCCAAAAGAGCAGCTAGCATTTAGTACAAACGATCGATACGAAGAAGATATTAAAAGTATCTGGCACGAACCATTGCCAACCGTTGTTAATGCCTTAACCAAGCACACTACATGTAAGGCAGTTTATGAGAATTTACCCGATGTAGAAGCTGAAGATAGCCCTTAATTTAGTCACCAGTGCTGTAAAGCTACGGTCTAGGCTCTCGATGAGAACCCATTATTGGGCTTTGTGGCACTTGTAGTGTGTTGGCATTGGTTGTTGGTGGAGCGGTTGTTGGGCGGCGCATTGAGCCGGGTTGGCTTGGAGGTATCGTACCCATTTGATAACGGCGGCCGAAAGCCTGTTGTCCTGTAGTAATGCGTGTGTCTCCGCTGCCAACACGATAAATATTCTGATGAAGCACCGTCTTATTCCCCGAAGAAGCATCCGAAAAAACTACCGCATTACTCGCTACATGATCATCACGGCCTTGCCGCCCGTATTCTTCGGGACCAAAAACATCACTGATATCTTTATGCGCTTTTAAGTGTGTAGTGGCTCGCATGGTTGCCTGTGCCGAGGTTTCAGGCACATCTTTGCGAGACTGAAAGGGCTGTACATGACCATCGCGACCAAAAGCATCTTCAACAAGCGAGCAACCCGTTAATCGAGGTGTTAACTGTACAGGGTCTTGCTGTTTAGTCATCGTAATGGAAGAAGTGTTGAGGGTTTCCTGACCACCATTTCCACTCCAGCCCGTCTCTCTGGGTGTCATAGCATTATATCCCGCCTCAAAATGCGGAATATCTGTATTTTGCGTAGGCGCAACGATAAAGGTTTTCATCTCACGTAATGCGCCTTGGCTATCACGACGATCCCTTGAGATACCAAAATCCGTGACACCAAAGGTGTAATGGCCTGATGACGCATCACCACCTAAATTCGCCCGCACCTCGTGCTTTTTCATCACGTCTTGAATGCGGCTCATATCACCGCTTTGAAAAGCATTGGCAACGGTAGAGGCATCGGTCAATGTCGCTCTTCGCTGCTCAATAGGAGGAGCCGCTACCATCGTTTCAGCACGCTGAATACCTTGGCTTTTTTTCGCGCCACTGACTTTACCACCTATTGCACTAAAGACATTACGTACACTTTGACTAAAACCAAACCCGCTACTTTTGCCGGGTGGCTTGCCAGAACCACCACTACTTCCATCTGCGCTTGCCATAACTTTTTCGAACCTAATCTATCAAGTAATCAATAATGCTTAGATGATTACAGCTATAGCAAATGTCGTCAACGGGTTAAAATTTACCCATATTTGATCATCATTATTGAGTGATGGCAGGTAATGTGGTGACCAGCAGGTCGGGTGTTGCACAGAGTAAACCTTGTTTGTAGGATTGCTCACTCTCTTTACTTTCACCCAGTGCATGCTGTAGACGTGCTAACTCTGCATAAGCTGCAACGGAAGACTGTTGCGCAATACTGGCGAGAAAAAAATCTTTTGCCCGTCCCCATTGTTTATTTTGCAAACATAGGCGACCCAACGTGAGCTGTAATACGCTGTTGCTAGGTTGTGGTTTCAACCAAGTTTCAGCCTGAGTTAGCGCTGCTGCAGTATCGGTATAAGACAGTAAGCCATATTGGTGTACCCACGCTTCGTTCCACTCGCGATTAATATTTCGCGCTAATATTTTGCCGGCATTATCGTAGGCCTTTAAATCCACTAATGTATTAATAAACAAGGTGAGTATTGTGGTGTCTTTCTGGAAATGTTTTGGTAAATTATTAACGCAACCTTCAAGTAATTGCACACGCTGGGCATTGTCTAATGTGTTGTTTTTTTCAACATTATCTTTTACGGTTTCTTGACATAAACGCTGTTCTAAATAATACCGTTCTTCTAATGTTGATATGTCTTCTTTATGTAACACGGGCAATAATTTTTTGAGGGCAGCCCAATCCTCCAACGCAATATATACGTCTTTTAATAACGACAAAATACTGTTGTGCGTAGGATGCAATGATTCAAGGCTCAGCAATATTCCTAAAGCCGATTCAAACGCCTGTGATTTGATATGCATACGCGCTTGCATTAACGATATGGTCAGTGTGTTTTCGTCCGAGCATTTTTCTGCTTGTTTCAATAAATGTAGCGCATTTTCTGTTTCACCTATTTCATAAGCGCAGTGTGCTGCAGCTAAGTAGTTAAGCTGAGGGTCGGGCAAGTGTTTCGCAGAACGCATCAAATTTTTGTGCGCCAATGCCCAGTCTTGACTCAGAAAAGCAACTAGGCCTTGAGTGAATTTTCTTTGCACTCTAGCTTCACTGCGGGCAAAAAAACGTTGATGCATAAAGCGTGTGCGACGCAACAATAGTTTAACCGCAGCAACAAATAACCAGATTGAGAATATACTAGACAATACAATTAATACTGCTAGCCATACACTCATTTCGATGCTGGTATTCGCTAATACTAATAAAAAATAACTGTTTTCATGCTGCATGATATACAGTAAAAAAATAACTGCGGCGATAAAAAATCCAATAAAAAGAAAAAGGCGTTTCATTAGAGCGCCTCCTGTTCGATAAGATTAATCTCTTTTTCTTCGTTGTTTTTTGATTCTTCACTTTTATCTTTCGAGTGATTTTTTTGGTCACTATGATTGGCTTGTGATGTGTAAACCTTAATATATTGATTAAGCACATTTAAAGATGATGAAACATTAGGCAGTTTAGAAATAATGGCGCGCTGCTCAAGCTCGCCTAATATGCTCACTAAAGATGTTTTTTCCTCATAGTGAGCATAATGCATATTGAGTAAATGCGCCGCACGCTTGAGACTTTGTTGGTAAATGTTTTTTTCTTCTCTGAGCAAAGCGACCTGAGCTTGCACTAGCAATAGCCGTATATTTTCTTGCGTAATCGCTCGCTGCGCATCAGATAGCACTGGTTTAATAGTCTCGTCATGATGAGTAATGCGAATATAATTATCTAACGACGACAAGGTGTGAGTGGTACGCTGCTTAATGGCTTGCCATAAACTTGGCGCGGTCTTTGTTTCAATTAATGTGTCAGCGTTTTTTTCTTTCGTATAACTCTCTTTATTTTTATTGTCCGACGATGGTTTTTCTTGCGGTGGTGTAAGCGGTGCAGCAGGTAATTGAACAACTTGCTCAATGATTGCATCTAATTGTAAATACATGCCTTCGCGATCAATATTGGGCATAATTTTTAACGCGACAATATCGTTCTGTATTTGTTCGCGCACGATAAATAAATCGGGAATATCTATATCGCGTAAAGTATTGTCGGCGGCTTCGAGCAAACCTATAACGCTAGAGGCGCTACTCCCCGTTAATTGTCGCTGAGTGGCTAGTCGTAATAGGTGACGCGCTTCTTCTAACATCCAGCCATCGCGACTAACACCGCTGAGTGCATTTATTCGTTCTAGTTGCACGTCTAAGCGCTGCTGCAGTATTTGCTGCTCTTGACTTGACTGTTGCACTAATAAAGCAAACTGTTCTTGTTGATTCGCCAATTGTTTTTCTAGTGCTGCATTCTTGTCGTTGATTGCTGATTGCAATTGTTGATATTGCTGTACAGAGACATCATGTGTTTGCTGAAACCGTTTATCTTGCAGCAGCCATAACTGCCATGCGCCATAAGCCATTACAGCAATGATGATGAAAATAACAATAAACCAAAACAGATTTTTAATGATTGATCGCTGTCCGATGGGGCGCTGGTTTTTCATCTTTTGGCTGGAAGTTGATCGGGTAGATTCTGTTTTTTGTGTAGTGCTACTTTTGGGCGGTGTGGATTTATTGGTCATTGTTGACGGGCTGTTTGTTTTACTTGTGTTTTGAACACTATTTTTTGAGGCATTATCGCTCGGCATTGGAGCTGCTTCCTCGATAGCGTTATCAACGGGTGTATTCTTTTTTTCATCTAAAACGTTGTTGGTTTCTTCTTTATTTTCTTTACTGGCTTTTTTGTTGTCAGTCATTGCGTTGTTCTCTTATTTTTTATTCGCTATTTGCGCACATATTACTATTTAGCAGCGCGTCTATCATACTGTCGTGGGTTGCGTTGTCAGCGATACATAATGACCGAAAGCCTGCTTCAGACGCCGCCTCGGCTACACGCTGACCTGACACCAATAGTGTTTGCTGTTTTAACCACTGTAAATCACTATTTTCTATATAAGTACACACATTATGTAGTGTCTCGACACTATGCACCGCCATTACAGCATGCCGCGTGGTTGAGCGAAAGCTAGGCTCAAGCGAGCTAACACTGTGTGGCGTTTGGCGTTGATACACTTCACAATAATCCACTTGTGCGCCACGTGTTTGTAGTGAATCCGCTAGATGTGTGCGCCCACCTTTACCGCGAAAAATAATAATTTTTTCACCACTAACTGACTGCAACTTGGGGTGCGTAAGTAGTGCTTCACTGTTCATCGCTTGAAGAGGCGACTCGTACAACATACCCGTTTGCATACTTTCAGCTAAGAGCGTCGCTGTTGCCTGACCAATGGCGAAGTAATTCATTTCTACGGGTAATTGCGGCCAATATTGATCCAGCCACTCCATGCCATAGACCACGGCATTTTGACTAATAAAAATCGCTTTTTGATACTCAGCAAAACCCAAGATGCGGTTGATAATAGCACGCTGAGATATATCGTCGGTAAGTGGCGTAATGTGCATCATGGGTTGCTTTGATACCCATGCACCCAAGCCTTGTAATTGCTCTGCCCATTGCTGCGCTTGTCGTTCAGGGCGTACCACCAATAAGTGGTAAGGCGACAAATCCGCCATTAGTCACCGACCTCGCTGCCGCTATTGTCTTGATAGACCGCTTGCAGAATAGCGCCAGCCCCCTGATCAAGTAGGCGCTCTGCCAACATAACTCCAAGGGTGTCGGCTTGATCGGGAGTGCCAATCACTTCATCGCTTAACAGGGTATTGCCATCAGGGCTGCCGACTAAGCCACGTAAGCGCAATTGCGGATTGGAAGTATGCGATTCAATATGTGTCGCATAACTCGCAATCGGTACTTGGCAACCGCCTTCGAGACGTCGGTTCATAGCGCGTTCGGCAATCACACGTTCAGCCGTCAGCGAATCGTTTAATGGCGCTAACCATGCGTTGACTTGAGCGTCGTCATCTCGACATTCAATACCCACGGCGCCTTGACCACCCGCAGGCAAACAGGTTTCGGGGGATAAATATTCGGCGATCCGGTCGTGCATTTCCAAGCGCATTAATCCCGCTGCCGCGAGAATAATCGCATCGTATTCGCCCTCATCAAGTTTACGTAGGCGTGTATTTACATTGCCACGCAAGAATTTGATCTGCAAATCAGGTCGCTGAGCGAGTAACTGGCACTGACGACGCAAGCTGGATGTACCGACGATAGCCCCTTTGGGCAGATCTGCAAAACATGTATAACGGTGAGAAACAAACGCGTCGCGTGGATCTTCTCGCTCACAAATCACGGGCAAACCGAGACCTTCAGGAAATTCCATGGGTACATCTTTCATAGAATGCACAGCGATATCCGCCTCGTGATTTAACAAAGCGTGTTCTAGCTCTTTAACAAACAAGCCCTTGCCACCCACTTTAGCGAGCGGTACATCAAGGATATGATCGCCACGACTCGTCATCGGCAATAAAGTGACCGTAAGTTCGGGGTGAATGGTTTCTAAACGGGCTTTAACATATTCGGCTTGCCATAAAGCCAGCGGACTTTTACGAGTGGCGATAACGAGGGTATTTTTCGGTCGGGGCGCTAATGACATAGCTATCTCTTTGTTACGACTAAACAATAGGGGATGCGGCAACGGAATGCAGCGATTAATGAAGGGATGCTAAGCCCTGATCGTTAGCAAGTAAACCTATAACGTATCCAAAAAGCCCTTTATTTTTCGCGCATAACGACGACTGACCACTGGCTTGGTGTCTACGCCGCTAAGACGAACGCTATAAGCACCATCGTTTGCACGATCAAGACCATTGATATGCTGGGCAGAGACTAGGGTGTTACGATGAATGCGAATAAAGTGGGGAGCAAAATCGGTTTCTAATTGCTTGAGGGTTCCGTCCATTAAGCACTCGCCCTGAGTACCTACGACCGTAATATATTTACTATCAGCGGTAAAATAGCGAATAGAGTCTATCGCAATGAGATCGACACCTCGATGGCTATGTACCGTGAGATGCTGCGGCGGGTTTATCGTTGGAGCGCTGTCGGTTTTAGGGCGATCTTCTGCTTCTGTCGATGCATGAACCGCTGCGAGTTGAGCTTTACTCAGTTGTTGTGCTTTTTCCAGCGCCTGCGCCAACTTTGTGCGGTTGATCGGCTTCATCAAATACCCTGCAGCAAAGGTTTCAAAGGCTTTTAGCGCATATTGATCGTAAGCAGTGGTAAAAATAACCGCAGGCGGGTGTTCTAGCAGGCTAATTTTTTCGGCTAATTGTAGCCCTGTTTCTCCCGGCATCTCGATATCGAGTAAGACAACGGCGGGGTCGACATGTTTGATAAGCTCAAGGGCGTCTTCAGCATTCTGTGCTTCGCCGCTGACTTCGTAGCCAAGTGCAACGACCATTCGCTGTAAGCGCTCGCGCGCTAGTGGTTCATCATCCACAATAACAATATCTAACATAAAAAAATGGCTCTATTAATGAGTTATTTTTATTAGTGGGCTGTAGTCAGTGGAAGCGCAATATCCACTTTATAGCGCCGTGTTTCCGTATCGCCTATCAAGCCTGCATTCACTACCGCTTGATCACCATAATGCGCTTGCAAGCGATAACTAATATTTTCTAAGGCCATATGATTGCCTGCTTTTTTATTGAGCGAGTACGTTAGTGCATCGGTTTCACTAGCGGGTAAATCAGTCACGGGGTTGCACACACGAAGCTGTAAAAAATGATCGTTTGCGGTAACGGAGATTTCTATTTTTCCGCCATCGGCTATGCGCTGAATACCGTGACAAATTGCATTTTCGATCAATGGTTGTAGTAAAAACGAGGGCACATGGCTGGCTGGCATATTCTCTTGCAGATGCCACTCTACCGTCAAGCGATCACCTAAACGTACCTGCTCTATCGCCACATAGCGCTGGCAGAGGTCAAGTTCATCCTGTAAAGGAACGAGGCTCGCCTGCTGCAAACTGGTACGGAACACCTCACTTAAATCTTCGATCACCTGTTCGGCCAATACCGGTTTTGTGGGGATAAGGCTGGCCGCCGCATTTAACGCATTAAACAAAAAATGGGGGCGTATACGTGCGTGTAGTGCCTGAATACGCGACTGTAATTCTGCCTGTTGTTGTCTACGTAGTTGCTGCTGCAAGTATAAATAGCGTAAAAAAATACCCGCAATAATGGCGGCTAACATCATGTATTGAGCAGCGATGAGCCACGGCACGACTCCCATCATTAACCATAATCCACTAGCGATCACCGCGTAGGCAATCAATAACACGCAACCATAGGCGATAGCGCCTGCTATTTGCGGCGATAATTGGGCGAGACGAGGCGATAAATAACAAAGTGCTGCGGCTGACAGTAGAACAATCCATTGCACAACCATTGATACGTATCCCAGTTGCCCCCACGAAAAAGCACTGAGCGAACTCGCCATCAATACCAGCGCGAGCGCAATGAGTTCACCAAGCAATACCAAACCAAATACCGCGGTGCCACTGCACAAATAAGGGAAAAAGCCATTAGCATGGCTATCATCGGCGTGCAGCCCTTCAGCATTAGCCGGGTGAATATGTTTTGTGAGAAAAGAGCGAAACGCCATTGTTATTATAATTATCCTATTGCGGGGCTTTATGGTTGTTTATTTTACTCATCAAAAAGCCCACTCACCGGGTTGAGTTTTATTAGCACAGAGCATACAACAATTAGTCGGTACGGTATAATCAGCCGCTTTTACGTTATTGACGTCCTGGATATGCCATTCCGGTGAAACTGGGATCTAATAAACGCTAATATTCTAGAGATACCGGATCAAGTCCGGTATGACAAAGGAACTTAATCATACTTCCTAAATAAACCTAATCGTAGCTATCGCCACGATTAAGCGGTTAATCACACACAATAAACCATTGAGAACTACGTTATGAGCCAAGAAGATACGCCAATTAAACCCTGGGGTGGTCGTTTTACCGAAGCCACTGATGCCTTTGTTGAACGCTTTACCGCATCGGTTGGTTTTGACCAGCGCATGGCTCACCAAGATATTAATGGGTCGATTGCACACGCCACCATGCTGACTAAAGTCGGCGTGCTAACCGAAGAAGAAAAACAGCAAATTATCGACGGCCTAGAAGCTATTCGCAAAGAAATCGACGCAGGCACCTTTGAGTGGTCAGTTACCCTTGAAGACGTGCATATGAATATCGAAGCCGCGTTGACTGCACGTATTGGTATTACGGGTAAAAAACTTCACACGGGGCGTTCGCGTAACGATCAAGTCGCCACCGATATTCGTCTGTATTTGCGTGACGAAATTGATGTCATCGCCAAAGAGCTCACTCGCCTGCAAGAAGGGTTGTTATTCGTTGCCGAACGTGAAGCCGATACTATTATGCCCGGCTTTACCCATTTACAAACGGCACAACCCGTCACTTTCGGCCATCATCTACTCGCATGGTTTGAAATGCTACAGCGAGACTATACGCGTTTGATGGATTGCCGCTCACGTGCCAACCAATCGCCGCTGGGTGCAGCCGCGCTAGCAGGTACGACTTACCCCATCGATCGTGATTACACCGCTGAACTACTGGGCTTTGATCGTCCTACGGCGAATTCATTAGATTCTGTGAGCGATCGTGATTTTGCGATTGAGTTTTGCGCATTCGCCAGTATTCTCATGACACATCTATCTCGTGCGAGCGAAGAGCTTGTGCTGTGGACATCCGCCCAATTTGATTTTATTGATCTACCCGATCGCTTTTGTACCGGCTCGTCTATCATGCCGCAAAAGAAGAACCCCGATGTACCTGAACTAGTGCGCGGTAAAACCGGCCGTGTTAATGGTCACTTGATATGTATGTTAACGCTGATGAAGTCACAACCACTGGCTTACAACAAAGACAACCAAGAAGATAAAGAACCCTTGTTCGATGCGCTCGATACTGTGCGTGATTGTCTACGGGCTTTTGCCGATATGATCCCCGCCATCACCTCGAAAAAAGACAGCATGTACGAAGCGGCTAAACGCGGATTTTCTACCGCGACCGATTTAGCCGACTACTTAGTGCGCAAAGGTATTCCGTTTAGAGATTCACATGAAATCGTCGGTAAATCCGTTGCCTATGGTATCGAAACGGGTAAAGATTTATCGGATATGTCACTAGAGGAACTTCAGCAGTTTTCTGATCAAATCACGGCGGATGTTTTTGACGTGCTGACCTTAGAAGGTTCGGTTGCTGCGCGAGACCATATTGGTGGCACCGCACCTAATCAGGTGAGAAAAGCGGTAGAAACAGCGAAAGTCTTATTAGACAATCGTTAATTTGCGGGAGCCGGGAAGTCCTGCTTGAAACTAAAGTGCTGAGGGCTTACTCCTTGTTGGCGTAAGCCCTGTAGTTTTTCGCGAGCTTCGATGAGCGATGGCTGACAACCCACCGGTACCCACCACAACACCATATGGCTTTCGCGCATATTCTCAAACCATTCTTGCTTGCGGCGCATAATCTCAATGTGTGCAGTGTGATATACATAGTGATGCAAAGCCGCCTTATCGACCCATACCGACATATTCACAATATGGTCGGCGCCAAATAACTCTGCTTCTAATGTATCGCCGACCGGTGTTTGGTAACGCCAAATAAATCCACTCGTCTTTTCGGCAAGCGCATTAATGCGCTCGATATTAGCAACAAAGTCGGTCAGCGGGGGCGAATCAATAGGGTGCGCTAATTGGGCGATATTCAGTTGTGCAAGATGGTAGGCTGTCATAGTATTAATAACTCACGCGAGTAACGCCGTTTAATTCTAATAAGCGTACGCGATCTCCCGCGGTAAAAAACAATTCATCTTTTACCTCTTGCACCACTGACAGTGTGCGGCCATCGTCCATTTCGATTTGAATTTCTTGACCTTGTTTACGGGTGAGCTTTTCTTCTGTTGCTTGGCCTGCAACACCACCAATAATCGCTCCTATTGTTGTTGCAATTGCCTGACCACGACCATCACCTACCGAGTTACCCGCGATACCGCCAATAATAGTACCTCCTAGATTGCCTGCGACACCTTCACGGTCGCCCTCAATGACGACCGGGGTTACTGATAGTACTTGTCCATAGTCTACGGTTTGCACTTTTCGTGCATCTTCTCGTGTATAGGTATCGCCGGTCAGTCCACTATTCGCACAAGCCGTAAGCGCTAGCGCTAAAACGGCAAAAAAAGTGATTTTAATGGTGTTAGTGATAGACATAATATTTCTCCATTCCATGATTTGTTCTAAATATATTCTTAAGAGAGACCCATCAGCCGGTATGTTGTTCCCTTTAATAACCAATTAAGTGTAAATTACAGCGTATCAATATGATGAAAAGACACTGCTGCATGCGATTGCTCAGTACAAGTACGCGATAACAGTTCACCCAGCGTTTCATCTGTTTTGGTGCAGCGCCAAACGCCATCACTATAGATATGATGAAAGCCACCCGACTTCGCTGCCACCCAAATTTGTTGTGTCGCTTGTTGACGAGAAATAATGACCTGTGTGCCGGTATCCTCGCACTCAATCGTCAGCACACCCGACGCATTTTCGTAATCTAACTCAACTCCATTAGGTTGATTCCAATTATCGAGCGTGTCTTCAATCGCGTTGTAAAGCGTTTCTGCAATTTCGATATATTCAGCGTTGTTCATGACGGTGTCATTCATAGTTAATCCGATAGTACTCGTTTAATTAAAAAGGCTGGGGCTATACAATTCGTGTGAGTGGCTATTTTACCCTAACACACTACTATAGTGGACGTAATTTACGTAAGCCCATGCGAACGTGATTCACTTCGACAAGCATTGACAGCTCACATATACTACAGCCTTTATTCTGGCTAACCCCTGATGATTAACCATAACCGTTTACAGTGATTTTTATGATTCAACTATTTCGCAAGGTATCGACACTGAGCCTATTCGCATTCATTTTTATAACTGTAATGGGGCTATCTGGTTGTGGGCAAACAGGCCCTCTCTATCTTCCCGACGAAAAGCAAGCATCATAACCAATGGGAAAATTGCAGCACCTTTAATATTCCGCTTATTTTTGGAATACCCCCAGTACTAATTTTGAGCTCTATTTTATGAACCACTTTACTTATCAACAACATGCGTTGATGTGCGAGAGCACCGCCTTACGTGATGTCGCCGAGCAATATGGCACACCGACTTATGTCTATAGTCGTGCAGCATTCACTGAACACTATCAGGAATACCGAGATGCACTCGGTGATCACGCGGGTATGATTTGTTACGCGGTTAAAGCGAATTCGAATATTGCCGTACTTAATGTGTTGGCCAAGCTCGGGGCTGGCTTTGATATTGTGTCTATCGGTGAACTGGAGCGAGTGATTGCCGCTGGGGGTGATCCTAAGCGTACCGTTTTTTCAGGCGTCGCAAAAACAGAAGCAGAGATGCGTCGCGCACTAGAAGTGGGGGTTTATTGCTTTAATATTGAATCGATTCCTGAACTTGCCCGCTTACAAAAGGTGGCTGAGTCTATGGGGGTGCAAGCACCGATTTCCTTACGTGTTAACCCTGATGTCGATGCAGAAACACACCCTTATATTTCTACCGGCTTAAAAGAAAATAAGTTTGGTGTTGATATCGAAAAAGCGGTTGAGATTTATCAATATGCTGCCACGCTACCTAACTTAGCGATTACCGGGGTTGATTGTCATATTGGTTCACAACTCACATCCGTTGAGCCATTTTTAGATGCCTTAGACCGTATTTTGTCGCTCATCGATGATTTGGCTGTTCAAGGCATTACTATCAAACACCTTGATCTTGGGGGTGGTTTGGGAGTGACTTATAACGATGAGCAACCACCTAAAATCGGCGATTATATTGAGACCGTAAAAAGCCGCATAGCGGGCAGAAACCTTTCTTTGTCATTTGAACCTGGCCGCTCAATCGCAGCTAATGCGGGGGTGCTCCTCACAAAAGTAGAGTTCTTAAAGCCTACCGAGCACAAAAATTTTGCCATTATTGATGCTGGCATGAACGACAATATTCGCCCTTCACTTTACAGCGCATGGCAAAAAGTATTGCCTGTTGAACAACAAAGTACTGAAACACAGTTGTGGGATTTGGTAGGCCCTGTGTGCGAAACTGGCGACTTTTTGGCAAAAGATCGTGAGCTTGCGCTAAATGAAGGGGATTATCTCGCCTTGATGTCTTCTGGCGCCTATGGCTTTACCATGAGTTCTAACTATAATAGCCGAGGCAGAGCTGCAGAAATCATGGTGGATGGCGACAAAACGCATGTGGTTCGCGAGCGGGAGACCGTAGCCGACTTATTACGCGGTGAATCCTTATTAGCTGAATAATATTGTCCGAATAGTAGCGCTTAAACAGCGTTGCCAAAATTGCACCACAAGAAAATAGTTGAGCGCCGAGTAGGCTGTTCGAGAATCGATGAGATAAAAGTAGTTAAACACCCATGAGCACTCGCGTACGTTTTACAAAAATGCATGGCTTAGGCAACGATTTTGTTGTTTTCGATGGCATCAATCAAGAAGTTAATCTTTCTACAGAAAGTGTACGCCGTATTGCTGATCGCCGCTTTGGCATTGGCTGTGATCAGTTATTAGTGGTTGACGTACCTCAACACCCCGAGAATGATTTCCGTTATCGTATTTATAATCACGATGGTTCTGAGGTTGAGAATTGCGGCAATGGCGCACGCTGCTTTGCAAAATTTGTACGTGACAAAAAACTCACCGGTAAACGCGTTATTCGCGTAGAAACTTTGGGTGGAATACTTACCTTACACGCTGATCGACAAGGAGGAATTACCGTAGATATGGGCGTACCTGTTTTTACATCTGCCGACATTCCCTTTGTTGCGGATGCTCAAGCGGAAACTTATCCACTTGAGGTCAATGGGCAAACTGTCGACATTAGCGCCGTTTCTATGGGTAATCCTCATGCAGTCACTATTGTCGATAACGTAGAGAACGCACCGGTCGAACAATGGGGACCAAGCATTGAACAGCACACACGTTTTCCTAATCGGGTTAATGCTGGTTTTATGGCCATCGATTCACGGTCATCTATCCATTTACGCGTGTATGAGCGTGGAGTAGGAGAAACACTGGCCTGTGGAACCGGAGCTTGTGCGGCCGTTGTCGCTGGGCAACGTCGAGGCTTACTAGATAGCACTGTTACCGCTCACTTACGCGGTGGTGATTTACATATTGAGTGGCGGGGCGAAGGGCATCCTGTAATGATGACCGGTCCAGCAACTACTGTTTTTCAAGGGCAAGTAAAAGTATGAGTTCTTCAAACGCACCAATACCTAACACGTTAACCGATGAAGATGTGGCCAATTATTTGCGACAACATCCAGACTTTTTTACTGATAAGCCTTCCTTGCTTGCCGATTTAACCTTACCCCACGAGCGTGGAGCCGCTATATCACTGATCGAACGTCAAGTCAGTGTATTGCGTGAACGCAATATGGATATGCGCCGCCGACTAACGCACTTAATCGACAATGCACGCACCAATGATGTGCTCTTTGAAAAAACCAAACGGCTTATGCTGAGTTTGTTAGAAGCGCAAGATATTAACGATTTTATTGACGCGTTGATGCACAGCTTTAGTAGTGACTTTGATATTCAGCATACGGTGTTTTTGTTATTTTCAGAACATCTCAACGAAGAGAAAACACCGCTGTCGACAAAAAGTAATGTATTACTGGCATCATTAGCGGAATCACAACATGTACTCGGTACGATTATCTCTAACAACAAAACCGTTTGTGGGCAGTTGGATAGAGATGAACATTTGTTTTTGTTTAGTGATAAAGCTGATGAGATTGGTTCGACAGCGATTGCGCCAATGGCAGCATCGCAGCCTTTGGGCGTACTCGCGGTGGGCAATAGTGACCCAGAATATTATCGATCAAGTATGAATACGTTGTTTTTAAGTTACATTAGTGATGTGGTTAGCCGTTTGCTACCGCGCTATTTGTAGGGCTCAAGCACCTATTTAAGTGAATGAGCCTTACAAGTGCAGAGCTGGTTAGTCTTCATTAGATTCACTGAAAGACGTAATATTCATGTGATGAATCAAATGCATAAGCTGGCACAACGGTCAATACAACACCGATTTCGAACTATTTTATTGCCTTAACTAGAACCATGGAATCAGCCCACCAATAATTACAATCCTCTGGTGGAAATAAATTGTTCACCACGCTAAATTCCACTCTATCAAAATATTTTAATAGTTTACGCTGGTGCCTTCTACTGATGGAATCAATTTCGTTTGAATAATAACTGAAAACACCGCCTTTCCTGAGATGTTGAGATGCCGCTTCGAAAAAATGAGCTCCAAATGTCACGTCATTTATTACGTGATCGGAAAACTCTTCTTCGGAAAGCGGATAAGTATCAAAGAAAATACCATCAAAAAGCCCCAATTGGCCTATGACATCCTGCCACTTCCCAAAAACTAAGCTGGTTTTATTATTTGGATATTTTGACTGCCATAACTCAAATTCTTTTTTAACGCCCTCATTACACTCTATTACGGTATACGACCTCGGATTGTAACTTAACATGTAGGATGCTGAAATTGCCATTCCAAAACCTATCTCTAGAACATCGCCTTGATTTTCGGCAACTACTTTTGCCATTGCTTCCATGTAAGGGCGCTCCCAGTCCTGCATGACTTGCTGTCCGTCTATAATCAACTGAGTATCATCGTACTTAGCCTGACTAGACACCCACTCTTCTTGGATAGCTTGCCGCTCTGATCCAACAACAAAACGTTTAGACACTTCATCTAAATGCAGCAAATCATCAGATATTTCACCCATGGCGCGGTCTATACCCCAGTTCTTGTGGCTGGGGTTTTTTGTACTCATAAAATTATCATCTTTCATTGAAAGTTTTAATTCAAAATTTTCTCTACGACAAACGTATTCTTTATTCATGAGAATAATATCTCCATACTCAGTGGTTAATTATTATGTTTGGCTCAAACTACAACCAGTTAATTTTATAAACAAATCATCTAACGTGGGATTTCTAACGCGCAAAGATTGCAGATTAGCTCCAGCAGAAATCAATTCAGAAATTTTCTCCTCAACAGAATTTGTTTTTATTGTGACTCTAGAGTTCTGCTCTACCACATCATCTTTAAGAAGAATATTCTTCGGACAATCATCGGTATCTAGACTAATAAAAACATGCCCAAAGTGCTTTTTAAGTAAGTACTCCGGTGACCCTTCGGAAACTATGCATCCTTTATCCACAATGACTAGATGATCGCAAAGATACTCAGCTTCATCCATATAATGCGTAGTCAATATTATCGTTTTTCCTTGAGATTTTATTTTTTTGATCAAATCCCAAAATTTATATCTCGAACGAGGATCTAAGCCAGCAGTCGGCTCATCTAGAAAAACAATTTCGGGGTCATGAATTAGTGCGACTGCGAGAAGCAACCTCTGTCTTTGACCTCCAGATAAAACACCTACCGGCTGATGAATAAAATCTTCTATCTCACACAGTTCTTTTATATGATCGATAGGCAAAGAGTTAATATAAAAGTCAGAGAACAACGTTAAGGTTTCTAGTACAGTAAGACTTTCAATCAATGCTGTTGACTGAAATTGAACCCCTATTTCTTTCAATAGGTTTTTTCTGCAGTCATCACCTTTGTAAAATATTTTCCCACTAGAAGGGCTTGTAATACCCTCAATGATTTCAAGAGTCGATGTCTTACCCGCACCGTTAGGACCCAGCAAGCCAAAACAACTTCCCTTTAAAACCCTGAAGGAGATATCATTTATCGCCTTAACAGACCCATAATTTTTTTTCAGGCCTTCAATTCTTAAAATATCCAATTTATTAGTACCTCAACTTAAAAAATCATTCAAAGTTATTTCCACTTAAAAAGAAAGGCGCCAATAAAAAGAAAGGAGACAGTCATTAATAACAAATAAGTCAAGTGATCAACAATATCAAAGATCGATGCACCCTCAATCATGACCTCCCTCGCAGCAGAGACAAAGTGTGTTAGTGGTAAAAAATCAGAAATTAAAGTCATAACTGAACTTTCACCATCTAAAGAGAACCAAACTCCTGAAAGAAACATCATTGGAAGAGCCATAACATTTAAAATTCCTGAAGCAAACTCCTCGCTTTCCATCCTAGAAGCGACAACTAGCGATAACGAGATAAGACAGATGCTTCCCAGTAAAAATATCAAAAAAATCAATAGATAACTGCCTTCAACCTTTATTCCAAAAAAATAGCTGGAGCCTAAAAAAACAATTCCGTTGGATATAATTATTATCCAGAGCCTAGAAAATAGTTGAGCCAAAAGAAACTCCAAAGAACTTAGAGGCGTAACTCTAAATCGCTTTAATATTCCGCATTTTCTATAACGCACTATGGCAAAGCCTATACCCCAAAAGGCAGCAAACATAACATTCATTGCCAACAAGCCTGGAACCAGCCAATCCACATACCTTGTCTCTTCGCCAAACAAAACCTTTTTCTTCAAAGTTTCATCCTTTGAGGAAATAATTTTTTCCAAAAAATAACCTTTATTGGAGTCAGAATTGATAACATATTCTTTTTTTTCAAAATCGATGTACATATCGACCTGGTGATTTTTAATGCTTTTTTCTACTTCTTGGTAATTTTTTACATCCATAAATTTTACGTATTTTAATTTATAGATCGGAGACTCCTCTAGGGTGGAAAGGTAGCTCTCATTAAAAGCTAACTTATATACAACGCTTTCTTCCTCGGACGACATGAGTGAAAAACCCAATATAATGAGGAACGGAACCAATAAATTCCACACAACATCGCCCTTATCCCTAATGAATTCGATGTTTCTTGCCCTAAAAAGAGCAATAATTCTCTTATATTTCATTGACATTACTTGCCCCTAAACAGTTTTCTATTTCTTGACAAAGTCTATCAACAAAAATATCCGAGTGAACAAGCCTATTATGCTTAACATTTATATTTACCTTTCCGTCAATCACGCCAAAAGTAAAAGACATATTGTAATAATCATTGTTTTCTTCAGACAAGGTATTTTCAACCGGATGTAAAGAGAATTCTTTTTCAGACAAACTTTCTGAAACGCTACTAAAATTAAAAAGAATATCGGGTGATGGAATACTTTGTATCTTATTAGCAACTTCGGAATATTTACCCTTCACATCGTACCGATCAAAATATAAAGCAGAGAATTTGTGAGAGTTATGATTAGCTTCTAATAATTCATTTTTAAAATTAGAAATCCAGTCAGATAAATCTAAATTATTATTTAATTTGAAGCCCGCTATATAATGCAGCGAAAGATAACCTACGCTCTCCATGAGATTTATACCACTAGACTCTCGACCACTATTCATAATCCAAGCTGGCATAAATCCAGAACCTTTTATTCTTGACATACAGTGAGCCACAAACAAGATTAACCCATCATAAACCCAAAGATCATGTTTTTTTGACATAAAATCTATGAATTTTTTTGAATCATCTTCGGACCACACGATAGTTTTTGTCGTAGAATTTTTTAGCTTATAAATACTATCTTTTTCTTTTTCATTCAGGTCTATCAATAACCCTCTTTGATTAACATGGTTTTTAACATCCCTCCATTTATCATGATTAATCCAGTGTGACACTTCGTTTTCTAAATTTTCCGATTCCAACTGATGATGTTGCCACTTTAAATAGTCAAAATAACTGATATTTTCTTTCGGGTTATCTGCAATTTTTTTACTAAATGAAGATGCATATAAATCATGAAGCCTTGCTATTATGTTATTGGCAGAAACCAAATCACAAATTAGATGGTGCATGATAAAAACCACTCTACTACCTTTTAACGATGAATGATTAAATACCGCAAATCGAAATAAGAACGGTTTGAAAATATCGATTGATCTGATCAATTCATTACAAGCATTTTCATATATTTTTTCAAAATTTTCTTTTGAGCAATCCTCAATATCGAAGTTGATGACCACGCCAGACTCTTCCTTCAACTCGTCTTTTGTTTCACGCTGAAGCCAACGACCGCTATTTTTAAAATTGTAAGACGATGCTTTTATTTCCTTAAAATATAGTCTGAAAGATTGATATTCTTCGGTCAATCTTTTAACCGACGTGAACAGCAAAGATGGGTCGATAATTTCTTTGAACTGCAGCATGCTGGCTACGACGTCATGGGAGGGATCTCTTCTATAATTGAGATGTAATATTTGGCTTCCGGAAGCGGGAAACCATTCTCCAGAGTAACTACTGGAACTAGTGGTTTCAGAAACGAACTGCTCTTTCGACAATTGAAAGCCTTCCTCCAAAGCCCTCTTTTCACAATACGCTTTTTTATCATTATCAAGCTGATTGATTACTCTTTTCAGGCCAAGTGAATGGCTGTCAAAATCGTTATCAAATACGATTTCAATCTCACTAAGAATATCGAGTAATTTTTTTTGTTTATCATCAATGCTTTTTGCCAATTTTTTCAAACTTTCATTCTTCATTAATGATTTTAAAGGTTCAATTACTGGAAAATTTTTCTCTATTTTATTTACGGCGGATATGGCTAATATTGAATGCCCTCCTAAATAGAAAAATTGATCATGTCGACTAATGGTATCTTCGGGTATATCGAGTAGTTCCGCCCATATTTTGCTAACTATAGCTTCTGTCTCCGTCTCTGGTGCACTATATACCACTTCTAGAGAGTTGCTGGGTTTCGGGAGCGCGCGGTAGTCTATCTTACCGTTGGCAGTCAGTGGTATTGACTCTATTTGGGTAAACGTACTTGGCACCATGTACTCCGGCAAAGTTTTAAGTAAGGTTGCCCTGATCAACTCTTCTTTCAGTACGACACCTGGCTTCATCATTAAATGGCACGCTAAAGAATTTTTCTCTCCCACTTGTGAAATTGATACAATCCCTTGTTTTATGCCATCTATTCTCTGTAGTGATTGTTCAACCTCGGCTAATTCAACTCGAAAACCACGAACTTTTATCTGTGAATCATTGCGCCCCAAGTACTCTAATGTGCCGTTGGGAAGCCATCGCACCACATCACCCGTTCTATAAATTCGCTCATACCCATTAACCTTATCCTTATCACTAGCGAAAGGGTTAATTGTAAAACGTTCGTCCGTAAGTACTTTCTGATTAAGGTACCCTCTAGCTAGGCCCGCCCCCGAGATATATAACTCGCCTTTGACACCAACAGGCACGGGGCTTTGATTGTCATTTAAAACGTAAACCCTGACATTATCGATCGGTTTGCCGATGCTATTCCTGGGCTTTTTGTTATGGCTCATGCTTCGTGTACTTGTTACTGTTGCCTCGGTTGGCCCGTAGGCATTGATGAGCAAATCACCCCAAATAGTAGATACACTCTCTGAGCAGGGTTCACCTCCGCTAACAACTCGCCTGATACTACTGCCACAAGTTATTTCTCCCAAAAGGGACAAGTAACTTGATGTGGCCGTGAGGTGCGTAATTTTTTCATGAGTGATGATTTTCTTAATTTTATTTGGTGAATTGATAGTGTCTAAAGTTGGGATTGATAATTGAGCACCGTTAAGCAAACTGAGAAATAACACTTCAATAGATGCGTCAAATATATATGCTAATAACCACAAGGCATTTTCGTTTTCATTAAATTCAAACGCTGCGGTTTGGCTCTTAATCAAATTACAAATGGATCCGTGCTCAACCATTACCCCCTTGGGGTTGCCGGTTGTACCAGACGTGTATATGACATATGCCAAATCACTCGCCGTCGTTCTTAAAGGAGGGTTAGCGACCGGATAATGAGACAGCCCTTGGGGGTTTTCCACATTTAACAATGAGACAGGTGTTGATCGCTCACTCAACCAGGCAGACAGCGATTCTAAATGATTTTCTTGTGTGAGAATCAAAGGCATTTCTGTGTCATTAACCATGAACACGACTCTTGCCTGAGGATGCTCGGGTGACATGGGAACATATGCTCCGCCAGCTTTGAGTATTGCCAAAATGCTGATTACCATTTCGAGGCTACGATCCATGTAGATGCCTATCAAAGTATCTGTTGGCATATCATGTAGATTTACGTCCCGATACCTTTCTGTAATTGCGCTGGATAACTGATTTACTCGCTCATTAAGCTCTTGATAAGAAAGCGTTTGTTTATCAAACGCTAATGCCGTGTTATTTGGCGCTCTATTTACCTGAGCTTCAAATAGGCTTACTAATGTCGCATCTTTGGCATAATGAGAATCTGTTGAATTCCAATCATAAAGTACTTTATTTCGCTCCTCTGGCGGCAATGTATCCAGTTGCGACAGGGCCTGTGAAGAATTAGCTACAAAGCCCTCTAAAACTCGCTGATACATTTCTACATTGCGTTGAATGCTCTCTGGACTAAATAGGCTTGTTGCATAGTTAAAAACCCCTTGAATATGAAATGCGTCACCATCTCGAGCAGAGCAGCTCTTCATTTCTAGACTCAAATCAAATTTAGCAGGACTATCTTTTTGATCTAAGATTATTTCATCGAATGGCAAAGGGAGATCATTTTTATCAAAGTTATTTACGGAGAACATGACTTGATACAATGGGTGCATGGAAGAGCTATGCTCTACACCAAGAGCATCCACCACTTTGTCAAAAGGTAAGAATTGATGCGTTTTTGCTTGCGACACTAGACGGTGCACACTTGCTATTAAAGACTCTATAGATTGCTCTTTATTCAGTACAATACGTAAAGCAAGTGAGTTAACAAAGTAACCGATTAGCGACTGCGTTTGGTTTTCTTGGCGACCATCGGAAGGTGTGCCCACGATAATATCTTCCTGGCCCGATAATGCGGAAAGAGTCACATAGAGACCACTGAGTAAAACGCTATATAGAGTAACTCCTTCTGATTTTGCGAGCGCTATTAGCTTTGAAGATAGTGCTTCGCTAAGGTTAAACTCTAGATTCTGACCGCGATAATCAACGTGGCTTGGGCGAGGATAATCCGTTGGCAACGATAAAGGCTCATAGTTCGACAAGCTATCGCGCCAGTAGTCAATCGCACAGGTTAGTGCATCTCCTTTTAACGTTTCTCTCTGCCAAACAGCGTAATCTGCGTAACTAATATCTATCCCTGGTAATGTGGCAACTTTTTTATTAAGTACCGCCTCGTAAGCCGCAGAAAGCTCATTCATAAATATATTTTCCGACCAGCCATCAAAAGCAATGTGGTGGAATAATACTAACAAATAGACGGTTTGATCTGTTGAGTGAGTAGATAATCGAATACTTGGGTCAGCGCTAAGATTAAAGGGGGTCTGTATTTCTTTATGTATAGCGTCAAAGCACATATCATCTGATGGTAATATCGAAGCCTTCAGATCTACATCCTTTTCTAAAATGTGCTGGTAATATTCTCCGGCATTATTTAACAAGTAAATAGTTTTCAAGATTGGGTGGCGATTGATTACTACATTAAAAGCCTCCAGCAGGTTGCTTTGATTGACATTTCTATGAAGCCTGAAAACATAAGGAATGTGGTAGGCACTTGTACCTTGTTCAAAACGTTCAATAAAGAGCAAACTTTGCTGAGAAAATGATAACGGGGGATGAACAGCTTCTGACCTTTTTATCACCTGAATATTTGCTTTCGTTGAAATGACACTTTCGGTCAATTTTGCTACCGTTTTTGACTCAAAAATTTGCGCAACCGATATACTCTTGCCAAGCGCGTTGCTGATTTCAGACGCCAATCTTACTGCTGTGATCGAATCACCGCCTATCTGAAAAAAATTGTCATATATGCCTATTTTCTCTAAGCCAAGCACTGATTTCCAGATAGCACAGATAGTTTCCTCTAAAGAATTACGTGGAGAAACATATGTATTATCTTCTAGAGAAAGAATTGGTTCGGGAAGTGCTTGACGATCTAGCTTTCCATTAATAGTTAGTGGTATTGACTCTATAACAGAAAAACTATTAGGGATCATATAATCCGGTAAGGTTTTTGATAGTAGAGAAGAAGTCAACTCTTTATCTAACAAAGCTCCAGTGTTCATAACGAGGTAGGCCGCCAGATAACGGCGTCCTTGCTTTTCTCGATCAATAACTACAGCCTGCTTTACACCATCGACCATGTTTAAAGCGTGTTCGATTTCACCTAACTCAATTCTAAAACCTCGAATTTTTACCTGTTTATCATTACGCCCCATGTACTCCAGCGACCCATCTGGCAACCATCTTACAAGATCCCCTGTTTTATATAATCGCGTATAACCCTTTAGTTGATCGTCTTTAGATGCAAATGAATTGCATATAAAGCGCTCTCGAGTCAATTCGGGCTGATTAAGATAGCCTCTCGCAACACCTGCGCCTCCAATATAAAGCTCGCCGACTACCCCTGTCGGCGACAGCGATTGATCACTGTCAAGAACGTAAAGATATGTATTTTTGACTGGACGACCTATATTTGTCGCCAAATCTTTATTTTTATATGGATTTACACTAGCACAAACCGTTATTTCGGTGGGTCCGTAAGCATTGAAAATATTTCTACGGGCAGAATTTAAACGATCTAAAGCAACAGAAGATGGCGACTCACCTCCCGTAATCAAAACATTCAAAGAGTCTAATAAGCTAATATCAAGAGATGACAATATTGCCGGAGGAAGAAGGGCAATATCTATTTTTTCTTTTTCGATTAACGAACTAATAGCCATGGGGTCTTTTTGATCTAATTCACTACATAAATAAAGACTTAGACCATTACATAAGCTAGAAAATATTTCGAATACACTAGCATCAAAAACGCTAGAGGAAAAATTTAGCATTTTTTTACAAGAAAGTGTGCCAAAGCATTCTTTTTGAGCTTCAAGGAAACTTACCGCGTTTTGATGAGAAATCATCACACCTTTGGGTTTTCCTGTTGTTCCAGAGGTATAAATAACGTAAGAAAGGTCCTTCTCTGAAATCATTACATCGAGATTTGATGATGAATTCTTATCTAATAATTCATTATTGTCTGCAATAATCAAGTTTGGTTTATTTGATGAAAAATCGCTTATGTTTTTTAATTTTTCTTGATAGGTGTACTGCGTCACCAAAACGTTCATTGACGTATCATTTATAATAAAATCCGTACGGCTCGACGGAAACGTTGGCGAAATTGATACGTAGGCACCACCTGATTTCAAAACGGCAAATATGCCTACTATCATATCCACGCCTCGGTCTAGATATAAACCTACGAGTGTATCTGCAGACAGTTTTCTATTGTTTGACTTCTGAATTTCTCTCGCTAGCTGATTAGCTTTTCTGTTTAGCTCTTCATAACTAATAGAGATTTCACCAAAAATCAGGGCTTTAGCACTAGGTGTTTTTTTTACCTGGTTCTCAAATAAATTTACCAATGTCTCATTATTAGTAGGACCAAAAGAAGTGGAACTCCAGTCGTACTTAATTTTTTCACGCTCTTTTTCGTCCATAATACTAATAGATGAATGTGGCTTGCGCGGATTTTCAATTACCTCTCTTATAATGTTTTTCATGTGCGAGAGAAGCATATTTGCTTTTTCTTGAGACAACAAACTATCGTCGGCACTTAATACTACTTCTACACCATCAAGTTTTTCATAAGCCATGACAGTTAATGGATAGTCTACCTCCTCTATCGAATCTTTAAACTCTACATTATTGCCGATACTGTCAGCACAAGAACTTGTAGAATCTACCTCGGGATAATTTTCGAAAACGAACAAGCTGTGAAAAAGTCTCTCGGCTCCCGACTGAAGACTTGACAGAGATACTGAGCTGTAGCTATTGATTTCCGATATACTTTTTTGAATACTATTAAGTATTTTTATGATTTCATCTGATTTTTTCCAATCAACCTCTAAAGGTAATGTATTGATATATAAACCTACACTATCTTCAATATTTTCCACCGGTATATCTCTTCCTGAGACAGTTGTACCCACTAACGTCTTAGAATCCTTTGTATACGCCTCTATAAGTTTATGCCAAGAGAACTGTAGGACAACATTGACCGTCAACCCATGAGAACGACACATTCTCTTCAGCTGTGTGTAGTCTGAGCCTTCTATCGATAGTGTGTTTTTTAAGACTGATCTTTTTTCAGGATTACGAAAAATATCTGCGCCACTGTTAACAAGACAGCCTATATCATTAGCCGTTAGTTTTTTCTTTCTAAACTCATCCCAATATAAATTGGATTTTTCCATATTCTTTCGATAGAAACTTTGCGCCTCCTTATATGCCTTGTCTATTACCATTGACGGGGCATTATTATTCATTAAATTGTCATAGCACTTATGAACAGCATCTAACAAGATAGGCCCACTCCAGCCATCACTGATACTATGATGCTCAGTTATTAAAACGGTGGTTAGTACCGAACTTTGCTTTATTAAGCAAAATCTAATGGGAGCTGGTTGCCTCAAATCAAAGCTCTTTTCTCTTTCTCTTTTTTGAAATTCAGCAATTAACGATTCATGAGTGTTGATTGGTGTACTGCTAATATCTTCTTCGATAAAATTATTTTCTGTAATGCTTGGCTCACCAGTTATGATTTGAAGCATATCTTTTTCCCAGTCAAACGCTGTACGTAGTGCTGGATAACACTCGGATGCTGACTTCCAAGCATTTCTATAAATATTGGCATCAAAATTATTGTGATAATCTAGCAACAACTGGACCCTATAGGCACTATCCTTCGGAAAATTAAGTTGATGATAAATAAATCCCTGCTGCAGGCTATTAGCAGGATAGATTTCTTCTACTTCGTATTTTTTCTGTAAAGACTTTAACTGCTCTATTGATATTTTTGAATATTCATAATCACTAGGCGTTTTAATCGACTTTGTTTTTGCAACAAAATCACCATGATCAATTACCTTCTCAATAGAGTCTCTAAACACTGAAAAAAACCTTTTCTCTAGATTTTCAGGCATTCTTGATTCAATTGAAAAAATCAGAGTATTATCATCAACAAACCCGTTTATGTTAAGAAATGCTTGATCTACGTTTTTTGTACTAGAAACTTCTCCGCATCCATCAATTATTAACTCCCAGTCATTAGAGCCACTTTTTTGCGTTTGATTTATCTGCCCAAGATAATTAAAGAAAATTTTAGGGAGCTCGGCATCAATGAGGCCCTGCTGTGAAAAAATTCCATAGCCTATACCTTTATCAGGTATAGACCGTAATGACTCTTTGGTTCTGACTATTGTTTCGCTTATATCCTCGAATGAAGTCAATTTAACTGGGTACATACTTGTAAACCAGCCCACAGTACTAGAGATATCGACACTTTCATCGATTAACTCTCTGCCATGCCCCTCTAAAGTTATGTGATTAGTTTTTGTTTCGAAAACTTGACCGAGAGTGATAGCAAGAGCACTTAACAGCAAGTCGTTTATTTCGGTATTATAGGCTTTTGAAGCAGTTCTCAATAATTTATTTGTAAAATTTTCAGAGAAAATTATCGTTTTTTCGGATGTTTTTTCAGAGAAAGAATGCAGAGACTTATTCTCTGCAATATTATTCCAATAATTAATTTGATCTCTATTTTTGTTCGCGTATTCTTTTATAGATTCTATCCATTGCCCATAACTACTACCTTTTTCTTGAAGCGAATTACCTAACAATAACTGCTCTACATCATCACGTATAATTCTCCAAGAAACAGAATCAATGATAAGGTGGTGGAATGCTAGCCACAGACGTTTTTTACCATCGGGATAGCCGTGTAATAAGGCAGATCGCCACAAATTCCCTTCATTTATTTCAAAGTCACTTTGCCAAGAAGTGAGTTTTTGCTCTACTTCTTCTGAAGATAAGCTACTAACATCTAATTTTTTTAAAGGGCTGATGTCGAAATCATCCAATTCAACACAAAACTGCTTATAATTTTTTTCAGAGCACAGAAATTTACAGCGCAAAATATCGTGATGCGCAGATATTTTATACAAAGCATCACTTATATCTGAATCTTCAAAGCCCTTTGGGAGGGCTATCATGAATGCCTGATTCCAGTGATTAGGCTTATCAAAACCTTGATCAAAAAACCACTGCTGAATTGGAAGGAGATCAAATTTACCTGACAAAGGTTTTTGTTCGACAATTACTTTTTTTGTTGGGATTTTTTCAGATAAAAATATTGCCAACTCGGCAACAGTAGGGAAATCAAAAATTGTTTTTACTTGCACTTGAAATCCAGATTTTCTGAGCTGAAGAACCAATTGGATACTGACTATAGAATCCCCGCCTATCCGGAAGAAATTGTCATGAACACCTATGCTTTGAATACCGACAACCGTTTTCCAAATGGAACATAATTTTTTTTCTAAATCGTTTCTTGGAGCTACATATGCATTACCATGAGAATAACTAGGGTCTGGTAGAGCGTTGTAATCTATTTTTCCATTAGTAGTTAGGGGTATTGAATCTATTAGAGTAAACGTATTAGGCATCATGTATTCGGGTAAAATCCTAGATATAGCAGACCTCACCTTTTCTTCATCAAGAGTATTTTTTGATTTCATCACCAAATAGCACGCCAAGATATTTTGGCCGGTTTTTTTTGAATAAGTTACGGCACATTGATCCACGTCATCTAATGACATTAGTGACTCTTCTATTTCTCTTAATTCAATTCTAAAACCACGAATCTTTACCTGGCTATCATTTCGCCCTAGATATTCTAGGGTGCCGTTGGGCAGCCACCTCACTAAGTCACCTGTTTTATATAAACGATCATAGCCTTTATCAGAACTCTCTCCATCGATGAAAGGGTTTTTTAAGAATCTTTTTTGCGTAAGCGATTGGTTATTTAAATATCCTCTAGCCACCCCCGCTCCTGCAATATATAGCTCACCTTGAACACCAACGGGAACCAAACACTGCTGCTTATCTAGGACATAAACCCGGACATTATCGATGGGCTTGCCAATACAATTTTTAGATGCCTGACTATGATTTATATTTCGCGTACTGGTTACCGTAGCTTCTGTTGGGCCATAGGCATTAATTAGCAGATCACCCCAAGCAGCAACTAACTTTTCAGAGCAAGGCTCGCCTCCACTGACAACACGCTTGATACTATTAGGAATAGTGACTGAAGAGAGCACAGATAGCTGACTAGGCGTTGCATCAAGATGAGTAATTCCTTGAGTTATTATTTGAGCCTGAAGCTCATTAGGTGAATCTGCCATATCACGTGTTGGAATCACTAATTGAGCACCACTCAGTAGGCTTAAAAAAAGCGATTCAATGGAGGCATCAAAAATATAATTAGAGAGCCATAGCGCGACTTCTTTGTTATCGAATTTGAAGGCATCCCTTTGACTGAAAACTAGATTACAGATCGAGTGATGTTCTATCATCACACCTTTGGGGTGACCCGTCGTACCAGATGTATAAATTATGTATGCTAGGTCGCTCCCTTCTACATCTAGGGAGGAATTATTAACTGAGTGTTGTCGTAACCTCTGCTCATCATCTGCGCTCAACAACGAAATAGAAGTCTCGCTTAGCCATCCAGATAACAAGTCTTCATAATGAAGCTGTGTAATTACCAATGGTATCTCTGCATCCTTGAGCATGAATATAACTCTAGCTTGAGGGTATTCTGGTGACATAGGAACGTATGCTCCACCAGCCTTGAGAACCGCTAAAATACTGATCACCATTCCAAGACTACGGTCCATATAAAGCCCTATGAGCGAACCAACGGGCATTCTTTTTGAATCAGCAAAATTGCAATAGTGAGCTAAAAGCGCAGAAGACAGCTGATTGGCCTTCGCATTCAGTTCTTTATAAGTGAGAGATTCGTCACCGAATACTAAGGCAATCTTATCTGGAGAATTGATTACCTGCTTTTCAAATTCGCTTACCAGCGTCACATTACAAGCATAATCCGCGTCGGTTTTGTTCCAGTCATAGAGTATTCTGTTTCTATCTTCTACCGTTAATATATCTAATTGTGAAATCAATTTGGTCGAATCAGCAACAAAACTGTTAATCACTCTCTGATATATATCCGCAATATGATTAACGCTGTTTTCGTCAAACAAGCCCAATGCATAATTGAAAACTCCCTGAATATGAAAACCTTTATCTGCACAAGCAGGCTTATTTTTCATCTCTAAACTTAAGTCAAATTTAGCTGAACTATTCTTGCTTTTTAAAGGCACTTCGTCGAATGGTAACGGGGCGTGACTCTTATCAAAATTATCAATAGAAAACATTACTTGATATAACGGATGTAATGAAGAGCTTCGCTGCACATCGAGAGCATCTACCACTTTATCAAAGGGCAACTGATGGGCTTTTGCTTGTGTTACTACTCGATGAACATCAGCCATTAATGACCCGGCTGACTGTGTCTTATCTAATTCGATACGTAACGGAAAAGAATTTACAAAATATCCAACCAACCCCTGCGTCTGGTCTTCTTCTCGTCCATCTGATGGCGTTCCGATAACAATATCTTCTTGCCCTGACAACATTGAAAGTGTTACATAGAGGCCGCTCAGCAAGAGACTATGCAATGTTACTTCTTCAGATTTAGCAAGAGATACTAATTTTTTCGACACAGTTTCAGTGAAGCTAAAGTCTAGATTTTTACCTCGATAGTCAATTTTATTTGGACGGGGGTAATCTATTGGTAGCTGTAGAGGTTCGTAACCCGACAAGTGTTTTTTCCAATACTTCACGGCAGTTTCTAGGGTATCACCTTTTAAACTTTCTCTTTGCCAAACCGCATAATCTAGATAGCGAATATTGAGATCTGGCAGTGAAACGGCTTTACCATTTTTTGCCGCTTCGTATGCATGGGAAAGCTCATTCAGAAATACACTTTCAGACCAGCCATCAAAGGCTATATGATGAAATAACATCAAAAAATAAACCTTATTGCCGATCGAGTAAGTTCGTAATCGAATGCTTGGCTCAGCACTCAAATTGAAAGGAGTCTCTATCTCTTTCTGTATCACTAAATCGATACTATCCTCTGGCAATAGTATTGATGACGTTATAGCTACTTCATCATCGAGCACATGCTGGTAATATTCTCCATTTTCATCCGATAGATAAACTGTTTTCAGAACAGGATGGCGATCAATAACAATGTTAAAAGCCTTGCACAAATGAGATTGATCAACATTTTCATGAAGTTTAAAGACGTAGGGAATATGGTAGGCATCAGTTCCTTGTTCGAACCGTTCAATGAAAAATAGGCTTTGCTGTGAAAAAGACAAAGGCGGCTTGCTAACGTTTGATTTAGTGATTACCTCAAGCGCTATCTTTTCTTCATTTTCAATACTTTCGGCCAATACCGCTATGGTTTTGCATTCAAATAGTTTTGCAGCTGATATGTGCTTACTAAATTCTCTGCTGATTTCGGCCGCTAATTTTACTGCCGAAATAGAATCGCCACCAATTCTGAAAAAGTTTTCATGTATTCCTATTCTGTGAAGATTGAGCACAGATCGCCAGATAGCACTGATCTTTTCTTCCAAAAAATTTCGTGGAGGAATATAAATATTATCTGTGTCGAAAAAGACAGGGGCAGGAAGTGCATCTCGATCAAGTTTCCCATTAGCTGTTAATGGTATAAGATCTATTACTGACAAACTGCTAGGCACCATATATTCTGGCAATATACTCGACAAGTAGGTGTAAATAGCTGATTGATCTAAATCGGCTTCAGGCTGTATGACAAGGTAAGCTGCCAAATAACGCCGTCCGTTATCTTCTTTATCTATAACAACCGCGTGGTGCACTTCGTCGAGTGTTTGCAACGCATGCTCAACTTCGCCTAGCTCAATTCTGAAGCCTCTAATTTTAACCTGTGCGTCATCGCGGCCTAAATATTCCAACGTATCGTCAGGTAGACGTTTTGCTATGTCACCCGTCTTATATAAGCGTGTATAGCCTTTTAGCTTTTCTTCTTCCGAGGCAAATGGATTGTGAATAAAACATTTTTCAGTTAGCAGTGGCTGATTGAGATAACCCCTTACAACACCAGCACCTCCAATATATAGCTCGCCAGGCTCTCCTTTTTTTACAGGGGACAAATCTTTATCTAACACGTGTAAAGATATATTGTCGATGGGCAGGCCTATACAGTTGGCCGATGAGTCACCATGAGGGAAATTTCTTGTTACAGTTACTGTTGCTTCCGTAGGGCCATAAACGTTTGCTAACAAAGGTTGCCAATATTCAGTCAATGACTTTCCGCAAGGCTCTCCACCACTTATTACGCGACGAATTTTGTGCGTCCTATTTATCGGCGTTATCATTGACAAATAGCTGGGTGTAGCATCAAGGTGCGTTACTTCTTTACTGGATATTATGTCCTTAATAATTTCTGGATTATGAATGTCTGATTCAGATGGGATTAATAAAAGCCCACCATTTAATAAGCTCAGAAAAATAACTTCTACTGAGGCATCGAAAATATAACTTGATAATAGTAAAAAAATGTCACTTTCATCAATTGAAAAGAATTTACTTTGACTCTCAATTAAATTTACAACAGAGCAGTGTTCTACCATTACTCCCTTAGGGTTACCTGTAGTTCCTGATGTATAAATCACATAAGAAAGATTTTTTCCCGAGACAATATAATCCAGGTTATTACTCGAGTATTCTGACAATTTCTTTGGATCATCAGCCAATACAAGCTGGAATTCACCCGAAATATCGCTTCTCAAATCATCTAGTTTTTTTAAATATTTTTTCTGGGTTACGAGCAGAGACAACGAAGCATCATTAAGTATAAAAGCTGTCCTACCTAACGGAAATTCTGGAGATATAGGAACGTAAGCACCACCAGCTTTTAGTACCGCAAGTAAGCCTATTATCATTTCTGCGCTACGATCTAAATATACACCTATTAAAGTATCTGCAGACAGCGGTTTTCTATGGGATTTTTCGTAGGAATCTATAATAGACAAGGCTAATTGGTTGACTCTTTCGTTGAGTTGCTCATAACTTAGCGACTCCGCTTCAAAAGAAATAGCTATATTTTTTGGTGTTTTTTTAACTTGACGTTCAAAAATTTTGACAAGCGAATTATCATTTTTAGGTGAAGGAGAGGCAGAATATTTTTCACGATTCATATTATATTAACCGACTATTTTATGATTATTATCTAAATTTATGACACCAATCTACACAATTTACGGGAATCAGGCATCATTTTTTTCTAGAAAACATAAACTTAGCAAGAATATGAAGTAATATAGCAATAATATGAAAAAGCATGTGACGAAAAAGCAGCATAATTATAAAAACAAAATTCCATTCGAATAATATCTAAAAGAGTTTCAGACAATATGAACAGTAGAGTTTTGAGTAAAGTTGCTATTGATGAAATATCTTTGAATGACGATTTATCTAAAATAGAAAAAATGGAGTTTAGTAGTGCTTATTCAGAATATAAGAGTGGCTCTTGGGCTTCTATAATTCTTGCTAACCAAACAGGCGACCACAAAAATGGAATTTCTTCTGAATACAGTGGTAGTGTCAAAGTAACATCGATAGGAAAATCACTTCCTCATATAATGCAGCTTATACGTGATAATTTTTTATTTTCTGAAATTAAATCCGTAAGAATTTTTAAAGCTGCAAATTATGGACTCATAATTCCACACATTGATTATTTGGAATTTAAAAAAGGATTTACACGATTACATGTGCCATTGAAGACGAACAAGCAGTGCTTTAATTCGGAGCTTGACAAGGTATACCATATGAAAATGGGAGAAGTGTGGTTTGTAGATGGTAACCTACCCCACTCTGGCGCATGCCTTGCTAACGAAGAAAGGTTGCACTTAGTGATTGATTTTGACCCAGAGTTACCACCATCAAACTGCATTATTGAACCCAAAGATTCAATAGCTCAAACTATCATAGAGAGGAAAGAATTTAGTCTGCTCGATAAAAAAAATATCTTGAGCCTGTCCTCTCTCATCAATCCAGGCAATTTTTATGCATTGCTAGGATTCCTTTCTTCTATTCATTTTAGTAAAGACGTAGCAGCACAAGCGATTTATCAGTGGCTCGATGACATATCCGTGTTATCAGGGAATGATGAAGTAATGACCATGTCCAAAATATGCAAAAAAAAGTTCATTGGTGATTTCGACACCGATATGTTTTCTCTCTTTCTTTGATACTGGCTGATTCACAAATTTGAATTTTTGTCTGGAACCATAACACATAATTTGCGCGATACTCTTATGGACTAGAGATCAGAGCACTGTGGGATGAAGCAAAAAAACGCATATTGCACCCTAGAGTAATAGTGGCCATTAATATGCATACCGCCATGGTGTAGAGTAAAATGCTTGCATCTTGTTGGTATATGTCCCTACTACCAGAGCGCTGGACGCCCCCGCGATCACTTGCATCGCACCAAATAGAGCACTTGCGGTGCCTGAGTATTCTACCGGTACCGCTTTAATACCCTTGACAGGCACTATGGCATAGTTGATGCCCACGCCCATCATAATTAGGCAACAGCAGGCAATAAAATCGACAGGCTGCAAATTTTGGATCCACAATAGGTATAAAGATAGTGAGCAGCCAAGTGCGGCAATGATATTACCCACCAAGAGCCACTGACGGGTATTTTTTGTGGTTGCAAAAAAGCGCTTAACACCGCGAAAAAAATGCTGCCATAGGTGCTATATATGATGAACGCTGGAATGGATAGAATACACTTGTATTGAATTAACATTTTATTCACATGCGATGCGGCCGATGTGTTGCCAGAATGATGGATTTTTGAGGGGGAATCCGGAATATAGCGCCATAGAGCCACAGCAGACAGAATGCTAACAACGGCTAAAAAAATAAAAATATAATGCCAACCAAAGGCATTATTAATACTATTGCCGAGTATGGGTGACGTGGCTGAGGCTATAGCTACAATCACCCAGTAAAACCCAATTATCTTAATCCCCCGCTCTTCGTCAAACATATCGCTAATCATAGCAAGTACTATCACACCTTCTACGGCTGAGGTGAATCCTTGAAGAACGCGTGCAAAAATTTCACTATTGAGAAATTCAACGCTACACTGACCCATTCACAAAGGCGACAGAGGCTTAGTCCCTCAATGAGCCATGAGGGCATTTGCGTTTGTAATGCTATCGCTATTGATGAACTTCACATCGTACTCTTTGATATTCCTGAACCATCTTTACACCCGCAGGTGGCCACCCATTAACTAGATCGGATGGCTACCGTACTTGTTTTCAGGCTTTCTTGGTGGATCAGCCATCACGTTAGGGTCAACATGGCTAATTTTTCCGCCAACAGCCAAAAATCTCGCTACCTCTTCATTTAAGCGGTTCCGCTCAGCCATTTTATCTTCCATCGAAGATTGACTGATTAACAGCTCTGTATCGACCTCGTCTGTTGTTGTGGTTTCTGAATATATATTTGAATGATCGTCAGACATCTTTTCCTCCCGAACGCCTTATTCAACATTTGCTCACTATTTATAGTTGATATAACGGCCGTTCGTAAAAATATTGAGGCGTTTTTATAGGCTAATTTGTTATTGCTTAATGTAATTTACAAGTAGTTAGTTATAAAGGAGGGATTGCAGTGTTAAACCTCTAACTCTTAAATTGATAGCGAGGCCTTAAAATAGCAGGTATAAAAAAGCCCCATGAAAACTCATGAGGCTTTACCCGATTAAATCGTTACACGGAGCAATTATACGGCGTCTGAACCCGTCTCGCCGGTGCGGATACGGATTACTTCGTCAACCGCAGTAACAAAGATTTTACCGTCGCCAATTTTTCCTGTCTGTGCCGCTTTAGTAATCGCATCAACAGATTGGTCGACCATTGAGTCGTCAATCACTAATTCGATTTTTACTTTTGGCAAAAAGTCTACGATGTACTCGGCACCTCGATAAAGCTCGGTATGGCCTTTTTGACGACCAAACCCTTTTACCTCGGTTACCGTCATACCTTGAACACCCACCTCTGATAATGCCGCGCGAACATCATCTAATTTAAAGGGTTTTACAATAGCAGTAATGAGTTTCATGATTTTTCCTTGATTGTTTTATAACAAAATAGATTCACAAATAGTAATAATAGCGTGTCGCAGAAGCTTATCGGATTGTGCAGGAGCATAACAGTAATTCGCGATGATGCCCATACACGTAAGCCGTCCTATTGCTTAGCGCTGGCAAATTCTGGATAAGCCTCCATACCACATTCAGACATATCCACGCCCGCAAACTCTTCTTCATCGCTCACTCGTAAGCCAACAGTATATTTGAGTATTGTCCAGACCAGCAGACTCGCCAAAAATACCCAAGTGAAAATAGTAAGTGTACCGATCAATTGGCCGCTAAAACTCGCACCGCCGTCTTCTGTTAATGGGTTAGTCAGCGGCACTAACATTAAGCCCACAAAACCCACCACACCGTGTACGGATATAGCGCCGACTGGGTCATCAATTTTGAGTTTGTCTAAAGCGAGAATACTAAACACAACCACTAAACCACCTAAGGCGCCAAATAACGTAGCAAGCAGTAATGTAGGTGTTGATGGTTCAGCTGTGATTGCTACCAAACCCGCTAAGGCCCCATTAAGCGCCATGGTGAGGTCGGCTTTGCCGAATAACAGGCGGGCAATGACAAGCGAGCTGATCAACCCGCCAGCCGCCGCCGCGTTAGTATTCATAAATACGACCGCAACAGCATTAGCACTATCAATAGACGACGTCGCTAAAACAGAGCCGCCATTAAAACCAAACCAACCCAACCACAAAATAAATGTGCCTAAGGTTGCCAAAGGCAAGTTAGCCCCCGGAATCGCAACGGCAGCACCACTCTCCGTAAACTTGCCTTTGCGTGCACCGAGCAATAGTACACCCGACAGCGCGGCGGCTGCACCGGCCATATGGACAATACCCGAGCCTGCAAAATCCGAGAATCCTAAATCACTTAGGGTGTATAAGCCAAACACGGCTTCGCCTCCCCATGTCCAGCGCCCTTCCATTGGGTAAATAACCCCGGTCATAACAACGGCAAATGCTAAAAACACCCATAGTTTCATACGCTCAGCAACTGCACCCGACACAATCGACATCGCTGTCGCAACGAAAACCACCTGAAAAAAGAAGTCGGCAGATGGTGCATAAGTCGCAGGTTCCTCAGCACCGGTAACACCGTTGCCAGTAATGCCACTCAGTAATAGCGTACCGGCTTCGGGATACATAATGGCGTAACCACACACCGAATACATAATGCAGGCGATGGCATAAAGTGCGACATTTTTGGTTAATATTTCTGTTGTGTTCTTGGAGCGCACTAGACCCGCTTCAAGCATGGCAAAACCTGCTGCCATCCACATGACCAGAGCGCCACACACTAAAAAGTAAAATGTGTCTAAGGCGTATTGCAATTCAAAAATTTGACCTTCCACGAATATTCTCCTACATCTTATTGTTGTTTCGCTGTCGCTAACATCAGCGATTAATAGGTATATCGAAATGAGATACACAATCGCATATTGCATGATGCAGGCCAAAAAAATTAATGTTTAAAAACAAGTACTTATAAAAAAGTCATCATTGAGCAGCACTACAACGGCGCACAGAGCCGCTATAAAGTGGTGCATGGTAGTTGGTTTGTCACAGGGTTTTTAATGATAGGGTGTATGAATATATTGCTTTCTCATCCAAAGGTGCGCATAATTTTTTATGAACGAAAATACATAACGTTTAAACAATCTATCGAGTAGATAATGATCAACCATTTAGCGAAACAATTATTAGATGATGTCGCCAAACATTTACCCGCATCAGGCGATGCTATTAGCGCGGCTTTTTCAGATCACACCAGTGATGCACACCGGCAGTTAAAAGCACAAATGGAAGCGGTGTTGCGCAAAATGAATGTGGTGTCTCGTGATGAGTTTGATGTGCAAGCGGCGGTGCTTCAACGTACTCGAGAAAAAGCTGATGCTTTAGAAAAGCAACTCAGCGTATTGGAAGAGGCTCTTAGTGCCGCCGTTAAGCAAAATAATGGCGATGCTAATAATTAGTAATCGTTTAATTGATAATTGAAAAGACAAAACAAAAAACACATAAAATTTTTTACCGATACTTAAAAGTAATCACATTGTACGTCATCAAAAACGTACACCCCAAGGACTCAATTTGCAGGATGCATTATGTCTCTCTCCATTATTTACACTCGCGCCCGATACGGCGTTGATGCCCCACTGATTACGGTAGAAGTTCACTTATCCAACGGACTGCCCAGTCTCTCTATTGTTGGCATGCCTGAAGCTGTCGTTAAAGAAAGTAAAGATCGTGTGCGTAGCGCTTTGATTAATAGCCAGTTTGAATTTCCTGCACGACGTATCACTATTAATCTTGCGCCGGCCGATTTACCAAAAGAAGGTAGCCGATTTGATCTTCCGATTGCGATTGGTATTCTCGTCGCTTCTCATCAAATACCCGCCGATACCATTGCACAAAGCGAGTTTGTTGGCGAACTCGCATTATCCGGAGAGTTACGTGATGTTAGTGCAATATTACCCACCGCGATTGCTTGTCATAATGAACAACGCGCATTATTTACATCAAGTGCAAACGCTGCCGAAGCTGCGCTTTGTGAAAATAGCACCAATTATGGCGCAAAGACATTACTTGATATATGCCAGCACTTACATGGTGTCCAGCAAATAGAAGCCTCTCAGGCTCTACCCATTCAGGAGACTCAATCATCTATAGATTTTGCCGATGTTAAAGGCCAACCATTTGCCAAGCGAGCGCTGGAAATTACAGCCGCTGGTGGACACAATTTGTTGATGTATGGTTCACCCGGTACAGGAAAAACCATGTTAGCCAGCCGTTTACCGAGCATTATGCCAACGCTCAGTAGTGAGCAATCGATTGAAGTGGCCAGCATTTATTCGCTCTGTGGAAAAAATAATAAACATTGGACAACTCCTCCCTTCCGTCATCCACATCACTCGTCATCGGCGGTTGCCTTGGTAGGTGGCGGATCATATCCAAAGCCCGGAGAAATTTCTTTGGCGCATCATGGCGTGCTTTTTTTAGACGAGTGTCCAGAATTTCCTCGTCAAGTTTTAGAAGTTTTACGAGAACCCATGGAATCTGGAGAAATTAATATTTCACGAGCAAATGCACAGGTAGTTTTTCCTGCAGCTTTTACCTTGGTCGCGGCTCTTAACCCCTGCCCTTGTGGATATTTTGGTAGCACATCGAACAAACACCTCTGCCGCTGCGCACCTGATCAAATTCGTCGTTATCGACAAAAAATATCAGGGCCGCTGCTAGATAGAATTGATTTGCACGTACCAGTAGCGCATACCCGCATGAGCGAGCTGCAAACATTACCTACAGGTGAAAGCTCTGAGGTAATTAGACAACGAGTGAATGCCGCGAAAGCTATTCAAGAGCAGCGCCAACAAAAATGTAACGCTCGCTTAAATAAGCAAGAGCTTAAAGAAATTTGCAGACTGCCAAGACAAACACAATCTTTTTTAGAAACGGCAGTAGATACATTGGGGCTATCTGCAAGAGCTTATGATCGTATATTAAAAACGGCACGAACCATTGCTGATTTAAAAGGAAATAAGGAGATTGGAAAGGCGGATTTAAGTGAGGCGGTATCTTTTAGAAATTTTGAGTAAGAAAATAATGGAGAAACGGTCTTTTCGTATCTATTAATAATTTAGTTTATGAATTAGATAGAGAAATCGTTTTTACCTCACGGATGAGTTGAGAAAATTCTTTGAGTGTTAAGTCTTTTCCCATAACACCGCCTTGTGCAAAGTCACACGCAATAGAGCGCATTATATTGATAGATAATTCATTGTCAGGATCATTAATAACCACTTTTTTTCCTAATCGATGAGCTAATAATATTAACGTTTCTAATAATACATTATCTTTTTTATGATTTAGTGTAGATGATAAGAAATTTGATGAGAAATGTAAGCAAGAAATTTCTTGTTTTTTAAGATTACTTAATCCAAATGTATTTTCACCGTAATCACTCAGGCCAATTTTTGCACCAATGTTAATGATATTATCAATACATTCATTCAAATAGATGTCGGTTTTACAACTCTTTTTTCTTAAAAAAGAAAATTCAATATGTTTAGGGTCAATATTATTCTCATGGATAATATTTTGCACATATTGGCTAAACCGAGAAGATTGAAGTTGTGTTCTACGAACAGAATATGCCACGAAAAAACGATTCTCTGCATATAAATGACGAATATCTTCCATAGAGGAGCGAATCATCCATTCGGTTAAAAAACGAATAGATTCTGTGTTTTCTATCAGGCTTGCAAATGTCGCGTAGTCAAGCTGACTATCCGTTTTATGATTGATAACGGGAGATACAACAACGCCGATTATACGGTTAGTCTGCAAGTCGAATCGAGGGGTGTAGCGTAGTACAAGAGATTTTTTTTCCACGGCATCGCGCAGCTCATCACACGATATGTTTTCAATCAGTGTATTTTCTTTTTTATTGTTGAGAAAGAATCGATAGGTACTCGTACCGGTTTGCTTTGCCTCGTACATGGCTAAATCAGCATTGCGCTGTAGCAATTCGACATTACTTCCTGCATCTGGAAATACAGCAATCCCAATACTACAACCAATATTGAGTTCATGATCTGCAATAAAGAAAGGCTGCTGAATACTATCAATGATTTTTTGGGCTAAATAAATAATCTCTGGCGTAGAACCCACATTATTTAAAATAACTGTAAATTCATCTCCTCCAATGCGAGCAACGGTATCGCTGCGCCTGACGACCGATTTGAGTCGCCGAGAAAACTCTACTAACACGTCATCACCTATATGGTGCCCGTAGCTGTCATTGATCTCTTTGAATTTGTTTAAGTCTATATACATCAAAGTAAATTGATGTTTCGAACGCTGGGATAAGCCCAGCATTTGTGTGAGTCGATCTAGAAATAGTGCGCGATTAGGAAGGTCTGTTAAGTGATCATAATGTGCTAGGTGATCTAGGTGATGTTCGACTTTTTTACGCTCAATCGCATAGCGAATACTACGCTCAAGTACTTCGGAGTTAACATTTTCTTTAACAAGATAATCAGAGGCTCCATCGCTAATCGCTGACAAATCGACATCTTTTTCTCGATCATCCGTCATAACGATAACGGGGACACGACTGTTAAGCGTATTCGCTCGCTGAATAAAATCAGCACAGTTAATCCCCCAGTGATAGTCTAAGAGTACTACGTCGCAATCTTGATTTTCAATGTGTTTTAAACCCTTTTCTAAGTCTTGGCACCAGAGCAACCGATAATTATCATAATGCGCAGCCGACAGTTGATAGCCAATCAGCAAAAACTGCTGACGATCATCATCAACCAATAAGACTCTTTTTGGGGGTTCGACTGACTGCACTAAATCAACATCTCCGTTGAATGTTATGTGTGTACTTCTCCTACAGGAACCAATCCGTTCACCAAGAACGTAGTTAGGCTCTTAAAGCGATACGACAACGAGGGGCTTCTCATTGATCACTTTACATTCAGACACTTTACCCTAGACAATGGCGCTTTATCCATTATTTTATGGTCATATTGTATATTATTCTGAACACCACCTGCTTATCCATATTTGGAATAAGGAACATTCACCCTATTGATTGATACGCGCCAGAGGCAAGATAACGCTAGGATCAGCGCATCCCAGTTGCTAAAATGTTTTTTCAGCCATTCACCCTAGTACGGTTACCTTCCATGTCCACCCTCAACGCTCGACAACGTGCAGCCGTGCACTATATTGATGGCCCCTGCCTGGTCTTAGCAGGGGCAGGGAGTGGAAAAACAAGTGTGATTACGCGAAAAATTGCCTATCTTATTGAAGAATGCGGCCTATCTGCACGACATATTGCGGCATTAACCTTTACCAATAAAGCCGCTAAAGAGATGAAGGAGCGCGTATCGTCTTTGCTCAAGGGTAAGGGTAGTAAAGGTCTAACCGTCTCTACATTCCATAATTTAGGGCTTAATATCATTCGTCGAGACCATGAGCTATTTGGTTATAGACCCGGCTTTTCCATTTTTGATAGTGAAGACTGTCGCTCGCTATTAAAAGAGATTATGCAAAGAGAGGGTGATTTAAATAGCGATCACTTGGATCTTGTTCATCAGCAAATTTCTCGTTGGAAAAATGATTTAGTGTTACCTAATCAAGCACTATCTACAGCAGAAAGTGATGGTGAACAACTGATTGCGCTTGTTTACAACAAGTATAACGATGCATTAAAAGCCTATAACGCGGTTGATTTTGACGATCTGATTTTGCAGCCCGTTCAATATTTGATGACAAACCCACGCTTACTTTCAAGCTGGCAACAGCGTATACGCTATCTGCTGGTTGATGAGTACCAAGACACCAACAATAGCCAATATCGACTAATACAGCTGTTAATGGGTGATCGTGGTGCACTAACGGTAGTGGGAGATGATGATCAGTCTATTTATGCATGGCGCGGCGCAAGGCCAGAAAACATGTCGCAATTACAAGAAGACTTTCCATCACTCAATGTCATCAAGCTAGAGCAAAACTACCGTTCGACACAACGAATATTGAAAGCGGCCAATACCGTAATTGAAAACAACCCCCACGAGTTTAATAAGGCCTTGTGGAGTGATATGTCTTACGGTGAACCGATACGCGTGCTTAGGGCCAGTAACGAAGAGACTGAAGCTGAACGTGTTGCGACTGAAATTGTGGCTCAACGACTTCAGCGGCGAGCGACATATAAAGATTTCGCGGTACTCTATCGCAGTAACCACCAAGCTCGGCTGATTGAACTGAAACTACAGCATTATCAAGTGCCCTATCACATGAGTGGCGGCACGTCGTTTTTTTCACGCACCGAAATTAAAGATGTGATGGCGTATCTACGCTTAATTGTGAACCCTGATGATAACAACGCCTTACTGCGTATCATTAATACACCTCGTCGACACATTGGTACCAGCACGCTAGTGACGTTAAGCCAATATGCCAACGAACGTGACATTACTCTAATGAATGCTATGGGGGAAATAGGGCTGGCACAACATCTATCGAGTGCGGCTCATCAACGTATCACCCAATTTTCTCAATGGTTGAATGGCGTCGTTCTACAAGCTGAAGGGGATAACCCTATTGCCGCCATTGATGAAATGCTCGAAGACATCGATTATTTAGGCTGGCTTCACCAACAGGCGAGCTCGCCACAAATTGCTGAGCGGCGTATGGAAAATGTACAGTTTTTAGTTCGCTCCATTCAAGAAACACTGGCTCGTGAAAATGATCACTCATTAACAGAAACCAACGATTACACCTTAAAAGATGCTATCGCAAAGCTAGTCTTGATGGATTTACTAGAAAGGCAAGAAGACGAAGATATTGACGACAAGGTGCAATTAATGACCTTACATGCGGCTAAAGGGCTAGAATTCCCGCATGTGTTTATGGTCGGTGTTGAAGAAGACATTCTACCGCACAGAAATAGTATCGAAGACGATAACATTGAAGAAGAGCGCCGATTGGCTTATGTGGGTATTACCCGGGCAAAACGTAGCCTCACTCTTTCTTTAGCGGCCAAAAGAAAGCAATTTGGTGAGACCAACCCAACAACACCCAGTCGTTTTTTAGATGAACTACCGCAGGAAGATATAGAAAAAAGCGGATTTGGCAAAGAAGACCCTCTCGCGAACAAGCAAAAAGGAGAGGATGCCATGGATAGTATTCTTGGTATGTTCGATTAAGCCTCGAATTAAGCTCAAATGTCTCAATTACTTAATAAATAGTGATAAAAAAAGCGGAATGTTCACATTCCGCTTTTTAGCTGCTTTTTATAAAAGCATTTTATGGGGCTTAACCTATTGTGACTGGCTCACCATATAATCCACGGTTGCCTTAATGTCATCTTCAGAGCAGTCCATACAAAGGCCTTTGGCTGGCATGCCATTAATTCCATTAATTGCATTGGTATAGAGCGTATCAATACCGTTGCCGATACGTGGTGCCCATGCAGCAACGTCTCCTAATTTTGGTGCGCCAGCAGCGCCAGAGGCGTGACAAGCAACACAGGAGGCGCCGTAGATATCTTCACCGCTGCGAGGGCCACTTGCCACTACCACAGGTGCGGCTGCGCAATCATCACCCGACATACAAAGATCGCCCACCGGAGATAAACGTGCACTGATATCATCTTTAACCGCTGCAAAGGCCACCGCAGAGGTGAATACCGCGAGTGCAGCTAAGGTAAATTTAACTATTTTGGTACTTTTCTTACTTATAAACACAAGCACTTCCCCTCGTTACTGTTTTGCTATCGTTACTATTATAACCATTCACTTTCAGATTATAGCGCGTTACTCGCCTGACGTTAAATAATACGTTCTTACATACTGAATAGACTTTGAGTTCTGCTTAAAAAACAAACGAGTCTCTACATTTGTATGGAGTGGCCACGACCAATCGCATAGTAATCAAGCCCAAGTTCGCTCATTCTTTGTGGGTTATACAAATTTCGGCCATCAAAAATAACAGGGAATTTTAAACACTGCTTAATTAGCTTGAAATCAGGCGCCCTAAAGTGTTGCCATTCGGTGCATATCACCAACGCATCGGCGCCTTGTAACGCGGCCTCTTTCGTACCGACAAGACTCAATGTATCTTTAGTACCATAAATACGCTGACACTCTTCCATTGCTTCAGGGTCATAAGCCTGCACTTTTGCACCCGCCGCCCATAGTGATTCCATCAGCACACGACTTGATGCCTCTCGCATATCATCGGTTTTAGGTTTAAAGGATAAGCCCCATAATGCGAACGTCTTGCCAGAGAGATCGCCTGTAAAATAATGGTCAATATACGTAAATAGTTTTTGCTTTTGATAAGCATTAACGGTTTCTACTGACTTTAGCAAAGGCGCATCGTAACCAATAGATTCCGCTGTTTTCACTAGCGCCTGCACATCTTTCGGAAAACATGAGCCACCATAGCCACAACCGGGGTAAATAAAATGATAGCCAATACGTTCATCCGAACCGATGCCTTTTCGCACCATTTCTATGTCAGCACCTAGCTTTTCTGCCAAATTTGCCATTTCATTCATAAAGCTAATTTTAGTTGCCAGCATACAATTAGCTGCGTATTTGGTTAATTCGGCACTACGCACATCCATAAAAATCATACGATCATGATTGCGATTAAAAGGCTCGTATAACTCCCTGAGTAGTGGTTCTACATCTTGGGAATCCGTACCAATAACAATACGATCAGGGCGCATACAGTCATTAACTGCAGCCCCTTCTTTTAAAAACTCAGGGTTTGATACCACATGAAAAGGAATGCTTTCTTTTCTTTCTTCCAATACTTGTTTAATGCATGCTTTTACTTTATCCGCAGTACCTACCGGAACAGTCGATTTATCAATGATAATTTGTTGTGAGGTCATGTGCTCCGCAATCGTTTTTGCTACCGCAAGCACATATTGTAAATCTGCCGAGCCATCTTCATCAGGTGGTGTACCTACGGCAATAAACTGTATTTCACCAAATTGCACACCCGCTTTTGCATCGGTAGTAAATGTAATTCTACCCGCTTCATAATTGGCCTTAACCAAGGGCGTTAATCCTGGCTCATAAATAGGGATAATACCTTGCTTCAAATTATCAATTTTGGTTTGATCAATATCAACACAGCAAACATCGTGTCCCGCATCCGATAATACGGCTGCTTGAACAAGGCCCACATAACCAATACCAAAAACCGTGACTTTCATAACAAAACCTTTTGCATTTTCTTGAAGCTATCAATAGGCGGCAATCCTACCAGAAAGCCTTTGTAGGTGGGAGGAAAAACCGCCTTATCGACCACCATATTATGGAACGATCATGGCTTTTTAGCCCTATTTTTATTAGGATGGCTGTTATTTTTAGCTCCTGAGACCCACTATATGCAATCTCGCCAATTTCCTAATAGCCGCCTACGCAGAAATCGTTTTTCTGATTTTTCTCGCCGTTTGGTACGCGAAAACGTATTGAGCTGTAATGACCTCATCTACCCCATGTTCATCGTTGAAGGAACGGGCAAGCAAATTCCTGTAGATGCTATGCCAGGTATTTATCGTTACTCGTTAGATACCCTGTTAAAAGAAGTAGACACGCTTGTCGAGCTTGGTATTCCCGCTATCGCCTTATTTCCTAATGTGGATGCATCAGTGCGTAGCCTAGAGGGTAAAGAAGCTTACAATCCCGACAGCTTGGTGTGTAGAGCCGTACGTGCGCTAAAGCAGCGTTTTCCCGAACTTGGCATTATCACCGATGCAGCACTCGACCCTTACACTACCCATGGGCAAGACGGCATCATTGATGAAAACGGATACGTGCTAAACGATATCACCGTGAATGCTCTACAGCAGCAAGCCTTGGCTTGTGCCGATGCAGGCGCCGATGTTATCGCCCCATCCGATATGATGGATGGTCGTGTGGGAGCTATAAGAGCCTCGCTAGATCAGCAAGACTTTATCAATACACAAATCCTTGCTTACGCGGCCAAATACGCATCGGCCTACTATGGACCGTTTCGAGACGCCGTAGGCTCAACGAATGCATTAGGTAAGGGCAATAAAATGACCTATCAAATGGATCCTGCCAATAGCAACGAAGCCTTACATGAGGTAGCAATGGATATAAGCGAAGGCGCTGACATGGTGATGGTAAAGCCGGCAATGGCCTATTTGGATATCATTCATCGTGTAAAAACAGAGTTTCAAGTCCCCACGTTTGCCTATCAGGTGAGTGGCGAATACACCATGCACAAACTCGCTATTGAGCAGGGTCACTTACAACCATCCGTTATCGAAGAATCTATTTTATCTATCAAACGTGCTGGTGCAGATGCGATTTTGACGTATTTTGCGAAGGATATTGCGAAGCAGCTAGGCAAATAGTTGTTTGGCAACTCAAAATCGTCGAGTTAATCCCGCCTAGTAAATAGCCCATCATACCGAGCTTGACTCGGTATCTCGCGTAGAAAAGTTTCGACGACAAAGAAGCAAAAAACAGCTATACGGGAAGAAGACAATACAAAAACTAATACCCAGAGACTAAAAAGTCCAACCGTTTTAAGTGGCTGGGCTTTTAATTCTTATCTGACCCCAATTAATTACCAATTAATTATTGCGTATAGGCAGCAATATTTTTCAAGTCAGCCCTCGCAGTTCTGGAAACAAAAAATGAGTTCATTTACCAAGCTCATCGTCAAGCTCTTGCATAAGGCTCTCGTAACTATATTCAACTGTTCCGCTTGCTTTGCCTTCCTCTATTAATGCACGCAGTGTTTCAAGTTTGCGCTCATCGTCTTCAAGTTTACGCAGCCCAGCACGTATTACTTCACTTGCAGAGCCATACCGCCCATCAGTAACCTGCCCCTTTATAAAATTATCAAAGTGGCTTCCCAAGCTAATGCTAGTGTTTTTGGCCATGCGGCACCTCAGTTATACCAATATTTACTTGATTTTGGTATAGAGATCCCATGACAAGTCAATCTAGTTCGCACTTTCAGAAGCACCAAAAAGGTCAGACTCGATTGCCCTAAGGTATTAATTTTTTATATGATTTATTTGGTGTTTTACGTTAGGGGCCATAGACACCGGATCAAGCCCGGTGTGACGGGAGAGCGATTGAAAGGATTAGAGAAACCAATGGATCAGAGCCGCGACTCTGCTGGCATTCTGACCCATAGCATTCCTAAGTTATGCTTTACACCAATTTCCACTGCAAGGTTTTACCCGCAAAAAAGGGTACGATGGGGCTGTCGTTAGGGAGGGTGATTTGTTCAGGGACTTGCCATTCTTGCTTTTCTAGGGTGATGGTGCCGGTATTACGAGGTAAGCCATAGAAGTCGGGGCCGTGGTGGCTGGCGAAGCCTTCGAGTTTGTCGAGTACATCTAGCTCGTCAAATACTTGTGCATACAATTCAATCGCACTCCACGCGCTATAGCAACCGGCACAGCCACAGGCGGATTCTTTGCGGTGTTTTTCGTGGGGAGCGGAGTCGGTGCCGAGGAAGAATTTTTTGTTACCGGTGGCCACCATTTCGCGTAGTGCTTGCTGGTGAGTATTGCGCTTGAGTACCGGCAGGCAATAATTGTGAGGATGCACACCGCCGACCAGTAAATCGTTACGGTTAAGTAATAAATGCTGTGGGGTGATGGTCGCGCCGACGTTATCGGGCGATTCGGCTACAAAATCGACGGCATCTTTGGTGGTGATATGTTCAAACACAATTTTTAGCGTCGGAAAACTCGCCACAATAATTGCCAAGTGGCGGTCGATAAAGGCTTTTTCGCGGTCGAAAATATCGATGTCGTGATCGGTAACCTCACCATGAATCAGTAGCAGCATGCCCTCTTCTGCCATGGTTTCAAAAATAGGCTGTAGCTGATCCAAAGCACTCACGGCCGCATCAGAATTGGTGGTTGCACCTGCAGGATACAACTTAGCCGCAGGAATACCTGCACGCTTGGCTTGGCGAATATCGTCGGGGGTGGTGGCGTTAGTGAGATACAGGGTCATTAACGGCTCAAAATCGGTGTTATCGCTAGGGCGTGCCGCTAAAATGCGTTCTTTATAGGCAAGCGCCATATCTGCGGTGGTGACTGGCGGCACAAGGTTGGGCATCACGATCGCACGACGAAAACAGCGGGCTGTGGCAGCAACGGTTTCTTGTAAAATATCGCCATCACGGAAATGTAAGTGCCAATCATCGGGGGTGCTTAGAGTTAGTGTGGTCATGTTGTTCTCGTTCGGTCTCATTGGGTCTGGGGAGAGTCATCGTCATGGTTCTGACCCTCATGTAAAAAGTGTAAGGGGAATTGTATCAGCTTGCCTTGGTCAGCGTCGGTCAGTAAGTAGAGGAATTCACCGTTAACGCGTACGTCACGAATACGACCCAATTGTTGTTCAAAGTAGCGTTGCTCGCTAAAACGCTGAATCAGTTTTTGTTCTTTTATGGCTGATGATTTTTGCGAAGCGGATGGCGCTTGGCTCTTAACAATATCGGCTTCGGAGCTTAGTGATGGTTGTGGCAACGGCGACAGCACCGACAATAACTGATATTTAAGTGCGCCTATCAACCACTGATTGTTATAAAACGCTAGACCCGATGGCGCGATCGATGGATCCCACATGTATTGAGGCTGTTGCAACCCCGGTTTATGCGTGCCTTCACCAATAGCAGTAGCAATACCGTAATTAACCCCATAGGTGATCACTGGCCAACCGAAGTTTTGCCCGGCTTGAATATGATTGAGTTCATCTCCGCCTTGCGGGCCATGCTCATGCGACCATAGGTCGCCGGTGACAGGATGCAGCGCTAAACCTTGAATATTACGATGCCCATAAGTGTATATTTCGGGCAACACTTCTGGCGTATTGACAAATGGATTATCAGCGGGGATAGCGCCGCTATCAAGCAAGCGTATTAGGCTACCATGGTGGTTATCACGCTTTTGAGACAGCGATTTAACGCCCCGGTCTCCCAAGCTCAGATAGAGATACGTCTGATTTTGCTGCTGCGTTAACAGCAAACGACCACCAAAATGTCGACCGCCTTTGGTTTTCGGCTGTGCGACAAACACGGTGTCGATGTTGATCAACGATTGCTGGTCTTGTGTTAGCGTACCGCGCAGGACTTCTGTGCTATAGCCTTGCACAGCACTACCCGCAACGTAGCTGAGATACACCCATCGATTGATTGAAAAGTTTGGATGTAATGCTACGTCCAGCAAGCCGCCCTGCCCTACAACGGCAATTTTTGGCAAACCGGTTATTGGCGGAAAGACCTCACCCGATGCTGATATACGGCGTAACTGCCCTGTACGTTCGGTGACTAAAAAGTCGCCATTAGGTAGAAATGCGAGCGACCATGGGCGGTCTAGTTGGTTGGTAATAACACGAGGAGTAATTTCAGCGGTTGCCACAACATCTGCGAACGGCGCAGCCAGAGGAAGGCTACAACAGAAGCTAACAACAAGCCGTGTAACTAATCGCCTGAATAACATAGTCCGACCCTTGCGCTGGGTAAACACCGTGCGAGTGTGAAATGGCTTTCGTGCAAAGGGCTCAAATTATCGATGCAATAATGGGCTATAGCCGCCAGCAATACCCTTGGTCGCAACCGCAACCGCATCATGGGCGTGCAAGCTTTCAATATGTTCGATGCGTACCCAAAAATCATCAACAGTAGTTTGTTGATTCAGTGCATGCTTAACGCGACGTGCGGCATCTTCGCAAAACATTTGGTTGGCGCCATTTAGGCGAGCAAATTCTTGTTCGTCTTCACGCTTTACTGCGGTCTGTACGGCGGTTTGCAAGACTTGTTCGATCGCATTAATAGTGGCACTGATCGGCAGATCATCGCACGAGGCATTTAATTGAATACGTACATCGGCATAACTACGCTGGCTATGTGGTGTAGCGACACTGCCACGGTCTGAGCGCAGCCACTGTTCCACAGTGGCTTTGTCAATGCTGTCGGTCTCGGCAAAGTCTTCAGAAAATGCCTGCTGCATTAATTGACGAGAAAGCGCTGCCGAACAAGGGCATGTTGAGGAGTAAGGCACTTTAACGCCGAGTTCGACCTTTACATCACGACCATCCCAGATGGCTTTTAGTGTTACGGGGTAGTCTTTCCAGCCACTATATTCACTTTTAAGTGCGGGCTGGTTGATCAGATAATCAAACTCAATGCTCAGGCAGGTTTGGCTACTGATTCCGTCGTGGCTAGCCAGTTTATCTTTAAGAAATGCTTTTAAAGTATCCATAGTCAACACATGCTGACGTGAGAACTCTGCCAACAATAGGTACAAGCGTGACATATGAATGCCCTTGACGTCGGGCTTTGCAAGGTCGACATAGGTCTCTACAAACGTATGCGCTTGATAATTACCTAAGTCCTGATCATTAATCACGAGTGGGAGGGCGATACGGCTCATACCGACCCAATCGAGTGTGCCATTGAACTGCGCTTTTTGCTGAGCAGCAACATCGGGCATGTCAGGCTTTTGTCGTGTTGTCATAGTCTTTTCTGCTTTGTGAAAATTTGTATATGAAATATATGGGGTCAGAGTCACGACTCTGACCCCATATATTTCTTTAATCAGTCATTGGTACGGAAATCGTTGAGAGTTGGTCGTCTTCTACCTGAAAATAGAAGCAATTTCTTCGATTGGTGTGGCAAGCGGGACCTTTTTGATCCACCAAGCACAATAGAGCATCACCATCACAGTCGATGCGCATATTCATCAACTGTTGCGTATTGCCCGAACTTTCACCTTTACGCCAAAAACTTTGGCGAGAGCGCGACCAGTAACATACCCGCTTGGTTTTCAAGGTTTCATATATGGATTCGCGGTTCATCCATGCCATCATTAATACTTCGCCAGTATCGTATTGTTGGGCAATAGCAGGAATGAGGCCGTTGCTATCGAATTGCAAGTGCTCAAGCGCTTTTTCCAGCGCAATGGTGTCATTAAGGCCGCTTTGCTCTAGATCCAAGAAAAAAGGGTTTTTCATAAAGATAACCTAAAAAATAATAACTTAAGGTGTTGCGGAACAACGGTCACTGCGCGTAAATAGCAAATCCCAAACACCATGCCCTAGCCGTTCGCCTCGTTTTTCGAATTTAGTTAAGGGACGATAATCAGGGCGGGGGGCAAAACAGTACTCCCCTTGTGGGTTGCTAAAGCCTTCTGCCGCTGACATCACTTCCATCATATAATCGGCGTAAGGTTCCCAATCGGTCGCCATGTGACTAACACCGTTCGCCGATAGCTTTTGACGGATCAACTGCATAAATTCGGGCTGCACAATGCGTCGTTTGTTGTGCTTTTTTTTGTGCCAAGGATCGGGAAAATACAATTGAAAGCGCTGAATACTGGCGTCGGTAAAGCAATCCTGTAATACATCAACAGCGTCGGCCATATAAACCCGCAAGTTAGTTAAACCCGCTTTTTCTGCGTTATTAATTAAACGCCCTACACCCGGCGGATGTACTTCTATACCAATAAAATCGCTCTCTGGCTGAGATTGCGCCATTTCTAGCAGTGAATCACCCATGCCAAAACCCACTTCAACCACTAATGGCGCTTGCCGCCCAAATACGGTTTGCGCATCAAAAACGCCATCGAACAAACTAAGACCGTAAGTAGCCCATGCACGGTCAAAGGCATTTTTTTGACCATCGGTCATGCGTCCACCACGAATCACATAACTGCGTATGGGCTTATCTTTATATTCGGGTTTCATTTCAAAGGTATCTGACATACCGCTCTCTATGTATCAGGATAAATAAAGGAAAACTACAATGATGATTGTGCAATGCCGATAGCGAAACACAACCACCCTATGATCAATAACACACCACCCATTGGCGTAATTGGTCCAAACCAGCTTGGTGCGCCTAAGGCTAAACCGTAGAGGCTACCGCTAAACAACACTATGCCTGCCATCCACAAACAACCCGCTGCTATCAACGCAGTAGGAACACCTTCAGATAGCCGCAATATCAATAGTGACAAGCCCAATAAACTCAACACATGAATAAAGTGGTAGTGCGTACCGGTTTGATAAGCGGCTAATAGCACAGGACTAATTTTAGCCTTGAGCGCATGCGCCCCAAATGCTCCTAACACCACCGCTAACATGCCGTTGATGGCTGCAAATAATAAAAATAGCTTTGTCATAAAAACGGTATTGTTGCCATTGAAGAGTTGGGGGAAATAAAAAAAGCCGCATTATAGCGGCTTTTTAGTAGCAAGGGGGCAATGAAGGTGAGTAAAAGAGTGCCCTAGCGTAGAAACCTTAAGCGGCTTCCATCGCTGTTTTAACCTTTTTCATCGCATTTTTTTCAAGCTGGCGAATACGTTCAGCCGATACGCCAAACTCGGCAGCAAGTTCGTGCAAAGTCGACTTGTTGTCGTCATTTAACCAGCGGCGCTGAATAATCACTTGGCTACGCTCGTCTAGCTTTTCAAGAGCTGCACGCAGGCGACTGGTATTGTCGTCACTCCAATCACTCGCTTCGATTTGCTGTGCTGGGTTGTAACGATGATCTTCTAGATAGTTTGCTGGTGCTTTGTAAGCTGACTCGTCATCTTCATCGTTGTCTGCATCAAAAGCGGCATCATAAGCCGATAGGCGGCTTTCCATCTCGTGAACATGTTTTACTTCAACGTTAAGGTCTGCTGCAACAGCGGTGGCCTCATCGTGAGTTAACCAACCGAGGCGCTTCTTTTGGCCGCGTAGGTTAAAAAATAATTTGCGCTGTGCTTTTGTCGTCGCAACTTTCACAATGCGCCAGTTACGTAAAATGAACTCGTGCATTTCTGCTTTGATCCAATGCACAGCAAAAGATACCAAACGCACGCCTTTTTCAGGGTTGAAGCGTTTTACGGCCTTCATTAAACCCACGTTGCCTTCTTGAATAAGATCCGATTGCGATAAACCATAACCCGCGTAAGACTTAGCAATATGTACCACAAACCGTAGATGAGACATGACTAAGCCACGCGCCGCATCAAGATCTTCGTGATAATACAGGCGTTCGCCAAGGTCTTTTTCTTCCTCGGCAGTTAATACCGCAAAATTGTTAACGGCTTGCATGTATGCATTAATGTTCGCACCTGGCGCAAGCATATCCACAGACTGTAAGCTAGTTCCCATTTCCTTCTCTCTCTTCTTTAATAAAAGATAACGTTTTGATATTACGCGCATTTTCTGTGATTGGTTTAATAACCACATGGCACTTTATTAGCCAATGCTATGATTTTAGCACGCATTGTCCATTGCGCGAGGGTATAGACTACTGATTATCGGCGATAGTTCAATAGCTTGGCAATATTATTGCGTTATATGATTAACCAGCTTTGGATATAAGCCAGATAAACATGTGTTACTCAGGCTCGATTTGTCGTAAATGACGCGACACGGATAGCCATGCGCCTAACCAGCCGAGACTACTGGCGACAACGATGACGAGCGCTATCGTTTCAATACTTAACAGCGATAGTGTGTATTCACTACCGTACAAAGCCGTCAAATGCTTAATAGGCTGAGCTAACCACATTTGCACGCCGCCCAAAATAAGTAGCGATAAAATAGCACCGCTAAGGCCATACCAAAACCCTGTGTACAAGAACGGACGCTTGATAAAACCATCGGTTCCGCCCACCATTTTAATGACGACGATTTCATTGCGACGGCTTTCTATAGACAGGCGTATCGTATTGCCGATCACTAGTATCACCCCCACTGCCAGTAATAGTGCCAACGCAAACACGATACGCTGGGCGAGGTTAGCCATTTCTTGTAATCGGCGTAGCCATTGCGTATCTAGCTGTGCCTCTTCGACAAGCGGTTCGGCGGCAAGCTGTGCTTGTAAATTCGCCAGTAGTTCTGGCGATGCATCTGCTTCATTATCGTTGATACGAGGCTTAACTAGCAGCACATAAGGCAGGGGGTTAGTTTCAAGAGACGATAGAATATTACCCAAACCGCTGTGTTGCTGAAAATCTTGCTTAGCCATCTCGGGGGTAACCACCTCAACCGCATTAATCGTGGGGGTTGCCAGCAAACGCTGCTGCAGTTTATCGACCGCCAAAGGCTGTGTTTTAGGCTCAATATAAAGAGAAATTTGGGTATTGTTTTGCCATGTATTTTGCAGTGGCCGTGCTTGTTCGAAGACGATATACAACAACGTGGGCAATACTAATGCAATCGCTACGACCAGCCCCGTGGCTAAGCTTTGCCAAGGGGTGTTGAGTAAGCGTTGCAAGCTATCGAGACATGAAAAGCGGTGATGTGCTAACCAAGCGTTTAGGGGTGCGCTTGAAGACCCACCGCTCTTTTTAGAGGATACAAGAGAAGAGGATGAAGCAAAAGACACTTGCGAAGAAAACCAAGAACCTTGGCTTTTACTGCTCGCCTTTTTATTAGCAGCTTTTTTGCTCGCACCATACGTATTGGCGGCAGGTTTAGCTGTAGCAGGACGACTGACTCGACGGTTCATACGAAAACACCGCCCGAAGCCACCGGCTCACTAACCATGCGGCCTTGATCAAGTGTCAGTACTCGTCGCTGCATTTGTTCAACAAGCGCGATATCGTGCGTTGCGATAAGAATGGTCACACCAACACTATTGAGATCTTGGAACAGTTGCATAATATCAGCAGACAACGCAGGATCGAGATTACCTGTTGGCTCATCGGCAAGCAGTATGGCGGGCTTATTGACAATGGCTCTGGCGATCCCTACACGCTGTTGCTCACCACCGGACAGTGCCAGAGGGAAATGCCCTTCTTTGCTCAATAAACCAACACGTTCAAGCGCTGCACGCACGCGACGCCCCTGATCTCGCGCCGACATACCACTAATCTGCAAGGGCAGAGCAACATTATCAAACACGGTGCGATCGACTAACAAATGAGGGTTTTGAAACACTACGCCAATCTGACGGCGCAAATAGGGGATTTGTGTGCGAGTGACCTGATCTAATCGGCGATTACCGATCAAGACCTGTCCGCGAGAAGCACGCTCAATCAACATAATCAGTTTAAGCAGAGTACTTTTTCCCGCGCCCGAATGCCCGGTCAAGAACGCCATATCACCGGTAGCTAGCTCAAAGTTAACGTTGAGCAAGGCATCGTGGCCTTCACCATCACCATAGCGCTTACTCACATTATCGAAACGGATCATCGCTGGCCAGCCTTATTGATCGGCATTGTCTTGCGGTGTCGTAACTGGCTGCGCACTAAATAGGGCATCAACAAAGTCGTTGGCCACAAAAGGTTGTAAGTCATCGATACCTTCACCCACACCAATAAAACGAATGGGTAATTTAAAACGCTCGCTTAAGGCGAATACAATGCCGCCCTTAGCAGTACCATCTAACTTGGTCAGCACCAAACCTGTAACACCAGCCGCTTTAATAAAATGCTCCGCCTGCGACAAGGCATTTTGCCCCGTGCCCGCATCTAGCACCAATAACACTTCATGGGGGGCGTTAGGGTCGAGCTTTGCCATGACACGTTTGACCTTAGAAAGCTCATCCATCAGGTGGCCTTTATTGTGTAAGCGGCCGGCGGTATCGGCAATCAACACATCGACACCCCTAGCCTGTGCCGACGACAGGGCATCAAAAATAACGGAGGCGCTATCGGCTCCAGTATCTTGTGCGACCACCGGTACATCGTTACGCTCGCCCCATATTTTTAACTGCTCAACAGCCGCCGCTCGGAAAGTATCACCGGCCGCTAGCAGCACTTGTTTGCCTTGATTTTGCAAACGCTTGGTGAGTTTACCGATAGTGGTCGTTTTACCCACGCCATTTACACCCACAACCAAGGTAACCATTGGCATTTTCTTACCATCAATCACTTGCGGTTCTGCAGCCAGTGGCTGCTGTGCATCGACCAATAAATCACGTAGCTGTTGCTGCAAAGCAGCGTACAGACTATCACCATCGCTTAGCTGCTTGCGTTCAACGGCTTTGGTCAGGTTATCAATAATTTGCGTGGTTGCATCAATGCCCACGTCGGCCATCAACAATTGCGTTTCTAACTCTTCTAGCAATTCGTCATCAATTTGTTTTTTGCCCAGCACCGCACTGGCGATACCTTCGACTAATTGGCTACTGGTACGAGACAAGCCCTGTTTGATGCGTTGAAAGAACCCACGCTTGGGCTTTTCTTGTTCTACAGGAGCAGAATGTACAGGAGCAGAGTGGCTTGGGTGTTGATCAGTATTTTCAGCGGTATCGTTACTATCGATAACATTGCCTACATCACCATGAACGGTGGTCGCTTCTGCAAAGATATTTTCTTTTTTTGCGGCATCGTCATCATGGCCTTCACTCACATGCTGGTGGCTATTATCCGCACTTTTTTGGGTATTTTCGGCCTTGGGTTTCTTTTTAAATCGATCAAAAAACATGGGTCTCTCTTATTCAAACGCATATTAGGCCGATAAAGATAACGGCAATGGCGTTGGGCAAACATAATGAAAGGCGGTATCCTACCATTGACCCAAAATAAAGTCTTAATCCTTTACGGTTTGCCCGATACTTTAGAAAAAATGATGCTAGATGCCTAAAAATACTCGTAAAAAAACAACTAAAAAACCCACTGCGGCCACGCAGAAAACGCGCGAGGGGGATCAGCAGTTGCGCATTATTGGCGGCCAATGGCGAGGCCGAAAGCTGAGTATTGCTAATGTTGATGGCTTGCGCCCAACGGGTGATCGCATCCGCGAGACATTGTTTAATTGGCTAACAGGCTATGTAGCCAATAGCCATTGCTTAGATTTATTCGCGGGCTCTGGTGCATTAGGGTTTGAATGTTTATCTCGCGGCGCAGCGCAGGTAACGCTACTTGAAAAACATCCGCAAGCAGCAGCGCAATTGCGTCAACACCAGCAACAGCTTTCATCTGAGCAAAACAGCGACGTGATAGAAACCGATACTCTCACATGGCTTAACGATAAACATCATCCATCAACGCCTGTTGATATTGTTTTTCTTGATCCACCCTTTGCTGGCGATCTATGGGATCAGGCAATCAAACAGTTAGAAGAAAACATTGCGTTGAGTAATAGGGCGATTATCTATATCGAAACCCCTAAAAATAAAGTGGTCGCCATTCCTTCGCATTGGTTAGTCTTAAAAGAGAAAACCAGTGGACAGGTGTGTTATCGCTTGTTTCAGCGTAATACGCCACCTTAAAATTTAAGTATTAACAAGACATACACAGTATGCAACTACTCACTAACACGAATACGGCCAGCCGCCACTATTTCACCGAGCGGCCATTGCTGGGCAAGCACTAACCATTCTCGTACTTGTGGCGCATTGGGTAACGACCACTCAATATTTTTTGAATCGCCATTCCATGGACCTTTATTCACAATATGTTCAACAGGGTTAATGTACGGTAAATGCTTTCCCGCATTCTCACCCGAAGCTATTGGTATGGCATGTTCACCACTGGTGCCAAATAAAAACAATTGCCACTCCTGATGCTGGGAAGACGATGGGAGCGCTGGTAGCATAACTTGTAACTGCTGTTCTTGCGCGCGCTGCCTTGTGGTCAATTGTATCGCCTGTAGTGAACGTTCGTATTGGTGGTCTGCGGCAATAACCTCATTGACCTTTCTCTGCCGCGAACCCACCACGCCGTACCGCCCGTTAATAATCATTTGCGGAGTGTAAACGCCACGCTCGCCGCCTTTTAACACGTGTTGATATTGGCGTTGGCGGTTATTACAAAAGGGGAGTGAAAAGGTATCTTTCCAGCCTAAATAATTCCAATACGTCACATGACAAGATAAGGCAATCACATGATCACTCTCAGCAAGCTCACCCAAAAAAGCATCCGCAGGGGGACAAGAATGACACCCTTGGCTGGTAAATAACTCGATAACAGTGACCGGCGGAGCGGTCTCTTCAGCAGAGGCTGTTAGCGAAGCGAGTAAAATCAGTATAAAAATTATGTGGTTCATAGTAATACCTAGCAGATAATCTGATTATAAGATCATCACTAGGATAAAAACGTTCAATTGTTTATGATGCAAACGCTTACTGATACTTATATTTACTAATACTTGTTGCTTTAACCTATTAAGCACTGCTGAGAGTTTACTCATGAAAAAAGTCGTTTACCCCGGTACCTTTGATCCCATCACTAATGGGCATGTTGATCTCGTTGAGCGAGCTTGTCGGCTTTTTGATCATGTCGTTATTGCCGTTGCCGATAGCCGCAGTAAAAACCCTTTATTTGACTTAAACGAGCGCGTTGCACTGTGCCAAGAGGTGCTGAAACATTTAGACAATGTGGAAGTGTTAGGGTTTAACGTCTTACTTGCTCAATTTGTAGAAGAGCAGGGCGCACAAGCGGTGATTCGTGGACTGCGCGCCGTATCAGATTTTGAATATGAGTTTCAGTTGGCGAATATGAACCGCGCTTTGCTGCCACATATGGAAAGCATCTTTCTCACACCCGCCGAACACTTATCCTATTTATCCTCATCACTCGTCAGAGAAATTGCCGCGCTAAAAGGTGATGTGAAACAGTTTGTACCTACCGCTGTCGAAGAAGCTCTGAAAGAAAAATTTACTCATTAATCAGCGTCTACACAAACTTACTATTGAGTCGGCAGAAAAGAATACACTTGAACTTCAGACTTTCGGAGGCAGGAGCCGACGTAAAGCGTATAGGGATATATTTACAGCGTGTTTGAAATTCAAATACCCCGTTAGTAACATGTCTAGCCACTAAAAAAATTAGCTTAGAAGCTAGAAACTTTACGCTATCCTCTTCTAATCTCTTTTGTACAACGCCTCTATAGTACTAGACGCTAAAGAGTTGGCATTCACAAAGTAACCTGTCAACGCAGCCGACGCATTATCGGGCAATGCTAACTTTTTTGATAAAGCGTGGATGGTAAATTGATAACGATGTGCGCCATTCTTCTTTGGCGGACATGCTCCACCGAAACTTTTTGAACCATAATCATTTTCGATTTGAAGGCTACCAGCGGGCATGCGCTTACCATCGACGGTGCCGGCGCCTGTCGATATAGCCGTTACCTCCGCAGGAATATTCACAACCTGCCAATGCCACCAGCCGCTGCCCGTTGGCGCATCAGGATCGTAAGCCAATATCGCAAACGCTTTTGTTTCTGCTGGCGCACCAGACCATGTCAAATGCGGTGATGCATTATCACCACTGCAACCAAAACCCTCAAATTCCTGAGCTTTGGCCATAAATTCTCCATGCGATATATCGTCACTGCTCAACTGTAAAGAATCAGCAAAAGCGACATGCGTTAACGCCGAAGAAAGTAGTACTGTAGAGATTATGTTTTTTAGTTGTTGCATATCATGCTCCATTTAAGATGATTGAAGAGAGCATAATAGGCGATGCCTACGGTTGTGATTAGTACATATCCGATCAAACATTCGCCTTAATCAGGCACGTGTTTTTCTTAACTCGGAGGGAGTCACGCCAAAAAGCTGTTTAAATTTTTGGGTGAAACGAGAGGGCGAATGATAACCACATTGCTCAGCAACGGCGCCAATAGAGATTCGGCTACTTTGCAAAAGATGCAGGCCATGACCTAACCGGACGTTTTCTTTGATGGATTGAAAACTTAAGCCTTCGCTGTGTAATTTTCGACGCAATGTAGACTCACTCATTGCGAGTGCCGATGCGAACTGCGTAATACCCATCTTTTGGGTGATGTCCTGACTGATTAACTTATGTAATCTGTACGAGATATTCGATGATATATAGGCAGACGTAATTTGGTGATAACCTAAATAAAACAATACTTGTAAAATTTCTTGCCGGCGGATATGCCACATCGCAGGAAGGGCTGTCGCAGACCATTCGACAAACTGTTGCAAAGTGTTTTCTAACACGCCATTAATACTACCTTGTATTAATGGCGTGACAACATTATCAACCGAGGCCGGAAGACAATCAAAATCGCTATCTTCAAATTCAACCAATAAAGCAAAATATTCGCCATCGCTAGGAATATTTCTCATGTCGATGGTGGGATTATTCGATAAAAAAACAAAGCTCTGAAAAGGGCAGATTATTTCACCCTGACGGCCCAGTTTTTTATTACCGCTTAATATACAAATAAGCAGTGGCTTAACAATAGGAACGTTAACAATATGCTGCTCTTTTACCGAAGTGTATACAGAGAAGGGAAGAGATTGCTGGCTAGCCGCTACATATCTTATCGTTTCTATTAACGTTTCCACTTACCGTCTCGCTTTACTTTTGCAGACAAAGAAGAGATTTTTTAGTGTTCATTGATTAGTGTCTTTTATGCATTTAAATAGCCGACCAATAATGATAAAAAGGCGCCAATATGTACGACCATAATCGCACGATCTTTCCACAACACACCGACAGCAAACCACAATACTATGCCTACAAGAAATGCATAAATATTGATAGGTGTGTAGCCCAACCCCGTCAAACCATATCCTAATAACTGAATAACAGTTGCTACCCATTTAACAATATCTACCGTTTTCATCGTACTAGCTCCAGATATATAGGCAAAAAAATAACAGGTTCTATTTAGTTTTTATCCCGACCAATTTTTTCTACCTGTCGCATGCCGCGAATACGACGCATGATGTCTGCTAGGTGAACGCGATTTTTAACACCAATGGTTAAGCGTAAAATATTGCGGCTAGGATCTTTTTCTTTATATAAAATTTTCTCAATGTTGGCGCCCATTTCTGTAATGCGGCTGGCAATTTTTGCGAACAAAGAGCGATCCGATTCAACATTGATAATTAAATCAACAGGGAACTCACCCTGCACCTCTTTAGACCAAGTGACATGGCTGGTTTTATCTGGGTTTTCACGTATATCTGCAATGTTTTTACACGTATCCACATGAATGACCAATCCCTTACCTGAGCTAATAACACCCATAATTTCATCACCAGGAATAGGGTGGCAACAGCGAGAAAGGGTAATCATAGTGCCATCGGTTTCATCGATGGTTAGCGGCGATAAGACTTGTGTAGAGATTTCATCAGCGCGCTCAGGCGCTAATAATTGGGCAATTTTGCTGCTCATCACATTACCCAAACCAATCTCACTCAGCAGCTCGTCAAGGTTACGATGGTCTAGTTCTTCACATGTGGTTTGTAGAACTGTCTGGTCAATATCGTCTAAACCAACATCCACTTGTCGCAACATACGATTAAGCATACGACGACCAAGATCGATGGCATCTTGCTGCTGGTGATTTTTGAGCGACTGACGAATAGCTACACGCGCCTTACTCGTTTTAACGGTATTAAGCCAATTAGCTTGAGGGCGACGACCTTCGGCAGTAATGATATGCACTTTTTGACCATTACTGAGCGGCTGATTGAGCGATGCCGTACGATTATTGATGCGACACGCGTAACACGTATCGCCAATTTCTGTATGCACCGCATAAGCAAAGTCGACAGCAGTGGCATCCATCGGCAATTCGATAATGCGACCTTTGGGCGTGAACACATAGATTTCATCAGAAAAGAAATCGTTTTTCACCTGCTCAATAAACTCAACCGGATCACCCGCATTTTGCTGTAATTCGAGCAAGTTATTAATCCATCGGCGTGCCCGCGATGCACTAACATCGTCGACACTATCTTCAGATTTGTAAAGCCAATGCGCTGCAATACCTGTACTCGCGATCTCATCCATTTCTTTAGTGCGAATTTGCACTTCAACAGGGACATTTTCTGCCCCATTGACGACAGTATGAATAGATTGGTAACCATTGACCTTGGGAATAGCGATGTAGTCTTTAAAACGACCGGGGATAGGTTTATACAGATTATGGACAGCGCCTAGTACACGATAACAGTCATCAATACTGCCAACGATCACACGAAAACCGAAGACATCGGTAATGTCACGAAATCGACGCTTTTTCTCACCCTTAAGCTCCATTTTTCGATAGATACTATAGAGATGCTTTTCACGTCCAATGGTAATTGCCGTAATGTCCCAACGCGCTAATTGGTTTTCAAGATTTTCTTGAATATGAGAGACGAGTTCTTTTTGCTTCGAACGCACCGCAGATACCGCGGCGCTTAAACGCCTTGCTCGCAACGGATAAAGCGCTTCAAAACCACGATTTTCGAACTCAACTCGAAACGATTGGATACCCAAGCGTGCTGCAATACGGGCATACATTTCGAGAGTTTCTTTTGCGACTCGCCGACGCTTTTCAGGCTTTAGCGGCCCTAGCGTGCGCATATTGTGTAATCGATCCGCGAGCTTAACGATAATAACGCGAATATCTTTCGACATTGCTATCGCCATTTTTTCAAAGTTATGCGCTTGTTTTTCTTCTTGGCTGGAAAACTCCATATGTGTGAGCTTACTCACGCCATCGACAATCTCGGCAACAACTTCACCAAACTCTTCGGTAATTTGCTCTTTATTAAACGCGGTATCTTCAATCACATCATGCAACATAGCAGCAACTAGACTGTGATGATCCATGTGCATTGTGGCAAGAATTTTAGCAACAGCAAGGGGGTGAGTAATATAAAGTTCGCCACTGCTGCGGGTTTGGTCACCGTGAGCAACTTCGGCATAATAATACGCTTTTTCGACAACGGCGATTTGATCAGGCTCTAAGTAGCTAGAGAGCGAAACGAGAAAATCATCAATTGTCGACATAGGTCATCACGCGATAGGCTTAGAAGAGGAATTAATGTTGTAAGCAATATATAGAATCATTACAAATGCGCGCAAGCTGGCGCGCACAATGCTATCGCCCATTCGATACAGGCGACAACAAAGGACAAGAGGTATTAAGAGTTACTCTGAATCTTCTTCAAGGTTGACTGCAGCAGGTGTAATTTCTACATCGCTTTCTGGTTGCGCAGCATCATCGGTTAAACCATCGCTAGCCGCCGCCGCAAGACTCGCTTCAATGGCAGCAATATCATCAACCATTTCTTCGTAATCATCTTCTTCTTTTTCAGTCAAAATGCCTGGCCCTATGTGGCCTTCTTCGATTTCACGTAATGCAATCACGGTAGGCTTATCATTTTCTTCAGGAACCATCGGATCCTTGCCACCTGTTGCGATTTGACGAGCTCTTTTTGTGCCTACCAATACAAGTTCAAAGCGGTTATCGACATGATCTAAGCAATCTTCAACGGTAATACGAGCCATAATAAATTTCCACAATCTTCAGAAGAGAGGAGGCACCCAAATGCCACCATTTTTACATTTTACGCCCACACCACTTAATCTGTGACAAGGGCAAATAAATCAGAACGCGCTAGTCTACGCAATACCTAGGCTGAACACAATATGCTCAATGCAATAAGTCGTCGAGTAAATCGCTATAATTACCTTCTTGCTTGTCAGTCTGTAAGCGCTGCGTTTGTATAATATCGTGGAGCTGTTGTAGGGCTAGTTCAAATTGGTCGTTGATTAACAACCAATGTGATTCATGATAATGCGACATCTCATCTATGGCCGCTTGCATACGTTGATTGATAACCTTCTCGTCATCTTGACCTCGCCCTGTCAGCCGTTCATAGAGCGCATCGCGCGACGGCGGTAGAATAAAGATACTTTGCGTAGCCGGCATAATCTCACGTACTTGTTGTGCGCCTTGCCAATCGATTTCCAAAATAACATCGATACCTTGGCTAAGAGCTTCTTCAACCCACGTTTTGGACGTGCCATACTGGTTTTCAAACACCTGAGCATGCTCTAAGAACACACGATCAAGAATCATATTATTGAACGTGTCATGAGAGACAAAGCAGTAATCCTTACCATCCACCTCCCCAGGCCTCATCGCACGCGTAGTATGCGAAACCGATACCTGAATGCGCGAGTCGCGCTGCAACAGGGCTTTAACCAAGCTTGTTTTACCCGCACCTGAAGGAGCCGATATTGTAAATAATGTGCCTTTACTCATGGATAACTTACTCTATATTCTGAATCTGCTCGCGCATTTGCTCAATTAATACTTTTAGTGATACTGCCGCTTGCGTGGTATCAGCGTGAATCGCTTTTGAAGATAGCGTATTCGCTTCGCGGTTAAGTTCTTGCATCATAAAATCTAGTCGGCGGCCTATTGCTCCCTGTTGGCGTAGTATATGACGAATTTCTGTAATATGAACGCTTAACCGGTCAAGCTCTTCATCAATATCAGCTTTGTTCGCGAGTATTGCCACTTCTTGTGCCAGTCTTTCTGGCTCTACATTCACTTCCATATCGCTCAGACGCTGCGACAGCTTTTCTTTTTGAGTGAGTAATATAATAGGCATTTGTTCTCGAATCGATGCAATGTATTCGTTAATCGCACCTAGACGCTCTTCTATATGGGACTGTAACGCCTCTCCTTCTCTAACTCTGTGGTCGACGAGCAACGATAGAGTGTTCTCAAAAAGGGCTTGTGCAGCTTCAGATATTACCTCTTTGTTGATTGTCGCTTTCGTTAACACGCCCGGCCATTGCAACACTTGTAAAGGGTCTAATGGGGCGATGGGATGTGTTGCTGCTTGGGCTATATCGGCGCTCGCTTTCATCAATTGCTCTACGAGAGCGGTGTTCACAGAAAGTTGCTGCTCTTGTGCGTCATCAAACGTCAACTGAAGAGTAATCTCTACTTTACCGCGCTGTAATTGGCGACGACAGGCTTCTCGAATAGCAGGCTCTAACGAGCGCAGCAATTCGGGTAAACGAATGGTTGGTTCTAGGTAACGCTGATTGACACTACGAATTTCACAACTTAGCACTCCCCATGTCGACTGAGATTCTTGGCGAGCAAAGCCTGTCATACTACTTGGCATCTACATTTTCCATTACTTGTTATGGCGGTTTTTTTATACGAGGTATCGATTAAAAAGTGAAGGTGATTCTACCATAGGCACAACGCCGATTCGCCTTTTGCTGTACACTGCGAAGCCATTTAAGGGCACACTCATACCCAATAATCACGTGTCAAAAATCTCAAGAGGCAAGCTATATGAATCGTCCTAGTGGCAGAGCAAATGATCAAACACGCAGCATCCATTTAACAAAAGACTTCACCAAACATGCGGAAGGCTCGGTATTAATAGCGTTTGGCGAAACCAAAGTTATTTGTACGGCCAGTATTGATAATCATGTGCCTAGTTTTTTACGGGGACAAGGAAAAGGCTGGATTACCGCTGAATATGGCATGCTACCCCGTTCAACTCATTCACGAATGAACCGCGAAGCCGCACGCGGCAAACAGACCGGACGCACCGTAGAAATTCAACGCCTGATTGGTCGTTCGTTGCGAGCAGCCGTTGATTTAGAAGCGCTTGGTGAGCGTACCATTACTATTGATTGTGATGTTATTCAGGCCGATGGTGGTACACGTACCGCTTCAATCACAGGCGCTTGTGTAGCCCTTGCACACGCGCTCAACAAACTCGTAGAGAATGGCACTCTTGCTTCTAGCCCACTGACGCGCATGATTGCCTCTATTTCTGTTGGTATTTATGAAGGAGAAGCAGTACTAGATCTTGATTACCCAGAAGATTCCAGTGCAGATACCGATATGAATATTGTGATGGCTGATGACGGCGGCATGATTGAGATACAGGGCACCGCTGAAGGCGAGCCGTTTAGTGAAACAGAGTTTATGCAAATGTTAACACTCGCCAAAAAAGGCATTAAGGAGCTCAATGCTGCTCAGTTAGCTTGTTTAGCTGAATAACAACGAGCCCGTATTACATTATTACCACATGGATAGTGGACTCCGATTACTGACCACTCTACGATGAGCGAAAAAAGCAAGCATCAACCAAAGACGGATTAGTTAAAACTAACCAAAGCCTGTGTTCCCTTCTCCTCTTCGTTATGCATAACATTAAAACACCACCCCATTTGCGCGCACACTTGATTCACTATATCGAGCCCATAACCAAACCCTTGATGAGTGTTTACTATTTTTTTATCAACAATCCCGGGGCCGGTATCAGTAACAGAAAATATATTATTCATTAGTGTAATCGTAATATTGCCTTCTTCGGTATAAGTGAAAGCATTACGTATCAAATTTGAGATAACAATATAAAAAATAGCGTCTTTACAAGTTATCATTACTGATTTTTCACAATTAACTACCAACGTAATTGGCTTTCCGCTTACGATATGTTGATAACGCTCAATGGCTTTATTCACTGATGTCGTACCACAACTTAAATGCTCTTCTTGACAATCACCTTCTCGCCCTAACCATAAAAATGCATCAATAGTTGCGGTCACATCATCAATCGCATATTGCATTTTTTGCATCATTTTTTCTTTATTCAACTTTCTTTTTTCGCTCACTTTCAGCAAACTCAACGAACTGCTCAACACAGTCATCGGTGTACGTAACTCATGACTGATATTTCGTATAGTATTTTTTTCGCGGCGAATAAATTTATTAATGCGCATCTCTCTAGTAATAATTTCCTGATGAAGCGCATTAATTTCATCGACCGGAGGCTTGTTACTAAATAAGTTATCAGGAATTCTTTTTCCTGAGACTGCTGCAGCTAATATTTCCAAAGGAATGGATGCTTTCTTAGATAAAACCCACGAAAACCAAAGTCCAAAACAAGCAACAATAGAAAAATATAATGCTATTAGCCAAAACATATCTCTGGTTAACAGGCTTTCACCCGAGCCGTCTGGAAGATTTGATATGAGATATATCGAAGACGTTGCGTTTTCTATATTAGCAACAGCGACTCTAATTTCTGCTTCTTCTGCAAAACCCGGCTGCCCCTCCAAAGACAATTCATAAACTCCTTCTGGTAATTCACGAACGAGTGTTTGATAATTTGAAGGCACATTTTCAATACCTTCAAACCCTTTTAACGTTCTACTTTTCGGTAATTTATTGACCTCTCCATATTGATAGCCATCCATTATCGCATCCATTTCTGTACGCAAAAAAGACTCATGAAATGTATCTTCAGCTTTAAAAAATAAGTCTATACAAAGCAATAAACTTAATATCACAATAATCATTTGCAAACTAAAAAATTTATTAAGCAAGACACTTCTTAATCGCACAGTTTTTTCTCAATTTGCAATGTAAAACCTATACCATGAACAGTTTTAATAACAGGTTGATAATGGACTTTGGCAATTGCTTTTCTCAACAAGAAAATATGGCTACGAAGAGAATCACTATCGGGTGGCGAATCAAACCATAATAATTTTTCTAATTTTTTTCGTGTAATAATATTAGGGTGATGCATCACCAATGCTTTAAATATATTAAAGCCTATTTTGGTTGTTTCAACTATTTTTTCATCATAGGTAATCATAAAGCTGCTTTCATTTACTGCCCACTTACCTAAAATTATCGTATCATTAGTTAAGCCATACGCTCGCCGATAAAGTGCCGATAAGCGCAGAGCCAACTCCTCCAAATCAAACGGTTTTGTCATATAGTCATCGGCACCAAGAGAGAATCCTCGTTTCTTATCTTCAAGAGAATCTCTGGCTGTTAGGAAAATAATAGGCGTTGTTTTTTTCAAATCCTCTCTAATTTCACGTGCCAATGCAAAACCGTCAGCATCAGGTAACATAATATCGAGAATAATAATATCATAGTGATTAACCGACAATAACGTACGTGCCTGACCCGCGCTATACGCATGATCAATCATATGGTTACGCTCTAAAAACAATACGATATTTTCTGCAATATCTTGATGATCTTCTACTAATAGCACATCAAATACATCGGTATTGATTGTCATATTAATCACTCATTATTAAAAATGGTAGCTCACGCCTAAGCTCACTTCAGCTTCTGTATCATCACCCGCTTGAATTAATGGGCTATCTACACTATCGCCGGCAAGTACTTCGTAGTCGATACCCGCATGCAAATTCCATCGAGGGGTTAACTCATAATTAGAGTGCACTTTGATACCATAAGACTTAATCCCTGAAGAAATCTTATAAGCACTATAGACGGAATTTGCTGCTTGAGTTTCACTGATGCCAAATTCTGTTTGCAAGTGCTCACTGTCTGCAAAGCTAATATCAGCATTGATATTTAAGGAGAATCGATCACTATCAATCAAAGCGTAATCGGCACCTAGAAAACCTACGCTGCCTTTTTTTACATCATCGCTAGCATATGTTTGTCCCGCCAAATAAAGATCTAACCGGTCTGTCGCCTTATAAATAAGGCCGGCTCCTAGCTCTATACTGCTATCAATATCGCCTAAGCCCGCCAATTTACCCTTAGAGCTGTCCGACTCTTTACGCCCTTCCTCATAGTTTATCCATAAGGCTTGGGTCCATCGGTCTGACAAGGTAAAGCGTAATTGATTATGAAGAATATTCGATGAAAATTCCCACCCATTTCCCGATTGATAATCCGCTTGAATACCTACGTCTGCTTCGGTTTCATGTTCACTAGAACCATGATATTCAACCTCGCGCTCAACACCCAAATCCACTGCAAACGACCAGCCCTCTTTGTTGTCTTCAGCATAGAGCCAGCACGGCATTAAGCTAGTCGCTATTAGTGTACTTGCAATAACTATTTTCATATCTACTCTCCAATAAATTAATATTGGCCAAGCATACGAAAAAGAGTGTCAAAACATTGTGATATAGATGTGAAATAGATGTGAAATTGAAAAATAAAGGGAAGTTGGGTAGGTGACAATCCTTCGCCTTAAACAGAAAGCGATAAGGCAATACACCTTACCACCCTTTGTTAATTTCCACTAAAAGTCAGGCTCTAGCTCAAAATCGTAATCAACAATAACGGCTAAGTGACTAGAAAACTGCTGTTTTTTATAGATGACCGCGTATTCAACTTGGTTCTTTAACGATGCTGATGCAATTTGCAAATCTGTTCGCCATGCATCGCCTTTTCCTTGCTCACCACTCGGCCACCAGCTGTATTCGTCAGCATCGGCATTGCCTTGGCGAAACGCATCAACATAGCCAATACCGCCTAGTTGAGACATCCATTGTTTTTCTTCCGGAAGAAAACCTGATTGATTTTTTTGTTGCTCAGGGTTTGATACATCCTGCTCTTTGGGTGCAATCGCCCAATTACCACAAAAGATGAAGTCGCGTCGCTTACGAGAAATTTTGGTCAGGTGCGCCTGTAAATCATCAAAAAATTGCGCTTTAACCTCATGTGACTCGATATTCGAAAACGCTGATGGTGCCAATAACGAGCCGATACTGATTTGGTCAAAGTCAATCTGTAGGTAACGGCCTTCCATATCCACACCGCTAGAAAACCCTAAACCATAGATAAGCGCCTTAGGCATAGCGCGAGAATAGATAGCGACGCCATTATAGTGTTTCGTCCCTGAATCAAAGAAATAAGCGTTATAGCCTTCCGGATGAAAAATATCATCATCGGTTTCATATTCAAGACAACGCAAATCCTGCAGACAAATGATGTCTGCATCTTGTTCTGCCAACCAATCATAGAGGCCTCTTTGAGCAGCCTGATGGAGGCCATCGACACTGAGACTAATTATTCGCATAATGTACCCTTATTATAAGGCGCGTATAATACCGAAAATAGTGAAATTGCAAAGCGCAAACTGCCTGTGCGCTGTAAAAATACTGAAATAGACGGTATGTCTGGATCACACTACTTTTAAAATATGCCTTATTGTTTTTATTACATTTAATTTAGTCGAATTCTAGGATTTTACAATGCAGCCGTTCCAACAGCAGTTTATAGAGCTAGCCATTAAACACGAAGCACTGTGCTTTGGTGAGTTTACCCTAAAATCGGGTCGCATTAGCCCTTATTTTTTTAATGCAGGACGCTTCCAAACCGGCGCAGCGCTGGCGGCACTGGGAGAAGCCTATGCCGCAGCATTGATAGCTGCTGATGTTGACGTTGATATGATATTTGGCCCAGCCTATAAAGGCATTCCTCTTGCAGCGATAACTGCAGGTACGCTCGCCTCAAAATATAACAAAGACCTTCCCTTTTGCTATAACCGTAAAGAAGCAAAAAACCATGGAGAGGGTGGCTCATTGGTGGGGGCACCACTACAAGGTAATATTGCTATTATTGATGATGTAATTACCGCAGGAACCGCTGTACGCGAGGTTATCGATATAATCCATCAAGCAGATGCCAGACCCGCTGCCGTCCTCATCGGTGTGAATCGACAAGAACGAGGCAATGGTGAATTATCTGCCATTCAAGAGGTCGAACAAGCGTATGGTATGCCTGTTATCAGTATTGTTAGCCTAGATAACATCATTGAATATATGCGTAAGAAAGGCAATGACCACTTTGTCGCAACGATGGAAAGCTATCGTGAGCGCTACGGTGTTTAGGCTGTAGATGGCTATATGATGCTTATAGTAACAACCTCTGCATATCGACAATCGATAAAACATTAACTAGAGTGATACCATGATAAATAGATACCGTGAACACCTTTTAATGCTAATCGCTGCTTTGGTGCTATGTGTAATCACTAGCGCAATACAGGCAAACAATACACTCTATCGCTATGAAAATGATCAGGGCACAAAAGTTATTTCAGATGTGATATCACCCTATTATGCTGCCAAAGGATACGATGTCATTGACAGTCGAGGCAATATTGTAAAAACCGTGCCTGCTGAGCTAAGCCCCGCTGAAAAGGAGCAAAAAAGAAAAGCACGTGTCGAACAGGAAAGGCTCGATAAGTGGGATCAAGAGCTACGCTCTCGATACCATAGCGTGAAGGATATCGAGTCAACAAAAAAGCGACGTTTAAAAGGTATCGATAATAGCATCACTTCACTTCAACTAACGCTGGAAAATATTTCAAAAACTATAAAGTATTATCAAGCAGAAGCCGCAGCCAATGAACGTCAAGGTGAAACTATTCCAAAAGAAACTCTGGCATCAATGGCGAGACTGCAAGCAGATCGTGATTTCATTGAACAGGAAATCGGAAAAAGACAAGCAAGAAGAACTGATATTGTCAGTAAATATCAAAAAGACATTGATCGATTTAAAGTAATCATCAACCAATAGTATAAGTATACCCCACTTAAAAATCGATCAATCAATTATTTTACCAATGCCTTCTCACGGAAAAAACTAGTCATCACTACCGCAAGTTGTTCTGACCAATGAGTAGTGGGCAAACGCTTAAACTCACTACGCACATATTGTGCAATTCGGCCTTCAGCAATCGCTAGCAAACTATTGGCTGCTATATTTGGAGGAAGCACTGTTCTTAGACCTTCCTTCATTTCTGCCTCTCTCAAAATCTGCTTAAGCTGTGTCTCTAAGCGCTCAAAAAATTGTATTACGCGCTGACGCAAACGGTCTGTTTCGCCCGTGATAGCATCACCGGTCAGTATACGAGTAATACCCGGATTGCGCTCACAAAATACTAGTAAGAGTAAAAGCACTTGCTCACATTGTGCTGCAGCACCAGCATCACTTTTATGGATAGTGTTCACATTAGTGAAAATCGTGTCTTCTATAAATTCAATTAAGCCTTCAAACATTTTTGTTTTACTGGGAAAGTGGCGATACAGCGCCGCCTCTGATACACCGACTTTTTTAGCTAATGACGCCGTGGTAATTCTGGCACCGGGAGACTCTTCTAACATCGCAGCTAGCGACTCTAAAATTTGCTGGCGACGAGACACTTTCTTTTCTGGTTTATTCATTTTAATTATTGTCATGTATTGTGTTAGTCAGACACTTCTTATACAAAAGCACAAAAAGCAACCTATTTACATACGATATACGCTTTAATACAGTTTGGTCGAAAGAATATAATGTACTGCGGGCATATATAGCGAAAGCCTACGTTATACTTGGTTAGTAATGAGTGTCCCAACACCAACATCAGTAAATACCTCCAATAATACCGCATGAGCAACTCGACCATCGATAATATGCGCGCTTGAGACACCGGCTTTCACTGCATCTAATGCACATTGAATTTTGGGTAACATACCACCATAAATGGTGCCATCATCAATCAAGTGATCAACTTGTTGCGTACTTAGTCCTGTCAACACCTCACCAGACTTATCCTGCAAACCAGCAACATTAGTTAACAACATGAGCTTTTCTGCTTTTAACACTTCTGCAATTTTACCCGCAACTAAATCGGCATTAATGTTGTAAGATGCACCATCATCCCCCACGCCTATTGGTGCAATAACTGGAATAAAATTGCCTTCAGTTAATGTGCTAATAACATCCACTTTGACAGAAGCGACTTCACCTACTTGGCCAATATCAATAATTTCAGGCGCGTTCATGCCTTCTTTTGCGTCTTTTTTAAGTGACAGTTTTTTTGCACGAATAAGGTTGCCATCTTTTCCAGAAATACCGATAGCTTGACCACCGTTGCTGTTGATAAGACTCACTATTTGCTTGTTAACAGAACCACCAAGTACCATCTCAACAACATCCATTGTTGCACTATCCGTGACACGCATACCGTCAATAAAATTAGACTGAATATTTAATTTTTCCAACAGCGAACCAATTTGTGGGCCGCCTCCGTGCACAACAACCGGATTCATTCCAACCAATTTCATTAGCACAATATCTCTTGCAAAACTTTGTTGTAATGATTCATCACCCATCGCATTGCCGCCAAACTTTACCACAATCGTTTTATTGGTAAAACGTTGAATATATGGCAAAGCCTCGGTAAGCACTTTGGCAACATTTTTTGCATTATCAAGACTTAATGTCATTGAAGGTTTCCTTATTTTTAAATAATTAATAGGGTTTGTTTCATCAAATTATTTGGGTGCGTTCTCGAAATAATAAAAAAGGCGCAACAAGTCGTACTTTCTAAAAATCCGTACATAGATTGTCATCGACACTGCTCAATGCTTGAGAAAACTGTTGCTTAATGGCATCAAGCGACTCTTGGTTTTCTGCCTCAAAGCGTAATGTTAGTGCAGGCGCAGTGTTTGAAGCACGCACAAGGCCCCAGCCATCGGCAAAATCAACACGCAAACCATCAATGGTAATTTTTTGTCCATTAGAAAATGTTGCCGTACTAATGAGCTTTTCTATCACCTCAAATTTTTTATCTTCTGCAACAGGAATTTTAATTTCAGGGGTCGATAATCGTGTGGGTAACTCAGCAAGTAATTCGTCCGCTGTTTTACCCGTTAGCGTCATAATTTCTAATAAACGAGCAGCGGCATATAAGCCATCATCAAAACCATACCAACGTTCTTTGAAGAAAATATGCCCAGAGAACTCTCCGCCTAATAATGCCCCCGTTTCTTTCATCTTTGCTTTAATATGCGAATGGCCCGTTTTCCACATCACTGGGCGACCACCGTGCTCACTAATTGTTTGAGCTAATAGCTGTGTACATTTGATATCAAAAACAACATCACAGCCGGGATTACGCGCAACAATATCTTGAGCAAAAAGCATCATCAACTGATCAGGCCACATAATATTTCCTGAACCTGTAATCGCGACAATACGATCACCATCACCATCCAATGCAAAACCAATGTCGGCTTGCTTTTCTTTTACTCCTTCAATTAATGATTGAAGATTTTTTTCAACGGAAGGATCCGGATCATGATTAGGAAAAGCACCATCAAATTCGCCAAACAAACTATGCGTCTGACATTGCAAAGCATTAAATAGACGGGGAGCAAGTTCACTAGATGCACCATTTGCAGTATCCACCACCACACGCCAGCCATCAATAACAGCAACGTCCCCCACGATCTTATCAATATATTTTTGTGATAAATCGATCGTTATCGACTGTCCTTTTTCAGCTGTATTCTTTTGTGCTTCACCAGACGTAATATGGTTCTTTAGGCGTTGAATATCTTCATCCACCAATGTTCGGCCTTTGATCACCATTTTGCAGCCATTATACTCTTTCGGATTATGGCTGGCCGTAATAATAATGCCACTACTTGTAGCATCGCATTCTTGCGCTGTAAAATTCATCAGCGGGGTAGGCACAACACCGATAGGTAAAGTATGGCAACCCGTCGAATGAATACCTTCAATTAAGCAGACGGAAAACTCTTGGGAATGCATTCGTGCATCCCAACCAACAACAACGGTAGTATCCCCTGCCTGTAATACTTCTGTTGCATAAGCTTGACCAATAGCATATACAAGATCTAATGATAGCTCTTCGTAGGCTATTCCCCGTATATCATAAGCACGAAAAATGCTGCTTGGAACGATAACACCTGAGGCTTCTGAAACATTTTCTGTAACGGCATGCTCTGCTGTAAGTGTTGTGTGATCGACTGCCACATCAATATTTTTGATGCTTTTACTAGATAACGGCTTAGTACTTACGTCTGAGTTTTTATTTTTTGCAGCACGCTGCAATTCTTCAGCTACTTTACTTGAGCCATAAGAACGTAAAAGAGGTATGCCGCCTATGCATATAACAAGCAAAAAGCTAATCGTTGTAATAATCCATACTCTTAATGGAATCAATTTTTGACTGCGCCGTAATTCCTTTGATGGCTTATATGTGATTTGCCAATAGCTTTGAGGAATATCTACTGTAACAGTATCTAAGTTATTACTCGCTTGGCCAATATTGAAAAAACTTAGTGGTGCTCTCTGATCAACCTTTTGTTGCAACATTATGTGTCCAAATAATGTATTGACCATGCCCCAAGATTTATAAAGTCCATCAATGGTTAATACCGTATATAGAATACCCTGTGTATTATTGATGCTATTATCTATCGCCGTTACATGATGCAATTGCCATTGATGAGTCCCAGGCACTTTTGCCACTTCGGTATAAACAACTTGACCATCGTTGAGGCGATTCACCATATCTAAAAATAAAAAACTCACACCGTATTCGACTAGCGTGCTTGCGATTTCTTCTCTACCAAATCGCAATGATGACGTCATTGTTTCAATTTCTTGATGAGAAAATATTTTAAAGTCTATAGCTTCAGGCAGGAGGCCTTGCCATTCGGGTGTCTTTTCATTCAACCATTGTTGTGATGTTTGAGCATCTGTTTCAGGTAATTCAGTTACACCGGCAACCCCTGTTGATATTTGAGCACTCAAACTATTATCGGCGGTAGAAATATTCTGCGAGGGCAATAGTAGAGACTCAGGAACAGAGTCTGAGAATTCAGATAATGTGTTATTCAATCGGGTTAAATAGGCTTGTGTTTTTTGGCTGTATTCTTCTACGTTGCGCTCAACAATCTGCGAAAATCGTTGTTCACTTTCGGGGTGAGCGATCCACAACCACGACAAATAATAAGCAATACCCGCACTTAAACATGCGACTAAAAATACCACTATCGCTTGCTGCCAAATAGGGCGCTGTGAGCTAATGTTTTTTATAGGCTTCATGGGTATTACCCTTTATTACAAATGCCTTTCGCTTCAGCAATATGCGTCATAATTTCTGTAGCTAACTGACGTTTGCTGGCTTCAAGTGTTTGCGTATTATTATTTTTTGTAATGATAGTAATGGCATTATTATCGCTGTTAAACCCGATTTTTGAATCAGAAACATCATTAGCGATAATCATATCGAGATTTTTGCGCTGTAGTTTATTACTAGCGTACTCCAATACATTTTGTGTCTCTGCAGCAAAACCAACAACAAATGGCCGATTTTCGGCGCCCCCAATATCGGCAATACTCGCCACAATGTCAGGATTTTTAACCATATGAATAGTCATGGTTTCTTCCGCGCTGGTTTTTTTCATTTTTTGCTCTGCAACCGTTGCGGGACGAAAATCCGCCACTGCGGCTGAAGCAATAAAAATATCACAAGCGCCTAACGTTGCTTGACTCGCGTTAAACATCTCTTCAGCAGAAATAACGTCGATGCGCTTTACGTGATCTGGGCAGGGTAGATTGGTAGGGCCGCTAATCAGTGTGACATTCGCACCCGCATCTACCGCTGCTTGCGCCAATGCATAACCCATTTTTCCGGAACTGTGGTTACTAATGTAACGTACCGGATCAATGGCTTCACGAGTAGGGCCCGCGGTAATTACCACCGATTGACCTGCCAAACAGCCACTCTCAAAGTGGCTGGCAATTTCTTGAGCTAACACCGACGGCTCCGACATCCGCCCCATTCCCACATCCCCACAGGCTTGACCACCGGATGCTGGACCTATTTGATGGACACCACGAGCTTGCAACTGCGCAAGATTGTCTTGTGTTGCTTGGTGGTGCCACATCGCTTCATTCATGGCGGGGGCGACAATCAACTCACAGCGTCGTGCTAAGCAAGCCGTTGTCAGCAGATCATTGCCGTTGCCTTGAGCGATACGCGCAATCACGTCCGCACTAGCAGGAGCAATCACCACCACATCAGCCCAACGAGCCAACTCAATATGCCCCATAGCCGCTTCAGCGGCTGGATCTAACAAATCGACATGGACTGGGTTACCAGACAACGCTTGCAGCGTTAACGGCGTAATAAACTCTTGTGCGGCACGCGTCATAACAACACGAACATCAGCGCCCAAATCTTGTAGACGACGAATTAATTCCGCACTTTTATAAGCGGCAATACCACCTGATACACCGAGTAATACCCGCCGGTTTGTCAATGTTGCTGCCATAGCTTGCCTTATCTCATTGCCCATCACTGTATTAGCCTGCTACGATAACATTTTGTTAGCAGCGCCGACACTATTTCATGGCATATTTTGCTATTGATTAGGCTCAATCATCAGGTATTTAGATGATTACTCGGTAAGCAGTCGCTATCAAAAGACAACAAACAATAATCACTTCAAGGATGAAATTATGGCAATTAACGATTGGCCTGTGGCCGAACGCCCTCGCGAAAAACTACTCACAAGTGGCGCCTCGACACTATCAGATGCCGAACTCTTGGCTATATTTTTACGAACGGGCTGCGCTGGCTTATCCGCCGTTGACCTCGCTCGTCGCTTACTCAATGATTTTGGTGACTTACGTGCCATTCTCAGCGCAGATCATCGGACTTTCTGCCAAGGTAAAGGCTTGGGTGACGCGAGTTATGCACAACTACAAGCGGTGCTAGAAATGGCGAAACGCCATCTGGCAGAAAGCCTGACGACTGGAGATATTTTCAGCCAGTCAGAAAAGGTAAAAGATTACCTATCCTCACAGCTTCGCCATCGACAGCAAGAAGTTTTCGCAGGGCTTTTTTTAGATAGCCGACACCAGTTACTAAGATATCAAGAAATGTTTTTTGGCACAGTCAATGCCGCGAGCGTCTACCCCAGAGAAGTGGTGAAATTAGCACTTGATTGCAATGCCGTTGCCGTTATTTTTGCCCATAACCATCCGTCAGGTGTTGCAGAGCCTAGCCAATCAGACCGTCATATCACTCAACAATTGATTGATAGCTTACAGCTAATTGATGTTAGCGTACTTGACCACATAGTTGTCGGCGATGGACAGCTATGTTCTTTTGCTGAACGAGGTTGGCTATAGCGGGTATATTCAGTTACAACAACAAAGAGTGTCACAATGACCGAAAACCAACCATATCTCGGTATATACGCAAAAAATCTGGCTGTTTTTTAACTATTTATTGCTATTGCCCAGACATTTTGGTATAAAACGCGGCTCTTTTTGAGGGTAGTCTCTAACTAGGCGAGAATATACTGTTTTTTACAGTATTGGTGCAGGTTATCTTAATCGATAACAATAAGCAGCGGCATTGCCTTAAGTTACGATTTATGACGACTCTAAAAACTGGAAAGACTACGACTTTCACCCATTTTACTGTGCGGCGTATCGGCTTTAGCAAACTCTACGACGCGACAATGGTTTATTTAAAACGATTAGCTCATTAATAGAGGCAATATCATGTCTAAAGTATGTCAAGTTACTGGCAAACGCCCTGTAACGGGAAACAATGTTTCTCACGCAAAAAACCACACTAAACGTCGTTTTTTGCCTAATCTACACTCTCACCGTTTTTGGGTAGAGTCTGAAAAACGTTTTGTTAAGCTACGTGTATCCACTAAAGGCATGCGTATCATTGATAAAAAAGGTATCGAATCGGTACTAGAAGATCTTCGCTCTCGCGGCGAAAAAGTGTAATTAACCGAAAACGAGCCTAAAAAGAGGATAACACCATGCGTGATAAAATTCGTTTGAACTCAAGTGCAGGCACTGGCCATTTTTATACTACGGATAAAAATAAGCGCAACATGCCTGAGAAAATGGAAATCAAAAAGTACGATCCTGTTGCTCGCAAGCACGTGATCTACAAAGAAGCAAAAATCAAATAATTTTTTGCTGACTCGCCACACAAAAAACCCGACTTGTTCGGGTTTTTTTATGCCTGCTTACTCTTGATTTATCAAGCTAATCTAGAGTTTAAAAATCTATAACAAGCGCCGATAAAACATCAACACAACACTCCACAATAAAAAAGTACCCGACAATAACACTAGCATAATCGGCAAGAAAATCACCGGCGCTTGCATCAGTGTCGACATCAACGAATCTTGATAATAAAAAAACCATGGGTGTTCTTTTGGAAAAATCAGCGTATGTAGCCAATAAAAAATATTTTTAACACCAAAAATCATACTCGCGGTAACTAACAGCAATAATAAAAAACCTGCATACTGCCAATGCTTATATAAGGGTGCTATAACACTATTTTTTTGGCGTAAGAAAAATGAAGAAGCCATAAAAACAATCGCAACCCCTTTCATCACTATGGTTAAAACAGCAATAAGTGAGGCCACATCCTGCAAGTGTAGTATTTCATTATTGGTTAACAACGGTGTCGTAGTGTTATCGGGCAAGCGGTACTCAATAGATGATAAACCATTACCCTCTTGATGAATCGCCACAACAATTTCTGCAAATAATCGCTCACGTTCATCATCATCTGTTAACGTAAAATTATGACGACCAAAACGATTTTGTGGCGCGTACTCTTCGATGGTTTGATCAATGTTCAGCAGCTGATACCACTGCGCATACAAAAAGGAATGCTGAGCTAAAACAAGCCATACAAATAATAGTGATAGTAACCAGAGCGAGACACTCCATATCCCTTGAACTGTTTTATTCATTATTTGATCGACTATCATTGCTGTCTAGAATCCATAAACCCTGTGAGTATAGCGTTGATTCAATGCTATCATAAGAAACACATTGCACATGCACTCATAGAACAGAAAAAGATATTCCGATGCCAGAACTACCCGAAGTTGAAACAACCCGACGAGGCATTGCCCCGCATATAGAAGGCAAGCGTGTGAGCCACATCGTGATACGACACCACCAATTACGTTGGCCTGTCGATCCGCAATTACCCACCTACTTAGCCAAAAAAACCTTACGCGCTGTACACCGCCGAGGAAAATATTTATTGCTAGAGTTTGTGCAGGGGCACCTACTCATTCACCTGGGCATGTCGGGTAGTTTACGCATTGTGGATAGTAAAAAAGAGCCACCACAAAAGCACGACCATATTGATATTGTTTTTTCAGCGAATATTGCTTTGCGATTTCATGACCCCCGACGGTTCGGTTCCGTATTATGGACAACTGATGATCCCTTCCAACATAAACTCATTGCCAAACTAGGCCCCGAACCCCTATCAGATGACTTTACCAGCGAGTATCTTTTTCAGCGCAGCCGCAAGCGTAAAAAAGAGGTTAAAACCTTTATTATGGACAGCCACATCGTGGTGGGCGTGGGTAATATTTATGCCAATGAATCATTATTTACCGCCGGTATTCGCCCCACAAAAGCCGCGGAAAAACTCACACGAAAACAATGTGAACGATGGGTGACGGATATAAAAACGGTACTGCAACGATCCATCACCCAAGGGGGAACCACATTGCGCGATTTTGTCGGCGGCGATGGCAAACCGGGCTACTTTGCTCAGCAATTACATGTTTATGGTCGCGGTGGTGAGCCTTGTACCCAATGCACAAAACCTCTCAAGGAAATACGGCAGGCGCAACGGGCAACGGTGTATTGTACGCAATGCCAACAGTAAATAAGCTGTCACCAAAATAGGCCGTATAACGTGTGGTTATTGATAAGCGGTTTTCGCCACATCTATCGAATGATACACTGCTGCTACTTTGTTCAACGGCATCTGATGATGCTCGATCACTCATTCGTCTAACTGATTTATTTCGAGAAAATTATGACTAATAAAGCCATCATTAATACCGATAAAGCCCCTAAAGCCATCGGTACTTATTCGCAGGCCGTTAAAGCCAACAATACTGTTTACTTATCAGGGCAGATTCCATTAAACCCAGAAACAATGGAATTAATGGAGGGTGATTTTGCAGCACAAACCCATCAAGTCTTTAAAAACTTACAAGCGGTCTGCGAAGCGGCCGACGGATCACTGGCCGATATTGTTAAGCTCAATGTATTTTTGACTGACCTCAGCAACTTTGCCACCGTCAGTGAAATCATGGCTCAATATTTTACAGAACCTTATCCTGCACGTGCCGCCATCGGCGTTAAAGAGCTGCCCAAAGGCGCAGTGGTTGAAGCTGACGGTATTATGGTTATTTAAATCGTCACGTCATCAGCCATGTCGTTTAGCATGGCTGACACTTCATTCTTTCATAAACCGCTCAAACCCCTCTGCCATTTTAGTCGGCAAAAACTCAGTAATGTCATAATCTGCAATGCCGGCTTTTGCAAAGGGGTCTTCCGCTAAAATTTGCTCTATCACTTGTCGACTCTCAGCGTTGGCAATAATAACGCCGCCTGTTCTAGGTTCTTTTCTGCCCGATGCAATAAAGTGGCCTGAAGCATAATACTTTTCTAAGAACGCCACATGCTCTGGGATATGGGCATCGACAGCCGATAGCTCGACACGGTAACTGATAGATACAATAAACATTTTTCTTCCTTTATTACTCGATTAGATATTTGCCAACCAAGGCGCATAGCCCTCTTTAAAACTGGGATACGTCAATACATAACCACTATCCAGTAACTGCTGATTACGACAGCGCTTATTACTGCGACGGGTGCGAGCAGCTAATGGCGCGCATTCGGTAAAGTGATTCTCAGGCAAGCCCAGTGCACTGCGCATCCAGTCTTTGACTTCGTGTAATGGGGCGGGGTGGCTATCACTGGCGATCATTACCGGCGGTAATCGCTTCTCTGTGGATAGGTGAATAAGATGCGCAAGTACCCCTGCACAATCATCCGCGTGAATACGATTGGTGTAAATAGGTGGCTCGAAAGGCGATCCTTTGCCCGCGATCACCTGTTCGACGACATGGCCTCGGCCGCGACCATAGATACCCGAAAATCGTACGTGGCAATAGGGATAACCGCTGTCGGCAATTAAGCGCTCCGCTTCTAGCAAGCGTTGACCGCTATAACTGTCGGGCTCGGTAGGTGATTGCTCGTCGATCCAGCGACCATCTTGCTGGGCATAGACGCTGGTGCTTGATACAAAGAGCAGTAAGCGTGGCTTGCGGACACCCACAGCCACCTGCTTTTCAAGCGCATGTAGTATATTACTGACGGGAGCGACATAGCCTTGATGGTAACCCGCATCACTCATCTCGGTAGGAGTGAATGTCATTACTAACACATCAAACCCCTGAGACAACACTTGCTGTATTTCCTTGGCATCACAACAATCGGCTGTGGTGATCGTTGCCGTTGGGTGTTCGAGAGGGGAGCGTTTAACACCGACAAGTTCATGGTCTGTTAAATGAGCCGACAGACGATTAGCAATATCGCCAAAGCCTAGCAGGGCAATTTTTTCTTTTGGCACAGTCATGGGTACTCTTCTGATTAACCTTTATGATTAGCTGATAGGGCTCTTTGAAACAGATTCAATAAGTATTAATAAGCTCTAGCACTATGCATTCAAGATATTTTAAATTACTATTGGATAAAGGCGACTGTTAGTTTTTAACAATCGATAGCCGCCAACGTTCATTCGCAACCATTATTACATGAGCCAACCTTATGACACTGACCGAGTTGAAATATATTGTTACCTTGGCACAAGATCAGCACTTCGGGCAGGCCGCTGAGCGCTGTAATGTATCACAACCCACACTCAGTGTTGCCGTAAAAAAGCTAGAAGAAGAGCTAGGCGTAGCACTTTTTGAGCGCTCAAAAACCCGTGTGCAACCGACGCCGATGGGTGAGCAAATTGTGGCTCAAGCCCAAAATGTGTTAGAACAAGCGTCACGTATTAAAGATATTGCCACCTCTGGCAAAGATCAGCTCGGTAGCCCGTTAAAAGTAGGGGCTATTTTTACCATCGGGCCTTATTTGTTTCCACAGTTTATTCCTCAATTACAATCTATCGCGCCTAAGATGCCGCTGTTTGTTGAAGAAGGATTTACCGCAACGTTACGACAGCAATTACGTAAAGGGGATCTGGATGTCATCATTGTTGCGCTTCCATTTACCGAAGCGGATGTCGTCACACAAGCATTGTATGAAGAACCTTTTGTTGCACTGTTACCTGCAACACACCCACTAGCCGATAAACCCGCGCTATCTGCTACCGATCTTGCGGAAGAAAATGTTTTATTACTCGGTGAAGGGCATTGCTTTAGAGATCAGATACTAGAAGCCTTACCCGCGATAAAGACCCATGCAGCGGACGATAGCGGTAATATTCGTACCGCAACAGCCGGCAGTTCGCTGGAAACCATGCGGCACATGGTCGCTTCAGGTATCGGTATTACGATATTGCCTAAATCAGCCGCCATGAGTAATTACGCACCCGATACCTTAGTAATTCGCCCACTCACCGAAGTGAATGCAAGACGTACTGTGGGTTTAGCGTGGCGCGCTAGCTTCCCTCGCCACAAAGCAGTTGATGTGTTGCGAACAGCCATCCAGCAAGGACAAAAAGCGAACCGAACGGATAAGACATAATTTGTCATAACACTTTACTCGCCACCCTTATATGTCTAATTCAAGCCGTAAGCCTTTATCAGCACTCCATGTGCTATCACCGGTTACCGTACTTAAGGGGGTAGGGGCGCAGCTTGCTAAAAAATTAGAAAAGCTCAATATTTACACACTACAAGACCTCTTATTTCACTTGCCTCGTCAGTATGCTGACCGCACACGTGTGACACCGATTGGACAACTTCAACCTAACCAAAGTGTCGTAATAGAAGCAGATATTCGCAATACCACGATTGCCTTTGGCAAGCGGCGCAGTATGATCTGCCGCGTACAAGACCACACAGGCACCATCAGCTTACGCTTCTATCATTTCTCCAGTGCACAGCGAAATACCATGACCGAAGGCACGCGTATTCGCTGCTATGGTGAAACCCGTCGAGGTGCCTCTGGACTAGAGCTATACCATCCAGAGTATCAATTACTCTCAACCACTGCGGGTAGCAAGCCGCTAGAAGAAACGCTCACCCCCATTTATCCAATCACAGAAGGCATTACCCAAAGCCGTTTACGCTCGTTAATAAAGCAAGCGCTTACTCTCTCTAAAAGCCTTGAATTTATTAGCTTTATTGCTTTATTACCTGAAACCTTATTACTAAAACAAGACGCAAAACAAACACTATCAACCAGCACGCATAGCCTCTTTGAGCCACTCGCCTATTTACACTCGCCACCAAAAGAAGCCGACTTAGCTGAACTGTTAGAAGGGCAGCACCCTTATCAACAACTGTTGATTATGGAAGAACTCACCGCTTATCAACTCAATTTGCTGCAATTGCGCGAACAGCGCCAGCAGCAAGCCGCGACCCCATTGCCGGCCCATCTCGGACTTGAACAACAGTTTATTGATTCACTGCATTTTTCACTGACCAGTGCGCAACAACGGGTGATTGACGATATAGGTAAAGATATAGCCTGCTCTGTGCCCATGATGCGGCTGTTACAAGGTGATGTGGGCTCAGGAAAAACCGTTGTTGCTGCAATAGCAGCGTTACGTGCCGTCGCTAATGAGCAACAGGTCGCCATTATGGCGCCAACAGAAATACTCGCTGAACAACACCGTAATAATTTTGATGCGTGGTTTGCGCCTTTAGGTATATCCGTCGGCTGGCTCACCGGCAAACAGAAAGTCAAAGAGCGACGAGAACAATTAGCGCAACTGGCCAGTGGAGAAACACAACTCGTTGTGGGGACACATGCGTTGTTTCAAGCAGACGTGATGTTTCATCAGTTACGTTTGGTGATTATTGATGAACAACACCGCTTTGGCGTACATCAACGTTTAAGCCTGCGCGACAAAGGGCAAGACGATCAGCAAAGCGAGAACTCAAACAGCTATTCACCGGTGCCTCACCAGCTCATCATGACAGCCACCCCAATACCCCGCACCTTGGCTATGAGCGCATACGCCGACTTAGATTACTCGGTCATTGATGAACTACCCAAGGGTCGTATACCCGTAGAAACGGTGGTGATTAGCCAGCAACGACGTGCGGATATTATTACGCGTATTAATCATGCCTGCCAACAAGGTCGGCAAGCCTATTGGGTTTGCACACTGATCGAAAACTCTGATAGCCTCGAAGCGCAAGCCGCAGAAGAAGCTGCTGAACTACTCACCCAATCGCTGCCTGAACTCAGCATTGGCTTGGTACACGGACGTTTAAAACCCGCCGAAAAAGAGGCGGTGATGCAAGCATTTAAAGCCGGAGATATTGATTTACTCGTAGCAACCACCGTCATCGAAGTTGGGGTTGATGTACCTAATGCGAGTCTAATGATTATCGAAAACCCAGAACGCCTAGGCTTAGCCCAGCTACATCAGTTACGTGGTCGCGTAGGCCGCGGCAGCGAAGCCAGCCACTGTGTATTGCTATACGGTGAAAACGTTTCATTACAAGGCAAGGAGCGCCTGCAAGCCATGCGCAGTACACGCGATGGATTCAAAATAGCCGAGATCGATTTAACGCTGCGCGGCCCCGGTGAAGTATTGGGTACACGACAGACTGGCGATATTGATTTTGCACTAGCCGACCTGCGTCGCGATCTCTATTTAATGCCGCAAGTGAATGCCTATGCGCATGCCATCATCAACGACCACCCACAACATATCAGCGCCCTGAGCGCACGCTGGCTAGGTAAAAATGCCCAATATGCTCAAGCTTAACTAAATCACCCTATTTGCTAGCAGCGCGTCAATCTTCAACTACACTTAGGGGAGAATGATATTGACCCCCGAGGAATCAACGTGACTGTCCCTGCTAGCATCGAACAACTCTTAAAAAAACATAATGTCTCCTATTCATTAGCGACATTATCTGCTGCACCCATTGTGAAAAACGGTAGCGATGTGCAGTCCATTACACCGCAGCACTATGCGCAAAGTGCTAATGCACATTTATTGCAGAGCAGCCACGGTGAAAAGCTATTGGCCATCACCCCCAAACAAACCATTTTAGATTTAAGCGCTGTAGAAAGTGCCTTAGGTGAAACCTACAAGCCGATTGTAGGTGACAAGTTAAAAACGTTTATTCACAGTCTTGGGCTAGATACCATGGTAGCGATGCCGAAGCTCGGCAACCTACCCACCATCGTTGATTCTCGCTTATTAAAAACCGACACCCTACTACTCAGTGTTGGCGTGGATAATGAACATATTGAAGTCGATGGAGAGTCATTTAAAAAGTTGCTCGAATCGACCATTATTGAACGTATTTCTATACCCCTTGATCAACTGAATCGTGCTACCCCTAAAAACCTTGATGAAAAAGCGATTAGCCAAAGTGTCGAGACGTTTACCGAACGCCGCATCAAACAACGTTTAGACGAAACCTTAGAATTACCGCCTTTACCTGCTACCGCAAAGGCCATTATTAAACTACGTGTTGACCCCAATGCCGATGTGAGTGACCTGTGTGAAGTTATTGAAATGGACCCCTCACTCGCCGCCCAAGTGGTTAGCTGGGCATCTTCACCGTACTACTCTGCACCAGGCACCATCAAATCTATCCACGATGCTATCGTAAGAGTACTAGGCTTCGAAATGGTGCTGAGTTTAGCGCTGGGCTTAGCCTTAGGCTCAACACTAAAATTACCTAATCGACGCCCCGAGGGTTGTTTATCCTACTGGCAACAAGCCGTATATGTCTCCACCTGCACAGAGGCAATTATTAGTTGTATGCCTCGAGAACAGCGCCCAAGCTACGGTTGCTCATATTTGTCAGGGCTATTACACAATTTTGGTTACTTAGTGATTGCCGAAGTCTTTAGCCAGCAATTTGATGACATTTGTGACGAAATAGACACAAACACCCATACAAACCCCCAATCGGTTGAGAAACACATGTTAGGGGTTAGTCGAGACCAACTGGCAGGATGGCTGATGGAAATGTGGCATATGCCAGAAGAAGTATGCGCCGCTATTAGACATCAAAGTGATCCTACTTACAGTGAAGAGCATAGCGAATATGCGAAGCTAATCTATCTGACCCGTAAACTACTCAATGAAAAAGGCGTACGCACAGGTGTGTCGGGTGAGCCTATTCCTGACGAGTTATTTGCTGAATTTAAGTTAGATAGAGCAGAGGCGGCAGATGCGATTGATATTATGTTGGAATCAACCGAAATGCTGGAAGCCATGACCCAACAGATGAACCCGGATACTTAGGGCGACGACGCCCTTTGCCAATAAATGCCCGTAACTAATGCCTTTAGTTAATATAAGTATCGAGAATTCGTCGCTGAATAGTCATTCTAGTCTTTACCTTTCTTTATCGCACAATCTACAATAGCAGCCTCTATTACAACTATAGGTTGCCTTCCTTTGCCCGTTTTTGACTCCTCTTGCTTGCCCGTCCATTCAGCAGCAGAAAAAAAGGCATTTTGTAACCATAAAGAGCCCGCCTGGAAACCGATTACCCATCAGCGACACACCATTCCCACAGACTACCTGCATTGGGTAGAAGACAGCGGCTCTCTGACTAAAAAACTCGTCAACAAAGCTAACGGGCACTTCTCTGTTTCGGTGTTAAGGCAATCCATTCGGTCTATTCCCTTATCCGAAAAAAGTTTATTGCAGAACCCCCTCCAACAGTGGGCTCTTGTCAGAGAAGTGGTACTTTATGGAAACAATATTCCATGGGTATATGCACGCACAGCGATCCCTATAGGTACACTAAAAGGCCCGCTAAGACGATTGCATTATTTAGGTAATCGTCCACTAGGCGAGCAATTATTTACCGACCCCACCATGCAACGTGGGCACTTAGAAGCCGCTAAAATATATCCACATCATATACCTGATACGATAGCGAAGAGCGACAACGCTTTACCAGAAACGACTTGGGGGCGGCGATCTGTTTTTTATTTGTCTTCCCAACCATTACTCGTCAGCGAAATTTTTTTACCGGCGCTTGTAAACGCAAGCCCTTAATACGCTAACTTAACGCCGGTTAACACTCACACAATAACGACGGATGTTTGAAAATAAGACTATGAAATTATCAACACGTGCTTCGCTACTTTCACTTTTTGTTTTTCCTGGCACAGGGCATATTGTGCTAAAAAGATACCTATCTGGATGGACATTTATTAGCATTGCCGCTGCTGCAGCGCTTGTTATTTTTATCAGCATGATGAAGCGTGCGTATATTCTTTCCGAACAATTGGCAACCGGAGAAATTCCCTTTAACATTAAACACATTGTCGAGACTATTACCGCAACACCACCGGGTGTTGAGGGCAACATGCTTAATATTGCAGTCAATATAGTCGTTATTGTCTGGGTGGCAAGCACGGTAGATGCTTACCGTATAGGGAAAAAGATGGATTCATAATAAGAGTTAAGTACGCTTAACATCCATTTTTCAATCGCTGACAATACGAAACTTCATCATCTTTTTGTAATAAATCAATCATATAGCCGACCATAAGGAAGCTTACGAGGTTTGCCTGTAAACGATTGTTTTTCCTTTGGTACTGTAACCTCAACTGTCTCACCTTCAATAATTTTAAACCCTGAATCTCCTGATTCAAAAGGGCGTATTGTCGTATGTTCTTTATCCATAATATTTACACCCGAAAAAACGACTGCATCACCCAGCAATGGCAGATAACCAATATAACTTTCATCTTGAAAAAGCTCATAACCAAAAGTTTGAAACTTTTTCCGCATATAGGGATGGTGGCCTTGTACGGTTATTTTCTTCTCTTCATCACGAATATACGGTGATGATATATCGCTCAACATCACCTCAATCGCTTTCTTTAAATTCTGTGAAATATTTTCTCTTAGCAACTCTCCACTATTAGACTCCCAACTATTGTCACCAACAAGGGGCTTGCCTTGTCCTAACGAAGCTATATATCGACTATTCCACAATAATTTTTGAGATGACTCTTCTTTTAACGAAACTTGCAATAAGACATAAGGCTTTACCTCATCATCAGCGTGATAGGTAAAAACCAATGCTGGTTGTATATCTAGCGTTGTATCAGATTCAGAGTCAATATCAGTAAAGACACCAGAAAATTGTGGCAACGATGTTAGTTCTTGGGTAATTTCTTTAGCTTCTTTAGTTAACGTTATTGTTAATAGCTCACGACTTTTTTCGACTTTAGTTTTACCCTTAGATGACTCGATCGAACTCTGAATGGCAACACCAAGAACACCAAAAAGTATACCAAATGAAGCATTGGATTGATGACCAGAAATTAACGATTGACTATTAGGCACCCGGTATACACCTATAGGTAAATCAGTCCAACCTGACAGCTCATCTTCAATATAATTGATTTTTACTTTATCTAACTGGGGCGGTGGAGGTAAGGTTCTTGATGATGAACATCCTATAATATGAATAATAACGGTGGATACGATAATGGTTTTCACTAATGAAGAAAAATTCATATTTATTCTCTAAAATAATATTTATTAAAAATCTAAAAGATAGGTATATTTTTTAATTGTATAAGCTACCGTTATGTCGAAAACCGTCAAAAAAGGGTGTTATCTTATATAAGAAGTGAGCTTTAATTACTAAATAATATAATACAATATTATACCCAAGCAGATTACATTTAAATAGAGAGACTCGACATATAAAAATCTCTATCAGCTATCCCAACAGCAAAGCATACGGTAATTTGGTATACGCTATTTTTGACATAAAATTATATGAGTTTAGTTATTTTGGGTGATATTTATAAAAAGTATAGGAAATAATTATTATAAAAACTGTAAAGTCATGTATACAAGTTTGGGGGTTTCTGAGCTCGCTAAAAAAAAGTAGGATTCTGTGAGTGAAAGTCGTGAATATTTCACTTCATAAGTAAATACAACGTAACTAATAAGCCCTTCGCTAATTTGATTTCGACGTACCGTGCGAGTGGATATGTGCTTAGCCAATAAAAATTGGCCCGCACCGCCAATAACGGTTTTTAGGGTAATGGCGACATCCTCAAAAGGGACTATTTTGAATTCGTCTTTATCATAATTTTTAAATTCTTTATAAAATGAGCCTCTTTTTCTAGCTTCATAAACATTATCCATAACACCATAAGCTTTTTCTTCATCAAGGTTAACACCGCAAGATACTAAACCGGGCACTATTATCAATAATAAAAGCCGATTAATCCATGTCACGGTGACGACCTGCTGCATTTTTTGATGCGGTATTATGATCAATAACAATACCTTTTTCAGCAATAGACTTTTCTTCCCACCTTTCTAAAAAATCAACCATATCTGATACCGGTAATGGCCTAGCAAAGAAATAACCTTGTGCGTATTCACAGCCAATTTTTCGCAACAGATCCACTTGCCCTTCCTCTTCAACGCCTTCAGCAAGTACGGACAGGCCTAAACTATCGCTGAGCATCATAATGCTTTTTACAAAGGCAATATCGAAATCTGTTTCTAGTATTTCGTTAATAAACATTCTATCTATTTTTATTTTTGACAAAAGGTGGCTAAATTTTTTGATGTAACCTAATGATGAGTAGCCCATACCAAAATCATCAATGCTGAAATGAATACCTTTTTGACGAAGCTTATTAATACCCTCAAGCACGATAGGGTCGTCATTAAGAATCAGTCGTTCTGTTACTTCTAATTCTATCCAGTCAAGACATTGTGATGTAATAATTTGGTTGTTAGACATCCACGTCGAGAAATCATTATGATAAAAATTACTCGGACTAAAATTAATAGAAAGAATAAAAGGTTGATTTAGCCGGGCACGCCATAACGAAACTTGTTCTATAGATTTTTCAAAAACCCAACGATCAATTTCAAAAACAATGCCCATTTTTTCGGCGATAGCAATAAAAATATCAGGCCTTACCCAACCAATATCTTCATCATGCCAACGTATTAGCGCTTCAAAACCAATTACTGATTGTGTTTGAATATTAACCAAGGGTTGATAGTTAATACTAAACACTTTATTTTCTATCGCATTATGTAATTTGCTTTTAATTTTATTTTCTAACTCTTGTTCTTCACGAGCAGAATCATCGAAACAATAAAACGTATTTTTCCCCGATAACTTTGCTTTACATAAAGCATTATCAGCATAGTTTAAAATAGTTTTAGGGTCATGCGATTGGTGATCCGGATAAACCGTTACACCTATACTACAGCCCAATTTTACATGAATATCTTGCGTACTAATTTTTTCATCGAAGCTGTCAATAATTGCTTCACTTGCATCGATGTAAGATTTGTTTTCTTCGGTGTAAAAACAAATGACAAATTCATCGCCACCTAATCGAGAGATATAGGCGCCAAAAAGGCGGGACACTTCTTGTAAACGTACCGCACAAGCATTAAGAACACGATCACCAATACTATGGCCCATACTGTCATTAACTTGCTTAAAGCCATCGAGATCTACAAATAAAATGGCTAAAGCGCCTTTATCAGAATGATATTCAGATAGTTCTTTGTAGAGATAATCATAGAGGTGGCGCCTATTAGGTAGGCCGGTTAATAAATCATAATTAGCTTGATAAGCCATTTGCTCTTCATATTCTTTTTTTGTATGTAACAGTTCAACCGCTGATTTTCTACCTTCATTTATTACATCAACAAGATCTGTTATTTCATCATTTTTGGGTGTTCTTTGAAGGGTAACAGGAAAAAATTCTTCTGCGTCATAGAAAGAAAATAACTTGGCCATTCGACTAATCGCTGTAATGTGATTAATAATTTCTCGATTAACAATCACATAGAAAACCAATGACATCAACGCAATAATGAATAGTACGATAAAAACTGTCGATCGATGTTTAATATAAGCCTGAGCCTTAAACTCTTCAACATCATAACCGACCGTTAAAGTACCAAGTTTTTGCTCATAGAGAGTAATATTGCGAACTATTTTGTCCGGTGTTGATTGCAAACCAGCATAAAAATGATTATCTAACCCATCCAACCCACGCTCTGCTTCGATACGTGCTCCTTTGACATAAGGCAACTCGACCACACTTTGCAGTGTCGATTGAATCGCGCTTTCATTAACATCCCAAAGACTTTGTCCTATTTGCTGGTCGATAGTATCTATGATTTGTGATGTTTTACGAACGAGTTCTTTCTCTGCCTGGCTTGATTCAATCAAAATTAACGAGGCAACGCCAATCGAGGCAAAAAATAATGAAACCATCACGACATAAAAAGACAGGCGCAACCCAATATTACTGCGCGTCGGCTTTTTTATAGGTGAAGAATCAGGCATGAACAACTCATCAGCGATCTACGATTTATGGTTAGCTGCCATCGGGCGATTCAAAAACCATAAAATAGGGTTAGTAATGTAGCTGCGTTGCTGCCTATCATTCAACATAAATAAGCAGTAAACACAGAGACTCTCTATAAACTATAGCTGATAAGTACCGCTTGGCAAGGCTAGACAGTGCGCGGGTTAACGCGTATTTTTTATGGGCAAAAATGTTTAAAAAGGCGTCACAACGCTTGTAGATTGGCATACTGTAAAACGAGCCATTTACTCCCCTGATTAGCAAAATTAACTTGTACACGCATATTATTTTCTTGTCCTTCGAAATGCGTGATGACGCCATCGCCAAACATATTGTGGTGTACTTTTTGACCAAGGTAATAACCTGAATCTTCACCTTTATCCTGTAATACTGGCGCAGTGGCTGGTTTTTTATAACCTAAAGGTCGTTGAATTTGTGTTTTTAAGCGTACTTCATTGATACACTGGCTGGGAATTTCTTTAACAAAACGTGACACGCGGTTAATATTTTCTGTGCCGTGCATACGGCGTGTTTCTGCATAGCTAATCGTCAATTTAACCATGGCTCGTGTAATACCAACGTAGCATAAACGGCGTTCTTCTTCTAAACGCTCAGGATCATCTGCAGACATCCGGTGTGGAAACAGATTCTCTTCAACACCGGCCATAAACACACGAGAAAATTCGAGCCCTTTAGCGGAGTGAAGCGTCATTAACTGTACCGCGTCATCAAACTCATCTGCTTGGCCATCACCCGCATCGAGAGATGCGCTATCTAGGAATTGAACCAACAGCGGTACATCTTCTGTGATGTCTTGATCGGTTTGTGTCGAAACATCATCAGGGTTAAACGCACGGCACGCATTGACCAGCTCATCTAAGTTCTCAGCACGTGCTTGACCCTTCTCGCCTTTTTCATTTTTATGAAAATCATAAAGCCCTGACTGATTAACGACTTGCTGGGCTTGCTCATCGAGGCTCTGCTCTTTTGTCTGTAATTGTAGTTGGCGAATCAGTTGTAAAAACGTGTTTACCGCGCCCGATGCGCGAGCGGTCAGTATTTTTTCATCGACCATGCGCTGCGCCGCAGCCCATAAAGAACAGCCTTCTTGGCGGGCAAACAGCCGCACTTGTTCAACCGTTTTACCACCAATACCTCTTGTGGGGGTATTGATCACTCGCTCAAAGGCCGTGTCATCATGGTTATTAACGAGTAGACGCAGATAGGCGAGGGCATTTTTTATTTCTAAACGATCATAGAAACGCTGACCGCCATAAATACGGTAGGCAATATGCTCTCGTAATAGGCCTTCTTCTAGCACCCGTGATTGCGCGTTAGAGCGATAGAGAATGGCAATGCTATCGTAGCGATTACCCGCCCGTACCCACTGCTCTATAGACTCCACAATAAAACGGGCTTCATCATGCTCATTAAAAGCCGCATAAAGGCTAATAGGTTCGCCATCGCCAGCATCGGTGCGTAATTCTTTGCCCAAACGGCCAAGGTTATTTTGAATAACACCATTAGCTGCTTCTAAAATTAAGCCCGTAGAGCGATAATTTTGTTCAAGTCGGACAGTTTGCGATTGCGCAAAATCATCTGTGAAACGCTGTATATTTTCTATCTTTGCACCACGCCACCCATAAATAGACTGATCATCGTCACCTACCGCTGTTACACAGCCTGTATTACCTGTCAGCACTCTAAGCCATGCGTATTGTATGGTGTTGGTATCTTGAAACTCATCAACAAGAATAAACGGGAAACGCTGTTGATAATGCTGCAATATGTCAGGGTTATTGAGTAATAGCTCGTGCGCACGTAACAGTAGCTCACCAAAATCTACTAGGCCACCGCTACGACAAATCTCTTCGTAGGCAGTGTAAATTTGCAGCATAGTCATTTCATAAGGATCACCTCCGGCTTGTATATACTGCGGACGTTGTCCTTCATCTTTCTGAGCATTGATGTAGGACTGCGCTTGGCGAGGCGGCCATTTCGTATCATCTAATTGCAAGGTTTGGCAGACGCGCTTGACTAAGCGCAGTTGATCATCGCTATCAAGAATTTGGAAATTTTGCGGTAAATCAAGCAACTTCCAATGCGCTTTTAACAATCGATGAGCAATACCATGAAACGTACCCACCCACATTGAGCGGCTATTACCCACCAACCGACCATCCAGCAACTCTTCTAAACGACCACGCATTTCACGGGCAGCCTTATTAGTAAACGTAACCGACATGATGGAATGGGGCGATACATTCTCGACCTGAATCAGCCAAGCAATTCTATGTACGAGCACACGCGTTTTACCGCTGCCCGCACCGGCTAAAATGAGTTGATTGCCAGCAGGAGCCGATACGGCTTCACGTTGTGCATCGTTTAACTGGTCTAAGAGATAAGAGACATCCATACTAAGCCTGAGGGTCAAATTTACGAGAATCAATGGAATAAAATTAAAAAGTTATTCTACCAATACTGTAAATTTATTCAGCCTTTTTATTATTCATAAACCCATGAAAATATAGTGAGCACTAACTCATATTTTTTAGACTAACGCTCGATGCTTGGCTTCATGCTCCAATAACCACGCTTTTGCGTCTACACCCCAGGCATAACCAGTTAGCGATCCATCTTTACCGATCACCCGGTGGCAGGGCACAATAATAGCAATAGGATTTCGGCCATTAGCAGCGCCGACCGCACGTACTGCTTTTGGATTATCAATACTATTAGCAATATCTTGATAAGACACCGACTCGCCAAAAGGAATCTGCGATAAGCACTGCCAAACTGCACGTTGAAAGTCCGTTCCTTTAGGGTCAAGTCGCACGGTAAATTGCTGTAACTGACCAGAAAAATATTCAGCTAGTTCTTTTTTTGCGTGGTTTGTATGCGAGTTAACAACGTTTTCGCCATCTGGAGAACCGTGTTTGCCAGACGGTGCTGGTTCGGTATCGATAAACACGAGACGGGTCAGCCCCTGATCAGAAGCTTCGATAAGCAATGTACCCAACGGCGAAGAATAGGTGTCAGTGAATAACATCGATAAGCCCTGTTTTAGTGAATCATATAAGTGATCATAACGTGTTAACACCCGAATGCTAGCCAACTTCGGTACTTAATGTTGAGCGAGACCGCTGAGAGCTGACACCATATAAAATATATCTTACCGATAGGTTTTTGTAGTTTACGTTGATTTTCTGTAGTTTTGCTACAAAAAGTGATTAAATGGCGATTATGAAACCCGCACTCCTTAGCCAGCATATCGCCAATACCATGGGACGACTACGTAAGTCTGAACGGAAAGTGGCAGAGTATATTCTTAATCACCAACAAGATGTGATCCACTTGCGAGTCATCGATGTGGCTAACCGCTCAGAAGTGAGCGAACCGACGGTCATTCGTTTTTGTCGTGCGATTGGCTGTAATGGCTTTCAAGATTTTAAACTCACGCTGGCTCAACAACTGGCATCTAGCCCCAGCTTTGGGCAAATTGCAGTCACTGACACAGACTCAACGGCCGACTTTTCTAAAAAAGTATTTGATGGCGCCATTGATACCTTATTGAATGTACGCGACAGTGTAGATATTGAACATCTACATCAGGCCGTAACGGCAATTACCGCATCTTCTCGTGTTGAATTTTTTGGCTTCGGCGCTTCGGGGGCTGTCGCTGCGGATGCTTACCACAAGTTCTTCCGTTTACAGTTATCAGCAGCCGCACACTCTGATCACCACTTTCAAAATATGTCAGCCGCATCGCTATCACCCGGCGACGTGGTCGTGGCCATCTCCCATAGTGGGCGTACTAAGGCTTTATTAGATTCGAGCCAATTAGCAAAAGAGGCGGGAGCAACGGTCATTAGCATTTGTCCTAATCAAACACCGATCGCTGAGTTGGCTGACATTCCTATTTATGTTGATGTCGAAGAAGACATAGAAATGTATACGCCTTTGTGTTCTAGACTGGCGCACCTTGTTGTTATTGATGTGCTGGCAATGGGGGTTGCCCAACAAAAAGGCGAGGGGCTTAAAGAGCACCTTTACAAACTAAAGCAGGCATTAAGTAACGTGCGCGTATAGCACGCATGTTACTTAATGCTAAAACCACCCTAAGCGATTTTATATTGCTCCAATTGCACACGTAATTGCTCTGCCATGTTAGTCAGCCCATCGACCTTATCAATCGATGTATTGACTCGCGATAACGTTTTGGAAGATTGATCCTCAACATTTTTCACATTATTGGTAATTTCTTTTGACACCATGCTCTGCTCTTCTGCTGCCGTGGCAATGCTTTGGTTAAGATGAACGATGTGATCGACAGACGAAATAATACTACCTAATGCTTCGCTCATGTCTTTTGACTGCGATACACACTCTTCGGATTGCTCTTGACTATTTTCCATTGAGATCACCGATGCCTTAGTACTGTCTTGCAGGTCACTAATGAGCGTGTGGATCTCACTCGTTGCAACTTGTGTTCGTTGCGCAAGCGTTCGCACCTCATCGGCAACAACGGCAAACCCACGACCTTGCTCTCCGGCACGAGCAGCTTCGATGGCAGCATTCAGAGCCAGTAGGTTTGTTTGCTCCGCAATATTGCTAATCGTATCGGCAATACCACTGATTGATTCTGACGCCTTAGCCAAGCTCTCGATATTTCCCGAGGCTTTGTTGACTTCATTCGCTAGGCTGTGAGTTAAGCGAATCGACTTTTCAACTAGCTCACTACTAGACGCCGCTGACTCCTGAGTATCTCCTGCAGCACTAGCTGCAGACTGTATATTTTCAACAACTTCGTTAATGGACTCGGCCATCTGACTCATTGCTGTAGACACTTGTATGAGTTCTCCTTGCTGTCCATCCATATCGTTACGATTTTTCTTCGCATTACTGACTACATTACCAAGCTGTTTTTGTAACTGTATTTCTAATGCTTTGGTTTCGCTCGTTGATTGTGCAAAAGCATCAATTAGGTGATCAAACGCTTGCGCAGTTAAATCTAGCTCATCCTTGCCTGTAAAGTTAACCCGAAGCGTAAGGTCTTTTGAAGCGATTACCCGCTGCGATATTCTCTGAATACTTTTCACTTTCTGAATAAGTTTTTTATCAATAATCAAATAAGCAATAGCCGCATTGATGATGCCTATAATCAGAAAAACAATGGCTTCTAATTCCAAAAAAGTGATTTTTTCTTGACTAATTTTTTCCATCATTTTAACAGCCGCATTCATTTCCTTTAAAATGGTGACTGAATCCGCCGTTAGCATAGCTAATAATGCAGGGTCGTTAGTTGCCAAGGCTTTATCTAAAGACTGGCTAAAGGGCTGCCACAGATTTTTAACGACGATTAATTGCTTTTCAATATCAAGAGATGACGCTGGAGGTAAATTGATTTCAGGGTCTCCATTAATCAAGCCATTTAGCGTTGTTTGAAACAGTGTTTTGGTTTTTTCAAGCGCTTTACGCTGATCTTGCCCTGCTAGAGTAAATAGCATCTCTTTCGTCATTTTCTGCGTTAACATGCGCTGACGACCGGCCATATTGATCACATTAGAATCAAATTTTGCATCGGCTGCCCATAAGTGAATACCCACAACCGAACAGGCGATCAGCCCGACAAAAACTCCAATCAATAAAATTAATCGTAACTTTATACTCATACCACATCCTCACACGACATCTTTTGGTGAAACTTTTTAAAGTATAGGTGAGCATGAAAGGACTGCTGGGGTGTTAATAGACCGTTTACGCATAGAATTTGTAAACGTTATCACACTATTAACATCTCAATGTAAACGCTTACATTGAGATGTATGTGAAATGCTGCATATGTCTAAAAGAAAACTCGCTGACTTATTTACTAATAGCGTCAGTGATCTGCAGGAACTTTTATTCTACCGTTACCGACTTAGCAAGGTTTCTTGGCTGGTCAACATCGGTGCCTTTAAGAACAGCAACATGATAAGAAAAAAGCTGTAAAGGAATGGTAAATACGATCGGAGAAATACTTTCTGGTACTTTGGGAAGGTCTATTACTTGACACTCTTGTGTGCTCTTAAAATTCGCTTGTGTATCTGCAAACACAAAAAGTTGACCGCCCCTTGCTTGAACTTCTTCTAAATTGGATTTCAGTTTATCCAATAACTCATCATGAGGAGCAACGGCAATAATCGGCATATCACCATCGACGAGAGCCAAAGGTCCATGTTTAAGCTCACCAGCAGGGTAAGCCTCTGCATGAATATAGGAAATCTCTTTGAGTTTAAGCGCGCCTTCTGCCGCAATCGGGTATTGAATGCCTCGACCTAAAAATAGCGCATGGTGTTTTTCTATAAATTGTTCGCTGAGTTTTGCAATTGCGCTATCTAACGCTAACACCTCTTGGCATAAAGAGGGGAGTTGCTGTAATTCTGCCACCATCTTGCTCTCTTGCTCAATAGAAACACCATTGCGTCGCCCTAACACAAGAGTCAGTAGTTTTAGTGCCACCAATTGCGTGGTAAATGCCTTGGTTGAAGCCACACCAATTTCTGGGCCTGCCTCTGTCATCAGCGATAAATGAGACTCTCTAACAAGTGCGCTGTTAGGAACGTTGCAGATGGTAAGTGCTGCCAGAATACCTTGTTGCTTCGCTTTTTGTAGTGCCGCCAAAGTATCTGCTGTTTCACCCGACTGAGAAATTGTCACCACTAAAGTATTGTCAGGAATAAACACTTTTCGGTAGCGAAACTCGCTCGCAATCTCTACGCTACAATGAATATTAGCAATGGATTCTATCCAATACTTAGCCACGAGGGCTGCATGATAACTAGTACCACACGCTAATATTTGTACATGTTTTGTTTGGTCAAAAATCGCCGGAGCCTCTGATCCAAAACATTCTTCTAGTACTTTAGTTTTTCCCAGGCGCCCTTGTAAGGTTTGCTTTATTAAGTGGGGCTGCTCGTAAATTTCTTTCAACATATAGTGGCGATAATCACCACGGCTTGCTGACTGCTCAGCGTCACTAAGTTTAATTTTTTCTCTATCGACAATATCACCACTATCATCATAAATAGTCATACTATCGGAAGACAAGGTCGCAATATCACCTTCTTCTAAATAAATAAATTGATCCGTCACCTGACGTAATGCCAATTGGTCGGACGCTATAAAATTCTCTTCAATGCCTACGCCGATAACCAACGGGCTACCTTTTCTTGCCGCAACTAGTGTCTCCGGCTCTTGCTGACAAATTACTCCGAGCGCATACGCACCTTCGCATTCTGCAACACTTAACTTAACCGCTTCTTGAAGAGAGCCTGTAGCAGAAAAAAAATCAGCGATTAAATGGGCAACCACTTCCGTGTCGGTTTCACTTAAAAAATGATATCCCTTCTTTTGTAGACCTTCACGAAGCGCTTCGTGATTTTCAATAATACCATTATGAACCACGGTAATATTGGAAGAGCGATGCGGATGAGCGTTCGCTTTTGTGGGTTTACCATGAGTCGCCCAACGGGTATGAGCTATACCTATTAAACCTTCGGCGGGGGAAGATTGAAGGCTTTGTTCAAGGTTAACAACTTTACCCACCTCCTTGCGTACCGCTATTTGCTGATTAGCCTCAATGACTGCAACACCTGCTGAGTCATAGCCTCTATATTCTAAGCGACGAAGACCCTCTAATAATATTTGGGTGACATTCCTTTTCGCAACAACACCAACTATTCCGCACATAATTTTTCTCTTGATTACTTTTTAATTTTTTCTGGACGAGTCCACGATGCATGACTTTTTTGTATCGCTCGCGAAAGGGCTAAGGTATCTTTTTCTACAACTTTTGTAATTGTAGAGCCAGCTCCCACTGTACACCCATCATTTAATTGAACAGGTGCAACTAGGCATGTGTTAGATCCGACAAACACATTGTTACCGATCTCTGTTTGATGTTTATTAACTCCGTCATAATTACAGGTAATTGTACCTGCGCCAATATTTACATCTTCACCTAATATTGCATCACCCACATAACTGAGGTGGTTGACTTTACTGCCTTGGCCGATAAGCGCTTTTTTTGTTTCAACAAAATTTCCAATCTTTGCTTGAGCACTGAGTACTGTTCCTGGGCGTAGACGAGCAAAAGGCCCTACAGTACATTTTTCACCGATGATCGTATTTTCTAAAATACAATGATCTTTTATGATCGATCCCGAGGCAATACGCGTATTTTCTATTACGCAATTAGCACCAATCGATACATTATCACCAATAAAAACATCGCCTTTAAAAATACAATTAACATCAATGGTCACATCATGACCAACGTCTATTATTCCACGACAATCGAAACGCGCAGGATCAATAAGTGTAGCCCCTTCGGTCATTAGTTTTTCTGCAAGTCTTGACTGATAAATTCTCTCAAGCTGCGCCTGCTGGCGTCGATCATTAACACCAAGGACTTCCCACTCACTTTCAGGTTGTTCAGTATTGACTGAAACACCATGAGCCTTAGCCATGGCAATAATATCTGTTAGATAGTACTCTGATTGTGCATTGTTATTTGATAACGCAGGAAGCCACGATTTCAGGTGTTTTGCATGAACTGCCATGATTCCTGTATTGACTTCCGTAATATCCAGCTGCTCTGTCGTTGCATCTTTTTGTTCTACAATAGCTGTTACTAAACTATCCTCATCTCTTACAATACGACCATAGCCTGATGGATTTTGTAAGGAGACGGTCAAAAGTCCAAGGCTAGACTCATCAACTAATGCTGTCAGTTTTTCTAAGGTAGACGGTTTAATAAGAGGCACATCACCATAAAGAATTAATACAACGGTATTATCTGCAAGATAGGGCAGTGCTTGTTGTACGGCATGGCCGGTTCCTAACTGTTCTGTCTGCTCGATAAAATTAAGGTTTTCATTGTTATTGAGTGCTTCTTTTACATTTTTCGCACCATGGCCAACAATAATATTAATTTTTTTAGACGATAGATGACTTGCCGTATCTATCACGTGAGATACCAAAGGTTTAGCTGCAATCGGGTGCAATACCTTGGGTAAGGCTGACTGCATACGCGTACCTTTGCCTGCGGCAAGAATAACAATGTCTAACATGAAAAAATAATCTCTTGAGTTACCGTTTGAGTATCGATAGACGAAAAAAAAGGTAGCTAATGCTACCTTTTTTACAGTAAATATTCATTAAGTTACTAACGACTCTGATTTATTTACCCATTTTTTTACGAATAGCCTGAAGTGTTCTTAATTGAGCAGACGCTTCTGCCAATTGAACCGCTGCTGCAGAGTAGTCAAAATCACCGCTACGATTAGCTATATCTCTTTCAGCATCATCTTTTGCTTGTTGAGCAGCTGCTTCATCCATATCTTCTGCCCGCAAAGCGGTATCCGCGAGAACCGTTACACCATGTGGCTGAACTTCAATATAACCGCCAGAGATATAATAAATATCTTCTTCGCCTGATTGGTTAATCACACGAATAGGACCAGGCTGTAAGCCAGATAGAAGAGGGGCGTGGCCGTAACCAATACCCAAGTCACCTTCTGTGCCCGCAGCAACAACCATTTCAACTAACCCGGAAAAGATTTGTTTCTCTGCACTAACGATGTCACAGTGAACTGTCATCGCCATAACGTAACCTCTTTAATAAATGAAATGTAAAGTGTAGAAATTGGGGTCAGATCAACATTTCCCCAACTTTTAATAAAATATGAAATCAGATCAGCGGAAACCTTGATCTGACCCCAATTTTTCAATTTTTCATTTTTACATGCTTTTCGCTTTCTCAATCGCTTCGTCGATACTACCAACCATGTAGAACGCTTGCTCTGGAAGACTATCGTACTCACCCGCTAAAATTCCCTTAAAGCTACTAATGGTATCTTTTAAAGAAACGTATTTACCGGGTGCGCCAGTAAACACTTGTGCAACCGTAAAGGGCTGTGACAAGAATTTTTCGATTTTACGTGCACGAGATACCGTTTGCTTATCTTCTTCTGATAGCTCATCCATACCTAGAATCGCAATAATATCTTTCAACTCTTTATAACGCTGAAGTACTGTTTGAACACCACGAGCCACTTCATAGTGCTCATTACCAATAATGAGCGGATCTAGCTGACGTGATGTTGAATCTAGAGGATCAACCGCAGGGTAAATACCTTTTGCAGCGATATCACGAGACAATACAACGGTTGAATCCAAGTGAGCAAATGTTGTTGCTGGTGATGGATCGGTTAAATCATCCGCAGGAACATAAACTGCCTGAATAGAAGTAATAGAGCCTGTCTTAGTTGAAGTAATACGCTCTTGCAATACTCCCATTTCTTCAGCAAGTGTTGGTTGGTAACCTACCGCTGATGGCATACGACCTAGTAGTGCTGATACTTCAGTACCTGCAAGCGTGTAGCGATAGATATTATCTACGAATAAAAGAACGTCTTTACCTTCATCACGAAATTTTTCAGCCATGGTTAGACCGGTTAGGGCAACACGTAGACGGTTACCCGGTGGCTCATTCATCTGGCCGTAAACCATTGCCACTTTTGAGTTGCTAAACGTTTCAACGTCAACAACGCCAGCTTCTTGCATCTCGTGGTAGAAGTCATTACCTTCACGTGTACGCTCACCAACACCCGCAAATACTGACAAACCACTGTGTGCCGTTGCAATGTTGTTAATTAATTCCATCATGTTAACGGTTTTACCAACACCGGCACCACCGAATAGACCGACTTTACCACCCTTAGCAAAGGGGCAAACAAGATCGATGACTTTAATACCCGTTTCTAATAATTCTTCAGATGCAGATAGCTCATCATAAGCGGGTGCTTTACGGTGAATAGGCATGCGCTCTTTTTCACCAATTTCACCACATTCGTCAATCGGATTACCTAACACATCCATAATGCGACCTAGTGTTTCAGTACCAACGGGTACAGAAACTGGCGCTTCGGTGTTAGCTACTTCTAAGCCTCGACGAATACCTTCAGAAGAACCCATGGCAATCGCACGTACAACACCATCACCCAGTTGCTGTTGCACTTCGAGTGTTAAGCCTTTTTCGCTCACTGTCAGCGCGTCATAGACCTTAGGTACTGCATTTCGTGGAAATTCCACGTCAATCACGGCACCAATAATTTGTACGATACGTCCGCTACTCATTTCCGAGTCCTCTATGGTTTCTTTTCGATGAAGTTAGAATCAATAGATTCTTAACTCCTGAATTTTAATTAAATATTAATAAGATCAGAATCAATCGGCTCTGATCTTATTCAAATTAAACAGCTGCTGCTCCGCTCACGATTTCTGAAAGCTCTTGAGTAATTGCTGCTTGTCTTGCTTTGTTATACACCAACTGAAGATTATCAATCATATCTCCAGCATTATCCGTTGCACTTTTCATCGCTATCATTCGAGCGGCTTGTTCACAGGCTGCATTTTCAACAACCGCTTGATAAACCTGAGACTCAATATAACGTATGAGCAAACCATCCAATAGGTCTTTTGCTGTAGGTTCGTAGAGATAATCCCACGCGTGCTTTAGCTTTTCATCTTCGTCAGCTTGAAGAGGCAACAATTGCTTAACTGTAGGCTTTTGCGTCATAGTGTTAACAAACTCGTTACTCACTAAGAACAAACGATCAATTTTGCTTTCTGCATAAGCATCCAACATGACTTTTACGGTACCGATAAGGTCGGATATTGAAGGGGCTTCACCAATATCACGCACAGCAGCTTCTACATTACCGCCAAAGCTATTAAAGAACGCTGAACCTTTTGCACCAATCAAGCAAAGGTCTATTTCGACCTCTTGATCAGACCACTCTTTCATTGACTTAACAGCCGACTTAAACGCATTAATGTTTAAGCCACCACAAAGCCCACGATCAGTAGAAACGATAATAAAGCCAACACGTTTTACTTCTCGCTCTTGTAAGTATAGGTGCTTGTACTCTGGATTCGCATTAGCAATATGACCCACTACGCTACGGATATGTTGCGCATAAGGCTTGCCCAGCTCCATACGATCTTGAGCTTTACGCATCTTACTTGCTGCAACCATTTCCATTGCGCTAGTAATTTTTTGCGTACTTTTGATACTCGAAATCTGAGTACGTATTTCTTTTCCGACTGCCATCTTAGTTTTCCAAGTTTCGTCGTAGTGTAAAAGGAAAGATAAACACTTACCTCTCCTTCACAACATTTCAAAGCCAAACCAAAAAGCTTATTGATTTGGCCCCTGTTTTATCTTGAGATTACCAAGTCTGAGTAGACTTAAAGGCTTCTAATGCTGTTTTAAAGCTAGCGGCGATATCATCATTGTAAGTGCCACTATCATTAATATCACTCATTAGTTGACCATGTTCGCTTGCCATATAAGAGAGTAGGGCATCTTCGAATGAGCCAATTTTTGCAACATCTACATCGCTTAAATAACCTTCGTTAGCCGCAAATAGTACAACACCCATTTCTGCAATCGAAAGTGGTGAATACTGCTTCTGCTTCATCAGCTCGGTAACACGCTCACCTTGGTCAAGCTGTGCTTTTGTTGCATCATCAAGATCTGAAGCAAACTGAGAGAACGCAGCCAATTCACGGTACTGAGCTAGTGCTGTACGAATACCGCCGGATAGCTTCTTAACAATCTTGGTTTGTGCAGAACCACCCACACGTGATACCGAAATACCGGCATCCATTGCTGGACGAATACCTGAGTTAAACAAGTCACTGTCTAAGAAGATCTGACCATCGGTAATTGAGATTACGTTTGTCGGTACAAATGCAGATACGTCACCCGCCTGTGTTTCAATAACCGGTAAAGCAGTTAATGAACCTGTTTGGCCTTTAACTTCACCTTTAGTGAAGTCTTCAACGTATTTAGCACTTACACGTGATGCACGCTCTAATAGGCGAGAGTGCAAATAGAATACATCACCCGGGTAGGCTTCACGGCCCGGTGGACGACGTAATAATAGAGAGATCTGACGATACGCCCATGCTTGCTTGGTTAAATCATCATATATTATTAGCGCATCTTCACCACGGTCACGATAGTACTCACCCATGGTACAACCGGCGAACGGTGCTAAAAATTGCATAGCTGCCGGATCTGATGCCGAAGCAGCAACAACAATTGTGTGCTCCATTGCGCCGTGTTCTTCTAGCTTACGTACTACAGACGCAATAGAAGAGGCTTTTTGTCCAACAGCAACGTAAATACACTTAATGCCTTTACCTTTTTGGTTGATAATCGCATCAACGGCAATGGCTGTTTTACCTGTTTGGCGGTCACCAATAATCAACTCACGTTGACCACGACCTACCGGTACCATTGCATCAATCGCTTTAAGACCTAACTGAACCGGTTGATCAACCGATTGACGAGCAATTACACCCGGTGCAATTTTTTCAATCGCATCGGTTTGTTTTGCGTCTACAGGACCTTTACCATCGATGGGAACACCAAGAGCATCAACTACACGACCTTGAAGCTCTGGACCTACAGGTACTTCAAGGATTCGGCCAGTACATTTACAACTCTGACCTTCTGCAATCGATTGGTAGTCGCCTAAGATTACGGCACCAACGGAGTCGCGCTCTAAGTTAAGCGCCATACCATATACGCCACCTTCGAACTCGATCATTTCACCGTACATAACGTCGGCTAAACCATGAATACGAATAATACCGTCAGTAACAGAAACAACAGTGCCTTCGTTTTGGGCTTCGCTGCTTACGTCTAGAGAATCAATACGATTCTTAATAATTTCACTAATTTCTGAAGGATTCAGCTGCTGCATGCTCTGTTCCTCTTACCCCGTTTTGGTGGTAGTCAATTATGTCCTCTATTACTAGAAGGCCATAGGTTTGTTGAAGTTTATACGCCGATGGCTTCAGACAATTTGGCCAAACGACCACGAATTGAACCATCGATAACCATGTCGCCAGCGCGAATAACAACGCCGCCAATTAATGCTTTATCAATGGTTGTTGATAAAGCAACATCGCCCTCTAGCACTTTACTTAATTTCTCTTTAAGCGATTTTTCTACGGCTTCATCAATGTCAAACGCAGTGCTAACAGTAATGTCCGAAAATTTTTCTTGCTGAGATTTAAAGTCTTCGAATAGAGCTTGAACTTCTTTAAGCAATGACAGGCGTTTATTCTCTGCCATCACAGAAATGAAGTTTTTTACTTTTCCGTCAAGTTCATCACCACAGAGCTCTATTACCAATGCAGCTTTTTCTTCTGACGTTTTTGTAGGAGAGTCTAATAGACCTTCTACTACAGATTGTTGAACAACACTTGCAGCAGCAGCGAGAGATGATGACCAAGCATCAAGTTTGCTATCACTGCGTGCGTATTCAAATGCCGCTTTTGCGTAAGGGCGAGCTAATGTAATTAATTCTGCCATGCGATGTCTCTCTTAGAAACTGATTACAATTCAGCGGCTAATTTGTTCACTAAATCATTATGTGATTTAGCATCAACCGATTGCTCAAGAATCTTTTCTGCACCGGCAATAGCTAATGCTGCCACTTTACCGCGAAGCTCTTCTTTAGCACGATTAGCTTCTTGCTCAATCTCTGCTTTTGCAGCGGTAATAAGACGATCAGCTTCCACTTTTGCCTGTTCTTTTGCTTCGTCTACTAGTTGGTTAGCACGTTTGTTTGCCTGCTCAACAATGTCTGATGCTCGTTTTTTAGCTTCTGACAATTGCTCAGTGGCTTTCTTTTGCGCTAACTCAAGATCTTTATCTGCACGTTCTGCAGCTTGAAGACCTTCCGCTATTTTTTGCTCGCGCTCTTGCATCACTGCAATCAACGCTGGCCAAACAAACTTCCAGCAAAAAAAGACAAAGATAAAAAACGTAATCGTTTGCCCGATTAATGTTAGGTTGATATTCACACCAACACCTCTTGATTGAGATTTATAAAACGACTAAATAATGTTTGTTATTAAACAGCAATCTTCTTATACAAGCGAAGGCGCAACAACAAAGATTAAGTACATACCAATACCAACACCAATCATAGGTACCGCATCTAATAGACCAGCCATTAGGAACATTTTACCTTGAAGAGCAGGTGCTTGTTCTGGTTGACGCGCAGCGCCTTCTAAAAGTTTTCCACCTAGTGTACCGAAACCAATCGCAGTACCTAAAGCACCTAGACCAATCAATAATGCACTTGCTACATATACTAAACCAACGGCTTCCATCATCTTCTCCTACAAAGTGATTTTAATTTAAAAAAGTAAAACAAAGGTTTTTATTAATTATTAGTGCTCATCATGATTGTCGTGTGCCATTGCCATATAGACCGTGGTTAACACCATAAACACGAACGCTTGAAGTGTAATCACAAGAATATGGAATACTGCCCATGCCCACTGTAATACACCTGCAAACAACCCTAATAAGAATCCAGCACCAAACATAATTGCGATAAGAATGAAGATCATCTCACCGGCATAGAGGTTTCCGAACAAACGTAACCCTAAAGAAATAGGCTTGGCGATTAATGAAACAGTTTCTAAAATAAAATTGATAGCAATCAATAGCGGCGCTAACAATATACCCAAGCCTTTCGTCGGAGGAGAGAAAGGGTGGAAAGTTAATTCTTTAATAAAACCAACAGCGCCTTTTTGTTGGACACTGAAAAATATCATTAACAAAAACACACCAATCGCCATACCCAGAGTCGCATTAGGATCTGTTGTAGGTACAACTTTGAAATAAAAGTGCGGATCGCCAACAATAACATTAGCAACAAAATGAGGAATCCAATCAACAGGGATTAAATCCATAAAGTTCATCAAGAATACCCAACAAAAGATCGTCAAACCCATTGGGGCAATCATGCTATTTTTATGATGAAAGGTATCTTTTACCGTGTTATCAATAAAACTCACTACGAGTTCAACAAAACTTTGTAAACCCGAAGGCGTATCAACGGTTGCTTTTTTTGCAACACGCGAGAAGATAAAAATAAATAAAGCACCTAAGAAAATGGACCAACCCAAGGTATCAACATGAACTGCTGAAAAGCCCATATCTTTGGCTTCTTGAGAGGTGTGGGCAGAAACCCAAGTTGATTCAGTGAGGACTTCGCCATCGTAGCGAGTATAACCTTCAGGTAATTTACCATAGGTCCAGTTTTGCAAGTGATGCTGAATATATTCAGTCGAGGTCTGTGCGCCTGCCATACTGTTTATTTATCCTAGGTTCTTATGCCATCTACTCGTATTGCCTCATAAACACAATACGAAAAAGCCATGTTTGGTTTTACCACACGTATCGCTTGTTATAAGCGAGAGGTACGCGCGAGTTGTATCCATTGAAAAACTGTTAATGCTAAGTAAGTACCAAATAACACCAACACATCTAATGGTTTAACTAACGTAAACGCAATTGCGAATCCTACGCCAGATAATAAAAACTTTCCCATTTCACCACGATAAAAGCTCAATAGCACGTATCGTGCCGCATGAGCGCCCCGATAGCGAAACGCATATAGGGCAAAATACATATTGGGAATTAAATAAATTACTCCACCAATAAGCGCTGAATAATCTAAAGAAGATTTTATCCAGCATGCTATCAACAATATAGCTAGAGTAAGGATGAATTGTTGCATCCATATAACAGCTATACGCTTCAGCGTTAGTTGACCCGATTGTAAACTGCTTGCCACCGATGTTTCGGCAATAGGTTTATTCGGTTTTATGTCATAACTCCTAATTACCACAGTCAACTGATATAACTTTGCTGTCGCTTTTACGCATTAACGAAAAAGCTAAGATCACCCAAAGGAGATAATAAAAGAACAAAGATACTTAGCGGTATCCCATAAAAATAATAAGGATTTTACATGCCGCTTGAGACTATGGTCTTATGCAAAGCGAGCGCAATTATAGGGACTTGATGAAAAGTATTCAATACTTAATATGCCTTACGCTATGGTTCATAGCCAAGATGGTGCAAAATACCGTCTAACTCGTCTAAGTTATTGTATTTTAACACCAGCTTACCTTTGCCTTTTGCACTATGTTGAAGCATTACCGGCACACCTACTTTTTCAGAAATACCTTCTTCTAGTTTTGAAAGATCTGGGTTATGTAACTCTGTTTGCTCTTTAGGCTTGTTAATTTCTTCAAGAGTGCGTCGCACCAATGCTTCTGCTTGTCGAACGGATAAGCTTTTTGCTACCACTTCGCTAGCGACTATTCGTTGCTTACTATTTTCTAAACTCAGCATGGCACGAGCATGGCCCATTTCTATATCTCCATGCTCAAGCAGTTTTTTCACTTCCTCATCTAATGAAATAAGACGCAGGAGATTAGTCACCGCCGTTCTCGACTTACCAACGGCTTCAGCCACTTGCTGATGCGTTAGCTCAAATTCATCTTGCAAACGCTTAAGTGCTACCGCCTCTTCAAGAGGGTTAAGATCTTCCCGTTGAATATTTTCAATGAGCGCCATTGCAATAGCCGCTTCATCAGGGACGTGACGAATAACCGCGGGAATTTTATCAAGACCAGCTAACTGGCTAGCACGCCAGCGGCGTTCGCCTGCGATAATTTCATATTTATCGCTTGATATTGGGCGAATAACAATAGGTTGCATAACGCCTTGAGCTTTAATCGATGCTGATAGCTCTTCCAATGCGTCTTGATTAATATCACGACGAGGTTGATATTTTCCTCGCTGAATCAATTCAACAGGCACATATCTGAGCTGCTCATTCCGTTCTAAGTCGGATGATTGTACCTGCTCGATCGCACCCTGAACGGTTGTGGCATTTTCCGCTGAATCTTGCATACTGGCTGTACCAGCATTTAATAAGGCACCTAAACCTCGTCCCAAACCCTTTCTTTTTGTTGCCATAATTGTGCTCTTAATATTTCAAAGGTTTACAAACCTACGAATACACTGTGCGTGTATAGTCGCTATAGATAAATAGTTATTGTTTTTTCTTTTCATTCCTACGTACAAATTCACCCGCCAATGCGAGATAGGCAACCGCCCCTTTTGATTGGCGATCATAAACTAGTGCGGGCTGACCAAAGCTCGGAGCTTCTGCTAAACGAACATTACGAGGGATACAGGCCTGATATAGTTTTTCACCAAAGTATTCTTTAAGCTGGTCTGAGACTTCATTGGTTAACGTGCTTCTGGGATCGTACATCGTGCGCACAATACCTTCAATTGATAGCGAGGGGTTAAGTTGCTGCTGAATCTGATTAATCGTTTTAATTAATGCTGATATACCTTCTAAAGAATAATATTCACACTGCATAGGAATAATAACGCCATCGCAAGCAACCAATGCGTTAAGCGTTAGCATATTAAGAGAAGGGGGGCAGTCGATAAGAATATAGTCGTATTGATTTTTACTCTCGTTAATGGCATTACGTAGACGAAATTGTTTTTCGGGTAACTCAAGTAACTGTACTTCTGCTGCAGTTAAATCATCATTGGCGGCAACCACTGAAAAATGGCCTGTGGGTGATATTTGGCTCACATCACTAATAGAGCGATCTTCCACCAGCACATCATAAACAGATAACGGCACATCACTTTTATTCACACCACAACCCATGGTGGCATTACCTTGTGGATCAATATCAATAAGTAGCACACGTTTTTTAATAGCCACAAGGGAAGCAGCCAAATTGACACAGGTTGTGGTTTTCCCCACACCTCCTTTTTGATTTGCTATGGCATATACCTTGTTCACGGTTATCTCTCTTGTTAGCTATTGAGACCTTTGCACGAAAGCCATTTCACTCTCATGCGGCGTTTACCCCACAAAGGGGTACCGAGGAAAAATGTACTCAATCGGTCATTTATCATGTATAAACTCCCTCTCTCCGTGCATTTTTGCCTTGCCTGAGAGCAAAATCATCTTCCGTGCAAAGGTCTCATATTATTTTTAGAAGGAAAAAATTAATCTTTAGTGCATTCTGAGCTAAATTGCATTCATAGAACAGAAGAGCTAGCTGTTTTTTTGTTCGAAATTTTAGAATGCACCATGGGTAAAAATTACACTTTGTTTAGTATCAGCAGATGCCGTTCACCTTCAACATTCGGCACCTGTAAGGGATAAAAGGCCTCGACAATAGCGTGTTTTTTACAATCACTCAATTCCTTTTCAGGATAGATTCCTTTCATCGCCCAGTATTGCCCACCATCACGCAATAGATGCTGCGTTCCAGTCACCATATCATGCAAGCTCGCAAACGCACGACTGACAACAATATCAAATAATTGATCCGGCAGATAAGATTCGACACGCGCATTTTCTACGTTCACATTAGATAAGCCTAATTCCGTTTTTACTTGAAATAAAAAGCGGGTTTTTTTTCCATTGCTGTCCAGTAGAGTTACACCGGTGTCTGGAAAAATAATCGCCAAAGGAATTCCAGGTAAGCCGCCACCAGTCCCTACATCAATAATCTGTCGCAGTGGATCTTCTGTATTCGATTGCTGTATGGCTTCGTTAAAATAGGGCAGTAATGTTAGGCTATCCAATAAATGCTTTTCGACCATAGCGATAGGCTCACGAATGGCCGATAAGTTATAGGCTTTATTCCATTTAACTAATGCGCCTAAATAGGTCAGTAATTGATCCACTTTTTTATCATCAATAGTGATGCCCATTTGGGCCAATCCATTGCGAAGGTGTTGCTCACATTTTTTTTTATCAATCACAGTATTATCTTTTTGTAGAATAGTAATAGATGCACTATTGGGGCGGATTTTAATGATTATTGGATGTTACTTTCCGCAGTAGTCCACGTTTTTTGAGGTAAACCAATAGCAAAGAAATCGCGGCTGGTGTAACGCCCTGAATACGGGAAGCACGACCGAGATTTTCTGGCTTTTGTGTTATCAATTTTTGTTTAACTTCGTTAGATAAACCTTCAACTGTAGCGTAATCAAAATTTTCTGGTAAGGGTGTTTCTTCATGTTGAAGAAGGCGTTTCACTTCTTGTTCTTGGCGTTGAATATAACCCGCATACTTTGCACTAATTTCAATTTGTTCAGCGACTTGGGTAGTGAAGTTTTCAGGTACTGACACGTCATCAACAGTAGGAGCATCTAAAGTAGGGAACAGTTGAGCAATATCGTGATAGTCTAATTCTGGACGCTTTAACAAGTCCATTAAATTATATTCGCGTGTGAGCGGTGTTTTAATTTTATCAATCAAGGCATCAGCTTGTGCACTATGTGCCTGCACCCAAGTTGACGATAAACGTTGCTCTTCTTTTGCTATTGCTTCTTTTTTGTCATTAAAAAATTGCCAGCGTGCATCATCAATAAGGCCTAACTCATAGGCTTTTTCAGTTAAGCGACTATCGGCATTATCTTCTCTCAATAATAAACGATGCTCTGCACGGCTAGTGAACATGCGATAAGGCTCTTGTGTTCCTAGGGTAATTAAATCATCAACCATAACACCAATATACGCTTGATCTCGACGAGGACACCACGCCTCTTTTTCTTGTGCACGCAAGCCCGCATTTAGACCCGCCAGTAAACCTTGCGCTCCAGCTTCTTCATAACCAGTTGTGCCATTAATTTGTCCGGCAAAAAATAAACCATTTAGGCAGCGGGTTTCCAGATTAGATTGCAGATCTTGTGGGTTGAAAAAATCATACTCAATGGCATAGCCTGGACGCATAATATGTGCCTGTTCAAAACCTTTAATTGAGCGGACGAGATCAAGCTGCACATCAAAGGGGAGGCTGGTAGATATTCCATTGGGGTAAAGCTCGTGGGTATGCAAGCCTTCGGGTTCGATAAATATTTGATGGCTATCTTTATCTGCAAAGCGGCTGACTTTATCTTCGATAGAGGGGCAATAACGGGGACCAACACCTTCGATAACGCCGGTATACATGGGGGATCGATCCATACCAGAACGAATAATGTCATGGGTTTGATTATTCGTATAGCTAATCCAGCAACACACCTGCTCTGGATGATCAGATACTTTGCCCATATAGGACATCACCGGTAAAGGCTTATCCCCCCATTGCTCTTGTAACTGACTAAAATCAACAGATTTGGCATCGATACGAGGAGGTGTTCCGGTTTTTAAACGATCGACACGCAGAGGAAACTCTCGTAAACGATCAGCTAAGGCTATGGATGGCGGATCACCCGCACGTCCACCAGAATGGTTTTCTAAACCAATATGTATTTTTCCACCCAAAAATGTACCAGCAGTAAGCACAACAGAAGGCGCATAGAATTTTAAACCCATTTGGGTGACTACACCGGTGACGGTATCGCCTTGAACAATAAGGTCGTCAACCGACTGTTGGAAAATTTGTAAATTTTCTTGGTTTTCTAGAATTTCTCGTACCGCCGCTTTGTATAAAACACGGTCTGCTTGCGCTCGTGTCGCTCTTACTGCTGGCCCTTTACGCGAATTAAGTACTCTAAATTGTATACCTCCCTTATCGGTTGCTTGCGCCATCGCGCCGCCCATGGCATCAATCTCTTTCACCAAGTGGCTTTTTCCAATACCACCAATGGCTGGATTACACGACATCTGCCCGAGAGTCTCTATATTGTGTGTGAGTAGCAGTGTTGAGCATCCCATACGAGCAGCAGCTAAACAGGCTTCTGTGCCTGCATGGCCGCCACCAATCACAATGACATCATAATGGTGAGGATAATTCATAATATAAATAGTACGTATGTTGAATCGCTATAGGCGACAAATAAAGGGCGGCTAGTATAGGGATTTATCTCTCATTGAGCAAAAGATGTTCAATAATTAATCAAACAATAATATAAAGCATTCTATATTCTTAACTATTTTTGTTAATCCGTTATTTATGGTCTATAACTTATAGTGTTATTAACGATTGAAAAAATAAATATTATTTTATTAGTATTACTTACTATAAATACTATTATTAGTTAGCCAAAATACTGTTGAAAACTACTTATTATTCAAATAAAACAAAGACTTATAGGCATAACAAGTAGGTCTTAATAGCGTCAGTTTGTTGCTTTATAGTTGATCATAAGCAGCGGATAAGATGGGATAACTTTAACGCTTGCACGATGGTTTATTTCCGTTAGTGAGTTATTCATCATTACTCCAGTATTATCCCCGCCTTTTGCTTGTTTTTATAAACAGGGCAGTCACCCTCTATTTTCTGAAAAACATAAAGTGTTTGTATATCAATGTTTTACTGAAATAACCTGTGAGTAATTGTTAATAAGTTTTCGTAAGTGCAAAAATAGGATGTGTTTTTGTGGATAAGTTTGTTTTAATCTGTGGAAAAATGAGTACTAAGGTAAATAATGGTGTAAGCGGAAGGGAATAAAACGAGTAATCGATAGTCTGGGATGTGGTTTATTTGCCAATACAAAAACTAGAAAATATCTTACCAAGCAGTTCATCAGCACTGACATCCCCCGTAATTTCTCCGAGGTGTTGTTGGCATAGGCGTAAATCTTCAGCCAATAGCTCGCCAGCGCCTTGTTGTAATTGAGCACTTGCATGGGTAAGTGCGGTTTCTGCCTGTAACAAGGCGTCTAAATGGCGACGTCTCGCGGTAAACCCCCCTTCAGCGGTATTGCTATAACCCATTACTAATTGAAGGTGTTGGGTGAGTAATTCTATGCCTGTCCCTGTTTTAGCCGATAAATACATCACGGGTATAGCATGCAATTCGGTCATACGAGCACTTGTATTGACTTGATCGATTTTGTTACAAATTACGGATATTTTTGAATGATCGAGGTTTTTGTCTTTATTTTCCCTAATAAATTGTTTAATTGCAGCACTGATATCGGATGTATTCTGGTGATCAGAAGCATCAATCAGGAGGAGTAGGCGGTCAGCCTGCTCAATTTCCACCCAGGCACGTTTAATACCCATTTGTTCGACCACATCATCGCTTTGGCGTAGCCCTGCTGTATCGATAATATGGAGAGGCATACCATCTAAATGGATATGTTCGCGTAAGACATCCCGTGTGGTTCCCGCTATATCTGTCACAATAGCCGCATCTTTGCCTGCTAAAGCATTAAGCAAGCTTGATTTACCCGCATTAGGTTTACCAGCAATCACCACCTTCATTCCTTCTCTGACTAATACCCCTTGTTTAGCTTGGGTAAAAACAGCTTGAAGTTGCTCTGTAATTAATGAAAGTTGTTGGTGTATATGCGTATCTTGAAGAAAATCTATTTCTTCTTCGGGGAAATCAATGGCCGCTTCAACATACATTCGCAAATGCGTAAGTTGTTCAACCAAGGTGTGAACTTTGTTAGAAAATGCCCCTTGTAAGCTGTTAAGCGCATTACGCATAGCTTGCTCTGAGCTAGCATCGATAAGATCAGCAATGGCTTCGGCCTGTGTTAAGTCCATCTTATCGTTTAAGAAAGCGCGTTCAGAAAACTCACCAGGATTGGCTAAGCGAACATTATTGCGTGTAATAATATGTAATAGTTGATCAAGTACGACAGGGCCGCCGTGGCCTTGCAGCTCAACTACGTCTTCGCCAGTAAAGGAATGAGGGTTTGGAAAGTAAAGACAGATGCCCTGATCAAGTATTTGATGGCTTTCAGGGTCTACAAAGTTGCCGTAATGAGCGTAGCGAGGCGTTAGTTTTTGCTGGCAGATTTTTTCACCCACCATTAACGCGTGTTTACCTGATATACGGATAATGCCGACACCACCACGGCCGGGGGCTGTGGCAATAGCGGCAATGGTATCGGTATCACCGGTAAAATTATGTGTAAAGTTACCGGCGTCGTGATCAGTAAGTGTGTCTGACAAGCTCGTTAGCCCTCAGCTTCAATCCTACGAGTGATGATGTATTGCTGGATAATGGATAAGGTATTGTTGGTTACCCAGTAAATAACTAAACCGGCAGGGAACCACAAAAACATAAAGGTAAATGCGACAGGCATCCACTGCATGATTTTCGCTTGCATAGGGTCTGGAGGCGTCGGATTAAGTTTTTGTTGAATATACATCGTGACACCCATAATCAATGGGAACACAAAATAGGGGTCTTTAACGGAGAGGTCGGTAATCCATAGGGCAAAAGGTGCATGGCGTAGTTCCACACTTTCCATAAGTACCCAATATAAAGAGATAAACACCGGCATTTGAATCAAGATAGGTAAACATCCACCCATCGGATTCACCTTTTCGGTTTTATACATCTTCATCATTTCTTGCGACATTTTTTGTCGATCGTCACCGAAACGCTCTTTAAGTTGCTGCATCTTCGGAGATAATTTACGCATTCTCGCCATTGAGCGATAGCTTACCGCCGATGGGTAGAAGAAGATGATCTTGATAAACAATGTCAGCACGATAATAGACCAGCCCCAGTTACCGACGACGTCATGAATCATAATCAGTACATGGAATATGGGTTTAGCTATCCACCATAAAAATCCAAAATCAATGGTTAAGTCTAAGTAAGGTGCAATAGCTTCTAGGCGATCAATATCTTTTGGACCTACATAAAAACCGGCAGATAGTGTACCGGTTTGCCCAGCTTCTACGGTAGTTGTTGGTGTTGAAAAGCCGAGTAGGTAAATATCTTTACTGCCTAGTTTGCGAAGTGAATAACTGTTATTGGATTCGCTATTAGGTACCCAAGCACTGACAAAGTAATGTTGGATCATGGCTACCCAACCGCCTTGAGTTCGGAAAGATTCTTTTCTGTCGGCTAAATCATCAAAACTAATCTTTTTGTAGTTATCTTCCGGCGTACTTGTTGCCGCACCTAAATAAGGGTTAACACCAATACCCGAATCAGCCGTAGCGATAGGTTTGTGGCTATCACGCTTGATTTGGCCATATAAATTACCCTGCCAAGCATTCGCTGTCTTATTATCAATGTCGTAAGTGACATCAATAAAGTAATCGCCGCGGGTAAACGTAAAACGTTTAGTGATGACTACGCCGTTTTGGTTGTAACGAAGATCAACCTGTAGCGTATCTTCGCCATCAGCAAGTACATATTCATTACTATCAGAAATAAACGTTGGACGCCCATCGGCGGTATCTGTGGCATTAGGGCCGACAATGCCGCTTTGTGCGATATAAGTTGTATCTGCTGTGCGATTAAGCAAAATATAAGATTCTTCGCCACCTAAGCGGACTTTATGCTTAAGTAATGCGGTTTGTACAATATCGCCACCGAGTTTGTCGATTTTGATGGAGAATACATCGGTAGTAATTTGGATGAGATCGTCACTGCTGGAATTAGCACTTGTGTTAGTTGTATTTGAGGCTAGAGAGTTGACGGTATTTTGTTGTGGCGGTAATGGAATTTCAGCATCACTGCTTACTGCATCAACACTAGTGGATTGCGAGGGGATGACCGGAGTCTCGCTGGTATCAGCCGTTGTGATTTCTGTACTTATTTGTTGATCAGCAGCGAGTTGCTGTTGTTCACTAAATTTACTCCATTCAAAAATCAGTAAAAAACCCAAAACAAAAATCGCTAATAGGTAAGCGTTGCGTTGCCAGTCCATCTTCATGTTGTACGTCTTCTTTATTGGTCGTGTGATTGATTCTTTTGGGAAGCGCTTTCAGGCACTAAATCGACACCGCCTGCGTGCCAAGGATGACATTTACAGAGTCGTTTAGTGCTCAGTACACTTCCCTTAATAAAGCCAAAGCGTCGATAAGCCGTTTCGGCATATTCGGAGCATGTAGGATAAAATCGACATCGCTGCCCAATTAATGGGCTAATCGCATAGCGATATAGGGTAATTAACCCTAAGACAGGCCATGATGCGTAGCGATTTACGGTTGATATGATCGTGCTTTTTTCTGGATCTTCAGCCATTGTTTATCGATGAGTACTCTTATTGAAGAGTTGTCTATTTCACCCAATCCCCTTCGGGCGAGCACTATAGCATCTATTCCCTGATTTTGGCGCGGTAGGTGGCGAAAACTTTCTCTAATCACCCGTTTTATACGGTTTCTGTCAACGGCTAGACGAACGTTTTTCTTGGCGATGACTAAGCCTAAACGATCGCAATTGAGTTGGTTAGGTTTCGCTAAAATTAAGCAATGTGAATGTGATGCACGAAAAGGTGGATTTGAGAAGACATTTGAAAAGTCTGCTGCATTTAGGAGTCGTTGAGATCGACGAAAAACAGCCACAATGATTTCTCCACAGGTATGAAATCAGTTAAGTTAGGCAATAGAGGCAGAGTTGTGTATGGCTAGACATGGGTCTCAGTCAGTGTATTTATAGCAGTTTATGTATAAATATGAGAAAGACACATAGCAAAAAATAGAAGCTCTTACGTAATAGTGCTTCTATTTTTTACTGTAGACTTTTTATTAACTGGCTTAATGCTTTTAAAAGACAATTAAGCAGTACTTAAAAGGGCTAGTTAAGCGGAAAGAACCTTGCGACCTTTAGCACGACGGCGAGCAATAATTTGACGACCGCTTTTTGTTGCCATTCTGGCACGAAAACCGTGAGAACGTTTACGCTTAAGTACGCTGGGTTGGAATGTTCTTTTCATGCTAGTTGCCTTAATACAGTAGTGGACTATTCATTGGATTTTAGATGGCGGTAATAACGAGTTATTTTTACTGCCTCAGTACCAATACAGTACGATGCATAGACCCACCAAAAAATCGAGGGCGAATTCTAAAGAATTAAAATAACAAAAGCAATCGGTAAATGCTAAATGCTTTAATTAATAAGCGATGGTTTATACGTTATTTAACACATTAGCCAGACCCCTTTAATCATGCGGTTTCAAGCGTGTTGCATGTAAAAACAAACAGCTAAATAACATGCTATCAATCGCTTATTAACAGAATTATCAACAGTTTTTAAGAGGGTTTGTTTAAGTTATTCACTTTTAACTATTTGTTATTTTTATGTTAAGTTATTGAATTTGATAACTTTTTATTATTCTATTGTGTTTTCATTTATTTTTGTTTTTTTTGTGTGGATAAGTGTGGCGGTTTTTTTTCTACAGGAGTAGAATGCACGCAATGTTTTTTGGACGGTGTGTAAAACCCTGTT